>NZ_CVLB01000001.1:0-747978 GCF_001049755.1 Brachyspira suanatina | reverse complement strand
GTATTTATAGTAAATAATGTTCTAACATTTTTAATAGTCAAAACTCTCCGTCCAGTATTATTTTGATAAATAATTGGAGTTTCTTTAATATCTAATATAAATTTTTCATCATCATATTTATATACTCCTATTGTTATATTAGTGTTATCTAATACTTTTCCAAATAAAGTAAAAATATTCATTGATAAAATTATAATTATAGTTAATAAAAATTTAATCATTTTAAATTCTCCTTTTTCTCTTAAAGTTTTCGTCCCATACGAGCCGTTAGGCGAGTACCTACTCGGCACGAAGTGTGGGAGTTGATTTTAAAAACTCTTGGACTTGCTGCTCATTATTTTGAAAGTAAAATGTTTTCGTCCCCCTACGAGCGTAGCGAAGTGCCTACTCGGTGTGGGGGAATTGATTTTAAAAACCGTCCCTTAATCTGTAAATTTATTGTAAATTATATCTAATATTTATTTACAAATCATTGATTCCTATTATCTTTCTTCATTATATATCTTTTTTATATCTATATACAATTATCAAATCAGATTGTAAGCTAATTTTACAGTCATCGACCTATAAAAACATAATATATATTATGAAGTTTACACAAATTATATACTTTATAATTAAATATCTCAAAGAACTTATCTTTATTAGTATAATACATTTTGCATACTTTTGCAACCATTTTTTATATTAACATATATTTTAATGATATAAAAATATTACTACTTACAATAAATTTACTATTGAAAATATTATACATTTATAATATAATCTTTACTATTAATTAACATAATATCGGAGAATACATGCCGGATAAAAGAACGATATTAAATGGAAATGGGGTTGGAGATGATGTAGCTATAGGAAATTCATTTTTTTATACGCCATCTTTAAGTACGCCTATATATAAAATAGAAGAATCTGATATAGAAGAAGAATATAAAAGATTTGATGAAGCTGTAAAGAAATCTATAAATGAAATAGAATTATTACAAAATCATGTGGATAATAATATCAAAAATATTCTCCATACTCATATATTAATGCTTCAAGACAGAGTAATAACTAAACAGGTAAAAGAAGAAGTTAAAGAAAAATTATTCAATATAGAACATATATACGATACAATCATATCAGGATATCTCGATAAATTATCATCTATAAATAATAAAATGCTTTCCGAAAGAAGCGGAGATATTATTGATATAAAATCAAGACTTATAAGAAATTTGATACAGCCTGATTCAGGAGATTATTCACAAGTTCCTAAAGACAGTATCGTAATAGCAAAAACACTAACACCAAGCGATGTTTTAAAATTCAATAATATAGGTGTTTCAGGGTTTATAGTAGAAAGCGGAGGTTATACTTCGCATGCTGCAATACTTGCTAAATCTTTCGGTATTACAACTATATTCAACATAGCAGATATATCAAGCAAAATAAAAAATGGAAAAAAAATAATAATAGACTGCAAAAGCAATATAGTTATAATGAATCCTAGTAAAAGAGATGTGGAAAATTATACTGCATTGTCAGAAAATTTAAAAAAATTAAAAGAAAAATCTATATTAGATGCTAAAGAAGCAGCATCAACAAAAGACGGCATAGAAATAAAAGTACATGCTAATATAGATATACCGGAAGAAACAGAAAGTTTATTAAAATTCGGTATAGATTCAATAGGATTATACAGAACAGAATTTTTATATATATTTTCAGATGACGGAATAGCTACTGAACTTCCTAGCGAAGAAATACAATTCCAAGTATATAAAAAAATCGCATCTAAAATAAAAGGAAAAGTAATAATAAGAACTTTGGATATAGGAGGAGATAAAATATCACCTGCTTTAGGATTAGATTTTAAAGAGGATAATCCTTTCTTAGGATGGCGTGCTATAAGATTCTGCCTATCTAATAGAGAATTATTTAAAGATCAGATAAAGGCATTGCTTAGAGCTTCTCATTATGGAAATATTGAAATAATGATTCCTATGATAAGCACTTTAGAAGAATTTATTGAAACTAAAAATTTCATAGAATATGTTAAAGATGAATTAAGACATGAAAATAAAGATTTCAATGATTCAATAAAAATAGGTGCTTTAATAGAAACTCCTTCAGCTGCTGCAATTATAGATTTAATAGTAAAAGAAGCTGATTTCTTATCTATAGGCTCTAATGATTTAGTTCAGTATATGATGGCATGCGACAGAACAAATGAAAAGCTGATGTATTTATATAATCCAATAGATATATCAGTATTGAGAACTTTAAAAAGAGTTATAAAAATAGCCAATGAAAATAATAAGCCTGTAACATTATGCGGTGAAATGGCTGGGGTTCCAGAATATACTCCTGTATTATTAGGACTTGGAATAAGAGATCTTTCTATGTCCGTAACATCTGTGGCTAAAGTAAAAAATATCATAAGAAATATAAGCATAGAAGAATGCGAAGAGTTAGTAAATAATATGCTTGATAAATGTGATAATAATTTTTCAAGATCAATTTTAAGAACTTTTTTAAGAAAAACATATAAAATAAATAAATGAATGAAGGTAAATTTAAATATGAATAAAAAATTATTAAGTATAATTATGTTAATATCTGCGGTATTGCTTAGTTCATGCAAAGCAGCAGACTCAATAAATGAATATAGAAAATTAAAAGATATAGAAAGTACTGAAGATTACGGACCTTTAGGAGACTTTTTAAAAACACTGCCTAAAACAGAAGAAGAAAATGCACAATCTCCATATAATGAACTTACAACATTTATTACAGGAAGAAATCAAATATTATCATCAAGCTATAAAGAAGGTTTTGAAACTTTAGCAAGATTTTTATTCACCTACCCTTCAAGTTATTATGAAAGCGAAGCATCATATCTTTTAGGACAAGCATTAATATATATGGTTGAAAATGATCCTGCATATATAGAAGAATTTTATACTCAATTATTATCAGAAGGTATAGTTGAAGGTGAAGAAAATAATGATGATGCAGTTACAAATTTGCAGTCTTCATTAAAAAATATATACAGTCAAATGGGCATCATAGTAAAAGATGGACAATACTCTTTTAACGGATATGTATTTGACAGAATACTTCAAGATGAAGAAAGTGCTTTTCCTTTAAAAGATTTTGCATACTATTTCAGCATAAGACATAGATTCAGCAATATACAAAATGAAAATGACAAGGCAAAATTCATTACAAATATTACTTATTTAAGAAGATTCTCAGACAGATACAGAACAAGCGTATTACAAGACAGCATATTACATAATCAATCATATTTCCCTAATACACTGCCTTTTACTTTAACTGCAGCTGAAAATAAAAATTATAAAGATACTATGGAAACTGTACAAAAAAGAATCGATGCTATAAGTGCAGCATTTGAAGAAGAATATTATGTTATAGGAAATGGAATAATAATAAGAGATAGAATACCTGCAATTACTCCTGGAGCTGAAAAACAACTTTATACATTATATAATTATGATTTTGTAACAGTACTTAATAAAACAAATGTATACAATCCTAAAGAGAGAGCAAGAGAAGATTGGGCATTAGTAAAATATGATACTTATTACGGACCTATAGTTGGATGGAGTTATTTAAGATATATGACTAATAATATTCAGAACATGGAAGATGTATTTGAAAATTATAAAGCAGCTATGAATTCATATAAGAATTATGATTATTTAAAATCATCAGACTTCTTCTCTTATATACTTAATGATCCGCAGACAAACTATTTCACAGATAAATCAGTATATTTCTTATGGAAAGTTAATAACAAAATAGGAGAATTGGTAAGTTCAAAAAATAATCCTTATTATAAATATGTATTAGACTATCCTAAATATTTTTATTATAATACAAATAATAATGTACTTCAAAGCTCTACTTTATTGTATAATTATTTAGTTAAAATACTTCCTACTAATCCTTATAGATTTGTTATAAGCGGAGACAGTGAAGCGGAATACAGTGTAGATTAATTTATTTATTACTAAATCATACTAAAATCATTTTACATGTTAAGATGATTTATTACATTTAAGTTCAAATGTAGCCTTTTTGCTTCTTTGGGGCACCAAAAGAAGTGGGGTGTGGGGCAAAGCCCTGCAAATATTTAAAATTTAAAAAAATAATTTTTGATAAAATATAATTGTTTAAGGTATATATATGAATGAGAATATAAAATTTATAACAGATTTTCTAAAATGCGATTATGAAATACTTGAAGGCGGACTTGAAGATGATACTAAAATAATGGAATGCTACAAGGAACATTTAGAAAAAGGAAAAAAAGAAGGATATACCCCTTTAATAATAATACCTACAGATATACTTACTGAAGCGATTGAAATGTTCTTGGAAGACAATGACTGTGATATTGAAGATTCAAAAAAATTAATAAATGAATATATAGAAAAATCCAAAGAAGTAGACTATAAAGATTATCTGCATCAGAATATTGAAGATATTTATGATGATAAAGAATATATCGAAGAAATAAAAAAATCATTCAGCCCCTATAGTAGAAGGTTTTGAAGTAATTGATAGTTTTGCTTCTTATTATGATTATACCTTAGATAATCCTGTTACAGTTGATTTAATATTAGCAAAAATTCCTACTGTTAATCCTTATGAATTGGCATGTTATATTCCTATGGGCGGCTTCAATGATTGTCCTAATCCTGAAACACAGGCTGCCATTTTCAAGTATTGGTATGAAAAATATAATGCCTATCCTGCTGTAGTAGGTTATGATACTTGGGAGCTTTGGGTAGAAAAACAGCCTCAAACAGAAGAAGAAGCCAGAGAACTTGCTATAGAACATTATTATTTCTGCTTTGACAGAGTTGATCAATCTGGTGAAGATTATGATCATGGTAAATTGGCTGGTACATTATTAAAGTCTGATGTTTGGTATTTCTGGTGGGATTAATCCGTTTTTCTCATTGACTTTTATATTTATTATTATATAATCTTTCTTGATTTTTATTTACTACTATAGGGTATGCATTTTTTGGGGTTAAATTATGGAAGAAAACAATATTCAAAATAATATTATAACTGAAAAAACAAATGTAATAAATGATATAAACAATAAAATAGGCAAAATATTAGAAAATAATTTAATATCAAATTTAATTATTATTGCTATAGGTTTTATCGCATCATTAGCAATGACTATATATTCTTATTTAAAGATTATAAATATTGCTAAATTAATTGATGGTACTTATTCAACTAGTAATTCTAATATTTTTTTTATAGACATATTTTATTTTTATATATTTTATTTTTTCTGTTTTAGTTTGATATTCAATATTAATTCAAAGTTTAATTTAAGAAATATTGTTATAATATTTTTATCTTTCTTATTTGTGTTGATTATTAATTTAAGTACTGGTTTTTTTGCTGCAATTGCTTCTATTGAAAATACTGAGCTATATTCACAGTTTTATTATATTAAATATATATTTTCTGTTATCATATTTTTTATAATAATAGCTTTATCATATAATGGATTTCAAGTATTAAACTCCAAAAGTATTTCAGAGTTCTTTACATTCTCTGCAGATATATCAATATTTGCAGGCTTGATAGCAGGCATAGTATCAACAGTATTTGGAATATTTGCAGCGATAGTTATATTTTTAATAAAAGATATTATCAGCAGCTTAGATGAAAAAATTATATTTAAATTAATATTATTATCAATATCATTCTTAAGTTCAATATTTCCTTTTTTAGTATATATAGTTTATAGGAAGATGAAAACTAATATTTCTATATATTTATCAAGAATATTAATGCCTTTTAGTTTATTATTTATATTTATACTTTTGATTCTTCTATTAATGCCTGATATAAGTCCTTATGATAACAGAGTAAGTTTTATACTTTATAATATTATGCTTGCTATAATTGTATTAAACATGTTCTTTATAAGAATAGATTATAAATCAAGTATATTCACTAAAGCAGTATATTTAGTTCTTCCTATAATAGCTATTATTTTTGATATATTAGTATTAACTTCTTCTTTGTACAGATTAATAGAATACGGTATAAGCCCAAATAAAATAACATTAATAGGTACAAATTTAATTATGCTAGGTAATTTGATTTTCATAACATTTTTTAATATAAAGTCTATACTAATAATATTCAAAAAATCTGATAATATTCCAAATATAAAAGAAATCACCATTGGAGATACTAAATCAGTATTTTATATATATATTTATGGTATATGGGCTTTTATAGCATGTTTTATAATACCTGTATTATTTTCATTTTTTCAATAAAAATGAATTATGAATTGACATAAAAATAAAATATTTTATAATGCAATTAGGCAATAACTATACAGCTTATATAAGTTCATAATATGGCTGAACGTTTCTACCAATTACCTCAATAATTGACTATAAGTTTTGTGCCTTATTTTAATTAACGGAGGTATCAATATATGTCTAGTCTATTTATCAAAAATGCTTCTTCTATAGTTACATGCGATAATAATGATACGGTTCATAGCTCTAGTAATTTATTTATAGAAAACGGAGTTATAACTTATATCGGTAAAGAAACGAAAGAAGAAAAAAACGCTGATAAAGTAATTGACGCTGAAGGCTGTTTTGTATATCCGGGACTTATAAATACACATCATCATTTATTTCAAATATTCACTAGAAATCTTCCGCAGGTTCAGAATATGGAATTATTTGAATGGCTTACTAATCTATACGAAATATGGAAAAATCTTAATAATGATGTTGTGTATTATAGTTCTATGACAGCAATGGGCGAATTACTAAAAACAGGCTGCACTACATGTTTTGATCATCATTATTTATTTCCTAATAACAATGCAGAAGGAATATTGGATTCTCAATTTGCTGCTGCTAAAGATTTGGGAATAAGAATGTATGCTTCAAGAGGAAGTATGGATTTGAGTAAAAAAGACGGAGGACTTCCTCCTGATTCTGTGGTTCAGTCAATAGATGATATTCTAAAAGACTGTCAGAGAGTAGTTGAAAAATATCATGACCCATCAAAATATTCTATGAACATGGTGGCATTAGCTCCTTGTGCTCCTTTCAATGTTACAGGAGAATTATTAAAGCAGTCTGCTGTTTTGGCTAGAGATTTGAAAGTAAGGCTTCATACACATTTATGCGAAACTAAAGATGAAGAAGTTTTTGTAAGAGAAAAATTCAATATGCGTCCTTTGGAATATATGGAATCTCTTGGCTGGGTTGGTGAAGATGTATGGTATGCTCATGGAATACATTTTAATGAAAAAGAATTAAAATATTTGGCTGATACAAAAACAGGTGTAGCTCATTGTCCTATATCAAACATGAAATTAAGTTCCGGAGTTTGCAGAATACCTGAAATGCTTGAATTAGGAGTGCCTGTTGGTTTGGCAGTTGATGGAAGTGCAAGCAATGACGGTTCTAGTTTACTTGAGGAAATGAGAGTATGCTATTTGCTTCATAGACTCAATTCTAGTGATAAAGCTCCTAGTGCCTATGATATATTAAAAATTGCAACAAATGGAGGTGCAAAAGTTCTAGGCAGAGATGATATAGGAAGTTTGGAAGTTGGAAAAGCAGGCGACTTATTCATGATAGATATGAGAAAATTAGAAATGGTAGGTGCTAATTTCGATCCTAAATCTTTATTTGGTACTATAGGCTGGAAGAATACTGTTGATTATACTGTTGTTAATGGAAAAATTGTTGTGGAAAAAGGAAAAATTATCACTATAGACGAAGAAAAAATATATAAACTTGCAGATGATACAGAAAATAAATATCTTAGTAAATCAATATAATAATTGACTCCTTGTTCAATATACAAAATATAAGCACGGTTTTATTTTATAGAGCCGTGTTTTTCTATTTTTTTATAATTAATTTCTCTTTTCAAATAATTGACAATTACTCAATATAATATAGTATTAGAACAATATGGAGAATGAATAGTATGAAAAAAATTTATTTTATTTTAATTTTTATATTAATAACAATATCCTCATGCCAAAGAAATAATATTTTAAGTCCTAAAGAAAGTGGAAATATTATCATAATTCATATGAATGATACACATGGAAAAGATGAAGAAGAAAACGGTATGTACGGAGCTGCAAGAAGAGCTGCTTATATTAAACAAGTAAAAGCAACTAATGATAATGTTTTAGTTCTTCATGCAGGTGATACCATTACAGGAAGTATTTATTCCACAGTTTTCAAGGGACAAGATGAAGTTAAAATTATGAATGAGCTTGGAGTAGGTTCTACAACAGTTGGAAACCATTTTGTAGATTATGGACTTGATAATTTTAATCAAATAATAAAAGATAGAAAATTTCCTACTCTTTCAGTAAATATAAAAAATAAATCAGACAATAGCTATTATGCTAAACCATATATGGTTACAAATATAAATAGAGTAAAAGTCGCTATAATAGGTGTAACTGTAACAGATTCCGGATACAATCCTCAATACACTCAAAATTTAATATTTGAAGATGAAATACAATCATTAAAAAAATTTATGTCAGAAATTCCTTTAAATACTACTAATGATGTTACAATACTTTTGAGCCATGCCGGATACAATGTTGATAGGGAAATTGCTAATGCTATGCCAAACACTTTTGATATTATAATAGGCGGACATACACATACTGTACTTTATAATGCTGATATAGTAAATGGTACTCCTATAGTGCAGGCTGGATCTTATGGACAGTATTTAGGAAATATCAATTTATATGCTAATAATGGAAGTATGTTAAAATTTAATTATAAACTAGTTCCAATGGATAGCAGTATAAAACAAGATCCTGATATGCTTGCTTTGGTTAATGAAATGAAAGCTCAGGTTCAACAGGAATCTAATGTAAGAATAGGTACTTTATCAGAAGATTTAACTTATAATGTTATAGAAATTAGATCTAAATCTACACCTTTAGGAAATTTCGTATGCGACTTGATATATGATTCTAATCAGGAAGGAGATAAGGCCGATATAGTGTTTATCAATAGTGGAGGAATAAGGGCTGGATTTAGTAAAGGCGATATAACATTAGCAAATATAATGACAGTTTCATCATTTGATAATGAAGTAATATTAGTTACATTAACAGGAAAAGATATACTTGATTTACTAAAGATAGCCTGTAAAAAAAGCACAGTAATTCAAGGAAATTCTGGCGGAAGTTTCCTTCAGATGTCAAAAGGAATGGAAGTTAGATATAGCAGTAATGGAGATTTAATATCAGCTAAATTAAATAATGTAGATATAAATGAATCTCAATCATACAGAGTGGCTTTATCTGCTTTCATATATAGTAGTAGTGATTATGTTAATATTACTCAGAAAGGAAAAAATATTAATATGACAGGAAAAGACTGCAGAGATGATATGATATCAAAAATTAAATCTCTAAACAATATACCTTCTAGTTATATAGATAAGACAGTTAGAATTAATGTTCAATAATTAACAAACAATATATAAATATCATACTTGATCATTTAAATTAAGTATGATATTTTTTTATTTTAAATTTTTAACTTTAATTTTTTTATACTAAAATTTTCTTTTTAATACTATAGCTTTATGAGGGCATAATTCCTGACAGCAATAGCAAGATATACAATGTTTATAATAATATTCAGGCGGATAATCTTTACCTTTTTTATCAAAATTAAGAGCAAGTGGTGTTACTGGGCAAACCTTTACGCAAACACCGCATTTCACACATTTATTTTTTTCTATTACAGGTTTAGGTATTATAGTTGCAAAAAGTCTTTTAATTATAGGGAATTTGCTTAACTTCATTAAACTTCTTCCTATACCTATTCCTTTATGAGGTTTTTTGAAATCTGTTACTTTTACGCTTTCTATACCATCGCCGACAACTTCTATTTCCTCTTTATTTGAAAATCCATGTTTAAATCCCATTTTCAAAGTCGGTATAGTATTATAATCAAATGATATTATTTGAGAAGCAACATAATCCAAAGCTACAGCATCATTAGAAACTATTAAAGCATTAACTTTTCTAGGGTTTCCATTTCTAGGTCCGTTTCCTTCCATAGCTAGAATTCCGTCCATTATATAAAGTTTTGGATTAACAAGTTTATTCAAATCAAGAAGCATAGTAGAAAAATCTTCAAAATCTGGAAGCTTCAAATGATATTCTGCCTTTCTAAAACCTGGTATGCATCCAAATTGATTTTTTACTGCTCCTGTCATAGTTGTAAGGGCATGCGATTTTAATTTCGGTAAACTTATTATTACATCAGCTTCCTGTATAGGCTTTGCTATAGTAAAACTTTTCTCCTGCACTCCGTCCTCATAAGTAACACCTACAGGCTCTTCAAAATCAGCGTATTTAACATTCAATTTATTGGCTATTTCATCTATACCAGATTTCAATGCCACACTGCTTCCCTTACCTATTCCAGGAGAATCCCCATAAGAAATATTTTTAGTTTTTTCCTGAAGTATAGATACAATAGCCTCAAATACTACTGGATGAGTTGTTACAGATCTTTCAGCAGTTTCAGCAGCTAAAAAATTAGGTTTAAGCAATACCTTATCATTTTCTTTAACAAATAAATCTATTCCGCCAATCAAATCTATAGCTTTTTTAATATACGATTTAACTTCTTCTAAATCATAATTTTCACATTTTATTACAGCAACTTTACTCATAGAACTCCTATTATTGCTAATAAAAATTGTTCGCATAGATACTCCGACAAGTAAACTTACCGGACGCTCACAATTTTTATAATTAGCTTTTAATACTTTAAAACTATTACTTTTATTATTACTAATAAAAATTGTTGGTAAAAATAAACTTATCAAAAGCTCACAATCTTTATAGTTTAATTTTTCGTATAAAAAATACTATTTGTATACATTATATAAAAATTAGTGTAATTGTAAATACCTAAAATTATTAATATTATTAAATTTTTTATTTAATTATTTTCTTTATCATTCTTATAATATTTGTATCTGTTTTCTCGGTATCGTATAGATACATCTTTTCCGAATAATTTAAATCTTATATAATTATATTTGTATTTTATTTTACTATAATACTCTTTTATTGTATCAGACTCTATGAAAATAATAAACTCTTTAGAAAAATATTTATTGTAATCTTCTTTATTAATATTTTTTACAGCTTTATTCAAAGTATTTTTTATAATATCAAAAATTTTTCTCTCATCATCAGGAGTAAAATTTTTTGTTCTAAATGCAAGAAAAGCCTCACCTTCAATATATTTAGCGAATGATAAAGACTTACTCTCCCAAAAATTATATTTAGTATAAAAATCCTCTAATAACTCAAACCATTTAGGTATAGCTTCCAATAATATCTTAGGTTCTTTAACAGCTCTTTGTGAATCCTGTCCAGCCCTTTTCACATAATAATAATTTACAGTGTATTCAAAACTAACATTCTTAGTATACATTAAGAGTTCATGTGAAAATATACCATCTTCTCCAGGCTGAACATTCAATGGATATCTCAAATATTTATAATTATCTAATATAGACTTTTTGATAAACATTGAACAAGTTGGAAGTGCAGAATGATAATCTTTATTAATCCTTTTATCTAAATTCCAGAAAGTACTTAATACAACTAAATCACTATTATTGTTTTTAGCATTATTATAAAAAACTTCAATAAAATTATTATCTATATAATCATCACTATCCATACAAAATAAATATTCACCTTTAGCTTTATCTATTCCATCATTTCTTGCAGCGGATACTCCTGCATTTTTTTTATCTATTATAATTATTCTATTATCTTTATTAGCGTATTCTTTTAATATCTCAAGAGAATCATCAGTAGATCCGTCATTAATACATATTATTTCCAAATCTTTATATGTCTGATTAATTACACTATCTAAACAAGCTCTTAAATATTTTGACACATTATAAACAGGTATTATTATACTAATCATAATTTTTTAAATCCATATTCATAAATAATTTAAATACAAAATTATTATATTATAATACTTTATTTTTTAAAGTATTAAAAATAAAAAAGAGATACTAATTAAAGCATCTCTTTTGAAAATATTTTTTTATTTTATAAAAAATATTAATTAGTTTCATTTATATATGATAATAAATTTTCATATTGAAGTTTCATGTTTTCAGGAACTTTAGGATCATTAATAAGTTTTTCTAAATATTTTTTAGGCTCATCTTTTTCACCTGCTAAAGCCATCATAACAGCTTTGTAATAATGTGCTATATAAAGCTCTTCAGAATTAGGATAATTTTTTATTATATCATCAAAATATTTATTAGCATTATCATAATCTTTTTTTTGCGCCTTTATCAAACCAAAACCAAGTAAATATTTAGGCATTTTTTCTTTAGATATAGCTTTTTTCTGAATTAAAGCATCATATATTTTTTGAGATTCTACTTCATTACCTGATTCCATATATAAATCTAACTTTTCCAAAGTAGGTTCTTTATTTGCTAATACTGAATTTACTTTATCTAATTTATCTATAGCATTTTTCATATAAGGTACAAATTTTTCACCCTCAACATATCCTCCTACATTTTCTAATATAAAACCGTCAGCACTTATAAAAAGTATTGTAGGAAATCCGTTTACTCCATATCTTTGAGCTATTTCTGCACCTTCTTCTGAAGTCTCAGGATTTAATTTAACAGAAACCATCTTCTTAGCAACATCTATAACATCTTTATGTGAATAAGTATTTTTATCTAATTCTTTACACCAAGTACACCAATCAGTATAAACATCTATCATTATTGGCAAATTCTTTTCTTTAGCCTTCTTCATAGCTGTAGCCAAATCTTTTTCCCATTTTATTTCGGCACTTGCTTTATTGCATGAAATAATTGATGTAAACATTATAAAAAGTATCATTAATATATTTTTATTCATAGTTTTCTCCTTTTGTAATTATACTATTATAAAGTATTTATATAATAAAACAATATGTTTAATTAGAACTAAAATAATCTATAAAATCTAAATATTCACTTTTTACCCCATCTGGTACTTGATTTGTAAGATTCTCTATATATTTTATACCTTCATTTGTCTGAGCATTATTAACTATCATATCCAAAGCTTTATAATAATGAGCTATATAAACTTCATTATAATTACTATATTTGCTTATTATCTCATTGAAATATTTCATTCCTTCTTCAAGTTTATTGTTATCTAAAAGCAAAAGAGCAATACTTGACATATATTTAGCCATTTTATCTTCAGGTATTTTATTTTCTGATGTTAATTTATTATACATATCTAAAGCCTCATTATCATAACCTGACTCAAGATATATATCTAACTTATCCAATGAAATATTATCATCTTTGAATATAGTCTTCACTCTATCATTTCTTTCCTTCATGCCATTCATTTCATTTATTAATTCATCGCTTTCAATATAGCCTACTATTCTTTTTAAAATAAATCCGTCGCTATTTATAAAAAGCATAGTAGGAAAACCTAATATATTATATTTTTTTAGTATATCTTTACCATTAGGCATTTTTTCAGGATTGAATTTTAATGCTATAAAATTTGTGCTGCTATCAATTACACTTTTATTTTTAAAAGTAGTTTTATCCATTTCTTTGCATGCACCGCACCAATCAGTATATATATCCATCATTATTATTTTATTTTCAGATTTTGATTTTTCAACTGATACATCAAAATCACTTTCCCAATTTATTTTACCAGCATTAGAACATGATACTAGCAATACAAAACTAAAAATAAGTATATATAATTTATTCATCTGATATTTTCCTTAATTATTTTTACTATTTATAAATTATAAAAAATCTTCTATATAAAAAACAATCAAATTCTATAAATGTAAATCAATAAACAATGCCTCCGCATAAAGTTACATCATTATCATAACATACACATGATTGTCCTTTAGCTATAATACCTGTAGGTTCATAAAATTTTACATTAATAGTATTTTCATCTATTGGAATGACAGTAGCCATAGTACCTTTATGTGCACTTCTTGTTTTTACTAATGCTTCAAATTCTTTTTGCTTAGGTTCTGCTATCCAATTAACATCATATATTTTTACTTCATTAACAAATGTATGATTTTTATTTCCAACATAAACAGTATTCGTTTTACTGTCTAATGCTACTATAAATAGAGGTTCTTTATAGGCTATACCCAAACCTTTTCTCTGCCCTACTGTATAATGCCATATTCCTTTATGATGTCCTAATATTTCATTAGTATCTATATTTATTATGTTACCTTCTTTATCTTCGTCAAATAATCTATGATACTCGCCAGCAAAAAAATCCTGACTCTCACTCTTTTCTGCAACATCTAAATTATATTCTCTTGCAATGTTTCTTGTATCTTCTTTTGTATTTTCATGCATTGGAAACATTATTTTAGATAATTGATCTTGAGTAAGTCTGTACAAAAAATATGACTGATCTTTTATTAAATTTTTTCCTCTTAAAAGAAGATATCTTTTAGTTTTTTCATCGTATTTTACACCAGCATAATGTCCTGTAGCAAATTTATCAAATTCTAAACCTTGTTTTTCTATAGCCTCAAATAAAGCCATAAATTTAATCTGACTATTACACATTATACAAGGGTTTGGAGTGAATCCTTTTTTATAAGATTCAGTAACATAATCTATAACTTTTTTCTGAAACATCTCGCTTACATCGAATGCATAATAATCTATACCTATTGCCATTGCATATTTTTCGCATTCCTCTACAATATTTTTCTGATAAGGACTATAACAAGAACCGCTTAAAGGTGCTCTTTCATCTCCATTCCATAAAAGCATAGTAACGCCGAATACATCATTACCCTGCTCTTTTAAAAGTTTTGCTGTAGTAGTAGAATCAACTCCTGCACTCATTCCAACTGCTATTTTTTGCATACTACTCTCCTTTTATTCTTTATATAATATAACTATATCATATTGAATTTAATAAAAATTACAAATAAGAAAACATTTTAAATTTTATTATATTACTTAAACAACTATATTTTGTCAAAAATAAATTTATATTTTTGTTTTTATATCTGGGGCTTTCCTGCGAAGCACACAGTCGTGCCATACCCTACTTCTTTTGCGACCGAAGGAAGTGGCTATGGTATTGCCACAGGCGAAGCCCGCCTACGGCGAGAAGCAGGCACAGTCCGCCTAGCTGTGCGTGCCGACGAAGTCCACCTGCATGTGTGCGACAAAAAAGTAGATAACATTTATATAAAGTGTATCATTTGACAAACTTAAAAATTTTCAGTATAAGCAATCTATATAATTTTTGAATGTATCATATTCTTTTTTCTTTCAGCCACCACATTCATTAATATTTTTCTTAAAATTATACTAGTAATCGTATATGAATTAATCTTTATACATTTTATAATCTAATTATATATTTATTTTATTTCATTTATAAAATCATTAAATTTTAATAATTTTGTTTCTATACAACCTCCACTTTTATTAATAATGTTATAAATATAATTAAATTTATCATGAATTTTATCATCATCTGTTACAAAATAGTCAAATTGAATTGAAAAAGAACAATGGTAAGCATCCATAGAAATATTTTTAAAATCTTTAGAATTTTTATCTTGTAATTGATTATTTTTATTTATATCCAAAATATCTTTAAAAAGTAATAATATTATTTTATCTTCTTTATAGTTATTATCTAATAGGCATTTTACTAATCCTATTAATTCTTTATCACCCATCTTATTTTTACTATTTCTTAATTTTACTCGATAGCTTTTATGTTCATTTTGATCTTCTACTATTTTTTCCCGTTTATATATGTTTTCATCAAACTCTTTTGCCGTAATATTATATTTATTTAAAAAGTTATCCTTAAAGTCTTTTGATTTTAAATTACTGATATAATTTTTTTTAAAATCAGTTTTATGATTAAAAAAATATGTTGGTTTTCTTTCTTCCTCTTTTTGTAATCCATCATTAAAATAATTACTATCTGCTATATTTTCTATAATATTCAAAACATCTTCTCTATTAGTGGAATTTTCTAAATCTATTATATGAGCATAAGAATAATAATATTTATAGTCATTTAGTTTTGAATTATCAATAATACTTAAATATTGTTTGTATTTATTTTCGAAGTAAATAAATATATTGGTATCAAAATAAACTTTTTTCATTTTAATTTACTTTTATACTATAACTTTAGGATATACCTAAATAACTATATTTTTTCAGCAGAACTTTTACTTATCCAGCCTTTGAAATTACCTTTAACATAATACCAATTAGTATATTCTTCAAGCACTTTCAATTTCTCGCCTTCAGATATTTGTGAAACTATAGATGATTTTGTACTGCTTCCGCTGTATAGATTGGCATCATCTATTGTTATTACATAATCAGAATTTATATTATTATTTAATATTGCAGTAGGTATTAAAAGAACTATTGAAAGCATTAATAAAAATTTATTTATTTTTTTTCTTTTTATAAACATTATTATCATTAAAGTAAAAAATATCAAAAACAATATTAAAAATCCATACATTATAATTATAAGCTGAGAATCATAATCATTATTGCCTGTTAATGAATTTATCATCACTTTTGTTTCCTTATCAAAAGGAGATATATTCAAAGCCTTTTCATAATAAAGAACTGCATATCCATTGCTTCCAATAGCCGCATAAGATGAAGCTAAATTATAATACAAATCTTTTGAAACAAAATTAGATGCCGCAATATCTTTATACAAATAATTAGCCTCTAAATATTTGCCGTCATTATAAAGTTTATTAGCAGATTCAAATAAATTATTTAATTTATCCAAATCAGCTGCAATGCATAAATAATATGATTGAAACAAAAGTAATACTATAATTAATTTTTTCATATCAATATATAACCTATCATATAAAATTACTTTTTAATTTTTAATTCTTTTATATATTTTACTAATTCCATAGATTTTGTATGATAATCTTCATTTCCTGATGATTTCCCTGAATACAATTCAAAATTACATTTATCAATTATATTTTTTATTTCATTAGATTTTTCATAATCAATATAATCTTTTAATTTATCATACAAAACATTATCATCTTGTATATTAAATTTATTTTTTATAGCAGTAAGTAAAAGATTTTCTACAGATTTACAATACTCTTTTCTATTATTAGAATTATAATAATTTAAAATATCATCTATACTATTATCTTTATTATCTTTTTTAGCAAATGAAAATTTTATATTACTAAATCTTTTAGCATTATAAATAAACAAAGAAGCAATTATCAATATTAATATATAAATATAAATTATATTAATGCTTAACACTTTGAAATTCTTATCTTCTCTAAGATTAGTATTTCTTATAGATATAGTATTTATTTCTTCACCATCATTATTAACAAATGAATTATTATTAATTTTATTTCCTGATATTGTTAAGCTTATAGGATTAGAATGTATATTAGTATAAGCCTTATCATTAGGAGAGAAATAACAGAAATTAATACTATCAATAGAAGAAGCTCCCTCATTTTTAGCTACTAAAATATATTCTTTAACTTTTCTTCCAAGCATTTTATTATCATCAAACCAATTAGTTTCATATATTTTAGGCTGATAAACCGAGAAATAGTTTGTAATATTATCATTAATATTAGGCATTGTTATTATAGAAGTATTACCCTCGCCTGCAACTTCCATTGTAATTAAAAGCTCCTCTCCAACAGCAACATTAGTTTTATTTACTTTTGTAGTAAAAATAAAATTACCAACTGCACCTGAAAAATTTTCAAAACCTTTTCTATCAGGAAGCGGAAGCACTTTTATAGAAAAAGTTTCCTCTCCATATTGTACCCTATCATAAAACATACCGTCTTTTTCAAATACAAAAGGAGTAGTTAATATATCCTTAGTACCTGTTTTCACAGGATAAAGAACTTCTCTTTTTAATGGTATGCTGCTTACTCTTTTTCCGTCTATTATTTCAGTAAAAGTATTATACTTTGAAGAATCAGAATATGAAATAAAATCCGTTCTGTCTGGTATTTTAGAAAATCCAAGAACTGTAACAGGAATATGAGTATAAGCCTTTTGTGTTATATATATAGGCTCATACATATATACTTCTTTTTTATTAATGCTATTGTCCACATATATATCATCAGCATAATTCATAAAATCATTGAATCTGTTTCCGCTTGGTGTATAAGAATCATCATTTCTAGTAGGAGCACTTACAACTTCTATCTCTACAGGATTGGATATATATGTTCTATTATTAATTTTAACAGTTATATGATCAAATTTATATTTACCTTCACTATTTGCTACATAAGTAAAATTATATGTTTTTATAGATTTGAAAGTTCCTGAAGAATACATCATATTAATAGACTGAGATGTGCCTCTTAATGTAAGACCCGGAATATCATCTATTAAAACTCTTCCTGAACTATTATCTATAGTTACAGAAACAGTGAACACCTCGCCTACACCAACTTTAGTATCTGATATTTTTGTATTGATGCTGGTTTGAGAAAATAAAGATGAACAAGCAATAAAAAATACTGCCAATATATATTTTAAAGCTGTATTACCAATCCTTATCAATTCTGCCTCCGCCGTAATATTGATCTCCATTATCTTTATCTTTTCTATACTGTCTTAAAGACTCTAATAATCTGTCTATATCTGATTTACTGTCCTGATTGTCATTTTGATTATTATTTCCGCCATTATTATTTTGATCATCCTGATTATTATCTCCGCCATTGTTATTCTGATTATCATTATTTCCATCATTATTTTGATTATCTTGATTATTATTATTCTGATCGTTTTGATTGTTCTGATTATTTTGATTATCTTGATTTTGATCGTTCTGATTATTTTGATTATCCTGATTATCATTATTCTGATTATCTTGATTATTTTGATCATTATTTCCAGAACCGCTGTTATTATTATCGCTTTGTCCTTGCTGATTTTGATCTTGATTCTGCTGCATACTAGGACCTGCATTATTATTCTGTTTTTGTTCTTCTAATTTTTTCTGTGCATATTCTAATGCCATTTTTGAATTGCTGTCATCTGGAGTATTAACAAGAGATTCAACCAATTCATCTATAGCACCTTGATAATCTTCCATCTCAATTCTAGTGAGTCCTGCATTATAATGTACTGAGCTTTTCATTTCTTTACTTGTATTATCTGTAAAGCTTTTTTTAGCCATATCAAATAATTGAAGAGCACTGTTCATATCGCCTATAGACGACATAGTAGTACCCATATTATAAAATATTTCAGGTGAATTAGGTACTTTACTTAAAGCCTTTTCATATAAAGTTACAGCTCCATCATAATCGCCTTTCTTCATAAGTCTGTTTGCTCTGTCAACATCAAGTTTTGCTGTGAACTCATTGAATGAAAAAGCATATATATTTGTAATAAAACTGAATAAAAATATTATAATCAATAAACTGATTTTTTTCATTTTCATAATACCTCTTAATAATTCCTCACTTCGGATTTTCTATTCATTATTTTTTCTTTTATTATCTTCTCTTTAATAGTTTCTCTCACCCTTATTTGAGTTAATATATTAAATATGCTTGCTAAAAATATCAAACCTGCAGAAATAGCCAAAAATATTTGAAATCTTTCTTTATAGCTTCTATTATTTCTCACAGCTGAAACACTATCCATACTCTGCTTCATATCATCAAATATGCTTTCAAGAGAAACATTTTCTGCAATATAACTTTTTCCATGAGTAGAATCTGCTATTAACTTCAATGTATTATCATCTCTTTTTGAAATAACAGATTTTTCTCTCACTCCTAAATCAGTGCTTATGCTAGCCCCAACTTCAGTTCCAACACCTACAGTATATACACTGACATTCATTTCATTTAATTGCTTTAATATATCATCAAAATAACCGCCATGATCTTCACCGTCAGTTATTAATATAATAGATTTTTTACTAACAGCATCAACGTTAAAAGTATTCTTAGCTGTAACTAAAGCATCAGCTATTCTAGTACCTTGTAACGTAACAGATTTAGTTGTTAAATTATCAAGTATATAAGTAAATGTTTCCATATCCTGAGTAAAAGGAGAAGCTATAAAACTAGTTCCTGCAAAACCTACTAATGCTACAGATAAATTATCGGTTTTTTTTACAAATTTTTCTATTTCCAATTTAGCTCTTTCGAGTCTTGAAGGCCATACATCATCAGCATCCATTGATCTTGATAAATCTAATGCTATAGTTACCATATAATTATCTGTTTTTATTTTCTGCTCTATTATTCCCCATTTAGGCTGCATCAAAGCAAATATCAAGCATGCAGCTGCAAGTATCATAAATATAATAGAGAATATTCTTAAATTTGATATTCTTTTATAATTTTTATCATTTTGAAAATTCAAGTTTTTAGTAAATATTGATAAAACTTTATGTACTTTTCTCCTTGACATAATAAATAAAATTATAAGTACAGGAATAAATATATACAAAACTATAAATTTAAAATCTCCAAAAAACATATCATTTCCATTAAAAATAAAATATTATTAATATTATACCTATATTTGGTATAATATCAATATGCTAATCTTTCATAATAATAACCATTAAATTTAGAATATATTAAAAAGTATATTATCATTTTAATTAACATGTTGCTTTAGCAATAGAATTTTATATATAAATATTCTATTATTATTTTCATAAGATATTAGAAGATAACAAAAAATAATAAAATATAATAAAGGATATTATAAATGAAAAGAAGAATAATAAAAATTGATGAAGATAAATGCACAGGCTGCGGAATATGCATACCTGATTGTCCGGAAGGAGCTTTACAGATAATAGACGGAAAGGCAAGACTTATAAGCGATTTATTTTGTGATGGACTCGGTGCTTGTATAAAGGCTTGTCCTGAAAACGCCATGAAGATAGAAGAAAGAGAAGCTGAAGAATATAATGAAAGCAAAGTAATGGAAAACATTGTAAAAGGCGGAGTTAATGTTATAAAGGCTCATCTTGAACATTTAAGAGATCATGGAGAAGATAAGCTCTTTAATGAAGCTGTAAAATATTTAAAAGATCATAATATGGAGGTTCCTAATATGGAAGACAATAAACATTGCGGCTGTCCGGGAAGCATGCAGAAAGATATGAGAAATCAATTCAGAGGTGAAAATAATAATAACAATGTACAAATGACTTCAGAATTAAGAAATTGGCCTATACAATTAAAATTAATGAATCCTAATGCTAATTATTTAGATAATGCAGATTTACTTATAGCTGCTGACTGTGTGCCTTTTTCTTATCCGAATTTTCATTCAAGATTTTTGAAAAATAAAACTCTTTTGATGTTCTGCCCAAAATTAGATACCGATATAGACAGTTATATAGAAAAACTAGTTAACATATTTACAAACAAAAATATTAAGTCAATATCTATAGTAAGAATGGAAGTTCCTTGCTGCGGAGGAGTTGAGATGATAGTGCAGAAGGCTCTTGAGATTGCTAAGAAAAATATAATAATTAAAGAGTATGTAATTTCAATAGACGGCAATATAATTTAATAATATATTTTTAATTAAATAATTAAAAAATACTATTTTCTAACTTTACTAGAAAATAGTATTTTTTTTGTATATACTGAGACAAATATACTTTGTCAACCGCGAGCTGCGGCACCTTCCCGCACGGTACAGTTTCATCTTATCAAATGCTAACTATACGTGCGGTTGATTACCTATTATTGTACAAAATTAATAATTTATTTTAACAGGTAAAACATTTAAGCAATACAAAATAATATTTTATATTATAAAAATATTATTTATATTCATAAAAAAGCAAAAATTGACAAAATATAATTGTTTAAGTATATACTAAAAATTTTTAAGTTTGTCAATCAATACACTTTATGTAGAATTATCAACTTTTTTGCCGCACACGCTCTGCGGGCTTCGCCTTATACCAACAAAAGAACTGGGGGTGTGGGGGCTAGTCCCAACAAATAATAAAATAATTTCTGACAAAATATAGTTGTTTAGTTATATACTGAAAATTTTTAAGTTTGTCAATTTTAAATAAGCATTAGTATTCAATCATACTAAAATTGTATTACAGTAAATTTAAACTAACAAATTGTTATAGTTTTAATATCAAATTATTTTTTCTTTTACTTAAATAAAAGAATCACTCAAAAAAAGCTGAACCCAATATTTACTTCCATTATATTCATAAACTCCAACACCAATAGTAGTATAATAATCAGCTAAAATATTATCTTTATGTCCTTGAGAGTTCATCCAAGCATTCATAGCTGAAGAAGCACTTTCTCTCATAGCAACTATATTCTCGCCTCTAACATAAGCCTTTGAATTAAATCCGTATTCATCAAGCACAGTATCAAAATCACTTCCGTCAGGTCTTACATGATCATATTTCTCTACTATTTCTTTAGCTCTTTGGTTTGCAGCTTCACATAATTTGTCATCTAATTTATATTCCTTAAGCCCTGATTTTACTCTTTCTTGATTAACTAAATTAAATACTTCCTTGGCATCTGCACTTATTGATGTGTTATTATTGGAATTATTATTAGAGTTATTGTTGGAATTATTGCCGGGATTAGTAGTATTGTTATTACAAGACATTAGAATCAGCAATAAAAAAATTAAACTATAGTTTTTCATTTTACACCTTTGTTTTATTCGTTTAATTTTTAAAATAACAATTTTATTAATAATGTGTAATATTAAAACAAAAATTATTTAAATGCCATACTTGAATTTTTATAGATATATGATATATTCAGTTTTCATGAAACATATTATTTATTTTTTACATCATAATAATATTTAAAAAGAAATTTTCAAAGAATACAATCTTCTATAAAAAGAAGAGGTATTCTTTTTTTATATAAAAAATATTTATAAAAATAAAGGTTCATAAAATGTTTTTAGAAGACGGTATTATAATAAATAATATACAAATATCAAATGATAAGTATCTGCTTAGAATACAATCAAAAGAAAGCTATAAACATTCAAAAGCAGGACAATTTTTCATGCTTAAAAGCAATACTTTTTTAAGACGCCCTATAAGTCTGCATTATATTGATAATGATATACTTGAATTTTATTATCAGGTAAAAGGCGAAGGCACAGAGTATTTATCAAAATTAAAAGAAAATAATACTATTAGTATTCAAGGACCATTAGGCAATGGATTTGATACAAATATTAATAATAAAAAAATATTAATAGTAGCAGGCGGAATGGGAATAGCTCCTATTAAACTTTTAATAGAAAAATTAAACAATTCCAACAACTCTATAACATTAATAATGGGCGGTGCTGATTCAAGTGCCATAAAAATAATGGACAGATTCAATACCAATAATATTGATTTACATATTACAACTGATGACGGTTCTGTTGGTGATAAATGCAATACAGTTGATAAAACTAAAGAATTATTAAAAGAAAAAACTTTTGATATTATATACACTTGCGGCCCTACAGTTATGATGAAAGCTTTAATAAAAGTTGCTAAAGAAAATAATATACTTTGCTATGCTTCACTTGAAGAGAGAATGGCTTGCGGAGTTAATGCATGTTTAGGATGCAATATAGAAATAAAAGATGAAAAGTCTGGATATACACTTAAAAAAGTCTGTCATGACGGCCCTGTATTCAACGGCGAATTATTAAACTTTTAAATTATAAAATATATGGATAAATTTATGAGCAGATTAAATATAAATTTTTTAGGAAAAGAATTAAAAAATAATGTTATAACATCTTCAGGCTGTTTCGGATTCGGTGAAGAATACAGCAATTATTTTGATGTTAATGAACTTGGAGCAGTGAACTTAAAAGGCATAACATTAAATAAAAAAGACGGCAATAAAGGTACTCGTATAGCAGAAACTCCTTCAGGTATGATAAACTGCATAGGACTTGAAAATCCAGGAATAGAATATTTTAAAGATAATATAATAAAAAATATAAAATATTCTACGCCTATAATATTAAATATAAATGGTGCCACTATAGATGAATATGTAAAAGTAGCTGAAATAGCAAATGAAATAGAAAGAGTTGATTTTATAGAGCTTAATATATCATGTCCTAATGTGAAAAATGGAGGAATGGCATTTGGTGCAAGCTGTGAAAGTGCCGAGTCTACTACAAAGGCTGTAAAAAAAGTTCTTAGCAAAAAGCCTTTAATAGTGAAATTATCTCCGAATGTTACTGATATAGCAAGCATAGCAAAAGCAGTTGAAGATGCAGGTGCCGACAGTGTATCACTTGTAAATACATTCTTATCTATGAAAATAGATACTAAAACTAGAAAACCATTACTTGGAAATATATTCGGAGGATTATCCGGTGCATGTATACGTCCTATAGCTGTAAGAATGGTTTATCAAGTATATAAAGCTGTAAAAGTGCCTATTGTTGGTATGGGCGGTATCACTAATTATAATGATGCTTTAGAGTTTATACTTGCAGGAGCTTCTTTGGTTTCTATAGGAGCGGGAATATTCTCTAATCCTGTACTTCCTATAGAAGTTATCAATGGAATAGATAATTATCTTAAAGAAAATAAAATAAGCAATATAAAAGATATAATAGGTGCAGCACATTTATAACTTTATCAAAATATTTAAGTTTTAAAATATAATAAATAATTTGATTATAAAAAATATAAAAGGATAAATTATGACAAAATTAACTGAAAACCCAAAAGAAAGATTAATTATAGCATTAGATTTTAATTCTATGGGAGAGGCTACCAAACTTATAGATGAGCTTGGAGATGAGGCTGTATTTTATAAAGTAGGACTAGAGCTCTTTTTATACACTAAAGGCGAAATAATAGAATATTTGGCTAGTAAAAATAAAAAAGTATTTTTAGACTTAAAATTCCATGATATACCTAATACTACAGCTATGGCTTCATTATTCGCTGCTAAACAGAATGTATTTATGTTCAATGTACATACAAGCGGCGGTAAAAAGATGATGGAAAAAACTGTACAAGAGATAAAAAAACTCAATAAAGATAATTTAATAATAGGCGTAACAATATTAACAAGCCTCTCAGAAAATGATGTAAAAAATATGTTCAGCTCTAATTTACCTCTTACAGATTTGGCAGTTAATTGGGCTAAATTAGGAAAAGAATCCGGACTTGACGGTGTTGTATGCTCTCCTAAAGAAGCAGCAGTAATAAAAAGAGAATGCGGAGAGAATTTCAGAACAATTTGTCCGGGTGTAAGACCTAAATGGGCAAGCACTGATGATCAGGAAAGAGTTATGACTCCTAAAGAAGCTATTGAAAATGGATGTGATTATCTTGTTGTTGGAAGACCTATTACAAGAAATGAAGACAGAGTAAAAGCCTGCAAAATGATTGTTGAAGAAATTGCTGAAGGTATGGAGAACAATAAAAAAGCAAAATCAAAATTAATAGCAGGTGCTTTATTAGAAACTAAAGCAGTTAAACTTAATGTTAAAGAGCCTTTCACATTTGTATCAGGAATAAAAAGCCCTATATACTGCGATAATAGATATGTAATAGGATTCCCTGAGGCTAGAAAGGTTATAGTTGATGCCTTTGTGAGCATTTTGAGAGATAAAGACTTTGATGTTATAGCTGGTACTGCCACAGCTGGAATACCTTGGGCTTCTTTCATAGCTTATGAACTTAATAAACCTTTATGCTATATAAGAGCAGAGAAAAAAGAACATGGACGCGGAAAACAAATTGAAGGTGCTGAATGTAACGGTAAAAAATTAATATTAATAGAAGATTTAATTTCTACAGGCGGAAGTTCTATAAAGGCATTTGAAGCAGCTAAAGCTGAAGGGGCTATAGGACTTGAAATTATATCAATATTTACTTATGAATTTGAAAAAGCATATAAAAACTTTGAAGAAGCAGGAATTAAATTCTCATCTCTTTCTAATTTCTCATCTCTTATGGAAATAGCTAAAGATGAAAAATACATAACAGAAGAAGAATTATCTAAGGCTTTGGAATGGAATAAAAATCCAGATGCTTGGGGTAAATAAATAAAATTTAAAGAAAATAAAAGCAAGGGATTATCCCTTGCTTAAAAAATAATTACTTGATAAGTTTTCTCATATATCTGAAGAAATCTTCTTTTTCTTTAGGTGAAATCATACATGTATTCAAAAATACTTCCATAATTTCCTGATTAACACTTCCCATAGCAGCTTTAACAGCTAAAGACTGATTAAGTATATCACCGCAATATTCTCCTTTGGCAAGCATTTTTTTCATTCCTTTAATCTGACCTTCGATTCTGTTTAATCTTATAATAAGTCTTTTTCTTCTCTCAACAGCCTCTTCTCTGTCAAATTTAGAAACTTTGTTATTATCTCCAAAATGTTTATTCCAAGCCTTCAATCCGCCTTCTAATATATAGAGATTCTTAAATCCCTCTTCTTTCATATATTCCGCTGCTTTTATACTTAACTTACCAATGGAACAATATAGTAAATATGGAGCTTCTTTGTCTAATTTAGATATTTCTCTTTTAAACACTCTTGGCTTAAGGAAATCCATAGAAATAGAATCTTCAATCATACCCTCATAATTATGTTCCATCTCCGTTCTGACATCCAATATTACTATATTATCTGTATTATTGATAATTTCATCAGCCTCTGAAGGAGATAATATTTTTAAATCATTTTCTATTAACATATTTCATCCTTGTTAAAAGTATATATCTTTTCTTATATTATATAATAAATATAAAAAAAATAAAATTATAAAATCTTTTTTTAAGAAAAAATTTGAATTATATATATTATTAACAATAAAAAGAGCCATTTCATAAAAAACGGCTCTTTTATTATAAAGGTATACAAATATAAAATTATCCGAAATATCCTGTTAATATAGGTTTTCTTCCAGTGCTTTTATCATTAAAATATTCATATTGTGATAATCCGATAAATCCGCCTGAAACATTAACAACATTATTGAATCCGATATTTTGAAGTATTTTGCATGCTGTATAGCTTGTTAAGCCTGTTTTACAAGTTATATATACTGTTCTGTCTTTAGGTATTTCATTATATCTGCTTCTTAAAGCTCCAAGAGGTATATTAACAGCTTTTTCTAAATGTCCTACTGCAAAATCTTCAGGCATTCTTACATCTAGGAAATAAGCATCTTTTTCTACCAATTCTCTGACTTGACTATAATGAACTTGCTTATAATCTCCATTTCTTAAATTGGAAGCAACATAACCCGCAAAATTAACTACATCTTTAGCAGTACCGAATGAAGGAGCATAGCATAATTCTAAATCTTTAAGATCATCTATAGTGCCGCCGAATTTTATGATAGTAGCTATAACATCTATTCTCTTATCAACATTTCCTTTACCTATAGCCTGAGCCCCTAATATTTTACCTGTAGGTACTTCATATATAAGTTTGAAATGCATTAATCTAGCATTAGGCATAATTGATACGCCGTCAAAAGGAATAATCTCTACAGTATCATAATCTATATTCAAATTCATAGCTTTAATGAATCCTTCAGAAAGTCCTGTAGAAGCTCCATTATATCCGAATACTTTAATAACTGATGAACTTATAAATCCTCTATTATCAACTGTTCTTCCATTGATATGATCAGCAACTGCCCTAGCCTGTTTTTGAGCAGGTCCAGCTAAAGGAAGTCTGTAATAATCATTGAATAAAGGACTATATACCTCTATAGCATCTCCCACTGCATAAATATCTTTATCATTAGTTCTGTAAGTAGAATCTACTTTTATAGCTTTAGTTTTTCCTAATTCTATACCAGCTTTAACAGCAATATCAGTTTCAGGAGCTACACCTATAGCAAGAATAACAGCATCAGCCTCTATTTTTTTACCTGAAGCTAAAATAACTGTATTTGTATCGAAGCTGTCAACTTTATCATTAACTATTAAATTAACTCCATTGTCCATAATTTCTCTATGAAGAATTTGAACCATATCATAGTCAAAAGGCTTCATTATTTGAGGCAATGCTTCTATTATAGTTACATCATATCCTACTTTTTTCAAATTCTCAGCCATCTCAATACCTATAAATCCGCCGCCTATAACAGACACTTTAGCATTTGGTTTTCCATTAAGGAAATTATGTATTTTGCTTATATCAACAACATTTCTTACAGTAAATACATTAACTTTTTCAATTCCTTTAATAGGTGGTACTATAGGTTTAGCACCCATTGAAAGTATAAGTTTATCATAGCTTTCTCTATACTCTCTGCCTTCAGATACAACTACAACCTCTTTATTTTCTCTATCTATTGCAACAACTTCGCTATTAACTCTTGCATCTACATTAAACTGTTTTAAAAACTTTTCAGGATTCATTAAAAGTAAAGTTTCTTCATTAGGTATAAGTCCTCCTACATGATAAGGAAGAGAACAATTAGAGAAAGATACATGAGGACCTTTTTCAAACATTATTATTTTATCTTCTTCATTTAATCTTCTAAGTCTTGCAGCTGCAGAAGCTCCGCCTGCAACACCGCCTACTATTAATATTTTTTTCATAGTACAAAACTCCCAGATAATATTTTATTTTAATAATATACCTAGTATATGTATTATTAAAAAATAAGTCAATATTTTTAAACAAAAATATAACAAAAAATATTATTTTACTATATTAAATAATATTGCTGTAATAATAATGCTTTGTATTTTCACTTAAACTTTAAATTATGAAAACATACAAAATTTTATACATTTCTTTCATTTTTTATATTTATGTTCATTTTAATAATAAATATTCCGATATTATATGTATAATAAGTCTTTGGAGGTTTTAAATGGGTGTTTCACTTAACTCTATTTATTCATCCGATATGTTTCCATTGACTAGACATATGACTTCTGCAGGATTAAATGTTTACAACTCTTCTGCTTACGGCTCTGCTCAGTCTGCTGATAAAGTTGCAAGCATGGTAACTCCTCAGGGATCATCTGCTCCTATAAACAACAATATTGGAAAGACTTTGGATGTATATGCTTAATTATTAGTTTTGACCAATTATGTGAAAGTACTGCTCTGTAAGTTGATAAAAAATAAAAATAATGAAAACATAATTGGTCATCTTTTTTAACAAAAAAATACATTATGTAAACCATATTGTTATCATAACACATTCTATAAAGTTTATTTTTAAACATTTTTAAATATTTTTCTTGATTTAATATAGCATTGATTTACAATTATATAGTAAATTAGTTTTAAATTTATAATTTTAAATGGAGGTATATACTATGGATCTTTCAGCTTATAGTTCTTATTCTACTGGAATGCTTAAACAAGATATTTCTTTAAGCATGATAAGAAAAACTTCAGACATGCAAGCTCAGGCTGTTGATAAAATCATGACTAGCATGCAGCCTCAAGCTGTTTCTGCACCTATGAGACCTGGTGTAGGTGAAAGATTAAGCACTTATGCTTAATTAAATTAAAGTAATTTTCATAAGGCTGCTGATATTTATTATTGGCAGCTTTTTTATTTATAATAAACAAAACATACCCACTATAAAACACCAAAAATATACTTTTTTCACTAATAATCAAATTATAAATTGTTTTTTTAATTAAAATTTTTGTATATCATAAATAAATAGACATAAGTATGAATGGAGTTTTTTATGATGGATACAGAAGTAGTATTAAAAAATTTAGGTCAAAATATAAGAGAATTAAGAAAAAACAAAAAAATGACTATAGATGAATTAGCTGAAAAATCTTCTCTTTCCGGAAAATATCTTCAGGGTGTAGAAGTTGGAAATAGAAATATATCAATAAAAAATCTAAATAAAATCTGTAAAGCATTAGAAACATCTCCGGATATATTATTAAACATGAAACCATACAATTTAAAATCTTCAGAAGAAAAAATATTTGCAATATCAGAAAAACTTAAAAAATTTGAAGAAAATAAATTGGATTTTATAGGAAATATGATAGATCATTTAAACAATATAATAAAAAACGAAGAAAAAAACGAATAATATATATTAAATTATCTTATACTAAATTCACATCCGCAATAATTTTGTCTATAAAGTCCAGCTTCATTAGCTATTATATTAGTCTTTTTAAATCCGTCTTTTTTCTTAAAGTCAAAATGCAAATACTCTATTCCTTCATAATTCTCTGCTAAACTTTTACCTATCATCTCAATAACTTTACTGTTTTTATGCGGGCTTACAGTCATTACAGTAGCAACATATTTAGCATTTATACTTTTAGCATATTCAAAAGCCTTTTTCATTCTATGCTTAAAACAAATGCTGCATCTTGCCCCTTTTTCAGGTTCATTTTCAAAACCTTTTATATCATTGTACCATTTTGCAACATCATCATCTTCTTCAGATATATAAGTTTTTATACCCAAAGTATTTGTATAATTTATAAACTCATCCCTTCTTCTTTTATATTCTTCGATAGGATATATATTAGGATTATAAAAATAAAACACAGTATCATAATCCTCTAAAATAGTACGAGGATAAGACATACAAACAGCACAGCAAGTATGAACAACTAATCTTTCTTTAATATCCATAGCAGAAAAATTACCTCTTACTTGCCTTCAAAGTGATAGTTTTATCATCAAAGCTATTTATTATTATTTGATAGCCCATATTTTTAGCTTTAGAATTAATATCAACAGCCAAATCTCTGCTGCTTCCTACATAAGTAACTACATATCTTGAAGACTCTCCAGATACTCCTCTATTATAAATATTTTTTAATCCGCCTATATTCTTTTTCATAGCTTCTTCAAAACCTATAGATTCATTAAAATCAAGCCCGCTTACATATATAGTATACTCTGTACCGTTTTGAACTTCGCTTTGCCATTTATTAACTATCTGATTAACAAAATCATCTGATACATAATCTGCTGATTTAACCAAAGCTATGGAATGTGCATCCTTATCACTTCCTCCAACACCGCCTGCCTGATGTGTAGCACGGGCTATAGTAGAATAATCTGATATATTAATAGCTGTTATTGCAACATCGCTTCTATAACTTTTCATAGCAGTACCTTGTATAGTTGTAAAGAAAGCTGCATCTGCTTTACCTATTATAGCTATTTGTGCTCCTGTAGCATCGGCTATCTTTTTTATCGAAGAAGATGAACGTGAACCTCTTGTATCTTCGTAAGTTATATTTTCTTTTCTCATTACATTTTCTAATGATGAAGGACTAACAAATTTAAATCCTTTCTCACTCATATTTTTTTCTAATTCTACATTAAAAGATTCGCTTAAATTTCCTGTTTCATCTGTAACAAGCACAACTATAAGAGGAAGATTTTTTCTGTCCATAAGTATGCCCATAGCCTGAAGATTATCTTGAAGCATGTCCACACCAACTGTAGCCTCTATTTTAGAATACCAAACAGAACCGGATTTAGATATATTTATAACTTTATATGCAGATATATATCCTGTTGTATTATCATATATTTTAGAGCTTATAAGTCTGTTATTTTCTACCAAAGTACTTCCATTAACTATAGAACCAACTGCCTGCTCTACTGCATTTCTTTTAGCACTTTCAATGGATCTTTCTATAGCATCAGCTTCTCCTCTTCCGTCAGCAGATGCATAACCTTCGGCAACTATTTTTGTGGTTTTTCCACCCTTGAAATCAGGATTCTTCCAATTATTAACTATTCCAATCTCTCCAGTTTCCTCTCCTACATATACGCCGCCGCTTGATGTGTTTTTAGAAGTTGTAGCACAGGATATAAAAAATAAAGATAAAAATATAAATAAATATAAATATAACTTATTCAATGTAAATTTCATACTATCATAAACCTCAATTAATATTATATAAAACTCTTATTATAAATAAAAAACAAATTTTTAATTAAATATAATGTTATTAACATATATTTTATAATAAAGTTATATTTTTTCAAGGAAGAATTCAATATAATAAATAGAATTCATCAAATTCATGCTGTAAATCTTCAAAGAAAATACCCACATGATATCCATCACATACACTATGATGTATTTGTAAACATAAAGGCATCATTATATTGTTTTTATCATCTGTATAATATTTTCCTATAGTAAATATCGGAGCTAAATATTCAAAACTATTGGGTAAATTAAGATTAAAACTAGTAAAAGTTGATAATGGAAGAGATGAAATATTAAATATATTTTTTATATTGCATGGCTTAGCTAAAAAAGTTTTATTTTCTCCATAAGTTTCCATATCTGAAATATAATTTTTATAAAACAAATCAAATTTTTCATTATATTCAGTATGAATGGATGAAAAAGTTTTTGTATCATTATGAAATATAGTATAACTTGGACTTATAATATCATAATAACCAAGTTCTTTATTATCATTCAATGCCATTTTAAATTCTTTGTATTTATTTACAACTTTTGATATTAAGTAAATAACAGATGCATAAAATTTAATATTTTTATCTTTAACAGTTTTTTTAAATTTTGTAATATTTAAAGGCACTGTTATGCTATATGTACATGGAATATTATTCATATACATTTCATAATGCTCTTTTCTATTATAATTATTTAAATCTATTTTATTAAACATGTATATCCTTACAATTACAGATTTCTTATTTATATAATTAATAAATAAATTTTATATAAAATGTATCTTAAATACCTTTATAAACAGACAAAAGCGATGGAAGAATTTCTTCGGGCTCAAGTTTTTTTAAGCAGTCAATAGTTTTGCATCCTCTTTTCATATACTCACAATGAAAACTTTTTAATACTGTGCAATATTTTTTTCTAGCCTCTATATTTATAGCTTTATCTCCTCTGGCTCCGTAAATCAAAGGCAAAGTATCTCCGAATATGCCTATAGAATATATATTGCTGGCATTAGCTATATGAAGAGGGGCACTATCGCCTCCAATCAATGCATAAGAATGTTTAATTACAGATATAAGTTCTCTGATACTTAATTTATTAGTAAAATCATCAGCTATTATATTTCCTAATCTTTTTTTCATTTCATCAGAAAAATCTAAATCATCTTTAGATCCTATAACTATTATAGGTACTTGTTTTTCTTTATAAAACATATCTATAAGTTTTGAAAAATTGTCTATGCCATACCTTTTACTTATTCTAGTAGCACCGCCATGAACAAGCAAAGCATTTTTATAATTTTTCATTTTATCAATACCAAATTCATTTTCTTCTTCAGATAAAAATATTTCTGTATTTATACCGTCTTCTTTTATATTCATAGGCTTCAATATAGAAAGTATAGTATCTACTATATGTCTTTTATGCTTTTTCCAAGAAGTTTTTTTATTAAGAAGGAATCCTCGGCATTCACTGTTTACTCCTGCTCTTATTGGTATTTTTGCTTTATATAAAAGTGAAGCACCGTAAAATGCTGTTGTAGCTGTAATACCTACATCATAATTCTGATTTTTTATATATTCTGATACTTTATCATCTCTAACTATAATATTATTTATATATGGATTCTCTTTTAAAATATCTATTCCTCTAGCACCATTTACAACATCAATAGTACAGTCATTATAATGTTTTTTTACAGCTCTTATTAGAGGAGTTATAAATATAGTATCCCCTATATAATTCATTCCTATAATCAATATTTTTGTCATAGATAAACTCTTAATAATTTTACTTACATTATGATAATCTTCGTTTTTTTAACATTCTTTCCTTTTTTGCCTCTAATAATCTTTCTTCATTGTATATTTTCATAATCTCAAAGAATAGTATAAAACTCAAAGGTCCCAATATGATTCCTGAAAGTCCAAAGAATAATACACCTCCAAGTATAGCAAAGAAAATAAATAATGGGTGAAGCTCTATTCTGTTTCCAAGAAGCAAAGGACGTACAAAATTATCAGGTATTGTAATAAAGAACCATGAACATACTATAAATATAATGGCTTTAATAATTTCACCATTTATTAGAAACAATATTCCTAAAGGTATCCATATTATAGTAGTTCCTATTATAGGCATAAAAGACGCTATTATAGTAAGAAATGCAAATGTAAATGAATTGGAAACTCCAAATATAGTATATACTATAAAAGCACAAAAACCCTGAAACATTCCTGTAAACAAATTTCCAAATACTATTCCTTTTATACCTTCAGAAACCTGTTTTATAAGTCTGTCAAGATATTTTGCATCTATAGGAACTAATGTTCTTACCTGACCTATTAAATATTCTCCGTCTACAAAAAAGAAAAATAATGAGAACATCATAAATATAAATGAACTTACAAATCCGCCTGTACTTTTTAATAAACTAGCTACATTTTGAGTAAGATACGAACTTATAAATGTTAAATTTGAAAGAGAAGAATCTTGTATCCTTTTTAATATACTTTCCATAGAAACATCTATAGGCAATGATTTAAGAAAATTATTTATGTTAGAATTATTCATAACTTCATTAACATCTAAATTCATAAAATATTTAATACCAATATTAGAAATATCTATAAGCTGAACTATTATAGTATAGGCTAATATACTTGTAGGAACCAAAAATATAATTAAAGATATAAGAGAAAAAAGCAATGCTAAAGTATTTTTTTTGATTATAGAAAGTTTATCTGTTTTTTTATAGCTATTACCCATAGCCTTTATAAAAAGTGGATTTAATATGACATAAAAAACAACGGCAAAAAATATTATCATGCCGAAAGGCCTCAATAATTTATACATTATAAATATAGACAGGAATATAAAGGCTATAAAGAAAATATAGCCTATATTGTTTTTATTCATAAAATCTCCAAAATAAAATAGTCCAAATTAATAAAATTAATTAGGTTTTTATAATAATATATATAATATATTTTTCAAGCATTTTAATTTGAATTATTAAATATTTATGTTATCATATAAAAATGGTATTCAATTTAAATGATAAGCAAAAAGATATAATAAAATGTTTTGAAGATAATGGCTTATGCTTTGTTAATGCATCGGCAGGAACAGGAAAAACAAGCACAATAACAGAGATATATATAAAATTATTAGAAAATAAGGAAAAAGTTTCAAATATAGTAGTTATCACTTTCACAAAAGCAGCAGCTAATGAAATGCTTTTCAGAATAAGATCGAAAGTAAGAAATAAAATAGATTCTATAAAAAACGCAAATGATGAAAAATCTTTAAAAGAAAAAAAATACTGGCAGAATATTTATAAAGATATATTAACAAGTGCTAAAATTTCAACAATAAATGCATTTGCCAATTCTATAGCTATGGAAAATGCAATGTATCTTTCCATACCTCCTAATATGGCAATATTGGAAGATAGCATTGATATTCAGGAAACATTAAAAAGCGAGATTTTAAATATTTTAAGACAGTCAAAACATGCTGAAACCATACGCTCTCTATATAGAATATCCACAGAAGACAGTAAAAATAAATTTGCACAAAGAATACTTCATTTCTTACTAAAAATAAAGCCAAGACTTGAAAATATAAATAGATTTGAAGAAAGAGCATTAGAAATAATAAAAATAGATGATAAAGAATATGATAAGCTATATAATAATATATATAATTATAGTATAGAACTTATAAATGATAATTTAAAAAGCGGAAAATTTATAACAGAATGTAAAAATAGAATATCTCTTCTTCTTCAAAAAATTGATTTGATAAAAAATAAAGAAAAATCAAAGGAATTAAAATCAGAAGATTATGAATATATTAGAATTGCATTAAGCAATGTATCAGATGCCAAATTAGGAAATACAAAACATGATGAATTCAGAGCTGTATTAGAAGATTTAAAACAATGCACTAACTCTATGCTTAATTATATAGATATATTATATAACGAAGAAAATTATAAAGCAGTAATAGATTTTATAAAAGAAACATACAATCATATAGAAAAAGTAAAATCTAATATAGGCATATACTCTCATGAAGATATGATGTACAAAGCTATAGAAGCATTAGAAAACGATGCCATATCAAAAGAAATAAGAGATAATATATCATCATTAATACTAGATGAGGCACAGGACACAAGCATTTTACAATTTGATTTCATAAATTTAATAGTATTCGGACAAAGAGAAATAACAAGCAAATCAAAAACAGATAAAAAATTGATGATAGTAGGAGACAGAAAGCAATCAATATATAGATTCAGAAATGCTGATGTAAATGCATTCACTAATGTACAAGAAAATTTCAGTAATTATGTAAGATATTTAAAAGATAATTACAGAAGCAATTCTATGCTTATAGATTTCTTTAATGATTTATTCAAAAGCACAGTATTTATAAATGATGACATTAATTATAAAGATGAAGATGATTTGGATTATAATAAAAAAACTGAGAATAAAGCTGTATCTTTACTAATATTCAATAATAATATAGAAGATGAGAATATTCATTTATATGCAGATGATAAAACAGAATTAGAGGCCTATGCTATAGCTGAATATATAAAAAATAATTACAGCAATGATTATAAAAACACTGTTATACTTCTTCAAACATTTAAAAGATTAGATAAATATTTAAAAGCATTATCAGATTATAAAATACCATACTATATAGACGGCGGAAATAAATTCTATTCAAGAGAAGAAATAGTATTAATAAAAACATTCTTAGAATACTTAATATTAAGAGACCATGCCAAACTTCCTGAGATACTTAGAAGCGAATTATTTGATATTGATATAGGCAATCTATCAGATTTTTTATTCAGCTTGTATGTTAAAAATTTGGATATAAAAGATTATTTCCCAAAAATGGTTTATGATGAAAATAAATATAAAGAAATAGAAAATATAGCCAAATCAAAAAGCTATTATAATCAATTAAAAACAGCTAAAGAATTATTAAACAATATAGAAAGTCAAATACCTATGATGAATGCCGCTGAAATAATAGAAACTATATGCATTGATACTAATTTCTATAATTATTTAATGACTATGAATGATGCTGAAATTTCTTATGCTAATATAGAAAAATTAAAAACTATAGCGAATGATTTTGAAAATCAAACCGGAAATAATATTTATGATTTTGTACTCAATCTAAAAAATACTAATGATAATGAACCTTATTCTGCTATACCAAAATTATCAGTTGAATCTGTAAAAATAATGACTATACATAAATCTAAAGGACTTGAATTTAATAATGTATTTGTTGCTGGAATTGGAAGTTATATAAAACCTAATTTATCAGATTTTGATTTTATAGAAGATTCATCTTTTATAAAACTTCCTGTAAAAAATAAACACTATAGTATAGATTTCTCAGCATCAAATACAGAAAAAAATAAAATCAGTGAGATATCAGAAAAAAGAAGATTACTATATGTTGCTTTGACTAGAGCTTCTAATAATCTAACACTATCAGGAGAACATTCTAAAGGAGAGACCTACAGATCATATTTAAATAAATATCTCAATGATACAATAAAAAATTATAAATCTGATGCAATAAGTGAAGATACTGAAGGCTTAATAAAAATTGATGATATAGAAAATAAGTTTATTGATTCATATTTATATGGTCTTTCTATAATACCAAAAGAAGAAACAAATATTACAGATGCAGAATTAATAAAACAAAAAATTAATAGCCTTTCAAAAGAAAACAAAAAAGAAAATAATAATGAATATATAAAAAATATTAATCCGTCCTTAAATAAAAATAATAAACTTAATAAAAATTATGTTAACATATCTGATCTTCTAAATAGAAAAATATCAAAACTAGAAAATGATATAAATAACACAGATAATGAATATAATGAAGATATAGAGGTTATATCATATAAAGATATAGGAATAATAATACACAAAATGCTTGAATATTTTAATTTTGATAAATATAAAAAAGAAAAAGAAGAATATCTTGAAAAAGTAAAATCATATATAATAAAAAGCAATAATCATTATAGCAAAGAGCAATTAACAGAAAGTTTGAACACAGCATTCAAAAAGCTATTTGAAAATCATCATATACAAAATATACTCAATGGAAATGAGGAAATAGTATCAAGAGAGCATACATATCAACATGATAACGGAAAAAAATTAATAACTGGAAAAATTGATATCATAACTAAAAATAAAAATGATGAATATTATATACTAGACTATAAAGTATCAGAAGAAAGCGAATATAATATAAATAAATATCAAGATCAATTAAATATTTATAAGTTTATGTTTGAAGAAGTTACGAAAACAAATAATGCTGATATAGATAAAAATAAAATAAAAACAGATATTATATTCTTAAAATAAATTACGAATATCAAATTTTACATAAAAAATACAGTATATTTTTATATTATAATGATATATTTTTATTAATTATTTCTATTATATTAATAATTTTCTTTACTTTTTTCTATTATATTGTATATATTATAATTGTGAGGAAAATAATGGAAGTAATTTTTAAATATTTTACATTAATAATTTGTTTTTTATCTATCATATCATGTGATAAACAGGTAATTTTTAATAGGTTTAATTTAAATAGAGCCTATAATTTATATGAAAAAGGAAAAAATGCAGATGATGATAAAGCTCTGCTTGAAATAACTTCCACTTACAATGACATTATAAATCAGAAAATATATGCTCAGGATAGACTAGCATCTGTATATAGAACATTGGGAGAAAGAAGTTTGGTAAAACAGCAGTATGGATATTCAGCAAAATATTTTAATGAGGCTTTAAAAATACTGCCTAATAGCCCATATTTAAGATATGGATTAGGTTTATCTTATGCCAATTTAGCAGAAAGTGCTGATACTCAGGAGAAAAAAAGCAATTTCATACAAAGAGCTGAAAGTAATATAACTTTTGCTATAAGTAAAGATCCTAATAATGCAAATTATTATGCTGCTTTAGCTTCATTACAGGGAATACAAAAAGAAAATTATGAAGAAGCATTTGAAAATATAAAAAAAGCTGTTGAAATGAGTCCTGATAATGCAGATTATTTAATGTTATTAGCAAGAATACAATATAGCAGGGGAAATTATAATGAAGCTGTAACAGCTTATAGAAAAATACTCAATCTGCCTGTTGAAAATAATGTAAAAGAAACAGTGTTAAAAAATATTGAGCAAATTATAGGACAGAGAAATTGAATAAAAATAATGATGTTAAAACTTATTTGATTGCCTTGAATCAAATTGATAAAGTAGGAGATAAAAGAATATCCGAACTTATAAATCATTATGAATCTGTAGAAAATATTTTTGATGATAAAGAAGAAAATATAAAAGAATTATTAGAAAAAAAATTTAAATCTCAAATAGGTAATTTTGATAAAAATGAAATATTAGATAAAGCAAATACAATAGTAGAAAAATCAAATAACTATGGTATAGGAATATTAAGTTTATTTGATGAAGATTATCCATTTAATTTAAAACAAATAGATAATCCGCCTTATATACTTTATTATAAGGGAGATTTAAAAAAGCTAAGAAGAAATGCTATAGCAATAGTAGGTACTAGAGAGCCTACAAATGAAAGCCATAAATATTCTTTTGAGCTTGCTAGTAAATTATCATCTTTGAATATATCTGTTGTATCAGGAATGGCTAAAGGAGTTGATAGAGAAGCACATCTTGGGGCAATATCATCTCATATTAATACTGTGGCTGTTTTAGGAAATGGAATTGATAATGTTTATCCTTCTGAAAATTTGCAGATATATAACAAATTATCAGAAAAAGGATTGATAGTAAGCGAATTTGAAGTGGGAAGAAAACCTGACAGAATGAATTTCCCTAGAAGAAACAGAATAATATCAGGACTTTCTTATGCAGTTGTTATGGTTGAAGCTGCAAGCAAATCCGGTGCTTTAATTACTGTTGATTATGCTCTTAATCAAGGAAGAGATGTTTATATTGCACCTTATGATGAAAAGAAAAGCTGTTATTTTGGAAATCATAAACTATATAAAGACGGTGCTAAAATAGCATATAATTATATGGATATACTTGAAGATTTTGATTCAATATTCTCAAATGATGATGATTATGTGAAGATGAAATTAAAATATTTTGAGGGCGGAGATATAAAATCTAAATCTTTAAAAAATGATTCTATAAAAAGTGAAAGCAATAATAGTAAAGAAAAGAAAGAAATAAAAAAAGAAGAAGTAAAAGATAAAAAGGAAAAGAAAAAAAATAAAATATCAAAACAAAATGATGAATCTATTATAAGTACTTTACAGGAAGATGAGGCATTGCTTTATAATATAATAAAACAAAATGATAAAATACATATTGATGAAGTTATAGAGGAAAGCAAAATGAAAGTGCAGACTGTAACTTCTATGCTGATGCAATTAGAGATAAAAGGAATTATAAAGCAGCTTTCAGGAAAATATTATACTATAGAAAAATAAAAAATATATATAACTTTAGGATTTATAAAAGGAGATTTAACTATGGCTACAACAACAGAGGAAAAAGTAAAAAAAACAGCAAGTAAAAAGACAAAAGATAAAAAAGAGTCTAAAAAGAAAAAACTTGTTATAGTGGAGTCTCCGGCGAAAGCTAAAACAATTAATAGATATTTAGGCTCTGATTATCTTGTAATGTCATCAATGGGGCATTTAATAGATTTGCCTAGAAGTAGACTGGCTATAGATGTAGATCATGGATTTGAACCTGAATACATTACTATAAGAGGAAGAGCCAAAATATTAAATGATTTGAAAAAAGAGGCAAAAAAAGCGGAAGAAGTATTGTTAGCTGCCGACGATGATAGAGAGGGAGAAAGTATAGCTTGGCATATAGGAAATAAAATCAGAGGCGTAAACTCTGCTGTACCTATAAAAAGAATAGTATTTCATGAGATAACAAAAGATGCTTTAAAAGAGGCTATCGATCAGCCTAGAGATATAGATATTGCAAAAGTTAATGCTCAAAAAGCAAGGAGAGTATTAGACAGACTTATAGGTTATAATTTAAGCCCTTTGCTTTGGGATAAGATTAAAAGAGGGCTTTCTGCAGGAAGAGTACAGAATGTAGCTTTACTTATAATATGTAATAGAGAAGATGAAATTGAAACTTTTGTACCTGTTGAATACTGGACTTTCGGAGTATTTTTAAAGCATAAAAATAAAGAGTTTTTAGCAGAACTTCAAAAATATAAAGGTGAAAAGCCTGATTTAAAAACTAAACAAGATGTTGAAGATATAATGGAACATCTTAAAGACAAAACTTATACTGTTGCAAGCATAGAGGTAAAAGACAGATTAAGAAACCCTACAGCTCCATATACTACAAGTAAACTTCAACAGGCGGCAAGCAGTGCATTAGGATACAGTGCTTCAAAAACTATGCAGGTAGCACAATCACTTTATGAAGGTGTTGACATTGCAGGAGAGGCAACTGGTTTAATAACTTATATGCGTACGGATAGTGTAAGGATATCCCCTGTTGCTCAAGAACAGGCTAAAGAGTTTATAGAAAAAGAATACGGAAGTAATTATTTACCTCCTGAACCTCCTACATATTCAGTAAAAAAGAATGCTCAGGATGCTCACGAAGCTATAAGACCTACTAATGTATTTTTAACTCCTGATAGCATAAAAGAATATTTGAAAACAGATCAATATAAACTGTATAAACTTATATGGGAGAGATTTGTATCATCTCAAATGCTTCCTGCAAAAATGAAAAATACAAGAGCTATAATAGTTGCAGGCGATTGTGAGTTTTCTCTTTCTTCTTCAAAAATAGAATTTGACGGATTTATGAAAGTTCTTACAATAGATAAAGAAGACAAAGAAAAAGCTTCAAAAATGCCTAATTTATCAAAAGACGATGTATGTGAATTTGTTGAAAATAATCCTCAGCAGCATTTCACAACACCTCCTCCAAGATATACAGATGCTTCATTAGTAAAAATATTAGAAGAATCAGGAATAGGAAGACCTTCTACTTATGCTCCAACTATTAAAACAATTATATCAAGGCATTATGTACAGAGAAAAGGAAAACAATTAGTACCTACAGAATTAGGAAAACTTGTTAATGAGCTTATAAGCGAAAATTTCCCTGAACTTGTAAATATTAACTTTACTGCTGACATGGAAAGTAAACTTGATAAAATAGAAGACGATAATATAGAATGGAATAATATATTAAAAGAATTCTATCCTCATTTTTTGGATACATTGAAAACAGCTACTGAAAATATCAATAATATGAAAGATTTTTTCAATGAAGAAACTGATTTTGTATGTGAAAAATGCGGTAAGAAGATGATTAAGCGTTTGGGAAGATATGGATATTTCATAGCTTGTTCCGGATTCCCTGAATGTAAAAACACTAAAGGAATATCTTTTGGCGTTTGTCCTAAATGCGGAGGCGATATAACATTAAAACGTTCAAAAAGAGGAAGAGAATTCTATGGTTGTTCTAATTATCCTAAATGCGATTTTGTAAGTTGGGATAAACCTCTTCAAGAACCTTGTCCTAAATGCGGAGGACTTATGGTTGAGAAGAATATTAAAAACAAAGGATTGTTTAAAGTTTGTATCAAGGAAGATTGTGGTTATTCGGAGGAAATCAAAGAGGACGAAGAATAACATTACTATTAATTACTGTATTAGCTCTGTTTAATACGTGTTATTTACTTTATCCGCAAAATAATGATAAGATAAAACTAAATAATTTAAATATAAAAGTAGAAGATTTGAAAGAGGCTTTTAATCCTGCTGTAAGTAAATTCAGCGAGAAAACTATATCTACAATAATTATAGATCCAGGCCATGGAGGAAAAGACCCAGGAGCTGTTGGAGTAAATAAATTATTTGAAAAAGATATAGTTTTAGCCTTTTCATTAGAGTTAAAAGAAGAATTAGAGGATTTGCTTCCTAATGTCAAAATTGTACTTACAAGAACAGGAGACACCTACCCTACTCTTGAAAAGCGTTTTGAAATAGCTAATGATGCTGCAAAAATAAATACTGATAAAGCAAAAAATGCCTTATTTGTTAGTGTTCATGCCAATGCTTCATTCAGTCCAAGTGCTAGAGGTTTTGAGGCTTATTTTGTTAGTGCTCAGGAGTCAAGCGAATATGCAAGAGCAGTATCAATGTTTGAAAATGAGGCTTTGGTAAAATTTGATAATATAGACACTTCAAAATATGAAAAAGATTCATCACAGATAACTCATAACTCTATGCTTATAGAACAGTATCAGAAAGAAAGCAAATTATTAGCTGAATCAATAACAGAACAAGTTCTTAAAGTTTCAGGAGTGGCAAGAAGAACTAAACCTGTACAGAATGCTTTATTTTATGTTCTTAAAGGTGCCGTTATGCCTTCAACATTAATAGAATTAGGATTCATAACAAACCCAGAAGATGCCAAGTTTATGAATACCAAAGAGACAAGACTCAAAATGGTAAAAGCTACAGCTGAAGGTATAAAACAATACATAGAACTTTTTGAAAAGACTAAAGGTTTTACAAAATAATTTTTTAATATATAATATAATCGTTACAATTTTGTATATAGTTAAAGTATAGAATTAAATTTTATTAATAAGTTTATTTTTTATTTATAATTTTTATGTATTTGTGGGGACTAGCCCCCACACCCCCACTTATTTTGTTGCCACAAAGAAGCAAAAAGGCTGCATATTTACACTCTCAATATTAATTTGTAGTGTATTTATTAATACCAAAATAATTATAAATAATTAATTTTACAGACATAAATTTTTGTGCATTAACATATTAAATAATCTTAACTTTATATAAAATACAAAATTGAAACGAATATAATTTTCAAAATTATTTAATATATATTTGGAATCAATATGGAACTTCAATTAAGAAATATAGGAATGATAAAAGAGGCTGATATCATATTAGACGGACTTACTTTAATAGCAGGCGAAAATGATACAGGTAAAAGTACAGTAGGAAAGGCTTTGTATTCTGTTGTTGCTGGTTTAAACAATGCTGAAAAAAACTATAAAGAATATGTTGAAGAAATAAAAATATATCCAATATTAAGAAATATAGTAAGAAAATTAGAAAACGAATTTTTAAAAAAATGCAAAGATGAACATTCTTTAATTAGAATAAGAGACTTAGATTTTGTAGGATTTCAGCAATATATAAGTGAAATATTAGAACATTTTATTTTTGATACAAATAATTTAAATAATAATTTTTTTAAAGAATATAAAAAAAATCTTCAGGAATATGATTTATATAACTGTATAGAAAATGATATAAAAGAATATTTTAATATATTAAGTAATAAACCAAATATTAATGAAATAAAGTATTATAGTATAAAACAGCATATATCAAATGAATTAAAAAATAATGTGCAATCTTTTAATTGTGAAAAATCAAATATATCTATATTAGAAGATAATAATAAAATTATAAATATATATATCATCTATGATCAATTTAATGGTGATGAATTAATAGGAAATGTGTATGCCTCTGATATAACATATATAGAAACACCGTTTATATTTAATATGATAGAAAATAATATTATACGTTATAAATTAAAAAACTATAATATAGATAATCATTTAGTGGATTTAGGAAAAAAAATAATTGAGAATAGAAGAAAATATATAACAGACAATAATTATTTTCTTTTTGAAGAACTAAATAAAACAAAAAAATTATCAGATGAAATACAAAAAAATATAAATGGTAGTATAGAATACGACAGTAGCAAAGATTTAATATTTTTCAAAAAAAATAATAACTATATAGAACTTTCAAATACTGCTGTAGGAATAAAATCTTTTGCTATAATAGATTTACTTTTAAAAGCTGGTATTTTTAATGATAAACATATTTTAATACTTGATGAGCCTGAAGTACATTTACACCCTAAATGGCAAATTGAATATGCTAAACTTATGGTTAAAATGGCTGAAGAATTGGATATACAAATTTTAATTAATTCTCATAGCCCGTACTTTATAGAAGCTATACAAAAATATTCTGAAAAGTCAGAAAAAATTGCTGATAAAACTAATTTTTATTTAAGTGAAAAACAAGATGACGGTTATGCTGTAATAAAAAATGTTAATAATAATTTAAAATCAATATATGATACATTATACGATGCATATAATATTTTAGATAAGGATACGCTTAGTTAAAATATGATTGATTATAATGAAATAAAAACCATACTAGAAAATAATTATATAGATTGCTACAGTACTATAACTGAAATTTCATCAGATAATAGAGATAAAAATAAAACAATATTATTTTTAATTAATAATAAAAGAGCTATTAACTTTGATGCAAAATTATCAAAAAAATTTAAATCCACTGAAGAAACTCATGGAAATACAGAATTTAAAGCAGTGGATATGATACATATAAAAAATGATACTATAGATTTAATAGAATTCAAAAATATTACAAGTAAAAAAGATAATTATTATAATAAATTAAAAGTTCAAGGAATAGAAAGTTTAATAGTATTATTTAATTTATTAAAAAAAGAACAATTGATAAATACATTTAATCAGTTATTTGATTTTAATTTTATTAAAATCAATTATTACATAATAGTACCTGATAAATTAGGTGCAAATAATTATTCATATAATGAACAAAATAGAAATAGATTAGAAAAACTATGTTTATTTTCAAGATTAGAAACTGAATACTCACATAAATTCTTTTATAATGTAACAGCATATAATGCAAGTTCATTTGAAAATAATTATATTAATGTGCATATAAATTGATTTGATATTTTATAATCAGTATTTAAAATTTTTTCAATTTATATAAATCAATATAAAAATTATATAGGTATATTAATAAGTTATCTTTCTAAAAGCTATTTAATAAAACAATATCTCATAGTATTTATAAATTCTTTCTATAAAATTCTAACGCCTTTTTTCTATGTCTTTTATAAATTTATCTTTATAATTACAATATAATTCAATATCATTATTACAATTTTTCAAAGCTTCTAATTTTATTTTAACATATTCTTCAGCAATATTTTTATTAGCTCTTAAAAAATCTCTGAAAGCTAAATGCCTTTCAATATCGAATTTATTATTAATATCAAATATATGTATATGGGAAAATCTTTTTTGTGTACTGTTATCATCAATATAATCTTTCATAAAAAATCTTCTATTCTCTATTCCATTTTCTCCCATAGCTTTATAACCAATATTAGCAAAATCATCATTATAACTATCAACTTTATTTATATCATCAACTACAGCTAATATATCTATAATAGGTTTTGCTTTTAAATTTTCTATTGATGTGCTTCCTATATGATGAATGATTATGAGTATATCATTGATAATATTTTTTATTTTTGATTCTTCCTCTCTATATAAATTCTTCCAATTAGGATCATAATCAACAATTTCAATTATTCTCATTAACAAACTCCAAATAATAAAATTATTATATACTAAAAATTTTTAACTTTGTAATTTTTTTATTGCAACTTTTTCCCGCCGCACACCGCAGGTGGGCTTCGCCAAAGTTGCAAAAAGTGCAATTGCTAGAACTTTATATTACAAACATGCCTATTAAATATAAGGTATAACCTATAAAAATGCAGTTCTTCGCAAAGCGTATCCGAGCCTGTCGAGGATATAGGTTCTCGCCGAAGGCGGGCTTCGCCTTATACCAATACCGAAAGGTACCTTGCCGGCACGCAAAGCATCGGTAAAAGAACTAGGGTGCTGCACGCTGTGTACTTCGTAGAGCAAAGCCTGGAAATATTTTAAATTAAAAAAATTATTTTTGACAAAATATAGTTATTTAGATATATATAAACTTGAACACGCTTTACAAAACTGATAATTAATTCAAACTCATATTAATAACATATAAAAAATTATAACAATAATTTATTAATTTTTATTTAAGAAAAAGAGTTTTTATATAAAAAATAAAATACCCTTTTTCTTAAAAAAATTAACATATTAATGAACCTCTCCCCAGCTGTTTCCTTTATGTATATCAACTGTTATAGGAACATTAGTTTTTACCGAATGCTCCATTATCTCTTTCATTATAGTCATAGCTTTATCAGCCTCTTTTTCAGAAACTTCAACTACTAATTCGTCATGAACTTGCATAACTATTTTTGCAGTCTTTAAATGATTTTTAAACTCTTTATGTATAGCAACCATGGCAACCTTTATCATGTCAGCTGCACTTCCTTGAATAAGAGTATTCAAAGCCATTCTTTCGGCCTCATTTCTAGCCATAGCATTTGAAGAATTTATAGTCTTTGATAAATCCCTAATCCTTCCGCACATAGTTCTTACAAAGCCTTTATTTTTTACTTCCTCAACTACTTTCTCACAGAAAGGTTTTACTCTTGAATATGTTGAAAAATATCCTTTTATAAAATCTTCTGCCTCTTTTCTTTTTATTCCAAGCTCTTTTGAAAGTCCGAATGCTGTTTTACCGTAAATGATAGAGAAGTTTATTATCTTAGCAATATTTCTCATTGAGGCAGTTACATGCTCTTTGCTTACAGAATATATTTTCATTGCTGTTTTTCTGTGAATATCATCATTATTTTTGAATGCTTCTACTAATACAGGATCATTACTAAAATGTGCCAATAATCTTAATTCTATTTGTGAATAGTCTGCTGCTATAAGTAAATTGCCTTTTTCAGGTATAAATGTATTTCTTATCTCTCTGCCCTCTTCACCTCTCACAGGAATATTCTGCAAGTTAGGTTCTGATGACGATAAACGTCCTGTAGCTGTTACAGTTTGATTGAATGAAGCATGTATTCTTCCTGTCTTTTCATTTATCAAAGTAGGAAATACATCAAGATAAGTATTTTTTAATTTTGCATATTTTCTATATGTAAGCATGTATTCTGCTATTTTGTATTTTTGAGAAAGCTCTGTTAATACTTCTTCATCAGTTGAGAAACCTGTTTTAGTTTTTTTAGTAGGAGGTATTCCCATTTTATCGAATAGTATGTATTCAAGCTGTTTAGGAGATTGTAAATTAAATTCTTCTCCTGCTTCTTTATATATTTTTTCTTTTGTCTTTTCTAATAGTGAAGTATACTCATCAGATAATGATTTCATTTTTTCACTGCTTATATAAACACCGTCAAATTCCATATCAGCAAGTACGCTAACTAAAGGCATTTCTATATTGAAAAATAATTCTTCAAGATTATGAGTTTTCAAAAGCGGAGCAAAACATTCATAGAATCTAAATGTTACATCAGCATCTTCACAAGCATACTCAACAACATCTTTTAAAGGTGCATCTAATAATGTCTTTTTAGCATTATCAGTTAAATCGCCGTATTTGATTGTATTGTATGAAAGATAGGCCATAGCCAAATCATCCATATTATATCTTCCTCTTGTAGGATTAATCAAATATGCAGCAACCATAGTATCAAAGTACATATTGCCTAAACTTTTGCCTATAGCTCTCATCATCTTGTATTCATATTTAAGATTATGACCTATAACCTTTATATCTTCTTTAGCTAAAGTATCAAATACAAGATTCATACATTTATCTTTATCAATATTTGTTCTTCCGCTTAAATCTAAATAAAATGCTTCATTAGATCTTATAGCAAATGAAATTCCTATAATAGTATCTTTAAAAGTATCAAGTCCTGTAGTTTCAAAATCAACACATACAAGTTTTTTACTTTTAATATCTTTTAAAAGATTTTCTAATTCTGTTTCATTCTCTATTAAATAATAGCTAGCCTTATTATCTTTAGCACTAAGTATAGGACTTTCTTCTTTTACAGTTTCATTATTATTTGTTTTTTCATCAGATATTTTTACTTTATCTTCTTTTTTGGAAGAACCATATATATATGAATTGATTTTATCTCTTATCTGTTTTAATTCTAATTCATCTAATATTTTATTGACTTCATCAATATTTATTTTACTGCTTGCTATCTCATTATAATCTAAATTAAAATCTTTAATATCTCTTTCAATGGTAGCAAGCTTATAGCTCATATATGCCATATCTTTTGATTCTAACAGTTTTTCCTGTATCTTACCCTTAATAGAATCAATATTCTCATATATACCGTCTAAACTTTTATATTCTTCAAGAAGTTTTAAAGCAGTCTTCTCACCTACTCCTTTAACTCCTGGTATATTATCTGAAGCATCGCCCATAAGGGCAAGTAAATCTATTATTTGATTAGGATAAACTCCCCTCTTTTCTTTAACGGCCTCGGCATCATACTCCATAAGCTCATTATCTTTATTGCTAGCAACCACTCTTACATCATCGCAAACAAGCTGAAGTATATCTTTATCAGGAGAATAAATTATAGTCTTTATATTCTCTTTTTTATTTTTCTCTGCAATAGTACCAACTATATCATCAGCCTCATAATTCTCAAGTACTATTCTAGATATACCTAAAGCATCTATAAGATTATAAAGTATAGGTATCTGACTTCTTAAATCATCAGGCATGCTCTCTCTATTCTCTTTATACTCTTTATATATTTCATTTCTAAAAGTTTTTCTTGAGCTGTCCAAAGCTATAGCAACATATTCAGCAGGATATGTATTTATAAGTGAGAAATAAGTTCTCATAAAACCATTAATAGATGAAACATTCTGCCCCTTAGAGTTTAAAAGAGGTCTTTTCAAAAAAATAAAATGGTATCTGTAAAGTATACCGAATGCATCGATAATAAGAAATGTTTTTTTCATAATATTTCCATAATTGTTTTTTAATAGATTACATAACTTAATTATTATCGTAATTTTGCAGAAACATTTACAAAATATTCTCTGCTTGATATAGGATAACCTTTAATAGTTTCATACTTAACATCTAATACATTCTTTACACCAAATTTTAATGATATATCTTTGTTAAATACAAATGAACTTATAATATCAAATGTAGTATAAGCCTTATCAACTTCAGATTTTGTTGTATTATTATATTGATCTCCTATATATTGTACATTAAAAAGTATGCTTGATTCAAAATCCTTATTTCGGCTATATATATATTCCAAAGATGTATTAAACTGATGCCTTGGAAGTCCCGGCAAATCATTATTATTTACACTTACATTATATAAATTCTTACCAACTAAATATGAATAATTACCTTTTATTCTTATAGTTGAACTAATATCTTTTATTGGTATATTAAATATTATACTAGTTTTACTTCCTTGAGTTGTAAGATATTGATTATTATTTGTAAGTAAATCTTTTTTTGAACTTATGAAATACAAAGCCTCTAATGTAACTATATCATGAGGCTTTATAGAAAGTCCTATATTTCCTCCTTGATAAAGATTTTGATTTTTTATATTATTTGTATAACCTTTGTTGAGCATAGCAATATCTGTCTGCATATTAACAAAATATTTACCAGTCAAACTTATTTGTTTCACTGGATTTACTTTAAAATTAACATTCCCATTTACATAAGATCTGAAATCTGCTGTTTTACTTTTTTTACCGCTGAATCCTCTTTCCTCACCTGAAGTATCCAAATTAAAATTTAATGAACTATTATTCTGATTTTTTATATTATATTCAAGCAAATTCATTTTACCAGAAGATTTACTTTCATTGGTTTGAGTTTTCACATATTTAATAGTTTTATCCGACTCAATCTTAACATCTCTTGATAATTTTGTATATAAAAGCTCTTCAGATTTAGAATACTTCTTACTTAAAATATCATATACTATTCTCCCTCTTGATGCATAATAATTAATATTTATTGAATCTATATCATCTTTATTATATAAAAATAAATATATTTTTTTTTCATCATTATTAAGTACTTTACCATTTAATATAAATGTAGACTGTGAATATACTGTTTTATTTTTTATATCTATATTACAATATTCTTTTATAAGCTCTGCCATATTTCTTGACTTAGATGATTTTATTTGACTTTTTCTTATATATATTGATCTGTCTAAAAGAAATTGTTTTTCTTTATGAGATGCTTGAATTTCATTTGTTTCTTCTTGTATAGCTTCATAGTCAAACGGAATTTCATCTTCAGCATAAATAGGAAAAGACAAAAAGAAATATAACAATATCATTAATAAAGCTGTCATATTTTTAAATTCCTATCTCATTTATATCGTTAAACGATGCATAAAATTAAACCAATAAAATAAGAATTTGAAAAATCAATATTGTAAAACAAATTTACATATTATCGATATTTAAGTATATATTTTATAATTTTAAATATTTTGTAAAATTCGCTATCATAATTATATGTGAAAGGCTCTTCATTTGGAAATAATAATACAAATCTGACAATATATACTATTATAAAAATTAATAATATAGACATTATAATATAATTATTATGATAAATATAATTTGCTATTTTTAACTTTTTTTTAAATATGATTATGAAGAAAATAATACTTGGAAATATGAATAATGGATGATAATAAAATGCTTTTTTAAAATTTAATTTTAAAATCTCTATATGTGCTCTTGTCATTCCACATCCAGGACATGGATATCCTGTAACTTTTCTAATCATACACAATTCATCTATTGGTATAGAATATTTATCAGAATGTTTATTGCCGTCATAATTTATAAAAAATGCTAGAAAAGATATTAATACAAGTTTTAAAATTTTTATCATAATATTAAAATTATTATGCTTATAAATTAAAAACTATATTATACATATTTTTCCATTTGATTATATATGATATCAGCAAGACCAAAAGTTTTTGTTTTTGAGAATTCTTTTGCATATTCATCATAGAGCATATCTTCAAATATCTGCTCAGCCATACCTCCGTCTATTAAACCAGTTTTATTAACAGTTTTTCTCATTTCTTTAAGCATTTGGTTAATCATCAAAGCTTCAAAATCTTCAGATACTTGTCTTAAACGTTTTTTCTCAAAATCTTTATCATATTTAGATATTGCATTATTTAGATTTTCAGTTGGAGTTTCATCTATAGAAAATTTAGCATTTCCATATTGTTTTTTAGCATTATCTAATTTAGTTAAATTAGCACTGCCCATACTTAAATTATATTTATCAGTTATATTCATAATATTTCCCATAATAAAATTATATCATTATTTATATCGGAAATGATAAAAATTATATTAGCAATAAAAAAGTCTGAACCATTAAAGATTCAGACTTTTATTTTACATATTATTTAAATTACCAAGTTACTATATATTCAGTATAAATATAACCTTTACTTATAGACTTAGTCATTTTCACTTTAGAACCATTAGGATATTTGAATCTAAATATATTTTTGATCATCTCATCATAATAAGTTTCTATCATAGAATCATAATTAGGGAAATAATGAAGATGATAAATAATGCGTTTCTTTTCTGCTTTAACTACTTCTACATGAATATTTTTGAACATCTTCTTAGTGAAATTAACAAATACATCAGCCAAAGCATTCTTTTTAGCAAGTTTTATAAATATCTTTTTAATAAAACTGAATTTCTTAAAATCATATCTAGCTTTTTGTCTAATACCTTCTCTTGCTCCATCATAAAACTCATCCATTATTGAAGTCATAGGTATGAAACAAGATGTAGATAAAGGATATTTCTTTCTAAATTTAGTCTTTTTCACATCTCTAAATATGTTTTTACATTCATCAGGCATTTGCTCTAAAAGTGTTTGGAATTTCTCTTTTCCAAAAGTAGCGATAACAAATTTATAAATACTCTGAACAAATGCATGTCTACTGTATGCTCTGTCACCCTCATTAATAATTTTTATTTTTTCTTTAATAACATCTTCGAAATCTTTTATAACATAGTTAGACATTTCTTTTTCTAACATATCAACTGAATCACTAGCAACATTAGAAAGCTGTTCTATTTCTTTTATAAGACCAAATACATTTCCTATTTGATTTCCCATATCCTGTGTTTTAGAAACTATGTCATCACTATTTTCAGATACAAGTTTCATAGCCTCATCATTTTTCTTAGAGAAATCAGAAAGATTAACTAAATCATCTTTAGCTACAGATATTCGGCCATGTAAATTAGTGTATTGCTCTTTAATCTCTTTAACCGCATTGTATAAACTCTCTATTGATACACTTATTTCTTTTGTAGAATCATATTTTTCATCTGCAACTTTTTTAACTTTAGTCATAGTATTAACAAAATTCTGAAGTTTAACTAGCATATCTTCTGTAGTTATTATTCTTTCAGTCATACTTGACATAATCTGATTCATTTCTTTTTCTATATCTCTTAATATTTTCCAAGCTTTTTCAGACTGCAAATTTGTTGTAGTAGCTAATTTTCTGATCTCTTCAGCAACAACTGCAAATCCTTTACCTTGTTCACCGGCATGTGCCGCCTCAATAGCAGCATTCATCGCTAACATGTTTGTCTGCTGAGATATATCTATAGTAGAATTTACGAAGTCAGTAATACCTCTTATAGAAGTTATTAATGATTTTGTGATATTTTCAGTTTTTACTATTTTTTCTTTACTGTCCTCTGCTAAAGATACAACATGTTCAGATTCTTCTTTAGCCTTACCAACAGAAAGAGATACTTCCTGCATATCTTTTTGCATAGTCATAGTTAATGAATTAATTTGATTGATACTTACAGACTGATCATCAATCTTACTTTGAAGATTATTAGTCATATCATCAATGGAAATTAATTCAGCCAAGCTGGAAGCTATAATTTTATATATTTCCAAATTACTTGTTTCTACATGTTTGAATTCTGTTTGCTGAGATGATATATTATCTATTATCATACCTACAGATTCAGTCATAGAACCTGCGGCCTCAGATATATCCACCATCTTAACTTTTAAAGCATTACTTTGCTCTTTTGATATTTTAAGAGTTTTTGATACGCTTGAAAATACATGCTGAACCATATCAAAGAATATTCTTATCCAAGTACTTAAGTCTCCGAGGGAGTCTCTGGAATTAATCTTACTGACATTAACAAATATATTATTATCAAATACTCCTGATTCTAATTCTTGAGATATTTTATCCAAAGGTTTTAATGATATAGGTATAGTAATATTCAAAACTACTATTATAACTATAATTGCAACTATTAATATAAAGAATATTGTATTATTTGTTGTAACTAATACATTATAGAAAAAGCTTGTAGGCACATACATAAATATATTATAAAAACCATTATCAAACTGTTTGAAAAATAAAGTATATGTATTATCTCCTACTTTGTAATTCTCTCTTATTCTAGTATTAGTATAGAATGTTGTATTTTCTATTGCATTATTTATCCATTCTATATCTTTCAAATCGCTTAATATATAGTTAGGATTATCATGATAGACTATCTTTCTATTTCTAGAATCAAATATAACTGTATTAAATGGTCCTGTTTTTACTATATTTGTAAACATTTCATGAACTATTTCTAAAGAAACATCTGATAGAGAAACTCCTATAAGATTATCATTAATACTTGAATATATAGGAGATGAGAAAGAAATAACTTTTTGAGGCTTATCAATATTCTTTAAATATGGAGAAGAATAATAAATAGTTCTAGGTCTTTTAGCCTCTCTATTCCAATTCTCAGGAAGAGCCAAAGAATAAAATTCCTCTTGATTATAATTATCATTAGCTGTTTCTATTTTAGGCTGCATATTACCTGTGTTGCCTACATCATACAAATATAAAGAGTAAAGTCCTCTCATATAAGGATTATTATTTATGATATCTGGTTCAAAATAAATACCATTTGCTATAACATGATGCAAACCTAATTGAGATTTATGGAATCTATATATTATTTTTCTTAAATTAGTAGCAACATCTGTAACACTTCCTGTAGAGTATAAATCATAAGATACTGTAGCTATATCTGATAAGGAAACAGTACCTACAGTCGTTGAAGTGAATATATTATCAAAAGTAGAAGATACATCATAGAAATAATTCTGCGAAATATTCATAGCAGAATTATATAACGCTTCTCTATTTGTTCTAGTATTTATAAAAATTGTTGGTGATAATGCTAAAATTACAACTATAATAACTAATAAAAGTACCTTATTTTTTAGACTCATAGAAAAAACCTTATATTAAATAAAAAAATTACTGCTTAAATTATCGGATACTTTTTTCTTATTATTAAGAATGATATATATTATTTTTTTAGAAACTTTCTTGATAATCTTCCTTTAAACATGCTAATAAAGGAAACAAAATCATCATTCCTTAATATAATATTGATTACAGAATAAAAAACAACTCCTAATAATATTACTATAAATACTTTTAATATAAAAAATATCCTAGAATCAGCATTGCTGGATAATAAATAATATTTCATTCCATAAACAGAAGCCGCCATAAATAAACTAGCAGCCAATGTCTTTACAACCTCAATTTTTCTATTTATTATCGATTTCACTGCCATTCTCTTTATAAGCAATGTATATAGTATACAAAAAGATACAATATTTGCAACAACACTTGATATAGATATTCCTATAATATCGAATTTAAATACGTAAACACATAAATAATTACTAACAGCATTGATAATAAAGGTAAAAAATGCTACATATACAGGAGTTTTCATATCTTTCATAGCATAAAATGACTGTACAAGTATTCTATAGCTTGCCACAAAAAATAATGATATAGATAAATATCTTAAAGCACTTGATACTAAATATGTAGATTTTGAAGAGAAAGCTCCATACTCAAATATCATTCTTACAATTTCTCTGCCAAGTACCACAAATCCGAAAGTGGCAGGAATAGTAACTAAAGCAACAAGCCTTAAAGAATATCCTAAATTTTCAACAGCTTCATCTTTTTTATTGTCAGCTATTAATTTACTTAAAGTAGGAAGCATAACAGTTGCAACGCTTACAGCAAAAACCCCCAATACAAATTCATGTATTCTAGTAGCAAATGTTACAGCCGAAACCCTACCCTCTCCAATAGCACCGGCAAATGCAGTAGAAACAAGTAAATTTATCTGATATATACTTGCACCAAAAATACCGGGAGCAAATAATTTTATCATCTTTATAACATAAGGTTCTTTAAAATGAAAATAAGGCTTGAAACTAAAACCCTGTTTATGTACAAAAGGCATTTGATAAGCAAATTGTACAAATCCTCCAAGCAGTACAGCAAAAGCAAATACATAAGCCATATTATTAAAGAAATTAGGCAAAAAGAATTTAAAAAACAAAGCCATAGATATAATTACAGTATTTAAAAGTATAGGGCTTGCCGCAGATATAGAATAATAACCTCTTATGTTAAGTACGCCCTGCATCAAAGCAGCCAAAGATATAAACAAAAGATAAGGAAACATTATCCTTGATAGATCCGATGCCAAATTAAGTGCTTCTATATTATTATGTGCAGATTTATAAAGTATTTTTACAAGCAAAGGAGATATTATTATTCCAATACCTACAACTACTATAAGTATTAATCCTAATAATGTAAAAACTGCCCTAAAAAATTTCTTTGATTCTTCAATGCCTTTTTCTTTTTCAAGCTCTGTAAATACAGGTATAAAACTTGCAACCATATTACCTTCAGCAAACAATCTCCTCAATAAATTTGGAAGTATGAATCCTATTGCAAAAGCATCTGCTATAAATGTAGTACCAAGCAAAGCCGCCTGTATTTGATCCCTTACAAGTCCGAATACTCTGCTTACTGTAGTTACCAATGACATTTTTAATGATGATTTAGCTATCTTTTCTTTACTTACTGTTTTATTCTCTGACATATTGCCTCTATTATAAATAAACTGCTAATAGTTTTTATTTTAAAATATAATTAATTATAACAGTATATAAACCATATTATAAAAGCCATATTGTAATATTTTATTCTATTATAGTTATAAATATGTTAGGTTCTATTGCTTTTATTTTAGAATTAAAAAAATCTGGTGTGTTCCTAGTTACTATATAATCTAAACCATATTCTTTAGCACATTCTATTTGTAATCCATCTTCTATATCTTTACAATCTTTATCTATCAGAACTAAATTAATTTTTTTATTGTCTATAGGTATAATAGTAAATATTTTAGATAATTCTAAAATAATTTCTTTTCTTTCACTATATGAATAATATTTTCTAAGTATATAAAATAAATTAGTTATTGTATGTGCTGCTATATAACACTCTATAATATTATTAACACATAAGTCTATTATTTTTTTAGAATTTTCAAAAAATGGCTCTCTGTTCATTAAATAGTCTAAAATTATATTAGTATCAATTAAAATTCTTTTCATCTCTATATTCTTCTAGTTCTTTTTTATAATCAAAATTTTCAGGTAATCTGCATTGATATTTCTTTAAATTTTCTAAAGCCTGTTTTTTATCATTTATTATTTTTTCATTTGAATCATTATTTATAAAATCTATTACTGATAAAAGTTTATCTTCTGGTAATTCTTTAATTAAATTTAATGTTTTTTCTCTTAACTCTGTCACCTAAATATCCTTTTAAATCATTATATATTAAATCTATAATAATTATATATCAAAATTTATTTTATTAAATTATTTTTTTAGATTTATAATAAATATTTACAATATTTTTATAATATAGCTTTCCCATACCAAACATACAGAATAAAAAACTAAAACCAAATCAAAAAGTAATAAAAAACAATCAATATATTTTACTTAACATAATATTACAAACTATTATGTAATTAGATTTTAAATTTTATTCTCACTCCCCGCCCTTTATATTTTATGACTAATTTTGAATTTGTAATTTTCTTTATATTTATTGCTTTAATATGAATGATAACACCCACCCTAGAGTTTTTTTAAATTTAATATGCTAATTAACGCACGATTGATATTTTATACATAATAATTGTTATGAGTAAAGCAATTTTCATTATATAAAAATCAACTTACCATGCGTAATTATCAAAATATTATGATAACTATTAATTGAAATTTTATTATTTTGATGTAATATTAAAAAATTCATAGTTTATTTTTTATAAAAGAGGAATATATGCAAAATAATATTGATAAGGTTTTAATACTAGATTTCGGCTCACAATTTACACAGCTTATCACAAGAAGAATAAGAGAATTGAATGTGTATTCAGAGATACATCCATTTCATGTTTCAATAGATTTTATAAAGGAATTTAAGCCTAAAGCTATAATACTTTCAGGAGGTCCTTCAAGCGTATATGAAGAAGATGCACCAAAAGTAGATAAAGAGTTATTTAATTTAGGAGTGCCTATACTTGGAATATGCTATGGTATGCAGATAATAGTTTATTCTATGGGCGGAAAAGTTGAAAGTGCTGACAAAAGAGAATACGGAAAAGCTGAAATTGAAATTACTAATCATGAAAGCATATTTAAATCATTCGGTAAAAATAATATAGTATGGATGAGTCATGGAGACAGTATTAAATCTATACCTGAAGGTTTTGAACTTATAGCAAAAACTCCAAATACTGAACTCGCTGCTATAGAAAATAAACAAAAAAATATTTATGCTATACAATTTCACCCTGAAGTAGTTCATACTGAAAATGGTATAAAAATAATAGAAAATTTCTTATTTAATATTTGTAAATGCGAAAGAAATTGGAATATGGGCTCTTTTATAGAATATGAAATAAAAAGAATAAGAGAAACTGTAGGCGATAAAAATGTAATATTAGGGCTTTCCGGAGGAGTTGATTCTTCTGTAGCTGCAGTATTAATAGAAAAAGCTATAGGAAAGCAATTAAAATGTATATTTGTTAATAATGGACTATTAAGAAAAGATGAAGATAAAAAGGTTGTTGAAGTATTCAGAGATAATTTCAATATTGATTTGATTTATGTTGATGCTTCAAAGAGATTTTTAGATAAATTAGCAGGTGTTACTGATCCTGAACAAAAGAGAAAAATAATAGGACATGAATTTGTAAGCGTATTTAATGATGAAGCTAAAAAGATAGAAAATGTTGGATTTTTAGCACAAGGTACGCTTTATCCTGATGTTATAGAAAGTGTATCTTTAAGAGGAAGTTCTGCGGTTATAAAAAGCCATCATAATGTTGGCGGACTTCCAAAGGACATGAAATTTGAACTTTTAGAGCCTTTCAGAGAATTATTCAAAGATGAAGTTAGAGAAATAGGTTTAGAATTAAAATTACCTGAAGATATAGTATATAGACAGCCTTTCCCTGGTCCTGGTTTGGCAGTAAGAATATTAGGCGATATCACAGAAGAAAGAGTAAAAATACTTCAGGAAGCTGATGATATAGTTGTAAGCGAGATAAAAAAAGCAGGACTTTATAGAAAATTATGGCAGTCTTTTGCTATACTTCTTCCTGTAAAAAGTGTCGGAGTTATGGGTGATGGAAGAACTTATGAACAAGTTTGTGCTGTAAGGGCTGTTGAAAGTGTTGATGCTATGACTGCTGACTGGGCTAAAATTGATTATAATGTTTTAGGTATAATATCAAACAGAATAATAAATGAAGTAAAAGGTATTAACCGTGTTGTTTATGATATATCTTCAAAACCGCCTGCTACTATAGAATGGGAATAATTTTTATAATAGCGGGAAATACATGAATACTAAAGTTAAATCAGTCAAAAATAAAACTATTGATTTTGATATAAATACAGAAGAAGGTAAATCATATCTAAACAAATGTATTATAGACAATGAAAATATAACAGAATACAAAAAAGAAAATATTATAAATAAAACTATAAACGGCAATACTTTTGATGTATTAAAAAAAATAGAAAAAAATATAGCTGATTTAATGATAGTTGATCCGCCTTATAATATATCCAAAAATTATCATGGATATAAATTCAAAGACATAGATAATTTAAGTTATGAAAAATATACTCATCTATGGGTGGAAGACATTATTCCAATATTAAAAAAAGATGCCACAATATATGTATGCTGTGATTGGAAGTCTAGTCTTGTAATAGGCAATGTTTTAGAAAAATATTTTAACATACAAAACAGAATTACTTGGCAGAGAGAGAAAGGCAGGGGGGCTAAAAATAATTGGAAGAATGGAATGGAAGATATATGGTTTGCTACCCTATCTAATAAATACACTTTTAATGTAGATGATGTAAAAATAAGGAGAAAGGTAATAGCTCCATACAGAATAGAGGGAAAGCCTAAAGATTGGACAGAAACAGAAGACGGAAATTTTAGAGATACCTGTCCGTCTAATTTTTGGGACGATATATCCGTTCCTTATTGGTCTATGTCAGAAAACACTGCTCACCCTACTCAGAAGCCTGAAAAGTTAATAGCGAAATTGATATTAGCAAGCTCTAATGCCAATGATTTTATATTTGATCCTTTTTTGGGAAGCGGTACTACTTCGGTGGTAGCTAAGAAATTAGGGAGAAATTATTCAGGGATAGAACAGCATAAAACATATTGTGCTTGGGCTGAAAAAAGAATTGAAAATGCAGAAAAAAATAAAGAAATACAGGGCTATACAGATAGTGTATTTTGGGAGCGCAACACTATATCAATGCAGAAAAAAATAAAAAACGTCAATCAATAACTATTATTAATTATTCTTAACACATAAAAAATGGAGCTGCCACCCACGAACAACTCCATTACTTTTAATAAGTGAACAAAAAACTACTTTTTTATTAAACTATTAAATTAAAGAACCGATAATATAAATGCGATAAGGGGGAAATCACCCTTGCACATTTAAAGCACCCCCCGTGATTTTCGGCTCTACTTCAACAGTAGCTGTTTTGTCAGAGAAATTGCTTCTGACAGTAACATTTACCCCGCCTATTGACGTAGTATACGTATTAGTTGTATCAGTCGTCGTAATAGCTGTAACCATATTTGTAAACTCCTTTTAAAATATAGCTTTGTCCTTTAGATATTATACTATATAATAAAAAATTCACAAATAGAAAATTATCTTTTTTTGAGTAATTTTTACAATCAATTTTTATAAAACTGTTTAGATAATTTTATATCATCATCAGATAATTTAAAAGTTTTATCTTTCATTTCAGAAAAAGGTACATAAAACATATTTTTATCAAGCAGTTCTAATAAAATTTCTTTTTTTCTTTCCAATTTTAAAGATAAAAATTCTTCATCATCTTCAAAACTTTTATTCTCAAAATAATCTATTTGAAGCCTATGATTAATTAAAGATTTATTTTTCATATCTTCAAATATTTCTTTTAACTCTTTATCATCTTTTATTTGTTCAATTTTTTTATCCCAATCAGCATTATATGAAGCAATATCAAAAGTAATAAACTCTCCACCGCCATGCCAATTAACATTTTTAGAAATTCCAGAATTCTCACCTTCAATAACTTTTTTAAGCCTTTCAACACAAATATCAAAATGCTCTTGTATCTGCTCAACTCCTATATATCGCCTATTCATTTTATGAGCAACAGCCAAAGTAGTGCCAGAACCCGCAAAAAAATCAAGAACAATATCATTTTCATTAGTAGACATTTCTATTATACGCTTAACTAAAGCTTCTGGTTTTTTACCATTGTTAAAAAATATTCCTCCTTGCTTTCCTATTGTATCCCATGACATATCAGACCAAAAATTATCTATAATTTGCTTTTTTATAATTTTATTATTTTTTTCTATATAAGCCATAGAATGCAAAAATTGTACTATTCTATTTTTATAAAAATAAACTTCTACTGGTTTACCTTTATTTTTACCTCTTAATGGCTTATATTTCACCATATAAAAATTGTTATCAATTGAATTTATTATACGTTTAGCAAATGTACTTTGAGGATTATAAGTAGTAAAATGCAATTCAAAATTTTTTATAAAGTCAGAATGAGTTTTATTTTTAACTGTATTAATTTCATAATTAAGTTTATATAATTCTATTTCATCATCATTTTTATCAAGAAAAGATTTTAAAAAAGTTTTAGATTTTATAACAACATAATTTTTATAGTTATCCATCTGTTTTTCATCAAATTCTGTATCTATATAATATTTTGAATATTGAAAGTCTATTTTATTTTTTGAATATATTAAAATAAATTCAACAACATCTAAAATAAAAGCATCTTGACCAACACCAGCAGATTGTTTTTTTTTGACACTTACAGTTCTAAGATAATTATCTCTTCCAAAAATTTCGTCCATTAACACTTTTAAATAGGCCTGCTCATTATCATCGCATTGTACAAAGATCGCCCCATCATCTCTTAATAATTCCCTAGCTAATTGCAGTCTGTCTTTCATAAATACAAGCCAACTACTATGATTAAAATTATCATTATAAGAAAATGTATCACTTCCTGTATTGTATGGAGGGTCTATATATATTAATTTTATTTTACTAGCAAATTTTTCTTTCAAACTGCATAAAGCTGCAAAGTTATTACCATTAATAATTATATTTTCATTGCCTTTTATAGCTTCAGGTGTTTGCTCTTTTAATTTTTCATTTTCAAAACTATATTTTTTAAAATTTTTAAATGCTTTATGGCTTTTTAATTTATGTATATCATCTTTGAAAAGAATATTATTTATCATCGTTTCTTTTCTGTTTGTTCTTTTTGCCTCTGTTTTTGTCATTCCTCCGTCAAGAGTGCAGTCTTTATAAGGATAACTTAATACCACATAATCTTCATTCATTATTTTGACAATACTTTTATCAGTTATCAAACCTATTTTATTTCCGTATTTTGTAAAACTATTTCCTAAAAATCTTGCATCATTTATACACATTCTGAAATCTTCTGATTTGAAAATAGTTACATCATCTATTTTTTCAAAAAAATAATCTTGGCATCTTTTATCATTAAGCAGAAATTTTATTAATTCTGAATTATAAAGTCTTGCATCTTCAGCTATTTTTGATATTAACAAATCCCCATCTTTTCCTATATAGTTATTATTTTTCTTAAATAACTTTTTTAAATAATTATGTATATATTCCATTTAATTATCCTTTAAACTCATTTTTCAATTCATCATTCCATTTTTGAATATCCATTTGATCAGTAAAAAATCTCATACCGAATAAAATATATTTATCTGTATCAAGCTCAAAAATATCTTTATTTAAAGTACTATCATTTTTTATAGATAGCAAAAAATCTTGTTTTGCTTTTTCTTCTGGTGAAGATTCTAAATGATTTCCTTTTGGTTCCAAAAATACTTGATAATGAATTTGTTCTTTTTTATATTCGCATATTAAAATAAAATCTGGATAAAAAGCTGTTCCATTATCAAAATTATATATAGCCAAATCTTGGTCATTTCTAAATAAATATATATTGTTATAGCCTTTTTCTTTTAAATATTCTATAACATCATTAATATGTTTTGTAGAAAAATCTATTTCTAAATTACTGTCAGCATATAAAATATTTTGTGCATAATATTCTATCTTTTCCATATCAGCACATAATTTCTCATCGTATATTTTTTTCTTTTTTTCTCTGAACACATCTTTTATTAATTGTGGGTAAAACTCTTTTGTTCCTATATATTCACTATAATTTTCATCTATTATTTTAATTAATTTCGGATAAAAGTCTGTTGTAAGAAAGTTAATATATTCATCATTTGTATTTATATATTTATCATTCAAATTAAAAAATTTAAATTTTATATCACTAAAATGATCAAATAATTCATCTATATTTTTTAAATCTGGGAATTTTTGTTTAAGTTTGTCAAATCCGTAATTCATTTTATACCAAGCATAAAGCCTAATATATTTGTTTATTTTATAAAATTCAATATCTTCAGGACATCCCAAAGATTCTATTACCCTGTTTTTTAATTTTTCACTTTCTGTTAAATTTTTATTTTCTTCATTAATAGCATGCTCTATTTTTATTGAACCAGTTTTACAAAAATATTGAAATTCAAACTTATTAAGATCAGCTCTAATATCTGCAAAAGATTTTTTATTTCCTACCAACGTTTTATCTTCTTTATAAAATCTAGCTTTTTCTTCTTTTCTATTAGAAAATATAAAATTTGTATCAGCGTATTTTTTTACATTTTCTTTTAGTTTAAAATCTTCTTCTCTGCAATATACATCATCTAAAAGCCCATGCTCTCTTAATACAGTTCTTAATTCTGATATGTATCTGCTGTCTTTTATACTATGATAATATAAGGTTTCTAATATTCTTTTATCATTATCCAAATCTTTATCATATTTTCTTTTATATATTTCATCATCATTATAATAATCTATTTTTAAAGGATAATATCTTGCTCCTCTTCCTATTAATTGAGCCTCGCTTATTGTAGTTTTTCCTGCTTTTTTATTTTTTGTATCAGCATCTCTTGTTTCATATAATCTCACTATATCAAATAAATTTAAAACGTCCCAGCCTTCATTTAATTTATTAACACTAAAAATAACTCTTATGGGATTGTCTTTATTCTCAAGTGTATTTAATAATTTATTTTGTTTTGACATTTCCTTACTGTCTTTATCATTCTTTTCTTCTGATGATTTAGTTTTTTCATTAGTTATCAATTGATATTCTATTTTAAAAGCCTCTTTTATTCTGCTTATAAAAATATCAAAATCTTCATATTTATTTTTAAAATACTCTATAGCTTTATATATAATATTTTTTTTATCATTTTCTTTAATATTAGATTTGTATAATTTATTAATATCTTTTTCTTTTAAATTATCAATTAAATCATTAAATATTTCCTGATTTGCTTGAGATTCTTTTATAAGTTTATGTGCTTTAAATAAAATTATTGGTTTTAAATCTACACCATTATTTGAAGCAATTTCTCTTCTGTATTCGCTAAGTATAACAGCACCAAGCATTAAATATTTTTTATCAACATCATTTTGTATTATATCAATTTCTTTAGAATATAAATCTTGTCTAAATTTTAATAAATCATATTTAAATATTGTTTTATCCAAATATTTATCAACTATAGATTTGTTTTCATAATCTATAGTAGCCGTAAATTCAAATAAAAAATTTTCTTTGTTAGATTGAAATATAGTTTGTACAGTACTTTCCCAACTATCATTTTTTATTATTTCTTTTTCATTTGATTTTTCTTCTTCAAAAAGTCCTTTCTGAAGAATTTTATTTTTAGAAGTTTCTGCATTAAAATGATGTGCTTCATCTGCTAATATAACAATTTTTTTATCCTGTAAATTTGTTATATCAAAAGCATTTTCTTTATTTTCTCTTAATAAATTATGTAAATATTGTATAGAAGTTACAAATATATTTATATTATATTCATCTGAATAATCAAAATTATTAACTTCTTTTATTTCAACATTTTTATTATCAATTATAATTTCATTATTAAAAAGATATTTATTACTTGATATATTAAAAAAATTTTCTCTCGTTTTATCTATGATATTTACAGAATTTACAAAAAATAAAAAATTTCTATATCCTTTTTCATATAAATAAAGTATCAAAGAAGCCATTATTAATGTTTTACCGCTTCCAGTAGCCATATTAAACATTAAATGCTTATTTTTATTATTATCATATTCATTTAAATATGCTATAAAATATTGTAAACTATTTAGCTGATATGGTCTTAAAGTATTTTTTATATTTTTAGTAATAGAAATAGGTATTTCAATTTTTTCAATAGTTTTTCTTCCTATTTCAGATTGTATAATATTTTGTAACATATTAGATAACATTTAAATACCTTTATTAATAAAGTATTTTAATATATCGTAAAGTTTACATAATATATTTAGGATTTTAATTTTTATTTCTTCTTAGGCAAATGCTTTATAATCTGACCTTCAAGCTGTATTGATTTCTGCTTAGCATCATAGCCCAAAATCTTGCCGTACACTTCTATATAGTTTTTAGGCTCTAATGTTACAGTAACATTCACTATTAAATCAGCAACGCCTGCAATGTTCTTGTCGGCTGTATCATAAATCAAAAGTCTTGCTCTTTTCTTTGGTATGCCGTCTATATTGGTTTGACTTACAGTGTTTACATCGGCTTTCCATTTCACATATCCGCCATTGTACAAGTCATAATTTTCAACTACTGTAAGATAGTTAGGACTCTCTCTAAAAATATTATAGTCTGGTGCTATTACAAATTGTTTAAGCACTCTGAATCTCTCTTTTAAATATTCGTTTATGTCGCTTTTCAATGCACCGTTAATTATCATGACAGCTTCATTAACAGATGCACTTCTCATATTGTTTTTAGCCTTGTCAAACATCTCTGCTACTTCACGCGGTGAGTATGTGGGACTCTTGGCACTCTCTGGAATCTTGCCATCTTCCAAGCCTTCAAATAAGTATACATTCTCAAGCTTTTCTCTTAATTCTTTTTGCTCTTTATCAAGAAGTACATATCTTATTTTAGGATAAACTCTGTCTATTGTTATGTATGATAAAAATGTGAGTATGAATGCTATAGGTATAAGCACCAAAAATCTAGACATTGATAATTTTTTCTTGCCTAGTAAATATGCTCTTGGATTAATCTCATCGCCCCTAGCATTATTAGTTAAAAATCTTATTCTTTCTATATTGTCTTTAGCGACTTTATTTTCAGGATCTAAATCTAATATTCTAAAATACTCTCTTAAAGCATTTTCTCTGTGTCCATTATGCAAACTAACATAGGCCTTTGCAAGCATAGCATTAAAGCAAAAACTATCCTCTCTAAGTGCTTTTCTTGAAACTTCTTCAGCACCATAGAAATCTTTTAAAAATATATCAGCAAAAGAAAGCATAGCAAGAGCTTCTGCATCGTGCGACATCCTAACTTTATTATTAAGAAGCATCTCTTTTGCTTTTTTATATTTCTTTTTCTTTATGAGAGTATACGCTTTTTCAGCTATTTTGCTTTTCATATTATGTATTATAATCCTAATGTTAAAGTGTTAACATAATTATCGATATTATGATAACTTTTATTAGCATTTTTTTATTATGTAAACTTTTTTGCACTAATTTACACTTTATAGTACTAAAAAGTTTATTTTTTTGTTGACAAAAACACAATATAATATATTTTATTGCAAAATTAATTGCGGGATAAAATTATGAGATTTTTTGGCAATTTTACAAGAATAATTGTAATTTTAATAATTTCTATAATGCTATTTTCATGCAGCAAAAATGAAAATACATCAAAACCTTCATCATTAGTAATATACTCACCATCATCAAGAGATTTTATTGATCCATTAATAGAAGATTTCAAAAGTAAAAATCCAAATATAGAAGTTGAAGTAATAATCGCAGGAACAGGTGAATTGATAAAAAGAATAGAAACAGAAAAAAATGATCCTTTATGCGATGTTTTAATGGCTGCCAATATTAATCTGGTAAAGAATAATCAGGATTTATTTGAAAATTATACAACAACAAATGAAAATGAAATATTAGACAGCTATAAAAATGTAGAAGGTACAATGACTAGATTTATGATTAGCCCAAGCGTATTAATAGTTAATACAAATCTTGTAGGCGACATAAATATAGAAGGCTATTCTGATTTAACTAATGAACAATTAAAAGGAAAAATAGCATTCAATGATCCATCTACATCTTCATCATCTTTTAAGCATTTAGTTACTATATTATATACAATGGGAAAAGATGATATTAATAAAGGCTGGGAATATATTGATAAATTATGCGACAATTTAGACGGAAAATTACTCACAGGTTCTTCTGCTGTATATAAAGGTGTTGCTGATAATGAATATACTGTGGGACTTACATTTGAGAATGCTGCTGCCAATTATGCTGCTTCTGGATCTCCTGTGAAATTAGTATATATGAAAGAAGGCGTGATAATGGAGCCTGCCGGTATATATATAATCAAAAATGCTAAAAATATGGAAAATGCTAAAAAGTTTTTGGATTATATGACTAGCTTTGATACTCAAAAGAAAATGAATGACGAACTTAATGCAAGAGCTGTAAGAAAAGATTTAGGAGCTTCTCCTATATTAGTTGATATAAAGGATATCAATGCTATAACTTCAAATGAAGAATTAGAATATATAGATAATTTTGTAAAAGAAAATCAAGAAAGTTGGCTAGAAAAATTTAAAAATATAATTACAGATAAATTATAAAAAATAAAAACGAGGATAAAAATTATGAAAAATACCATTAAATTATTTTTAGTATCTTTATTGATAGTAACATCAATTCTTTCATGTTCTAATAAAAAAGAAGAAGAGAATATAAATAGTTTAGTAATATACACTCCTGCAACTAGATTTTTTATTGATAGACTTGTAGAAGAATTTGGTAAAAAAAATCCGGACATAAATGTAGAAATTATTATAGCTGGTACTGCTGAAATAATAAAAAGAATAGAAGCTGAAAAAAATGATCCTTTAGGGGATATATTTTTTGCTGCTAATGAAAATATATTGAAATACAACTCAGAGCTTTTTCAAGAATACGTTACAACAAATTATGACAATATATACGAGGATTATAGAAGTAAAGAAAAATACATAACAGGCTTTATGCTTAGTCCAAGCGTATTAATAATAAATACAAATTTAATAAAAGATATAAAAGTAGAAGGATACGCTGATTTACTTAATCCTGCTTTAAAAGGACAAATAGCTTTTAATGATCCTACTACTTCATCATCATCTTTTGAACAGTTAGTTAATATGCTTTATGCTATGGGTAATGGAAATCCTGAAAATGGCTGGGATTATGTAGAAAAATTATATGCTAATTTAGACGGAAAACTTTTAAGCAGTTCTTCTGCAGTATATAAAGGTGTTGCTGATAATGAATATGCTGTAGGGCTTACATTTGAAAGTGCAGCTGCAAACTATATACATACAGGTTCTCCTATAGATGTTATATATATGAAAGAGGGCGTACTAACTAAAGCACATTCTATGGCTATAATAAAAGGCGCTAAAAACTTAGAAAATGCTAAAAAGTTTGTAGATTTTGTAACAAGCTATGATGCCCAAAAAATTATTAATGATGAATTATTCACAAGAACAATAATAAAAAATTTAGAAGGCTCTCAAATACTTATGCCTCTTGAAAATATAAATGATATAAAAGAAGATGAAGAAATGGTTGATAAAAATAAAGAGGCTTGGCTTGAAAGATTTAAAAATATAGTTACAGGTATTTAAAATATCTATATATTTTCTTACTAAAATCCTGCTGATAAAATAGATATAATTATCAGCAGTGAAAAGAGAAAATAATTATGAAAAATATAATAAAAACTATATTAAAAAGAATGGACTTTTGGACATATATTACTATAATAATAACATTTATTTTTGCTTTATTTTTAGTTTATCCATTGTTCTCATTATTTTTAAGCAGTTTTAAAGATATAAAAACAGATGCCTGGACGTTAAATAATTTTATAAGATTCTTTACCAAAAAGTATTATTACAGCACTTTAATAAATAGTTTTATAGTAACAACTTCTGTAACTATTCTTGCTGTATTAATTGGAACACCTTTGGCATACTGTATGAAGATGTACAATCTTAAAGGTAAAAGAATCATAGAAATTCTCATAATAATATCTATGATGTCTCCAGCATTTATAGGTGCCTATTCATGGATACTTCTTCTTGGAAGAAACGGAGTTATTACTAGATTTTTTTCATATATAGGTATTAGCATACCAACTATATATGGTTTTGATGGAATACTTTTAGTTTTTTCTTTGAAATTATACCCATTTATATTTATGTATGTTTATGGAGCTTTGGGTAAAATAGATAATATACTTTTAGAGGCTTCTGAGAATTTGGGTGCTTCAAGCTTTATGAGAAATATGACAGTAACTATACCATTAATAAAGCCCACTATAGTTTCAGCAGGACTCATTGTATTTATGAATGCTTTGGCTGATTTCGGTACTCCTATGCTTATAGGTGAAGGATACAGAACTATGCCTACTATGATATACTCGGAGTTCATAAGCGAAGTAGGAAGCAATGCAAACTTTTCTGCTTCAATGTCTGTTATAATGGTAATAATTACAACTATAATGTTTATTTCACAAAAATATATTGTAAATAAAAGATCTTATGCTATGAATTCAATGAACAGCATAAAATCAAAAGATATAAAAGGTATAAAATCTATACTAATTCATAGTATAATATATATTTTAGTTTTGATTTCTATACTTCCTCAAATTACAGTAATATACACTTCATTTTTAAAGACAAACCGATCCGTTTTTACTAGTAATTTTTCTCTTGAAAGCTATGAAACAATATTTCGTTCTTTGGCATCTTCAATAAAAAATACATACGTATATGGAATAATAACAATAGCAATAATAATACTTGTAGGAATGCTCACTGCATATATAACAATCAGAAGAAAAAATATATTAACCAATATAATAGATATAGTATCAATGTTTCCATATATAATACCAGGATCTGTACTTGGAATAACATTTTTAACTGCATTCAATAAGCCTCCTATAATATTAACAGGAAGTTCTATAATTATTGTTATATCATTGGTAATAAGAAGACTCCCCTACACTTTAAGATCAAGCTCTGCAATACTTTATCAAATAGATAAGAATGTAGATGAAGCATCTATAAGTTTAGGAGCTTCAGAAATGAAAACTTTCTTTTATATAACAGCAAAATTAATGCTTTCAGGCGTATTATCCGGAGCCATATTAAGCTGGATAACTGTTATTAATGAATTAAGCTCATCTGTTATACTTTATACAACAAAATCAAGAACTATGTCTGTGGCTATTTATCAGGAAGTTATAAGGGCAAGTTACGGAACAGCAGCCGCACTTTCTACAATACTTACATTTACAACTATTATATCGCTTATTATATTCTTTAAAATAAGCAATAAAAAAGAAATAACTCTATGATTATATAACATGCTATAATAACTATATAACATGCTATTTATTTGTATTATATGTAAAATAAAACTCCATATTTTTTAAATTTATATTATTTATTTTTTTAATATTTTAAAAATTTATATTGACAAAAATTATATATAGTATACTATACATTGTAGATTGTTTTTATTTTTTATCATATGTTTTCTTAAAAAGCCTACCATAATAAACCCCATTTATTATATGGTAGGTATTTTTATTACTCCTTTTTATCACTTATTAATACTAAGTAAAAATTCCTTTGCCACAAATACACTAAATACTACAAGTATAGCAGCACTTATTCCAGCACTTATATAAGGATTTATACCAAATAATAATGATATTATAGCTGTAGTAACTATCGAAAGCACTATAATAATTAATTCAAATATGATAAGCAAAAATATACTCTTTTTATTCACATGTTTTTTTTCTTCTGGTTTCTTGTATGGTATTGGTTTTCTCATAATTTCCTTCCATTTATTAATTTTTAATAGCTTGTATCTATATCTAAAGAAGCTCTGGATATCCAAGTCTCATCTTTTCCATTAACTTCAACTTGTAAATATCCTTCTTCTGTTATTCCTTTTACATCAGCATATATTTCAGTATTATCTTTTATAGCTTTTATAGTTTTTCCTATCATTTTACTATACTCTTTAAAATATTCTGATAATTTCGTACTTCCTGTATAAACTTCTTCAAAATAATAAATTAAATCTTTATAAAAATTACTTAATTCTACTTTGTTTCCTGTTTCAATATATAATGAAGTAGCCTTATTTCTTATACTTAAATCAAAATCTTCTTTGCTTTGATATAAATTAACACCAGTCCCTATAACGCATGCATTTACATTTTCAAAAGGAGTAACTTGTATAAGAGTTCCCGATATCTTTTTACTTCCAACCAAAACATCATTAGGCCATTTTACATGAGCATCAACATTATATTTTTCTCTCAAGCATTTACTCAATGCTATGCCAGGCAAAAAACTTAAAGCCTCTTTTTTATATGGTGAATAAACTAAAACACTAAACCATAATCCTAAATTATTGTTTGATTCCCATTTATTACCATAGCTGCCCTTTCCTGATGTCTGAAGCAATGCTATATATACACTACCCTCTTCTAACTTTACTTTATTATTTAAATCTTCTATCATTTTTTTATTTGTACTTTCTAATGATTCAAATAATAAAGTATTTTTACCGTATATTTTAGTATTTAAATTATCTGTAAATATGTTAACTTTCATTTTTTTATTATATAATTAAATAATCATTATATCAATATTATGATAACTATATTTTATGATTTTTATTCTTGACTTTTATATTAGTTAGTAGTATTATATTACATAGTAATACTATTAATAGTTATAAATTCTTTTATAAAGAGGGTAAAAATGAAAAAAATACTAACATTAATAATGATTATTTCTTCAATGCTCATTGTATCATGCGGTAATTCAGCAAAAACAACAGAAACTGAAAATAAAAAAATATATGTTGGAATAGATGTTGACTTTCCGCCTTTTGGATATTTAGACAGTGATGGAAAAATAGGCGGTTTTGATTATGATATAATGAGCGAAGTCGCAAAATTATCTGGTTTGAATGTAGAGTTCACACATATGCAGTTTAAAGGACTTTTACCAGCACTTCAGGCTAAAAAAATAGATGCTATAATAGCAGGTATGACTGTTACTGAAGAAAGAAAACAGTTTGTTAATTTTTCAGAACCTTATTATGTTTCAAGCCAAGTTATGCTAGTTCATAAAGATGATGATACTATAAAAACATTTGATGATTTAGCAGGCAAAAATATAGGTGTGGTTATAGGTACAACAGGCGATACTATAATGACAGAAAACAAAGAAGTAAATAATGAAAAATTTGATACAGGTGCTGCTGCTGTACTAGCATTAAAAGAAAAGAAAATCGCTGCTATTGTATTTGATAAAGAACCTTGCAAAAATTTTGCTAAATATAATGATGATATAAAATTAATAGAAAGTGATGCTATAGTAGAAAATTATGCAATTGCATTAAGAAAAGAAGATACAGCTCTTTTAGAAAAAATTAATGCAGGACTTTCTCAAATAATGACAAATGGTACTTATGAAAAATTAATAGAAAAGAATTTCCAATAACAAAAAATAAGTTATAATTAAAAAATATTTTATCTATGTAAGTTAATTTAATTAATTTGCATAGATATTTTTTTATTAGAATTTTTTATTAAAACTTTTTATTAGGACTTTTATATTATGACAATATATGAAGCAAAAAATAGAGATGATGAATTAATAGATAAACTTTATATAATATGGGAAAAATCTGTAAGAGCAACTCATTTATTTCTTAAAGAAGATGATATTATAAATATATCCAAATACATTAAAAAATATTTAATAGATATAAAGCATTTAATAATTGCTGAAATAGAAGATAATATTGTAGGGTTTATGGGCACAGAAAATAAAAAATTAGAAATGCTTTTTTTAGATCCTGAAGTTATAGGAAATGGCATAGGCAGAAAATTAATACAATATGCTATTTACAATTATGATATAGAAGAAGTATCAGTCAATGAACAAAATACAAATGCATACAATTTTTATAAGCATATAGGTTTTGAAGATTATAAAAGAAATGAATACGATGATCTAGGAAATAATTTTCCTATTATTTATATGAAATTAAAAAATCTATAATAAAATAAAAACTCCCCAGTATTATAAAAATATCTAGGGAGTTTTAGGCATCACAGCAAAATATTTTTTACTGTAATGTTACAACATAATTCCATTGAGGAACAGGATATCTTCCTGTTTTTCCAACTGATCTGCCGTTAGCATCTGTAATTTCTGCTTCGGCATATAATAAGTATCTTCCTTTAGGCAAGTACTTTCCGCCTGCAGAAGTTCTTCCTGCAAAGTAGAATTGTGTCTGTGCCTGTCCGTCCAATACATATATTTTAGGCAAATAGAATACTAAATCTCTGCTTAATATATTATAATTATTATCTACTCTTCTAGCATATACTCTTATTTTAGCATATTTTCCTTCAGCAGGAGATTTTACCGCTAAAGTTATTAAAACAGGGTTAGTTCTAGTAGCAATGAATCTGTCATTATAATTGATGATAAATGAACTTATTCTAACATTTGTTTCTATAGAAGACATTGTATTCATAATATTATCATTAGGTCTAAGAGTATTAGAACTTGTTACTAAAACTGTATTATCAGTATTATAAGTATAAGCTGAACTGCTATTATTTGGTTTAGAAACAGGAGGTTTTATATCTGGTATATCAAGATTATTTCCTGCCTCATATAACCCATTATCTGTAAGATTTATAGAAGAATCTTTATTTGTTGATTTAGTGTTTGTATTATTATCTGTTAATATGGTGTTATTTGTAGCTAAGAAATCTTTTTCTTCAGGAGTTATATCCTCACCGAATATATCATCTGTTGTCAAAGTATCTTCAGGCATATCATTTGTATTGGCTGCACCAAAATCTAAAATAGGTATATTATTGCTGCTCAATATGCTCTTAGTAATAAAGAAACCTGCAACTAAAATTACAAGTAATATTACTATTATAATTATAGGTTTTAATTTTGCTTTCATTTCGTTAGACATAAATTCCCATCCATGATTATATTTTATGATATTAATTTTTCGGTAAAAATATAAATTGTTTAATAAAAAAATATAATTATAAAATGAAAATTATTTAATCCCATAAGAAGCTTTTTAATTCTTTAGATAAATTAAGTCCTGCAAGTTTCTTTATAGCTTTTATCTGAATTTGTCTTACTCTTTCTCTGGTAATATTTAATTCTTTTCCAGTATCTTCAAGAGTTTTAGCCTCTTTTCCATATAAACCATATCTTGATATTATAACTGTTCTCTCTTTTTCATCTAAACATTTAAGAGCTTCTGTTAAAGTATCTCTCAAACTATCCATAAATGCCTTTTGATGAGGTGAAGGGAAATTTTTATCTTCTATTATAGAAGTCATATCATTATTATCTGAATTTCTGAAAAAAGAGTCAACACTGGCAGTATCCTGAGTAAATATCATAATATAAGATAAAGTCTTTCTGTCTATTTTCATTTCTTTAGATATTTCATCTATAGTAGGTTCTCTGCCTAATTTCTGAGTAAGTGTTTTTGATGTTTGTATACTCTTTTTTATAAGCCTTGCTATATGCATAGGGAATCTTATGATATGTCTTTTGCTTGATATTTCTTTAACTATGCTCTGCTTTATCCACCAAACACCATAAGTAGAAAATTTGAATCCTTTTTTATATTCAAATCTTTTAACAGCCTCTATAAGTCCTATATTTCCTTCATCTATGATATCGATAAAAGGTACTCCGCTATTATAATATCTTTTTGCTATACTTATAACAAGTCTTAAATTAGATTTTACGAGCTTATGCTGTATGGAATCTATTTCTTTATCTATCTCTTCTATTTTTTTTAAAGACTCTTCATCATTATTATTTTCTAATGCTGCTCTATTCTCCCGGCAAACTTCAAGGCGCTGCCATAAATCAAGTTCTTCTTCTTTAGTGAGTCTTCTTATTTCACCTATTTGCTTTAAATATACGCTAACAGGTCCCTTATACTCTTGATTAATATCTTTTTTTAACAATTACTTTCCCTAAAACAAAAAAACATTACTATTAGGATATAAGATTTTTATAAATTGTCAAGTATATAATAAATATTTAATTATAAAGGACAATCAAATATATAAGCTCCCCTGGCATTTTCTAAATATTTAATAAATATATAAAAAATTATAGGATCAATCTTTATATCATATCCCAAAAAGTTTTCATACATATAAGATATGACTTCATTAGCTATATTTCCTCTGCTATTCTTAGAAATATTGGTATATAAACTATCATAAGAATCAACTATTTCTAATGCTTTAGCAGGAAAATATGATAATGCAGTTAAATTCTCAATATCATTTGAATCATAAGTTAATATATTTTCTATATTATTATAAGTCTTATTTGCAAACTGCTTATTATACATATTTGTAAATATACCATATCCATGTCCATAATATTCATGATGAAGTCCTACTGTAGCATATGTATATTCATTCTGCGCCATACAGTATTTAAGTAAATTAAAGCCTAATACTGCATGATTATCTCCTTCATTATTACTAACAATAGGAATATTAGGAAGTATATCAACAAGTGCTATATCATGCCAAAAAGCCGCTCTTGCATAATATTTTATTTCATTTTGTTCTATTTTTCTAAATCCTACTTTTGATATATCCTCTATTCTATCAGCCTTAGTAAGTAAATGATATTTTTTTCCTATTTCATTATAATATGAATAATATTTCTTTTTATAATCTACCCTTAATTTAGAAGCCACACCTCTTGATATTTCCTCATTATAATAATATAAAAACTCAACCATCATAACAAATACTCTATTGCTATGACATATTACATTATCATCTGCAAATGAAGAAATATTACTGAATATAGATATATCACTATATTCTTTCTCCAATATATTAACTATAGTACCTATAATATCAGCAAAAAGAAGATCATCTTTTTTAACATTTTGATAATTTTTCAAGTCAGATATATTATTCTGTTTTATATAATTCAAATGATATATTAAATTTAATCTTTCTATTATACCTATATCTGTTAAAATATTTCCTATTAATTTTGCTAATTCTAAATCTATTTTATTCTGAGTTGTAAATAATTTTAATTTATTAAATAATTCTTTTAAATAATCTATTCTTTCTATATTTCTTATTGATATTAATTCATTAAAATGATTATTATAATATTCTTTATCTATTTCAAATTTGCAGTTTTTATATAATGAATAAAAAATATTAATATCATGTATATCTGCATGCTGTTTATTTAAATCTATAGTTAATTGTTTTCCTATTATTGAAATTAATGATTTATCTATATAAATTGAAGATTTACTCATATATTCTGATCCGTCAAGCGGAAACAAAACATCTTCTATCTTTTCATAAGGTATGACACTCAATATACCGTCTTCATTAATAACAATAATATCCAACTGCATATCTTTTATACTGTCAATATTAGTTTTTATTTGCTGCCAATCTATTAAAGAATATTTTTTTAAATCTACTATCATATAACATTCCATTAACAAATTATACCTGTTAATATTTTATACCATTTTACATTAATTTCTAGTTAATTTTCATTTTTTTAATTAATTATTTTTATTGATATTTATAAAATTTTTGTTATATTTACAATATAGTATTAAATTATGTAAAATGAACAAAACAATAGTATTATTATTTATTCTTATTTATATGTCTTTATTTTCATACAATGAGTACTTCCTAAAAACTCAGTTAATTTTATCAATGACTATTTTAATTACAATAATAAATATATATAAAATAAGCGAATTTTATGAAGTGATATTTAATGATGATATAGTAATAAATTATGATCTAAACAGATATTGGAAGGAGGTAAGAAGAAAATCATAGCCTATACCTATGATTTTCATATATAAGAAAGCATTAAATATTGTAAAGAAAATAAATCCTGATGTCTCAACTATAAAATATAAAGGAAATATGGAATATGTATGTAATAAGTTTAGATAATTGTATAAATATATTCATAGATTTTGCAGGAATGCTAATAGGACAAAAAGTACCAAATTAATTTGAAGGTGATATATGATAAAAAAAACAATACTTTTATTTCTTATTGCAGTGATTACTGTATATGCTGATGATATGTATATAGCACCTAATCAGCTTCCAAATAATATACTGCAATTTATAAATACTTTCTTTCCAAATTCTTCTATAATGTATGCCGAAATGGATAGAAAAAAATATGAAATCGCATTGGATAATGGTGTTGAAATGGAATTCTTTAGAAACGGAGAATTAAAAGAAATAGATGGAAATTACACGGCATTACCTTCAAATATACTGCCTCAGCCTGTAGCAAATACTGTTTCAAAAACTTATCCTAATACAGTAATAACAAAAATAAAAAAGAAATGGAATCTATATGAAGTAAAACTCAATAATATGATGGAGCTTTATATAGATGCAAGCAATGGCCAGCTCTTAGGACAGAAATTTGATGACTAAAAATAAATATAGATAAAAAAATATGTTATATTTTAATCTAATTTGTTTTTTAATAGAAATACATTCCCCGCCCTATAGATTTTTATGCTTTCTATACATATTTTAAACTTCATTTATTTTTTAATTTACTAATAAAAGCATGCCACCAAGTTTTATTTAGGTATAAAAATTTAAATAAAAAAGGACTGCATTTTTAATACAGCCCTTTTAATAATTTTTTATCGTTATTATGTTAATTAAACTATATCAACAATAATTATTTAAGCATTAATTTACTCATTCTGCTTGCAAATAATTTAGGATCTTCAAGAGGAAGTCCTTCAAGTATACAAGCCTCATCATAAAGAAGTTCACTATATTCTTTAAATGTTTCTGAAACTTTATTAGCCTGATATTCTTTTTCCATAGCTTTGAAAACATCATGAGAAGTATTAATCTCTAATACTCTTTCAGGCTTCATTCCAAACATATTATTGCCTGTTTCAGCAAGAACTTTAGCCATATTAAAGCTGATAGAATCTTCTTTATTAGATAAACATACAACACTTTCTTTAAGTCTGTTAGTTTCTCTTACCTCAGCAACTCTATCTGCACCTAATACATCTTTTATAGCATTGAGTATTTCTTTATTAGCAGATTCTTTATTTTCATCTTTGTTTTCAGAATCATTATTATCAGCCTGAAGTATAGAATGAAGTTTAGTACCGTCAAACTCTTTCATCATAGTAATCATAAATTCATCTACTCTATCAGTGAAATAAAGAACCTCATATCCTTTATCTTTCATACCTTCCATATGAGGAAGTTTTTCTATAGCAGATTTATCCTTAGCAGCAGCATAATATATAAACTCCTGACCTTCTTTCATTCTTGACTTGTATTCTGCTAATGTTGTATATTCATCATCAGCTGTATTTGAAGATTGGAATAATAAAAGATTAGCTAATTTATCTTTTTTGCTGAAATCTGAATATATACCTATTTTTATAGATTCGCCGAATTCTTTAAAGAATTTCTCATATCTCTTTCTGTCATTTTTAAGTATATTTTCTAAAGCATCTAAAATTTTCTTTTCAACATTAGAAGCTATTCTTTTTAATTGAGTGCTATGCTGTAAAATCTCTCTTGAAATATTAAGTGAGAAATCAGGAGAATCAACCAAACCTCTAACAAATTTTAAATATTCAGGAAGCAAATCTTTACACTTGCTCATTATAAATACATTTCTTGAATAAAGTTCTAATCCTCTTTCAAAATCTGGATGTAGGAAATTGAAAGGAGCTCTTGAAGGTATGAATAAAAGTGCTGTATATTCTATAGTACCTTCAGCCTTTGTATGTATAACTTCAAAAGGTTCAGCATAATCATGGAAATGCTCTTTATAAAACTCATTATACTCTTCAGGCTTAACATCGCTTTTTGACTTCTGCCAAATACTAATCATAGAGTTAATAGTTTTTTCTTCATACTGCTGAACTTCTTTTTCGTCCTTTTTAGGTATAGGCATATCCATAACTATAGGATAATGAACATAGTTTGAATATTTATGTATTAAACTCTCTAAAGTGTATCTGTTGCAGTAATCATCATCAACAAAACCATCTTCTTCTAATTTTTCATCTTTTCCTTTTAATTTTAATGTAATAGTAGTTCCTCTGTCTTGTCTATCAATATCTTCTATAGAATAAGAACCATCTCCATTACTCTCCCAACGAACGCCTTTTTCACTATCAACATGTTTTGTTTCTATTACAATATCATCAGCAACCATAAATGCAGAATAAAATCCTACTCCGAATTGTCCTATTAAATCTATTCCGCTTTCTTTTGATGCTTCTTTATCCTTTTGTATTCTTTCCAAAAATGCTTTAGTTCCGCTTCTTGCTATAGAACCTATATTATTAATAACGTCCTCTCTTGTCATACCGATTCCGTTATCTTTTATAATTAATGTTCTATTCTGCTCATCTACTTCTATTTTTATTCTTAAATTATCTATATCAGTGTATTTATCTGTATTTGTTATAGATTCAAATCTTGCTTTATCCAATGCATCGCTTGCATTTGATATAAGCTCTCTTAAAAATATTTCTTTATGAGTGTATATAGAATGCACCATTAAATTTAATATTTGTTTAGTTTCGGCTTCAAAATTAAGTATTTGTTTTTCTGCCATAATAAACTCCTTCGTTTAATTAATTTAAAATTCTTTACGGTTAAAGATAAAATATATAAAAGTATTAAAGTGAATATATAAAGTCTAAAAATTGAATGCATATATATTATAACAAAAAATTAAAAAAATCAAATATTAAAAAAATAAATAATATCTATTTTTTATTAAATATATTAACTATTATAATTGTACAAATGACAATAATGTAAAATATTATTTTTATTTTATGTTTATTAAACTCTATATTATTATAAGTTTATAGAATAAAATTAAAAATTTTAATAAAAAGTTAGAATATACTAACAAAAGTATTGACAATTCTAAAATTATATGTTAGAATACTCTAACAATGAAAGAATATAGTTTTGATGAGTTAATTATAAATCACTGTGCCCCTGCTCTGTCAGGTATAAAGATAGCTAATATATTTACATACCAATACGGCTCTAAAAAGGAGGTTTATAAAAAAAGAGCATCATACAATAAAATATTAAACAGCCGTAATATAAATGTATCTATAATAAAAGATTATGATAATAAAGTTATAGTTTATGTTTATAACAAAAAAAGGCTTGAAGAATATATTTCTAATGATGATGTTTTCGATTTTTTAGAGCTTTACGGATATGAATCTAAAGATTTGTATAAGTGTATAGAACTGCTAAAATATAGAATGCAGAACAGTAAAGATTTTCCTCATGAGATAGGAATATTTTTAGGCTATCCTCTTATGGACATATACGGCTTTATAAACAATTACGGTAAGAATAGCCTACATACAGGATATTGGAAAGTGTATCATAATAAAAATGAAGCTATAAAAACATTCAATAGATATAATGAATGCAGAAGTTTTTATATAAATACATTTTTAAACGGCAAGGGCATATTAGAAATAATGGACGATTACAAAATGTATATTCAAAATTAATAATTATTATATAGATTGGAGGCAATAATATGAGTAATAAAATAGCAATAATATATTGGAGCGGTACAGGAAATACAGAAATTATGGCACAGAATGTACAGAAAGGTATTGAAAATGCCGGAGGAGAAGCTGATATTTTCCCTGTATCTAGTTTTGATACTGCAAATATAAATAACTATTCAAAAGTGGCTTTAGGATGTCCTGCTATGGGAGCTGAAGTTTTGGAAGAATCAGAATTTCAACCTTTCTATGATTCCATAAGAGGAAGTTTATCAGGTAAAAAAGTAGCTTTATTCGGTTCTTATGATTGGGGTGATGGAGAATGGATGAGAATATGGCAAGATGATGTGAAAGATACAGGTGCTTCTTTGGTAAAAGACGGACTCATTACAAATCTTGCTCCAGATGATGACGCCATTGATGAATGTAAGTCTTTGGGTGAAGCCCTATTGAAAGCATAAGTTTTAAATAAATCCTAAAATAAAAAAGAGGCATTAGCTTATAAAAAAAGTTAATGCCTCTTAATTATTATTATTATTATATCCATTCTTATTTTTCTAAAATATACTAAAAATTTTTAACTTTGTAATTTTTTGTTTTCATCAATCAAATTTAGTTTTTATTACTTTTTAATTAAAATTGTAATACTTATAATATTTACCAATATCATTCATCATAACATTGTCATGATCAAAGAAATATTCAGGTGCTGACAATTCTCCTGTATTAGGATTTATCTTAAAAGTTCTTTCTGAAAAGTTAGTAAGATAAAAATTAACTGTATTATTCTTTTTTACTATATTAAATTTATAAAAATTAAGACAAGAATATTTCTTTGAATAACGATCTAATACAAATTCAAGCATATTGTTACTCACTTCTGAAACTATATCACCTATCCAGTCAGCAGATATAGTATACGGATAAAAACCAGAAACAAAGTTTGCTTTATTATTATTTAATTTCCATATACTTATATAGATATAATTCTCTTTATCTTTTTTTTCATCAAAACTTTCATCATTAGTATTAAGAATATCTACACTAGAAATATAATATTTATTTCCGCTTATATCAATGATATTTGTAGCATGCACTCTGTAGGCATTTAAAGTTTTCATAACATATTCATCTATATTAGTATAACTATTATTTTTTATATCAACTGAAGCGGTATCTGCCACTTTTATTTTTTTATCAGATTTTGTATTAGCAGCACATAATATCAGCATAACTATAGAAAGCATAAGTGCAAAAGTAAATTTATTCATTTTAAAATATCCTCCAAACTTACTTTTTCAACACAAGGCTTTCCAATAGATTCTAAAAATACGAAATTAATTTTATCATCGCTTCTTTTTTTATCGAGTTTAATTGAGTCTTTTAAATTCATGTTATCAGGTATTGATATTGGAAGAGAAAATTTACTTAATATATTTTTGGCCCTTTCTAATATATTTTTATCTTTAGTGATACCTTTTCTAATACCATACTCTATAGCAAAAATCATACCTATAGCAACAGCCTCGCCATGAAGCAATAGCCCATAACCAGCAGCATTCTCTACACTATGTCCTATAGTATGTCCGAAGTTTAAAAACATTCTTTCTTTCTGCTCTTTATAATCTATTTCTACAATATGAGCCTTTAATTCGCAATTTCTCTTTAACACAAAATCCATATCCAAAATGGTATTATTATGAATATGTGCCTCTATCAATTCCAAAAGTGCCTCATCAAATAAAAATGCATGCTTTATAACTTCAGCCATTCCTTCATTAAACTCTCTTTTTGGAAGACTTAATAAAGTATTGCTGTCTATTATAACTAATTTAGGACTATGAAAAGCACCTACTAAATTCTTACCTTCTTTTATATTAATACCTGTCTTTCCGCCAACAGAAGAATCAACACAAGCAAGCAATGTAGTAGGAATCTGCACAAAATCAATGCCCCTCATCCAAACAGCAGCAGCATATCCGGCCATATCTCCTATTACCCCACCTCCCAATGCAATTATTATATCCTTACGGCTTAATTCATTTTGTGCCAATGATGAAAATATATTATTAATGCTTTCTATATTCTTATTAGGCTCTCCATTTAGAAGAACGCATACAGAAGTAATAATATCTTCCTTTTCTAAACTTTCTTTTACTATATTAGTATAAAGTTTATCTACTATATCATCTGTAACTATTAAGGCTCTTTTTCCTCTTAATATGTTTTTTACTAATTTACCAGTATCTTTTATCAATCCTTTCTTAACTAAAATATCATAATTGATAATTGAATCATTTTTTATTTTTACTTCTACTTTATTCATAGCATTAAAATCCATTATTTTTATAATTTTTATTCATTATAAATCATTTTAAAAAATAAAAAAACATTAAATTATATTTTCTAATAAATAAAAAAGTTTTATATTTTTTATATAAAAAACAAACTTTCATAATATAAAAATCATATTTGAATATTTATAAACTTGACAATAAAAACTATTTTACTATAATTTAAAAGTCATTATTAGGAGTATATATAAATGAAAAAATTTATTATTTTATTATTAGTATTATTATCTTCTTCTGTATTATTGTATACACAGAGAAAAACAAACTCTATTGGAATAGCACTTTATAGATATGATGACAGTTATATGAGATTTTTAAAGCAGTATATAGAAAAAAATATAAATAGAAATACTTCTCTGCTTATAGTAGACTCTTATAACAGTCAATCAACTCAAAATGGACAAGTAGATATGTTTTTACAAAAGAATGTAAATCTGCTTGCTATAAATTTGGTAGATAAATCTCAGGCTCAAAAAGTATTGGATAAAATAAGCATTAATAACAAACCTGTAATATTTTTTAATAGAGAGCCTGGTTTAGAAGTTTTAAAAACTTATGATAAAGCTTGGTATATAGGCGGAATAAGCGAAGAAGCAGGATATGCTCAGGGGAGAGTAATAGTTGAGAGTTGGAAAGAGAGAATGAATTGGGATAAAAATGAAGACGGTAAAATACAATGCATTATATTAAAAGGTGATGTAAACGATAATGACACTATAAAAAGAACTGAATATATGAAAAAATATATAGCTTCTAATAATATAAAATTAAATATTCTAGCAGAAGTTTCAGCAATGGGCAAAAGAGATGAAGCAGCAAAACTAACTAAAACTTTAATATCAAAATATGGAAATAAAATAGAATATATTATATGTAATAATGATAATATAGCATTGGGAGCATTGGATACATTAAAAGAATTTGGATATAATAACAGCAGCAGAATGCTTAATTATGTACCTATAGTAGGAATAGATGGGATACCTGAATGTTTGGAAGCCATAAATAATTATGGTATATTTGCAACTGTTATGCAAAATCCTCAAATACAGGCTGAAACTCTATGCTCTGTTTCAAGTAATATAATAAATAAAAAAGCTCCTTTAGATGGTTTACATGTGAGTTTTTATAATGATAAATATATTGTTATACCATATATACCTGTAAATAAATATAATTTAGCTACTGCAATAAAAATATATAAATAAATTATATTTTTTCATATTTTAATTTGACTTATATATCTTTTTTTAATAAACTAGGATATTATTATATAAAAAATTGGAGTTTTTTATGAATAAAGCAATAGTTATTATCTTATCAATTTTATTGTTTATATCATTAATCAGCTGCGGAAATTCTTCACAATCTAATAATGAAATAGAAGTTGGTATTACTATTTACAGATATGATGATGCCTTTATTTCATTTATGAGAAGAAATATTGAAACTATGTTAAATGGAAAAGCAAAATTTATAATGAATGATTCAGAAAACGATCAGGTTAAGCAAAATGATCAGGTAGATGCAGCTATTCAAAGAGAGGTTGATGCATTAGCAATTAATTTAGTAGATCCTGCATCAGCTAGTTTTATGATTAATAAAATAAAACCTACAGGAATACCTGTAATATTTTTCAATAAAGAGCCTAGCAAGGAAGATATGATGCTTTATGATAAAGCATGGTATGTAGGCACTTTGAGTGAAGAATCTGGAAATATACAGGGTGATATAGTAGTTAAAGCTTGGACATCAAATACTAATTGGGATAAAAATGGAGATGGAAAAATTCAGTATGTTTTATTAAAAGGAGAAGCAGGACACCCAGATGCTGAAGCTAGAACAGAAAGAATTAAAGCTGTTTTGACTAATAATGGAATTGATATAGAACAATTAGATGAACAGACAGCAAATTGGGATATACTTCAGGCTCAAACAGCTACTGATTCTTGGATAGAAAAATATGGAAATAGTATAGAGTTTATATTCTCTAATAATGATGCTATGGCTTTGGGAGCATTAAAATCTATTCAAAAACAAGGTTATAACATAGGAGACAGCAATAAATTTATACCTATAGTAGGAGTAGATGCTATTCCTGAAATTATAGAAGAAATTAAAAAAGGAACTGTAGTAGGAACTGTTTTACAAAGTCCTAAGGATCAGGCTAAGGCTGTAGTTGATATGGTTATGAATGCAGCAAACGGAAAAGATGTATTAACTGGTACAGAATATCAATTAGATGATGTAAAAGCTGTAAGAGTACCTTATAGAGCTATTACATTAGAAAATATAGATGAGTCTGCTGAGGCTTATAAATAATTTTAATAATTAAAAAATTTATAATATTAGGTAAGATGTTATTATTGTAATAATATCTTACCTTTTATAATATTAAAAATAATTTATTAATAAAAAAACAATTAATTTTTAATTAATAAATTATTACATTTCAAAATAAAATTCAAAAAGTTTACATAAAATTGTCTAAATATTAAAATAATAGTTTTATATTAATATCCAAAAATCAAAAAAAGTGATTTTACTTGATTTAATAAAATAAATTTATATACTAATTAATTAAGAGAATATTAATTAATTTAAGGAGTTTTCTAATATGAAAAAGTCATTTATCGTTATGGTGGCATTATTTATAATGTCTACACTTTTTGTGGTATCTTGCGGAGGCGGATCTTCTTCATCCACAACAACTACTGATGGTCCAACTATCGGAGTAACAATTTATCGTTACGATGACAACTTTATGTCATTCTACAGAAGAAACATTGAAACTAGAATTAGCGGAAAAGCAAATTTAATTATCAATGACTCACAAAACAACCAAGCTCAGCAAAACGACCAAGTTGATGTTATGATTCAAAAAGACTCAAAAGCATTAGCTATTAACTTGGTAGACCCTCAAGCTGCTCAAACTATCATAGATAAAGCTAAAACTAAAAATATACCTGTTGTATTCTTCAACAAACAGCCTAGTGCTGAAGCTATGGCTAGCTATGATAAAACTTGGTATGTAGGAACTACTCCAGAAGAATCAGGCGATATGCAAGGTAAAATCGTTGTAGATACTTGGAAAGCTAATCCTACTTGGGACAAAAATGGTGACGGAATTATACAATATGCTTTATTAAAAGGCGAACCAGGACACCCAGATGCTGAAGCTAGAACTAGCCATGTTACTTTATACGTTACTAACAACGGACTTAAAGTAGAAAAATTAGAATAACAAACAGCTATGTGGGACACTGCAAAAGCTAAAGATATAGTTGATGCTTGGATACAGAAATATGGCGATAAACTTGAATATATCTTCTGTAACAATGACGCTATGGCTTTAGGTGCTTTACAGTCAGTACAAGCTTTAGGATATAACAAAGAGGGCGATACTACTAAATTCATACCTATAGTAGGTGTTGATGCTATTCCTGATATGATCAATGAAATCAAAAAAGGAACTATAGTAGGTTCTGTTCTTAATGACCCAGTTGGACAATCTCAAGCTCTAGTTGACATTACTTTAAATGTTGCTGCTGGAAAAGATCCATTAGATGGTACTACTTGGACTTTAGACGAAGTTAAAGCAGTTCGCGTTCCTTATGTACCTATAACTAAAGATAATATAAACGTTGCTGAAGAAGCTTATAAATAATAATTAATTTTTAATGAAAAAGGGATATTAATCTTTTAATATCCCTTATTTGTTAATTATCTAATATCTAAATTTATTTTATATTAGCAGAGTTTGAAAAATAAAGGTTTTAATATATGGATAATAAAAAAATTGTTCTTGAAATGAAAGGTATTTCAAAGTCTTTTCCGGGTGTTAAAGCATTAGATGATGTACAGCTAACCGTAAGAGAGGGCGAAGTAGTTGCTCTTATGGGTGAAAATGGTGCTGGAAAATCTACTTTGATGAAATGTTTGTTCGGTATATACCGTAAAGATGAAGGACATATATTCTTAGATGGTAAAGAAGTAAACTTTATATCACCCAAACAAGCTTTGAATAATGGTGTAGCTATGGTGCACCAAGAACTTAACCAAGTTAGACAAAGAAATATACAAGATAATATATGGCTTGGAAAATATCCTACCAAATACGGCGTTATTATTGATGAGAAAAAGATGTATGATGATACTAAGGCAATTTTTGATGATTTGGAAATACCTCTGGATCCTAGAACAAAAGTATCTACATTATCTGTATCTGAAATGCAAATGGTAGAGATAGCAAAAGCGGTTTCTTATAATTCTAAAATATTAGTACTAGATGAGCCTACAAGTTCTCTTACTGAAAAAGAAGTTGCTAAATTATTCAAAATCATTAAAAAACTTCAAAGCAGAGGCGTAGGTATGATCTACATATCTCACAAGATGGAAGAAATACTTCAAATATCTGATGAAGTTACTATAATGAGAGACGGTAAATATGTTGCCACTACCCCATCTAAAGAATTAACTACTGATATGATTATTAAACAGATGGTAGGAAGAGATTTAACTAATCGTTTCCCTGAAAAAACAAATGTTCCTGGAGAGGATATTTTAGAAATAAAAGATTTCACTGCATTTTATCAGCCTTCTCTTAAAGAAGTTAACTTTAGCGTAAGAAAAGGAGAAGTATTTGGTATTGCCGGACTTGTTGGAGCAAAAAGAACTGAAGTACTAGAAAGTATATTCGGTATGAGAACTTTATCTTCAGGTCATGTGTTTAAAATGGCTGAAGAGGTTAACAATTCTTCTACAAGAAAAGCTATAAAAAATGGATTTGCTTTAGTTACAGAAGAAAGAAGACAAACAGGCATATTCGGCATGCTATCTATCAACTTTAATTCTACTATAGCTAATATAGACCATTATAAAAATAAATTTGGATTCTTGGATAATAAAAAGATGCAGGAAGATACAAAATGGGTTATAGACAGTATGCAGGTAAAAACTCCTTCTGAAAAAACAGCTATACAAACATTATCCGGAGGAAACCAGCAGAAAGTTATATTAGGAAGATGGCTTTTAAGTAAACCTGATATTCTTATGCTTGATGAGCCTACAAGAGGTATTGACGTTGGTGCTAAATACGATATATACAGACTTATTATCGATTTAGCTACTGTTGGAAAAGCTGTAATAGTAGTTAGTTCTGAAATGCCTGAATTACTCGGTATCACTGACAGAATCATGGTTATGAGTAATGGAAGAGTGGCTGGTATTGTTGAAACTAAAAATACTAATCAAGAAGAAATCATGGCATTGTCTGCTAAATATTTATAATTTTAATCAAAAGGAAGGATCATGGATAAAAATAAAATAAACATTAAAACTATTAAATCATTTATATTAAACAATGCTATATTTGCAGCATTACTCGTAATACTTATAGGTATTATCATTAAAGAGCCTACTTTCTTCAGATTGAGCAACTTCTTAAACATATTTGCTCAGGCTTCTACTCGTATGATAATAGCTGTAGGTATTGGAACACTTCTTGTTACTCAAGGTAACGACTTAGGTGCTGGTAGAGCTGTAGGACTTGCTGCGGTTGTAAGTGCTTCACTTTTACAATCTCCTTCTAACCCTACTAGAATGTATCCGGATTTACCTATGCTTCCGGTTATACTTCCTATACTCTTAGTTATGCTTATACTTATGATATTCGGACTTATAAACGGTTTTATAATTTCTAAACTTTATGTAACTCCATTTATTGCTACTTTAGGTATGCAGCTTATACTTTATGGTGTAACTAGTACTTATTTTGATAGACCTCCTTATGGTGCTCAGCCTATCGGAGGACTTGATCCTAGATTTACTAATCTTGCTCAAGGCGGTATAAAATTAGGCGGTTTCACTATATCATATTTGATCATATTTGCTGTCATTATAACCTTGATAATGTGGGTTATTTGGAATAAAACTAAATTAGGTAAAAATATATTTGCTGTAGGTGGTAACCCTGAAGCTGCTGCTGTTTCTGGTGTAAACATTCCTCTTACTCTTATGATAGTATATACTATGGCTGGTGCTTTATATGGTATAGCTGGTTCATTAGAGGTTGCTCGTGTTGGTTCTGCTACTAACAACTTAGGTAACGGTTATGAGCTTGATGCTATTGCTGCCTGCGTTGTAGGAGGAGTTTCTTTCTCTGGCGGTATAGGTTCTATTATAGGTATTGTATCTGGAGTATTAATATTCCAAGTTATTAACTATGGTATGTCATTCGTTGGTATTTCTCCATATATGCAATACATAATTAAGGGTGCTATCATAATTGCAGCTGTTGCAGTTGATACACAAAAGTATTTGAAAAAAGTATGATATAGGGTTTTATTATGGAATATGATAATAACGATCCTTTTAGAAGAGAATTTAATAAAAAGGAAACTAGAAAAAGAACTTTGAAATCTTGGATATTCTTGGGTTTCATAGTTATGATCTTTTTAATTGCTGAGTTTGTAAGATATATTGCTAGTTTAATATATAGCTAACAATAAGCAATATAACAAAAGGCTGTACTTGTTATTAAGTACAGCCTTTATTTTTTCATTTCTTTAATCTTATATTTAATTTTCTATTTCTTCATAGATAAGAGGTTCATCTATAAACCTTGTATATATTATAAGTCTTTTTCCCTCTATTTTGATCGAATATGCTGTTTGAAGTATTGATAAATAATCACCTTCTGCCCTTCTCTTTTCAGCATTATCTGTTTTTCTTGTGGTTTTTATCATATCTATTGATATGCCTTCTCCATCAATTTTACAATTAGCCCAATAATCATTTATAGCAGATTTACCATATATTTTATTATCATCTATACTTATAGTTATATTCATAGCTGTATGCATACTTATAAGACGATAAACTTTAATCTTTTCTTCAATTATAGGTTCTTCTGCTATTGAAACTGCATTATGAGCACATGATACAAGAAAGAATATGATCAGTATAGTATTTGCATATAAAAATCTTTTCAAAGTTAAAATAAAGTAAGCTCCCCTTCTTTACTTCCACCGCCGCTGAGATCTTCAAATGTATCCATTGATCCTGAACTATTATCAAATGCTCCTGAAGAGTTGCCTTTAAGTACATCTTCAAATATAGGAGAACTTATAAGTCTAGTATAGGCTTGATTAGCATTCTTCTCAAACTGTATATTTGGATTAGCTTTGATTGCATGTGTTAAAAGTAATTTAGCAAAACCATTTCTTCTATATGGATAATTCATATATATATATTTAAGTACACCTTCTTTATTTATATAATAATATCCATTGATTCTTCCATCTATAGTTAAAAGTCCTATATTAGTATTATTTGTATGAAGAATCTTATTAAAATAAGGCTCAACAAAAACTTCTTCTTTATTATCTTTTATTTTTATATTATGTATAAAGTTTTGTAATTCATTTCTGTATATACTGTTATATTCTATAACAACTACAGAAGGATATTCTTCATGTTCTATGATTACTGGCGGCATAGTCTAATCCCCTTAAAATTAAGATATTATATCTCATTTTTAATATCGGCAATAATAAAAAATTATATAATTCTTTATTGACTATTTTTTATTTGTAATATAGTCTATACTATATAATATAAGAAAAAATATAAATTAATTCTAATGTTTTTTACAGATAAAATTTTTTACCAAAAGCAAAAAGAAATATTAATTGCATTTATAAAAAGAGCTATAGATTTTCTGCCTAGCGTATTAGTAGGTCTTTTTATAATGGTATTATCAACCAACCTATTCGGCAGAGAAAATGCTACTATAGGCGTAATTTCTATATTTATATGTGCTTTAATGCGTCAAAGTTTCACAATAGAAAGTTTTCCTGCTGTAGCTTTTAGAATACTTTTATTAGGATTTTTAGCAACTATAGCAGAGCAAAATCTATTTCTTACTATAACACTTAATTTTATAGTACCATTCTCTATAGTATATTTGCTTTCAGATGATTTTGTTCCTAGAAATTATTTTATATATGGTTTCGCTTATGTTCTTTTACAAGCTTATAACATACCTATATCAGATATACATTTAAGAATGGAAGCTATATTAACTGCTTTACTCATAATCTTTATATTCTTAGTATTAAATAGATTTTTAACTAGACATAAATTATCTAATAATTTAGCCTGCAAGGGAATAGAAGCTATAAATAAGAAAATATCATCATTATATAATAAAACATGCTCATTAAATAAAAAAGATGATCTATTTCCTATTATTAATGGATATACCTCAGCAATATATATAGACACATTAAAAAGACATAACACTATGAATAATAGAAATATTAATCACTTTCAGCTAGTTCTATTTTTGGAAGAAATAAATATTTTAATAGATAAAGAACATCAGAATATTATTAATTTTACAGATAAAGATACAGAATATTTTATAGAGCTTTCAAAGATACTAGAAAAAATATCCAATCTATTAAAAAAAGATATAGCAAAACATGAAAAAGAATATAACAATGTAATAAATGATATAGATTATTTTAATGATAATTATTCTTTAAGCAATGAAAAAAGTAATTATGAATGGGTATATATCATTGTGAAATTAAAAAATATATTATCCAATATGTTTGAAAATAAGAAAGATGAATTTGAAATAACAAGATTATTCAATTTAAAATTTATAAGATTAAGAAAAGAATTTAATATAAATAAATGCCATTTCAGATTCTCGCTAAAAATGGGCATCATAATGTGCATATCATTTACCATAAGATATTTTCTTCCTGAAGGAATAGCAATAAGAGGTTATTGGCTTCCTATTCTTTCTTATATAATGCTCTATCCTTTTTATGAGGAACAAAAACATAATTTAAAAATAAATGTTTTAGGTAATTTTATAGGCGTATTTATTTTTTCGGTTTTCTTCAAATATATACCTTATGATATGATTATACCAGCTATAGGAGTATGCTTCATATTATCGCTTGCCTCTATTAATGACTTTTTAAAAAAAATATATGGTACAATATCAGCATTAATATCATCATTTCCATATATGCCTAAATTAATGTCAGCTTCATCAAGAGTTGGATTTATAATAATGGCCCTATCTATTGTGTGGGTATTCGATCATTTCATCATAAGAACTGAAAGTCATAAGGGAATGGTTGACAAAATAAGCGAACTTATAGAAATAGATACTATAATAATAAATCAAATGAGAAAAGCTGTAAATAATGAAACAACTTCTCAATATCTATATGAAATACTATTAAAAGCATATATGATAAAAAACAACATCATAATACATGAAAAAAATCAAACAAGATACAAAGGTACTCCTATAACAGACTCCTTAATAGAAAGCAATAGAAAATTTATAGTAGAAGCAGAGCAATTAATAAATCTTATGAAAAAATATAATAGACCTGAGGATAAACATAATATATTGATATTCCTCGAAAATATATCAAGCACTTTAGAAAATACTGCTAAATTATTCAAAAATGAAATTAATGATTTTAACAGCGAAGAAAAAGAAAAAAATATCATAAAAACAGATTCGTATATATTTTATAGATTAGAAAATTGCTTTGACAGCATAAATTCTATCAACGATTCAATAAAAAATAATATAGATAATATATTATAATCTTTATATAAATTGATATTGATTAGTAAAATTAAAAGCAACAGAAACAAATATATCATTCATTTTTATATTATTATCGTTTTGCATAGCCTCATATATTATATTATAAGAATTACTAATATGAACTAATTCATTAAAAGTTTCTTTTTGAAAAATATTATTTGAAAATCCATCTATCAAAGAATCCTCAATATATTTATAACTTGTAAACTGAGTTTTCAATACATTATAATGATTATTTTCTATATAAACATCTACCCTATCATTAAAAACAGCATCTTTAAAAGCATATTCAGCACATATCTCAGGAACAAAATTTATTATTTCCTCTCTTAAGTTATTATCAGATATTACATTTTTTATATTCTTAATAACCTTATCATAATCAAAATCACACTTCTCAAATTCTAATACATACTCCATAACAAAATACTCAATTTCTTCTTTTGTATAAGGGTATTTAATATAAGTAGTATCTGATTGAAGTATAAAGAAAAATTGCTTTATAGAAAAAAACTCTCCATTATTATCCCATTTAATAATCTCATTTTGTACGCAGTTTTCTAATGTTTTATTCTGAATATTATTTATTGTGCATTCTACTATAATATCATTATTAGGCATTTTGGCCGCATAAGTCTTTATAAAACTTACTCTATTATTAGCAAGTATAAAAGGAACTTCTTTATGTATACAATTCCATAAAAAACTAGCATATCCATTTTTTTCATCAAAACCTATATAATCATTATAAAAATCTTCTTTATTGTTTATACTATTGTCTATATTTCCTAAACCTAATATAGGACTTTCGCATACAGTAAAAGCCTTTTTATTACCTAGTATTGAAGTTTCTATTTCATGATGATGCATGCCTGAAAGAAAATCTAATATACCCTGCAAAGCACAATATACAAAATTATCAGAGGATAACTCTATAGCCTTATATTCATCTGAAGCTATACTAGAGGAAGACTCAAAAAAAACATTATCGAAAAGAGGTGCTTTAACATAAAAATATACTGTGCATAATATACTTTTTTTCTTTTCAATCTGCACTATTTTAGGCTCTATAGTAATATCATAACTTAAAAATTTTATACAATCATTTTCTATTTCATTTTTATGATTTATAGTAGTATGAAGTCTATTTAATAGTATATCTTTATAATTATTCATTTAGCACCATTTCTAATATTTCATTAATAGACAATGGGCTAAAATTATGAATATCACATGCCGCATTAAATGCTAAACGATGATATTTTTTATCTTTATGCCAGTGTCCATGTATAAGCATAGTATTATTATAATAGCCTTCCCATTCCATTATAGGATAATGAAACAAGACTATTTTTTTTATTATATTACTATACTCCTTTATATCCAAAACATAATAATCTTTAATAAACTTAAATAATGTTCTATCAAATTTATCATTATCTAAAAATTTATCATTATTGCCTTTTATAAGGTATTTATTTCCATTTAATGATTTTAATAATTCAGTAGTTTTTAAATATCCTTTATCATTAGAAAAATCACCAACTATATATACATCATCTTTTTTATTTACTTTACCATTCCAATTATTTATCAAACAATCATGCATATCTTGATAATCATTAAATAATTTTTTTCTGTTTGCCGGCATATAAAAAAAATGAGTATCAGAAGTAAAATATATCATTATTAATTATCAGCTACACCTAATGAAAAATATTTAATACCTCTTTCTTTCATTCTTTTCTTATCATATTGATTTCTTCCATCAAATATTACAGGCTCTTTTAATAGTTCCTTTATCTTATCAAAACTAGGTCTTCTAAACTCATTCCATTCTGTAACTAAAATCAAAGCATCAGCATTTTTCAAAGCATCATAAGAGTTTTCAGCATAATATATTTTATCACCGAATATAGACTTGGCATTATCAAAAGCCTTAGGGTCATAAGCTCTTATTTTAGCGCCGGCATCTAAAAGCATATTTATTATAGTGATAGCAGGAGCTTCTCTCATATCATTAGTTCTAGGTTTAAATGCTAATCCCCATAAACCGAAAGTTTTACCTTTAACATCATTATTATAATATTTAAAAATCTTATTAACAAAAATTTTTCTTTGATTAATATTAACTTGATGAGTAGCTTTAAGTAAATCAGAATCTATACCATAATCAGATGCAGTTTTAATCAAAGCCTGTACATCTTTGGGAAAACAGCTTCCGCCATATCCTAAACCATGAAATAAAAATTGATTTCCTATCCTCTTATCACTAGACATACCGATTCTTACCAAATCAGCATTAGCACCTACTTTTTCACATATATTAGCAATTTCATTGGCAAAAGATATTTTAGTAGCAAGAAAAGCATTAGCAGCATATTTAGTCATCTCAGCAGAACGTACATCCATTATTATTATAGGATTTCCTGTTCTAGTAAAAGGATTATAAATATCTCTCATTATATCTATAGCTTTTTCAGAGTTGGAGCCTATAACTACTCTATCAGGCTTTAAAAAGTCATCAACAGCAGCACCTTGCTTCAAAAACTCAGGATTAGAAACTACATCAAATTCACCGCTGTAATGTTTTTTTATTTCATTTTCTACTAATTTATGAGTTCCAACAGGTACAGTTGATTTATCTACTATAACTTTATACCCATTCATAGCCTTTCCAATATCATTAGCTACAGAAAGCACAAAACTTAAATCACAGCTTCCATCATCTCCAGAAGGAGTTCCAACAGCAATAAAGCATGCTATTGACTCTTTTACAGCATAAGACAAATCATCTGTAAATTCTAATCTTCCCTCAGAAACATTAGCAATTATAAGTTCTTCCAAACCTGGTTCATATAAAGGTGTAATACCATTTTTAAGTTTTTTTAATTTTTCTTCATCATTATCAACGCATATAACGTAATTACCCATTTCTGCCAAACAAGCACCTGTAATAAGTCCTACATACCCTGTACCTATTATACATATTTTCATTTTTATACCCCTTTAAAATAAAAAAGTAGACATTTAACTGTTTTTATCATATAATAAAATAGTATATTTTCAAGCAAAATATTATTTGCTATAGATATTTTTAGGTTTTTACGATAATATATAATAAGATTTTCAATTTTATGGGGCGTGTAAATGGATGATTATATAAAAAGTCTGCTTAAAGATTTCTTTGAAGAAGCATTTGAAATGCTAGATAGACTTGAACAAAATATTCTTATTTTGGATAATGAAAGAAACAATGTTGATGCAATACAGGAAATATTTAGGGCCGTTCATACTTTAAAAGGAAGTGCCGGTGCTGTAGAACTCGTTGAAACCCAAAAATATGCCCATAGATTTGAGGACTTATTAGATTTAATAAGAAATAATAAAATAGAAGTAGATGATGCTACTATAGATGTACTTTTAAAAGGTATAGATATATTAAAAGATCTTATTAATACCGCAAGCGAAGAAAGTGAATATTCCGGCGATATAGAAGCTGAAATAAAAAAATTAGAAGATTTTAAAAACATGAAATTGGGACAAGGTCCTGCACCATCTTCTGGAAATGCTCCTGCTGCAGCTACGTCTGGAAATGCTCCTGCCGCTCCTGAAGCTGAAAAAAAGATAAATAAATATGAACTTCTTCCAAATGACAGTGATTTATTAGGAATAATAAGGGATAATGTAGAAGAAAATGTTAAAACAAAATTAGTTCATGTAAGTTTTGATCCTGAAAGCCCTATGAGAACTGTAGGTGGGGTTCAAGTATTCGTTGCATTAAAAGATGTAGGCGAAATAATGGGAAGTATACCTCCACTTGAAGCTTTGGAAGGTGATGAGTTTTATGAACATGTAACTTATATACTAGCAGCTATTAAAGAAGATCAAACTATAATAGATGCTATTACTTTACCAGATGTTACTAAAGAAATATCAATAGAAGAAATAATACTTGAAGAATATGAGAAATTCCTTCAAGAGAAAAAACAGAAGGAAGAAGCCCAAAAAGCAAAAGAAGCTTCTGCTCCTTCAGGTGCCGCTAAAAAAACTGATGCTGCTAAAGGCAGTAAAGATCATAAAGTAGAAAGACAAAGCTCATTCTTAAGGGTAGAAAGTGACAGAATTGATGCTATGATGAACCAAGTTGGAGAGCTTGTAACAAATAAAAGTTCTTATGTACAGTATGATGATGATCTTACTTCATATCAAAAAATTATAGGTACTGGCATCAATGAAGTAAAAAGATATTATAGAGATAGTATTGTACAGATACTTAGAAAATTTGAAGAGCATTTACAGAAAAAAGAAGCTAAAGAAATTAGAAATACATATATTGACGGATTCAATAATAAATTAAATGAATTTGTAAAAATGGAAGAAGAGTTTAAAAATACTTTAGACAGGTTTAGAAACTCTTATCAGCTTCTTACAAGGGTAACAAATGAACTTCAGGAAACTGTAATGAAAATTAGGATGCTTCCTATAGCTCAAACTTTCAACAGATTCCCTCGTCTTATAAGAGACTTATCAAGAGATTTAGGTAAAGAAGTAAAATTAGAAATGTATGGAGAGGAAACTGAATTAGATAAATCCGTTATTGAAGTCTTAGTTGACCCATTAGTACACATTATAAGAAATGCTATGGACCATGGTATAGAACTTCCTGAAGATAGAGAAAAAGCTGGAAAGCCTAGAACAGGTACGGTTGTTTTAAGTGCTTCGCATGAAGGTAACTTGATCATCATAAAAATATCAGATGACGGTAAAGGAATGATACCTCAGAAAATATTTGAAAGTGCCGTTAAAAAAGGACTTGTATCTGCTGATGCTAAACTTTCAGAAAGACAAATGCTTGAATATATATTTGCTCCTGGTTTCTCTACTGCTGCTAAAATTACAAATGTATCCGGAAGGGGTGTTGGTATGGACGTTGTTAAGAAAAGTTTGGAGAAAATCAATGGTACTGTAGGTATAGAAACAGAATGGGGAAAAGGTTCTACTTTCTTCTTAAGAATTCCTCTTACTGTTGCTATTATTCAGGCTCTTATAGTTGATGCTGAAAAAGAATATTATGCAGTTCCTATTAACAGTATATTAGAAACTGTAAAAATAGATGTTAAAGATATTCAGGAATTGGAAGGAATAGAAGTTATTAAAGTTAGAGATGATGTTATCAATGTATTAAGTATTAAAGAATTATTCAGACTTCCTTCAAGATACAATAATATAAAATCTTATTATGCTGTTATACTTTCTTCTGAAGGTAAAAAAGTAGCATTACTTGTTAATAACTTAATAGGTGAACAAGATATAGTTATTAAAACTCTTAAAGACAATATTACAAAATCAGAAGGTTTAGCTGGTGCTACTGTTTTGGGTGATGGTACTGTAAGCTTCATTTTGGATATACAAACAATAGTAAGTCTTGGTACTAAGAGAATCATTGAAAGAGGAAAGGTTAATAATAATCAAGGTAATAAAAACGATTTGAGAAGCTTTATTGAAAGATTAAAAAATAATGAAATACCTGAAATACAGCAATAAATTTGATTTAAATATAATAGACTTATTTAAAACTAATTACCAATTTATTAGTTTAAAAATAAGTCTATTTTTATATAATGATATTCATTTAATAATATTATATATATCATCTATTTTTACTATATTGTATTTATTTTCTATATCATAAACATCTGTAGCAACTAATAATGTACGAAGATAAGGTATTTTTACAATATCAGTATCTCTGTCTCCTATCATAAAAGAATTAAATAAATCTATATTGTATTTCTTTGAGGCAAGCAAATGCATTCCGCATTCAGGTTTTCTTAGCATAGAAACTATATTATAAGGCTCTACATGCCCTTTAATATGATAAGGACAATAATAAAAATCATCTATAATCGCACCTTTATTTTTATATTCATCGTATATATATCTATGAACATTATTCACATCTTCATTGGTATAATAATTGTATGATACTCCTGCCTGATTTGTTGTTACTATTGTGATATATCCTTTATCATTTGCATGTTTAACTATATCAATAAAATCTAAATTTATTTTTACTCTGTCGGTAGTTCCTATATATCCAACATCTTCAATTAAAACGCCGTCTCTATCTAAAAATAAAGCCTTATTAATTTTTTTAGTATTATCTATAAAATATGAAGGTATACCATACAATATATTTTTATTGAATGCTTCATTTATCAATTTATTTATATAATCTTTATTATCATCAATTTCTGATTTATTATACAATTTTCCATTATGAACTAATAAATTATCATTGAATGAATATCCTGAAAGAATATTTGTTATATCATTTTTTATTACTTTATAATTTTTATCTATAGTATATAAGCTAGAATTGTACGACGATGTATTATCCATATTAAAATCTAATGCCATTAATACAGAATCTTTATCCAACTTTTTATAAAACTCATAAAAATAATTTTTTATATCATTATACATAATTGCAAATCCCAATATTTTATAATTAATTAAGTTTAATATAAAAAAATAGTTTTTTCAATAAAAAATCATTGTATTATTTACATTGATTTTTTTTGTTTATGATATATATTATTAGTCAAATTACGGAGTTTATGAAATGAATAATAATAATAATTTAACTGCTCAAAATAATACAAAAAAGAAAAATTATTTAAAAACATTACAATATATATTAATATCAGCAATATCAACTATTCCTGCATGTATTTATATAATTACATTAAAAATTATAGATGAAAACTATATACTTCCAATATTTTTAAATATGCATTTTTTTATTAGCTTTTATCTATTTTGTTTTACTATAATTTTTCATTTAAATAATTTAAATAAAAAACTTATTTTAATTACATTTTTATCATTTTTATTTATATCTTTGATTGCAAGTTTTTCTAATATATTTTTTAACTATGTTTATATGCCTCCCACCGATACTCCAGATTTTCAAATATTAATGAATAGAATTATATTTTTTAATATTATATTTTTCGTAATAATGATACTTTCATACAATTCATTTAATGTAATGGATACTGATTCTATATCTGACTTTTTTACTTTATTTGGAGATACTTTTACATGGTTTTTAATACTTAATACAGGAAGCAGTACAATCTTGGCTATATTATTTTACGGACTTTTTATAGTTGGATTTTCTATAGCAGCATTATTTTCATCATCAACAGATATTGGATTTACAATAGCAAAAATTGTTATATGTCTTATAATATTTTTGTATGGATTCGTACCATTCATATCATATAAAATATATAATAATACTAAATCTATAATATCAATGTATATTTCAAGATTCATTTTGGTGATTAATCTATTTACTATATTTATAATGATGTTTCTTATACTTCCTTATGAATCAAGACCATATGATAATAGATTCGTATACATATTATATAATATAATTCTATCATTAACTATAATTAATTTAATGTTTACAAGAATGGAAAAGAAATCAAATATATTCATAAAAGCAATGTATCTGATAGTACCAATATTTGCATTACTTTTCGACATATTAACTATCACAGCAACTATATATAGAATAGTAAATTACGGACTTACACCCAATAAATTAACATTAATCATTTTGAATATTATATTTTTAATACATTTAACATTGATTTCATTAAATACTATTAAATCTTTTATAAGTTCATTTCAAAACAGAGAGGATAATAATACATTAAATATAGTTATAGATAATAAGCCTATAATGTTTGTATATGTATATTTAGTATTTTCTGTATTTGTGTGCTTTATAATGCCAATAATGTATATAAATTAAATTAATAAATAATTACCGAATATATTTTTAGCATTAACTTTATTATAGGAGTCTCCCCCTCTCCAATTAATTAACTTTTCTGATAATTCAGTATCTCTGTACTCTCTTTCTTCTTTGGCTTCTAAAATATCTAAATAAGCAAGTATTTCTAAAAGAATAATCCTTTCATCTTTTGATGATTTTAATATATCTTTTAATACTGCCTGCATTTTATTTGCAGAATCATTTTTTATATTATAAGAATCTATTCTTTCTAATATAGCATTAAAAATATTTATATCTTCTTTTGTGGGATTAAACTCAAAATCTATTTTACTAAACTCTCTTAAATCAAAATAAATATACGATAATTGTTCAAGTCTCACTCCGCCCCATTTATACTTCTCAAAATTATAAACATTCTGATATTCCAAATGAAAATCATCTATGATGATATTGTATTTGTTATAAAATTCTTTTTCTATATTTTCAGTGTTTGAAAAATCATAAGACATCATTTTTTTAGATAAATAATAACTAGAGATGAAACTTCTTAAATGAATAGCCCTAGACGATAAACTGCATAAAAATGCTTTGACTGTATTATTAAAATCAATTTCTTTTATTAAACCAAATATATTTTTTATAAGATCATTATATTTAATAATTTCTTTTGAAAAGTCAAACATCAAGCCTTTTTCTTTTGCATATAAAAAATCTTCTTCATTTATATGCATTTTACTATCATCTATCCAGCCGTTTTTCCAGAAATAATTGAATAATATTTTTTTGGCTTTTTTATCAACTTCAATAGAATGCATAACTTTATTTGTATTTACCTCATATAAAGCTAGTTAAAAGTATTATCTTTATCTTGTATATTACTAAGAAGTTTTTGTATTATAAAAACTAAAGTTTCTTTTTCTTCATCAGACATGTTCGAAAACATAACTTCATTATTTTTTTTTATATCTTCAAATACAATTTCTTTCAATTTTTTACTTTTTTGAGTGAGATAAATTTCCTTATACCTTTTATCTTCCAAGCTTACTTTTCTTTTTATAAATCCCTTTTTTTCAAGACGATATAAAGTACCTGCTATTGTAGGATTACTTAAGCCCAAAAAATTTTCTATATCCCTTTGATTTATGACTTTTTCTTCATTGCGATAAAGAAACATCAGTATATCCATCTGCGAAGATGTTAGTTTATGTTTATCTAAAAATCTATTAAATCTATTATCTAAAGTTGTATGCAGTTCTTTAATTAATTTTCCTATAAAAATGTCTTCCATAATAAATTGTTCCCCAGCAATCAAATTTCCACACATACTACATGATATACATTTTTTGTCATAAATCAATATTTATTTTTCTAAATAAGAATATGAAAATTTATACTGAGCAAAAGGTATATAAAATACATCTTTCAAATTCGGACTTTTTAATACAGCAGGTTCAAAATATGCTATAGGTATTATAACCGCCTCATCATCTATCAATATTTTTTCAGCTTTATGCAATTCTCTCATTCTAATATTTTGATCTATAGTTCTTGAAGCTGCAATTATTGCATCATCAAATGCTTTATTAGTAAATAGAGAATGGTTTTTATATGAATAGCTTACAAACATACCCAAGAAAGTAGTAGGATCATTATAGCTTCCTGTCCAGCTTGCAGCAGCCATAGTGTAATTTCTTTCTGTTCTGAATGCATGTATAAATGGAGCGAATTCCATTTGAGTAAGTTTAACATCTATTCCAAGATTAACTTTCCACATATTCTGAACAGCTTCAAACATAGGTATATCATTACTGAAAGTAAGGAAAAACTCTAAAACAGGAAAACCTTCTCCATTAGGGTAACCTGCTTCAGCCATTAATCTCTGAGCTTCTTCTACATTCTTTTTATAATCTTCTTTATTAGTGCTTATATATTCTCCTGCATTATCTCTGAAATATCCTTCAACATCTGTAACCCCCCAAGGAACTAATGCTCCTGCAGGCTTACCTGATTTTAAAACATTTTCCACTATATAGTTTCTATCTATTGCAAGAGATAATGCCTTTCTTACTCTTTTATCTTTTAAAGTTTCATTAGTTGTATTCAAAGCATAATACTGAGTACCTATTCTAGTAGCAGTATCAATATAGCCTTCCTCTCTTAAAGTATCTATATCCTGATAAGGAAATTGATCTGAAAAATGTAAAGAACCTTCTTTCACTCCGGCAACTGCAGAATTAGGATTATCCATAAGAACAAATTTAATTTTTTCAGCAACTATAGTATCAGATGCCCAATAATTAGTATTTTTTACAACTGTAATACTTTGATCAGGTTTTCTTTCATATAAAGCAAAAGCTCCGTTACCTATACAAGTTTTAGGATTTCTAGTCCAATTATCAGGATCTTTCTCTACCATATCCTTTCTTACTGGTGAAAATACAGGTAAGTTAACAAGCTCCAAAAAATAAGCTGTAGGATATTCTAATTTTACCTCTAAAGTATAATCATCTATAGCTTTTATACCAAATTCATCAACAGGCATATATCCGCCATTAACATTAGAGAAATTAAGTATAGGTTCAAATAAATAACTAGGTTCGCTTGCAGTATCAGGATCAACTACCCTTTTCCAAGAGTATTCAAAATCATGTGCCGTTAAAGGCTTTCCGTCAGACCATTTTCCATTAGTTCTTAAATGAAATATATATGTAAGTCCGTCTTCAGATATATCCCAACTCTCTGCTGCTCCCGGCTGAATGGCAATATCTTTATACTTTGTAGTTAAACATTCAAATAAATGTGTTACATAAGTAGAACCTTGCAATGTTATATTCAAAGCAGGGTCTATAGTTTTAGGTTCAGCACCTAAATTTACATATACAACATTATCTTCAATATTAGACTTATTTGAACATGAAGATATAAAAATAGAAATAATAAAAACTAAATAAAAATACTTTTTCATTGTACCTAACCTTAGTATGTTATTTATTTATTGGAATTATATTTCATAATAAAGTATTGTCAAGAAAAAATTAATAATATAAATTATTTTAATCTATAAAATAAAGTAATTTTACAAAAACTATATAATTACTTAAATAATATCATTATAATATTTCATAAATAAAATATATTTTTCTAGGCTTTTTAATAGTTCATAACTATGATATTTATATACGTAAAAGTTCCATTATCTATATATTTTTAGATATCAACAATGTACCAATTCTATTAAATTAGTTATTTTGATTACATTACAAATATGTAGAATAAACTATATATCTATACATCTATAGTAGCTAATTCTTTACATTTGCAATATTATAATAATGCTTTAGCAACACTTTTCCATATCTTGAAAGTTTAAATATTCTAAGCTGTATAATCACAAATATAATATTAATAAACAATAAAACAATGCATTTAATATAGTATCTTATTATATAATTCGCCAATAATCATACTAAATGACAAGCACAGTAATGTCCGTTTTCTACTTCTCTAAACTCTGGAACTTTTTCTGCACAAACAGCCTCAGCCTTAGGACATCTAGTTCTAAATTTACATCCTGAAGGAGGATTAATTGGAGAAGGTATTTCACCTGAAAGTATTATACGTTTCTTTGTCTTTGCCACTGAAGGCTCTGATATTGGTATTGCTGAAATTAAAGACTGAGTATAAGGATGTAAAGATTTTGTGTATAATGATTCACTATCTGTAAGCTCAACAATATTTCCCAAATACATAACACCTATTCTTTTAGATATCTGACGAACAACTGCTAAATCATGAGCAATGAAAAGATAAGTAAGCTTCATCTCCTGCTGCATATCATAAAGCATATTTATAATTTGGGCCTGAATAGATACATCTAATGCCGATACAGGTTCATCGCAAACTATAAACTCTGGATTAACTGCTAAAGCTCTGGCTATACCTATACGCTGTCTTTGTCCGCCTGAAAATTCATGAGGATATCTTTGTGCCTGCTCAGCATTAAGTCCTACAAGTTTAAGAAGATTTATTACCTTTTCTCTTCTCTCATCTTTAGTAGAATAAAGCTTATGCACATCTAATGCCTCACCTATTATATCTTCAACTGTCATACGAGGATTTAAAGAAGCATAAGGATCTTGGAAGATTATCTGCATTTTTTTAGCATAATTTCTGTAATTTTCTTTATTAACTTCTTCGCCATTAAAAAATATTTTCCCACTGGTCGGTTTATATAAATGAAGTAAAGTTCTTCCTAATGTAGTTTTACCGCTTCCGGATTCCCCAACAAGTCCGAAAGTTTCTCCTTTATTTATACTAAAAGTTACTCCATCAACCGCTTTTACAGTTTGTATATTTCTCCCGAAAAATCCGCCTTTTATCTTAAAATGTTGTTTCAAATCTTGTATTTCTATTAAAGGTGCCATAAAAACTCTCTCTATACTATAATACTATTTTTATTTTTCACACTAAACATTAATTAATTAGGTATTTGATGAAGCCAGCAAGCTGAAAAATGACCCTTCTCAAATTCAGTTATAGGAGGCTTATTATCAATACATACTTTCATACATTCTTCACATCTTGTACTAAAAGGACATCCTGGCTTCATATTAAGTAAATCAATAGGAGTTCCTTCTATAGGAATAAGTCTATCCTGTTTTATATCAATACGAGGAAGTGATTTTAAAAGTCCCAAAGTATAAGGGTGTTTAGGACGTTCGAATATATCAAAAACTGTTCCCCTCTCAACTATACCGCCGCCGTACATAACTATAATATCATCTGCCATATCTGCAACTATACCAAAGTCATGTGTAATAAGTATAACTGCCATATTGATTTTTTTCTGTATATCTTTTATAAGCTCAAGTATTTGTGCTTGTATAGTAACATCTAATGCTGTTGTAGGCTCATCTGCTATAAGTATTTTAGGATCTCCTGCAAGTGCCATAGCTATCATTATACGCTGGCGCATACCTCCTGAAAGCTCATGTGGATACTGTTTTATTCTTCTTCTAGGCTCATTTATACCAACTAAAGTCAAAAGCTCTACTATTCTCTCTATTGCATCTGTTTTGCTTATTTTTCTATGAGTAGTCAATGCCTCCATTAATTGGTCGCCTATAGTATATACGGGATTTAGACAAGTCATTGGGTCTTGGAAAATCATTGATATTAAGTCGCCTCTTATTTTTTTTCTTTCATGTTCTGAAAGCTTGATTAAATCAGTTCCTTCAAAAAGTATTTCTCCATTTATAATCTTTCCAGGCTCTTCTATAAGTCCCATAATAGAATAAGCAGATACACTTTTACCGCTTCCAGATTCTCCTACTATACCCAATACTTTTGATTTATCCAATTTATATGAAATATTATTAACAGCTTTAACTTCACCAAGAGGTGTAAAGAAAGATACGCTTAAATTTTTAACTTCTAATAAATGATTATTTTCCATTACTCAATTTTCCTTTATTGCTAATAAAAATTGTTCGCTAATAGTGTCCGACAAGTAAACTTATCGGACGCTCTCAATTTTTATAATGTATTGCTAATAAAAATTGTTCGCCTGCTCTGCATGCCTTCGGCAATAGTGTACGACAAGTAAACTTATCGGACGCTCTCAATTTTTATAATGTATTGCTAATAAAAATTGTTCGCCTGCTCTGCATGCCTTCGGCAATAGTGTACGACAAGTAAACTTATCGGACGCTCTCAATTTTTATAATATATTGCTAATAAAAATTGTTCGCCTGCTCTGCATGCCTTCGGCAATAGTGTACGACAAGCAAACTTATCAGACGCTATCAATTTTTATAATGTATTGCTAATAAAAATTGTATATCAATAATACATCAATATCACAATTTATATTATCTATTCTTCATTCTAGGGTCTAATGCATCCCTTAATCCGTCACCAACCAAATTAAAGCAAAGTATTATAACACTTATCAAAGCAGCAGGGAAAAGCAATTGATAAGGATAAGAATAAACTCCGCTTACAGCATTTGAAGTTAAAGATCCAAGAGAAACCATAGGAGCACTAACTCCTAAACCCAAGAAACTCAAAAATGCTTCAACAAATATAGCATTAGGTATCTGAACCATAGCTGATACTATTATTGCTCCCATTGCATTAGGTATCAAATGTTTGAAAATAATCCTACTATGAGGAGTACCTAAAGCCCTAGCTGCGGTTACAAATTCCTGTCCCTTTAATGCTAAAATCTGTCCTCTTGTCATTCTCGCCATATTAGTCCAATAAAGCAAAGATATAACTATAAATATACTGAAAAGTCCAGGCCCTAAAAGTCCTATTCCTCTCAATGATTCATTTTGTAAAAATAACTTATCCATAGGAGCCTTAAGAACAACAGATAATAATACAACTACCAAAAGTGTCGGTACTGCACTTATTATGTCAACTATACACATCATAATACTGTCGGTAAGTCCTCCGAAATATCCTGATATAGAACCGTAAACTATACCTATTATGACAACTAAAGTAGCTGATACTATACCAATTAAAAGAGATATTCTAGCACCAATCATACATCTTACAAGCAAATCTCTGCCCAAAGTATCTGTACCGAATGGATGCTCTAAAGTTGGAAGACTGTTTTCAACCCCTCTGTTTATTTGAGCATATCCATATTCAGAAACCATGGGTATTATAATAGAAAGAATAGCTATAATACCTATAACTATAATAGATACCAAAGCCACTCTATTTTTTTTAAATCTTCTATATGCATCCTGCCAATATGTTACACTCTCTCTTTTTACTTCAGCAGCAGCTTTTTCTTCATCCGTTGCTTTTACAAATAATGATTTATCTAAACTTTGTTCCATCAATTAATATCCGCCTTTATAAGAATTATAAAATTATTCCTGTATTTTTATTCTAGGGTCTATAATACCATAAGATAAGTCAACCAAGAAATTCATTGCTATCAAAAAAGCCCCATAGAATATTGTAACACCCAATATTGTAGGATAATCCCTTTGAGTTATGCTTTCAACAAAATATCTTCCAAGTCCTGGTATATTAAATATTTTCTCTACAACGAATGAACCTGTAAGAATACCTGCAGCAAGAGGTCCTATATATGTAACTATTGGTATAATAGCATTTCTTAAAGCATGCTTAAATATGATTATGCTTCTTGATATGCCTTTTGCCCTTGCCGTTTTTATATAATCTTGGTGTATAACATCGAGCATTGAACTTCTCATAAGTCTTGCCATAAAACTTAAAGAGCTGAAAGATAAAGCAAATCCAGGCATTATATATTGAGCAAAAGAATCGAATCCATAAGCAGGAAGCAGTTTTAATTTTACAGAAAATATAATAATAGAAACCGTAGCAACAACGAAACTAGGTACTGCTATACCTAAAGTAGCTGCCACCATAACAGCCCTATCTACAAACTTACCATGCCTTAATGCCGCAACTATACCGAATAAAACTCCTATAGTAGTAGAAATAAACATACTGAATATTCCAAGTCTGAAAGATACAGGAAATGCTCTTACTATTGTACCGGAAACTGACTGGCCTATTTTAGTAAGAGAAGTACCTAAATCCCCTTTAATAGCATTCTTTAAATAATTACCGTACTGAACTATTAAGGGCTTATCAAGTCCGTATTTTCTATTTAAGTTTTCCAATGCCACTTTACTAAGCGGTTTTTCACCTACAAAAGGCCCGCCCGGTACTGTATGCATTAAAAAGAATGTTATTGTTACTATAACAAAAAGGGTTAAAAGTGATACTAATAATCTTTTAACAACATAAGAAAACATAAACAATACCTTTAATTAATTTTTTGACAAATTTTTATTGACATCATATTATCTAATAAAAATTAACTTTTGTCAAACTTTAAATAAACCAAATTTAATATCAAAATTATAAACTAAACTATTTATAATGAAAAATTACATATTAATAGTAAGAGCATATACAGAAATAATAAAAAAAATCTGTATATGCTTCATTATTAATATATTATAATAATTCACCGAATTTTCTAATATATACTTTCTTTAATAATGTAACTAATAATATATAAGCAAATATACAAGGAACTAAAAATATAAAATAAGTTTTAGGCAATGATACAAAACCTAAATGATGTCCTAAATTTGTAAAAGGCACTATAGACAAAATTATAATGCTTGAAAAAGTTAATAAAAATACTTGTTTTGAAGGTCTGCTTTCTATAAAAGGAATTTTAGCAGTTCTTATCATGTATATAACCAAAACTTGTGTGCATATAGATTCTATAAACCAGCCTGATTGGAACATAGAAGTATACATTGTTTTTATATTAGCTAAATCGGCACCATTATAATAATTGCCTAATTTATTATATAATATTCCATTAGAAACGAATAATGGACAGAAAATAAAATACATTATTAAATAAGTGCTCCAATCAAATATAGAACTTACAGGTCCCATCCAGCACATAAAGTTTCCTATACTTGAAGCGTCCCATTTTCTTGGAAGTTTTAAAAATTCTTTATCAACATTATCCCAAGGTATTGAAGTGCAGCTTAAATCATATATTAAATTTAGTATGATCAAATGCACACTTTGCATTGGTATGAATGGCAAAAGTATAGAAGCCATTAATACAGAAAACATATTTCCAAAATTTGATGAAGCAGTTATTTTTATATACTTTATCATATTGGCATAAGTTTTTCTTCCTTCTATTATGCCTTTTTCTAATACAGTTAAATCCTTTTCTAATAGTATTATATCAGCAGCTTCTTTAGCTATATCAAAAGCACTGTCAACTGAAATGGATATATCAGCCATTTTCATAGCAAGCACATCATTAATACCATCACCCATAAAGCCGACTGTATTATCATCATCTTTTAATATGGATACTATTCTTGATTTCTGATGAGGGTAAAGTTTAGCGAATATATTAGCTTTTTTCGCTTTTATTTTTAATTCATCATCATTTAATTTATCAATTTCATTTCCAAGCAAAATACCGTTTATATTTATTCCTAATTTATTGCATACATTAATAGTTGTTTTTTCATTATCTCCAGTAAGTATTTTTACATCAACACCATATTCATTTAATTTTTTTATAGCTTCGTAAGATGACTCTTTTGGAGGATCCAAGAATACTAAATATCCTACTAATACCATTTCATTTTCTAATTTTTTAACTTCTTCTAAATCATTTAATTGATTTTCATTATTTATTTCTATATCTTTTACAGCTAATGCTATTACTCTCATTCCTTTATCATTTAAAGAGTTAATTTTTTTATTTAATTCTTGTTTTTGTAATTCTGTTATTTTTGATATTTTTTCATCATCATAAACATAAGAGCAAATTGAAATCATTTCTTCAAAGGCTCCTTTAGTTATCATTTTTATATTATTATTTTCTTTTAATAATATGCTTAATCTTCTTCTTATAAAATCAAATGGAATTTCATTTATTTTTGTGTAATTTTCTAATTCTTTATTATTAACATTTTTTTTATTATGTTCTATATATTCAATAATAGCATTGTCCAAAACATTTCTATAACCATTTTGAAAATAGCTATTTAAATAAGCTAAATCTAAAACATTTTTATTTTCATTTCCATTGATATCAAAATAATGTTTCAATGAAATTTTATCCATAGTTAAAGTGCCTGTTTTATCAGTACATAATATATTCATAGCACCGAAACTTTGTATAGAATTAAGATTTTTTATTATAGTTTTTTGTTTTGACATAGACACTGCACCTTTTGCCAAGCATGCACTTACAATCATAGGGAGCATTTCTGGTGTCAAACCTACTGCAATTGATATAGCAAATAATAATGCTTCTATCCAATTTCCTTTTGTAAATCCATTAATAAAAAATACAACAGGAGTCATTATAGACATAAATCTTATCAATAGCCAAGATACAGAATTTATTCCTTTAGTGAAGCTTGTATCTATTTCATTTATATTTGAAAGTTCATTTGCGATATCTCCTAAAAATGCATCTTTTCCAATATTGATTACTATACCTTTAGCATCTCCGCTTATTACATTAGAACCCATAAAGACAATATTTGAATAATCTGTTACTGATTCTAATTCCTCATTACATACAGAATTATTTTTTTCTAAAGGCTCGCTTTCTCCTGTTAATACTGATTGAGAAACTGTAAAGTTATTTGATTCTATTATTCTTATATCAGCAGGTATTATATTACCGGCATTAATAAAAACTATATCGCCTACTGTTAGATTTTCACTGTTTATTTCTTTTTTGATATTTTCTCTCAAAACTATGCTTGAAGATTTTATCATGTTAAGAAGTTTTTCTGATGCATTATCTGATTTATATTCCTGAATGAATCTTATTAATCCTGATACTGTTATCATTGTAGAAATGATTATTACTGTCAAAAAAGAAATTTCTTCATTCTTGAAAAAAGGTATTAATATATCTGTAAAAATAGAAATAACAGCTAATGCAAATAATATTAAAGTGAATGGATTTATGAAACCTTCGGTTATTCTTTTAAAAATAGTTTTTTTATTTTTATGGGGTATTTTATTTAATCCGTATTCTTTTAATCTTTTATCTGCTTCTTTTTCTGATATGCCTTCTAATGATGAATTAAATACTTCTAGTACTTTATCAGTATTATTTAATGCTGAAAAAATTAATTTGTTTTTGTTTTCTAGTATTTTTTTCATGATATCAACTCCAATAATAATATTTTCAAAACGATTTTTTATTATTTAATAAATTATTATTTTTTATTATTGTTATGCTCGTCTACGCCTATAATAAGCTAGTGAGTAAACTCACTAACTGGCTACGACTCGCTTTTATATTTCAATTCTAATATCTAAAAATTATTATTTTTTATAATAAATTTATTCTAATACTGTTATTTACAAAAGCTAAAATAACAAATCAAAAAACCAAAAACGGTTTTATAATTTTTAATATATGAATGTAATTATAGAAAATATATTAATTGAAGTGACATATCAGGTAGACGATTCTTTTGAAGCTGAGTAGTGAGCGAGAATAGAAGTTTTTGTTTAGCATAGCACCACCTCCTTATAATGATATAGATTTTTAATTTTTGCGAATATAGCATAATATAAAAAAATTGTCAATACAAAAATATAATTAGTTTAATTTTTTTTATTTCTAATCTCATCCATCGCACGCAGAATAAAATTAAAAATATTAATTTATTTATAATTCAAATTTTGTTTATATAATAAATTTGGTTTACCGTGCGTTAGATATATTTTAAAGTTAATTGAGTTAACATTCAAAATGAAATTTCAAATTTTAAAGGGCGGGCATGTAATTAATGTCTTTATTTATTTTTATCAACTTTTCCCGCAGCACACCTGCCATAGGCACGCTTCGCTAGGCGGACTTCGTCGGCACGCTTCGCGAAAGGCTAGATTATGGCTTTAATTTAATAAATTATTTTACATGTAAAATAATTTTAGTATGATTTAGTACTAATTTTTACACTTGCACTTCGCCGTAGGCGGACTTCGTCTGGTTCTTTGACGCTGTCCGCCTGTGGCGTGCGGCGGGAAAAAGAACAATAAAAAATTGACAAACTTAAAAATTTTCAGTATATAATGACTTACATTAATTCTTGCGAGTATTCACCATGAGTTTCTAATAACTTGCAAAACTTTTTACCACTTATAGTTTTCATAATACTACATCAATAGTTTTATCATATTTTCTTTAGAATATTCTTCAATATCAACAGAAAGACAACCTTCTATAGCCTCTTTAATATTTGATTCTAATTCTTACATAGTATCAGCTTGAGTAAAGCACCACTTTATATCTGGAACTTCTGCCCAAAAACCATCTTCATATTGATGAACAATAACTTTAAAAATCATAAAAATACATCTTGAAAAAATTATATTTTAGTAAAAAAACAATATATTACAACTTCATTTCAAACCATATTCTTCTTTAGTACGTTTTACATTTTCTCTGGCACATTCATTATTAGGATCCAATTTTAAAGCCTTCTTATAATCTTTTAATGCCTCTTCATAAAGACCTAAATTTTCCTTAGTAAGACCTCTGTTATTATAAGCATCTGCATAATCAGGATTTAATTTTATAGCCTTATCAAAATCTTCTATAGCTTCTTCATAAAGTCCTAAATTATCTTTAGCATTTCCCCTATTATTATATGCAAAAGCATAATTAGGATTTAATTTTATAGCTTTATCATAATCTTCTATAGCTTCTTCATAAAGCTCTAAATTATATTTTGCATTACCTCTGTTATTATAAGCATCTGTATCATCAGGATTTAATTTTATAGCCTTATCAAAATCTTCTATAGCTTCTTCATAAAGTCCTAAATTATCTTTAGCATTTCCCCTATTATTATATGCAAGAGCATAATTAGGATTTAATTTTATAGCTTTATCATAATCTTTGATAGCTTCTTCATAAAGTCCTAAATTATCTTTGGCATTTCCCCTATTATTATATGCAAGAGCATAATTAGGATTTAATTTTATAGCTTTGTTAAAATCTTTTATAGCTTCTTTAGAAAATCCCAACTCATCTTCTAATAATCCTTTATTATTATAAGCATCAAATAAATTAGGATCTATTGATAAAGCTTTATCAAAATCTTTTATAGCTTCTTCTAAAAGTCCTAAATCACTTTTAAGAAGTCCTCTGTTATAATAAGCATAAGTATAATCAGCTCTTAACTCTATAGCCTTATCATATTCTTCTATAGCTTCTTTTAAAAGTCCAAGTTTAGTTTTGGCAACAGCTTTGTTATAATAAGCATCTGCCATATTAGGGTTTAACTTTATAGCTTCATCATAATATTTTATAGCTTCTGCATATTCTCCATTAGCACTTTTATAAATACCTTTAGAATTATAATCATGATAATCAGTAAGATTGTTTAAACGATCAATATCAACTTCTTTCTTATTGTCAACTATATTTGTAAAACTGACTATAAAATTTTGTTTATCTGACATTATTTTATTTAATTCTTCATTAAAAGTTTTTGCTTTGTCATTGAAATCATCAAAATCAGAATAATTTTCTGCATCAATATTATTTAAAAAATCATTAAATTCATCTAAACATTTATTTAATTCCTTTTGCAAATTCTCTAATTTATTTTTAGATTCTTTTAAATGTTGACTGAATAGAAAATTAGTCATTGTTGCCATTTTTAACTCCTATAACTATTTATTATTAACATACAAGTTACAATTTTGTATATGATACAATTATATCATAGTATATACCTAAACAACTATATTTTGTTAATTTTCACCTTTTTATAAAATAAAAGATTATCTAATATTTAAGAAATATGTTTTACATGTAATATAGATTTATTGATTTTGTATAATAATAAGTTATCAGCCGCACGTATAAAGGACATTCATTAAGAATAAACGATACCGTGCGGGTTGCCACTACAGCTAGTAGTTGACAAAATTAAAACAAAAAATAAAACAGCTGCTAATATTATAATTTATAAAGTAATATTATTATCCTTACAAAATTCAGTTGCTAAATCTATATTGGTAAATTCATCTTTTATAATATCTTTAAATACCATAAGATAAAATTCATCTTCTAAAGCTAACTTATAAGATTTTTCTAAATCATTTAATGCTGACTTTTCTAAATCCGTATAACTTTTATATGAAACAATTTTTGATATAATTTTATTAAAAAATGATTTCTTATCATTTGTTTTATTTTCTAAATTACTTTCCTTTGATAAAAGAAATTTCTCTTTAGATCTTAAAATATATAAAAACCAATCATTATCATTTAATTCAATAGCTTTATCATAATTTTCAATACTTTCTCTATATTTATTTAAATAATCATAACAAGAAGCCCTTTCACTGTAATAGTTAGGATTATTCGGATCATATTCTATAGCCTTATTCAAATCATTTATTGCTTCATCATAATTCTTTAAATATTTTTTAGAACAGCCTCTATAATAATAAGCATTATAATGTTTGGAATTCACATTTATAATAATATCAAAATCTCTTATAGCCTCCTCATACTTCAATGCCCTGTATTTAGTATATCCTCTTTCATAATAAACATCAAAATTACCAGGATACATTCTTATAACTTTATCATATATTTCTAAAGCTTCTTCATATTTATCCATGTTAGATAAACAAAAAGCAATATTATAATAGGCATTAACTTTCTTAGGATTTATCTCTAACACTTTATTATAATACTCTATAGCTTTATCATATATAGATTGTCTTGAATATATAAGTCCTATATTAATATAAATGTCTGCTTCATTATAACCTAATTCTAATGCTTTATTAAAATCTTCCAAAGAATTTTTATAATCTTCTAAACTCATTTCAGCAAGAGCTATATTATAATAAGCCAAACTATAATCAGGATTTATTTCTAATGCTTTTTTATAATAGTCAATAGCTTCTTTATAGTTTCCTAAATTATGTTTAATAAGTCCTAAATTAATATAGGCAGATGCATACTGAGGATTTATCTCCAATGCCTTATTATAATATCGAATTGAGTTTTCATAATCATGCATTTCATAATATGCCAAACCAATATTATAATAAGCACTAGCCATAGAAGTATTTAACTCCAATGCCTTATTAAAATTTTTAATAGCTTCTTCATAATCTTTTTTATAATGATATACTAAGCCAATACTATTATATATTTCAGCATTATTAGTATCTATATCCAAAGCCTTATTCAAATAATATAAAGCCTCATCATATAATTCTAATTCTATTTTGATCAAAGCAATTTCATTATAAATAACAACATCAGTATTATCTATTTCAAGTATTTTATTTAAACAAGATAAAGCTCCTCCGTAATCTATTAAAGCTCTTTTAATTAAAAACATTTTGAAATAAGTATCTGCACTATTAGGATAAATTTTAAGTGCTTTTTCTAAATATTCCAAAGCCTCATTATTTAAATCTAATTTATGCAAAGCAAAAGCAATATCATAATATGCATCAATAAAATTAGGATTTATTTCTAATGCTTTTTTTAAATATTCTAAAGATTCCTCCATATATCCGGCATCAATTTTTATATTTCCTATTCTATCATAAACATAAATATCATCAGGATACATTTCTATAATTTTATTTAAATATTTATTAGCTTCATGCTCTAAACCTAAACCTAATTTTATAGAATAAATTTTTAAATATGTTTCAATATTACTAGGATCTATTTCTAAAGCCTTATTCAAATATGATAAAGCCTCATCATCTAATCCCACAGAATGTTTTATCAAAGCAATATTATGATAGGCATTAATTAAATTAGGATTAATCTCTATAGCCTTCTCATAACATTTCAAAGCTTCATCAAATTCATTCAAATTGTATTTACATAAACCAATAGTATTATATGCCGAACTTGCTGTATCATTTTTATCTAATTCTATAACTTTATTAAAATCATTTATAGCTTCTTCAAATTTAGATAAATAAAACTTACATAATCCCCTATTATTATAAGAACTAATATTATCAGGAAAATCTGCTATTACTTCATCATAAATATTTATAGCTTCTTTATATTTTTTCATATAAAGATAGCATAATCCTATATTAACACGTGAATCAATATCATTATTATTTATTTGCAAAACTCTGTTAAAATCTTCTATAGCTTCTTCATAATTACCTAAATATAATTTTGCCAAACCTCTATCATAATATACAGTTTCGCCGTCATCACCCAATTCAATAGCTCTCTCAAAATCATTTATAGCTTCTTTATATAATCCCAAATTTAATTTTGATAATCCTCTGTTATGATAAAGATCATAAGAATCGCCATTATAAAATATAACCTTATCAATATATTCAATGGACTTTTCATACTCTTTATTTTCATAAGCTTCTTTGGCTTTATCCAGCAATTCTTTAATATTGTCATTCATAATACAATTCCTATAAAACTAATTTTATTTCAAGCCATGTTCTTTTTTAAGATTTGCAATATTGCTCTTTGCATATTCATTATTAGGATCTAATTCTAAAGCCTTTTTATAATCTTTTAAAGCCTCTTTATATAGTCCTGCATTTTTCTTAACCCATCCTCTATCATTATATAAATAAGCTGTATTTGGTTCTAGTTCTATAGCTTTATCATAATCCTTTATAGCTTCTTGATACTGTCCTAATTCATCTTTAGCACTTCCTCTATTGCCGTAAGCATTTGTATAATTAGGAGTCAATTCTATAGCCTTAGTATAATCTTTTATAGCTTCTTTATACAAGCCTAAACTATATTTAGTAAGCCCTCTATTATTATAAGTATTGCTGTCATTAGGGTTTAATTCTATAGATTTATCATAATCTTTGATAGCTTCTTTATAAAGTCCCAAATCATTTTTAGAAAGTCCTCTGTTATTATATGCCTCACTGTAAGTCGGTCTTAATTCTATAGCCTTATCATAATATTTAATTGATTCTTTTAAAAGATCCAAATCATATTTAGCACTTCCTATATTATAATAGGCTTCTGGATTATCTGCACATAAATCTATAGATTCTTCATAATCTTTTATAGCTTCTTCATACATTCCTAACTCACTTTTAGCAAGCCCTCTATTATTATATGCATCACTATAATTAGGATTCAAATATATAGCTTTATCATAATCTTTTATAGATTCCTTATATAAACCAAGCTCTCTTTTTGCATTTGCTCTGTTATAATAAGCATCTACATAATTATGATCCAATTTTATAATTTTGTCATAATCTTTTATAGCTTCTTCATATAATTCTAAATCATATTTAGCATTTCCTCTATTCATATAGGAATTTATATCGCTAGGTTTCAATTTTATAGCATTATCATAATCTTCAATAGCTTCTTTAAATAAACCTAACTCTTTTTTTGAATTTCCTCTATTATAATAAGCATCTGAATAATTTGGATTAATTTCTATAGCTTTGTTATAATCTTCAATGGCTTCTTTATAAAGTCCCAAATCATTTTTAGAATTACCTCTGTTGCTATAAGCACAATAGTTATTAGGATCTAATTCTAAAATCTTATTAAAATCTTTCATAGCCTCATCAAAAAGCTGTAAGTAATTTTTGGAAACTCCTCTATTATTATATGCATCTATATTTTTATTGTCTAACTCTATAACCTTATTATAATCTTCAATAGCTTCCTTGTGTAAGCCAGCATTATTTTTAGCAAACCCTCTATTATAATAAGCATCTTTATAATTTTTACTTAATTCTATAGCTTTGTCATAATCTTTTATAGCTTTCTTAAAAAATCCTAAATTACTTCTAGAAAGTCCCCTATTATAATAAGCTAATGCATAATAATCAATTAAATCTATAGCTTCACTATATTTATCTATAGCATATCTATATGATCCCATATTGTTTAAAGCAACTCCATTAGTATTGCAATCGAAATATTCATCTAAAGTATGTAAATCATTAATATCAATTTCATCATTTTCATCATTAAACATAGTTTTATCATAATGAAAATACTCAATAAACCTGTTATAAGTATAAAGTTCGTCAGGCTCTTTTATATAAAATGTTTCAAGTATTTTGTTTAATTCATCATTAAATTTTTCTGCCTTTCTGTTAAAATCATCAAAATCAGAATAATTGAATGGATCAATGCTATTTAAAAAATTATTTGCATCATATAGAACTTTTTCTGCTTCTTTTTTAAAATCATCTTTTAAATCTGGAATTTCTCTTTTTTCAAAAGCTTCTAATGATATTTTGCATTTTTCTATATGTTTACTAAGAAGATAATTAGATATTTTTGCCATTTTTAATTCCTATCATAGTTTATTAATTTTACATAAATTATTATAATACAAAAATAATTTAACACCATATAAAATTATTATTATTAATAATCTGCTTGTTTTATTTTTAATATTTAGTATTATTATTGCGTTGAATTATTATCGGAGGAATTTTATGACTTATAAAGAAATTATAGAAGTTGCAAAAGACTGTATGGGATTTTGTAAGGCATGCCCAATATGTAATGGTAAAGTATGTAAAAATAGCATGCCAGGACCCGGAGCTAAAGGAATAGGAGATGTTGCCATTAGAAATTATGACAAATGGAGAGAAATAAGACTCAATATGGACACAATATGTTCTAATGAAGATGTTGACACTTCTTTTGAGTTATTCGGAAAAAAATTTAAATATCCTATATTTGCTGGTCCTGTAGGTGCAGTTCAGCTTCACTATGGTAATAAATACACAGAAGAAGAATATAATGATATATTAGTTAAATCTTGTGCTGAAGCAGGAATTGCAGCTTTCACTGGTGACGGAGTTAATGCTAATGTAATGATAGCAGCAACTACTATGATAAAAAAACAAAACGGTGTAGGAGTGCCAACAGTTAAGCCTTGGAATATAGATGTTATAAAAGAAAAAATGAAATTAGTTGCAGATTCAAATGCTTTTGCTGTTGCTATGGACGTTGATGCTGCCGGGCTTCCTTTCTTAAAAAATCTTACTCCAAAAGCAGGAAGCAAAACTGTAGATGAATTAAAACAAATAAAAGAAATTGCAAAAAGACCATTCATAATAAAAGGAATAATGACTACTAAAGGAGCTAAAAAAGCTGTTGAGGCTGGAGCTGATGCAATAATAGTATCAAACCATGGCGGACGCGTACTTGATCAATGTCCTTCTACTGCTGAAGTTTTACCTGAAATTGCTGATGCTGTTAAAGGCAAAATTAAAATATTAGTAGACGGCGGTATTAGAAATGGTACTGATATATTAAAGGCTATTGCTTTAGGTGCTGACGGAATTGTTATTGCTAGAACATTTGTAATAGCTGCTTACGGCGGAGGAGAAGAAGGAGTTAAATCTTATGCCGCTCAATTAGGTGCTGAACTTGAAGATGCTATGACTATGTGTGGAGTTCACAGCTTAAAAGAAATAACTAGAGATGTAGTAAGACTTTAATTTTCTTTACTATAACTTTTTATAATTAAAAACTCAATATAAAGAGCAGGCACTCTATATATTGAGTTTATTTTTTAATTAATAGCTTTCAAGAATTTTTATAATATTATTGCTTTCTTATATCAGTAAAATTACCGCCTAAGAAACTTGACCAAACTCCAGCATCTAAAGTGTCAGCATTAGGCAGTATTAAAGTTTTAAGTTTATTGCAATACATTAAAGCATCATTATTATTTATACTGCTTGGGGAAGTTCCATAGTAAATTACTGTAGTTAAATTAGGACAGCTTGAAAATGCTCCCATTCCTACTGATGTTAATGAAGCAGGTATAGTTATTTTTTCTATTGTTTCACTTTGAGCAAATGCAGCCATACCTATTGATTTTAAAGAATTTGGTATTATTAATTCTTTCAAAAATTCCAAAGTAAAAAAAGCCTGATCTCCTATAGTTTGAACATTTTTACCCAAAGTTAATTTTTCTATACTTTGAGAATTCTGAAATGCCATTTCTTTTATTGTAATTATAGAATCAGGAAGTGTTATTTCTTTTGTATTATATAGTTGATCAAAAGACATCATTTCTATAGTTTTTATTTTATCTGTTGGAAATGTAAAATTGATAACTATATTTTCTGAATTCTTAATACCTTCTCCAGAAAACATACCTGTTTTTACAGAGCCGTCTTGAAAATTAATATTTTTTATATCCAACTCTATATTCATAGAAGAACTAACTTTTAATGCTGCTTTTAAAACTAAAGTATATAAAGATTCATTATTACTGTAATCTTTAGGAGTTCCTGTCAATATTACTCTATATGAATTCTTTTCAGCAAAATAAGCTTTTAAATTTTGTTCTATTTGCTGGCTTATTAATGCATCTTCCTGACTTATATCTATACCGTATTTTTTTATTAATTCTTGCTCTTCTACAGTAGAATCTGTAACTCCTGAATTATTACTGCTATTAGGTGATGTAGTATTATTTGAACATGAAACAAATACCAACACTGATACAAATACTAATAAAATTTTTTTAATCATCACTCTTTCCATCCTTAAATATAAATATTTCTTTAAGCATAAGAAAAAATTTTAGAAAGTAAAATATTTAAAATTATTTAGCTTACTATATACTTTTCAATAAAAAATCACTGTTTTCTTATATCAGTAAAATTACCGCCCAAAAAAGTTTTCCAAGCAGGATCATCCGGATCTTCAGCATTAGGAATTAATAAAGTTTTAAGATTAACACAGTCATCAAATACATTTTTATTATTCATTATAGTATCAGGCTTAGTTCCCAAATAAGTAACAGTGGTTAAAGAACTTCCAAATGGTTTTCTTCCTATTGATTTTACAGATGCTGGTATTACTATTTCCTTTACTGTTGAATAAGAAAAAGCTAATTCACCTATATATTCAAGCTTACTTTTTTCACTAAATGTTATTTTGTTAAGCACCTCAGATAACTGAAAAGCAGCAGCATCAATACCAATAACAGAATCCGGTATTGTTATCTCTCTCAAATAATTATTTAAAAATGAAAAAGCATTGCCTTCTATAACTCTTATGATATTTTCAGGCAATATAAAACTCAAATTAAAATAACCTAAAGAAACTCCTCCTCGAAACATCCTAGATTTTATCTTTCTCTCATTAAAATAAACATTACTAACATCTATTATTGCCTCACTAATTGATAAATCTCTTGCAACTTCTAATGTTAATTTTGTAAGAGATGCTGAAACTAAATAATCATCTTTTGGCTTTCCTGTAAATATTACTTTATATTGACCTTTGTCGTTTCTATATTCTTTTAATTTTATTTTTATTTGCTCTTTTATTATATTATCTTCTTGAGAAATATCTATTCCGTATTTAATTGCCTCATCATCTAAAACAGGCAAAGGAGGCTGTATTTCAGTCCAAGGGGGATAATCTGGTTCTGGAGGATCTATAGGTTTAGAAGGATCCATTGGATCAGTAATTTCTGTATTATTATTAGGCGACATTATCACTGCCGAACAGGATACAAATATCAATGCTAACATAAATATTAATATATATTTTTTCTTCATATTATTTTTCTCTCTATTTATAATGATAATAAAAATTACAAAAAAGTAAACAACCTAATATTTTTTAATTCTTTTTAATATTAAGAAAAATTAATTAAATTTATAAATTAAAAGTGCTTTCAAATATTAATAATCTCTCTCTATTGCTTCGCTTATAGCATCATTAGTATAAGGTAAATCAAAAAAATCAACAACTTCAGAAGTTATATTATCATATACTACTATGTTAACTCCATTGGTAGTTTTTCTTAAGTTGCTTCTGCTTATCATTATTCTGCTTCCGCTGTCAATTACTAAATCATTATATTTATTAAGCTCTTTATGATAAAGATAATTAGTTGCCCCCATTGAAGAAAATACTAATTTATTTTTATCTATAACATAAGAAACATTATTAGTATACATTTCATTGGTTATATTAAAATTAGAATATAATCCTTTTACAATATTATCATTTGTAGAATATTCTCCAAGCATATTAATAACTATAGTATAATCATTAAGATTAGTTATTTTTGTCATATAATCATTAATATTTTCTATATCTCTTAATGCCATATCATAAACTTTATTATACTCATATAAAGCATTTTTCTCCCAAGTGTCATAATTTGTATCTCCTCTTCTATCCGGCAAATCAAAATTATCTTTTAAATATTTACCCAAAAAAGAAGTATATTTCTGAACGCCTTTATAATTCAAATGTCCTGCATCATTATAGTCTATCCAAAAATCCAAATCATAATCATCATAATAATGATTGAAATTCATAAAAGGAACACCATATTCTTTTGCAATCTCACCTACTCTATTAAAATGTCTTGCCTCATCATCAGTCATAGGAAAAGGCGAAGCTATTACAACAATAGGTATATTATTTGTCTTTGCTAATTCCAATATTTTTCTATAATAAGTTTCCTGCTCTTCAAGCAAAGGTAAAGTATCTTTAATATTTTCTATATTCGGTCTTTGTACTGGGAATGTTTTATTATGAAAAGAATATCCTTTAAAATATTTATAATGATTATAGTTATTAGCATAAGGCAGAAAATCTTCATCTTTTAAATCTTTATATCTGTTATGATATCTGTACATAGGATTTATAAACTCATCAAATCTCTCTGCCGCTGTTATTTTTAAAGATTCAACTCTATTCTTTGACCATTTTAATGCATAAGTGGCTGCTACAATCTGATAATCTACAACATTAGTTCTGCTCGCTGCAACAATATAAGATTCTAATGCAATTAATTTAGGCTTCTGATATTTCAATACTTCTACTAAATAATGATAAGTACTCCAAATAGGCTGGCTTCCTGAAGTGAAATTATAAGCTGCAATACCATATTCATTATAAAGTATAGCAGGATTAATATTATAATGAACATGACTGCTTCCCATAAACATAACATCTATGCTGTTAGTTCTCTGTTCATAAAAACTGTCGCCCTGATATATACCATTATCATTTTTAAATCTTAAAACTCTGCTTGAAAACCAGAGCAATGTAATAAATATAGCTATAAAGCAAATAATTTTTATTGTGTTTCTTATCATATTCTAAAAGCCTATTATTTTTATATAAAATTATGTAAACTAAAAATTTAACTTTTTTCTTAACTCTTTTTTAATTAAAATACTCATTTTTTAATATGGAGTAAATTGCAGCATCAGCAAGTCCTGTATTATCTTTATAAATACTTCTTAATACTCCTTCTTTTTTCAATCCGCATTTAAGCATTACCTTTCCGGAATTAGGATTATTAATATTATGTTTGGCTTCTATTCTATTAACTTCTACTTCTTCAAAAAAGAATTTTATTAATATCGATAAAGCCTCCGATGTAATGCCTTTATGCCAATATTTTTTAGATATGCAGTAACCAATACTAATCATATCTATACTATCGTTCATATCAACAACGGCTATGCTTCCTGTTAAAAAATTATTTTCTTTTAATACAATAGCCCACTGATAAAAATCCTTGTAACAATATTGATTAGTCCATTCAGTTAAAATGAGTTTTGTTTTATCAATACTGTCATGAGTCTGCCATATTAAATATTTTGTAACTTCATCATCACTAGCCCAATTATTATACATGTTTTTTGCATCTTCTATTTTAAATCTTCTTAATAATAATCTTTTGCTTTCTAATTGTATTGTTCCTTTATGCTTCATAATTTTATTCACAAAAAATATTTATTTATAATTTTTTTATTTATCAAATAATCAATCATATTATACATTATAATAATTATAAAAAACTACATTCAAATAAAAACATATCACATTTATCATTAACTGCAATTTCCTTTTCAAAAGAAGAAAAAGTTTTAACTTGAGTAAATCCAACTTCTTTTAAATACTGCTCCATTTCACCATATTTATAAAGGTGTGTCTGAAAATCCATAAACTCACTTTGAATCAATTCTGTATTATTATACATTTCATAAATTGATGGCGAGAACTGAGTTTGAGTTTTTTCTTCATAATAATTTTTTGATTTAAGTACTATTTCAAAATTTTCTTTTGTTTTGACAGATACAGCAATATTATAATCATTATCATCTATACATATATTTTTTATTGTATCAACTGCAAAAACAAATTTACCAGTTTTTAAAAGCCAGTTCTTTATTCTTATTAGAATTTGTTTGCAAATATCAATATCTGTAAACAATGATACTGAACCTGAACTAATAAATATATAATCAAATTTTTCTTTCGGATCATATTTCATTATATCAGTATGAACTGTTTTGGCATCAGGAAATTTTAATTTTAGTTTTTTAAGCATTTCATTGGACATATCTATTCCTGTTATGTCAAACCCTCTTTCTATAAATGGAATTAGAAATCTTCCGCTTCCGCATAAAGGTTCTAAAATCTTTTTACCTTTTTCAGCATAAGATAGATAAAAGTTTAATTCATCTTCAGGTGCTCTTTCATGCAGTATCTCATACATTTCAGTACAAAGACTGCCGTAATAATTTTTTCTAACTTCATTCATTTTTATAACTCCTAAAATTGGAAATATATAAATTGCTTAGGGTCAAAACCAGCACCGTATTTTCCATATATTATAATGAAGAATAATAAGAAAAATATTACAGCCCATCTGAAATACAAACATTGATTTTTTAAAAATTCATATATAGTTTCTTTCTTTATATATTTTATCAAATCAACTAAAAAAAGCACTATCAAAGATATTATAAGTATATTCATTTCAAAATTATCTAATCCTAATTTGTATAATGAACCGTCAAATAAACGCCATAAATCTATTTTAGTGAACATTCTTTGTATATAGTAAAAGGCATCATGTATAGTTTCGGCTCTGAAAAATATCCAAGCTAAATCTACTATTATAAATGTAATAATAACTTCAAGAAATTTAAAACTAAAACTTTGTACTTTTACACCCAATTTATTTAAAACATTATTTCTAAATTTCGATGTAATATCTTCTATTAAATAGCATACACCATGAATAGCACCCCAAGCTATAAAAGTAAAATTAGCTCCATGCCAAAGTCCGCTTACTAAAAATGTTACTAATATGTTAAAACTTCTTCTAATCTTTGAACATCTATTTCCTCCCAAAGGTATATAAAGATAATCTCTAAACCAAGTAGATAATGATATATGCCATCTTCCCCAAAACTCTTTTATGCTTCTTGCAAAATATGGAGTATTAAAGTTTTCCATTAAATCTATACCCATAACTTTTGCCGTTCCTATTGCTATAAGAGAATAGCTTGCAAAATCACAGTATATCTGTACTGCAAAAAGAATCGCCGACAATGCTAATTCAGTAGTGTTATAAATATAATATCTATTAAATACAGTATCTACCAATATAGAAGCCCTATCCGCTATTACCATTTTCTGAAAATAACCGAAAAGCATTAAAATAAGACCTTCCGTTATTCTATGATAATCGAATCTTTTTATTTTATCCATGTTCTGTATTTGACCTAGCAAATGTTTTGAACGTTCTATTGGACCTGCCACTAACTGAGGAAAGAATGACACAAATAAAGCATACTTAATAATGTTTTTTTCTGACTTTATTTCACCTCTGTAAACATCTATAGTATAGCTTAATGCCTGAAATGTATAAAATGATATTCCTACAGGCAAAATAATATCAAAAGGCTTCTCTATTAATTGTATATTTAATGCTGATAAAAGCATATTTATATTTAATAGAAGAAAATCAAAATATTTAAAAAATACAAGTATAGCAATATTAATTATAAAACTAAATGCCACTACTATTCTTTTATATTTTAATTTTTCTATTAATATGCCGCTTAAAAAAGTTACAATGGTAGAAGTACCCATTAATAATGCATATTTAGGATTCCAAAACATATAAAATATATAACTTGCTATAAATAGACAAATATATCTTAATTTTTTTGGAAATATCCAATACAAAATCAATGTTATAGGAAAAAATATTAAAAAATCTCTGGAATTAAATAACATTTAACATAACTCATAATAAAATATACATTTATAACTTATAAAACAGTTAATTGTAATATAAATTAAGAAAACTTTATTAATTTTAATCGGTAGTTTAAAGTATTTTAGTAAAAATAATTGACTAATAATATACCAAAATAAACAATTTTAAAACATGTAAAACATAATTTGATTTTTTTATTTTATATAATATAATCTAAGTAAAATTTAAATATTTATACAACACATATAGAATAAAATTAGTATCATTAATATATATTAATTTTTAAGAAAACATTCTAAATATAATATCTTTAATAATACTATTTAGATATAATCTAAAAAATTAATAAATTGTATTTGTTTAAAGGTATGATAAAAAAATAAATTATGTTTAATTTAAAAGATAAAAAATATATCTTTATTATAATATTTATAATAATATCTCTTATTTCATGTAAAAAAATAAATATACTTTCACCTAACAAAATTCCTCCGCCTACTGATTTTAGAATACCTGATAAATTAAAGCCTGTAAGCATAACAGTATCTGAAAATAATAATGATGAGTCTCTAGTATTTGGAGGATTTCAAAAGAAATTCTTTTTTAGAGGAAAATGGTATATATTAGCTCAATATTCATATACCTATGATAAAAACATGAAACAATTTAATTATAAAGATCATACATTAATTTTAGAATTAGATAATGACGGTAAAATAAACATTGTAGCAAAAAATTTAGGAACTGTAGAAACTAGTCCTTGGAATTATTTATATCAAGCAAATGTTATAAATGATGATGAAATTATATTTGAGCCTTATAATTATGGAGAATTAAAGTGTTCTAAAGAAACATATAAATATTTTGATAAAGCTTTAAATAAAGATGTAAATATAGAATATTATAAGGAGTTAATATATCCAGATATTTATTATAGATCTACTGACTTATTAAATTGGCAAAAATATGGTCAATATCATACATATATGAATCTTCCTTCACCTACACAATTAGACAGTTCTAAACCAAAAAGCTGGCAAGGAAGATTTGGATTAGCAAATTTAAAAATGGCATTAGTAGGTGATTATATTTATTTATATGATCTTAGAGAAACATTTTATGAAGAAAACCCAGATGGATCAAGAATTTTACCTGATTATACTGTAAGCAAAGATAAATATTATAGAATACATAGAGATAAAGATATGTCTGATCCAAATAATTGGGAGGAAGTAGGAAAAACTCCTTGGGGAAATGTTTCTGATTTTGAGGCTAAATATAATGATGGAAAATTTTATTTGGAAAATGGAAAGCAATGTATGTATAAAAAGATTAATAATGTATGGACTTTAACACCAATAAAAAATAATGATAAATGGGTCACAGAAAATTTTATAGATTGGCAAAAATTCAATGGAGAGACTCCTAAAGACATTGACTCATATGTAGATGATTTCCATGGAGATTTAGGAATAGTTAAAAAAAGAGATAAAACTCCTACACCTCCTAACTGGGTAGAATATTATAATAAGGTATATTATCAAACTTATAATACTTATATGGTAACATATGATTTTAATAGATACTTTCTGCCTATCCCGCCTATAAATGAAATAAAGGCAGCTTTAAATAGAGGAGAAACCGACTTTGTAATAAAGCCTGAACATGTAAAAAATGCTGGTAAAAATCTATTTATGGTTACAGATGTTGATCCTAGATATGCTAAAGAAAGTGATTGGAGTCTATTAACACCTATAAATTATGATGAAAAATCTATAATATGGCATTCTGGAAAAGATACTATGCTCTTTAATATTAATAATAAAATAATACAATTAGTTGATTATACTGCAATTAAATCAAGAATACAAAATTATACTATATATTATCAAGTAATAAACGAATTAATGATGTATTATCGTAATTACTATCGTAATGGTAATTATTATGAATCTATGTATTATAAGGCACAAGCTGATATGCTTCAAATGATGATGAAAAATCCTGAAACATATTTATTGCCTGATGAACCAGTAGAATCATATACTATAGAGTTTAAATACCATTTTGATAAATAAAGTAGAAAGCTAGTCATAAAATCATCAACGTTTAAAAGTTTATTTGGCATAGCCTTTTAAGTTATACCTAAACAACTACAACTATATTTTGTCAAAATTAAAATTATATTTTCTTTTTAATATATGGGGCTTTGCCCCATATCCCACTTCTTTTGTTGCCACAAAGAAGCAGGCACAGCCCGCCTGCGGCGAAGGGCTATATTTTAGCTTAAATTGATAATTTATATTACATGTAAAACAATTTTTAGTATGATTTAGTACTAATTTTATCCTTGCACTTTTTGGTTCTTTTTACGGCGGGAAAAAGAACAACAAAAAAATTAACAAACTCTAAAATTTTTAGTATATACACGATATAGAGCAAATAATTTTTATTATCGCTTTAAAACTTAACAATATCATTATATAAATTTTATTGATAATATTATTTAGGCAACATAGAAAAGCAGACTTCGTAGATAAGCATAACAATAATAAATAATAATAATTTTTAAATATTGTAAAGCCAATTATAAAAATTGTGAACCTCTGGCAAGTTTACTTGACAGAGCCTTAGAGCGAACAATTTTTATTAGCAATAATAAAAAATAATAATTTGTTATTGAAAAAAATAAAATATATTATATCATTTTTTCAACTTGGGGAGCTTGAAAAGGCTGAGAGGAAGTTTACATAATTATTTTTTATAAAAACTTCGACCCTTATAACCTGTTTGGGTAATGCCAGCGTAGGGAATTATCTCTTTTATTATTTTCTTTATACTTTTAATAAAATGAGACCTTTTCTAAAGTTGGTCTTGTTTTATTAAATTATCTAAAATAAACAAGACAAACGGTGTTATAAAAATCTCTATTTTCTATTTTAATTTAAAGGAGCTTTTTATGACTTCAAAACAAACATTTATTATTCTATTAATTTTATTTGCATTTTTTATATCTTGCAAAAAACAAACAAAAAATATCAAAGACGAAATCAATGTAAATCTCGGCTATGAACTTAATACTATAGACCCGGCTTTGAATGATGAAACTTACGGATATATTTATATTAATCATGCATTTGAAGGACTTCTTAATAAGGATATAAACGGAAATATTGTAGGAGGCGTTTCTGACAAATGGGAGATAAGCGATGACAGCCTTACATATACATTTCATTTAAGAGATGATGCCAAATGGAGCGACGGTAAAAAAGTTACAGCCGATGATTTTGTATATTCCTATAGAAGAGCTGTTGATCCGAAAACTGCATCACCTATAAGTTATTTAATGGAATATATAAAAAATGCAAAAGATATAATAAGAGGGAAACAGTCCGTAGAAAATCTAGGAGTAAATGCAATAGATGAAAATACTCTTACAATAGAACTTGAAGCACCTACACTATACTTTACAGATATACTAGCTTCCGGAGGAGTTTATATGCCTGTAAGAAAGGATATAATAGAAAAATACGGTGATGATTGGACTTGGAATCCTGAAACTTATATAGGAAACGGAGCATACAAAATGGTAGAAAGAAAACCTGATGAACTGCTTGCTTTTGAAATAAATACTAATTATTGGAATTATACTAATCAAGTAGCTAAAAAAATTAATTTTGTTTTGATAGCTGATGAATATATTTCACTTAATGCCGTAAGAACAGGAGATGTTGATTTTTCTATAAATGCCCCTCCTATTGGTGAAATAGAAAATTTAATAAATGATAATTTAATGGCTGTAAGTGATATTATAGGAGTTTATTATTTGGATTTAAATAATAAAGATAAAACATTGTCTGATAAAAGAGTAAGAAAAGCATTATCTCTTGCAATAGATAGAAACTACATAGTATCAAATATAGGATACGGTAAATTAATACCAGCAGAAGCATTTGTCCCTCCTGTTGTAAAAGGACTTGAAAAATCCTTCAGAGAGGAAAGCAGTAATTATATCATAGCAAACAATTATAGTAATAATGTAGAAGAAGCAAAAAAATTATTAGCCGAAGCAGGATATCCTAATGGAGAAAATTTTCCAATTTTAGAAGTAAAAGTATCATCTGGATTTTATACTACTGTTTTGGAAGCAATTCAGCAAATGTGGAAAAATACTCTTAATATAGATGTAATGGTTAGAACAGAAGAATCAAAAATTACTTTGCCTTTCAGAGAATCCGGAAATTATCAAATGGCTAGAACAAGCTGGACTGGTGATTATAATGATCCTATTACAATGCTTCAAATTATGACTAGCTATAGTGATATAAATTACGGAGGATTTTCAAATGCAAGATATGATTCTTTGATAGAGTTTGCCACTACTGCCACAAATGCACAAAAAAGAATGGAAGCTTTGAAAGAAGCTGAATCAATTCTTTTTGATGAAGTTCCTATTATACCATTTATATATAGAACTGATTTTTTGATAGTTAATCCTAAACTTAAAAATTATGTTGATGAGCCTTTGGGAAGATATAAATTCAACTATGCTTATTTAGAAGAATGATATTTAAAAAATAATATTTAAATGATAAAATGATAATATTTAAAAATAATACTTTTATAATGAATGAGAGGAAATAAAAATGAAATTTTCAGAAATAGTGTGGAAAAGAAATGAAGATCTATATAATAAAATAATTAATACAAATTTCAATAAAGAGCTTATGGATGGAAGTTTAGATAAAAATAAATTTTCATACTATATAGAACAAGACAGTTTATATTTGAAATACTATTCTAAAGCTTTAGCTATAATTTCTTCAAAAATACATAATGTGGATTATGCATTAGTTTTTTTGAAATCATCTATCAACTCTTATATAGTAGAAGAAGAAATTGTGCATAAATACTTTAGAGATACTTTTAAATTTGAAAATACAAATAAAATTACAACTGCTAATTTAGGGTATACAAGTTTTCTTATTAATACTGCTCATACTGAAGCTTTTGAAACTGCCGCTTCATCTATACTGCCTTGTTTTTGGATATATAATGAATTGGGCAAATACATAAAAGCGAATGCAGAAGTTGAAAATAATCCGTATAGAAAATGGATTGATACTTATGCTGATGAGGAATTCTCTAAGGCAACAGAATATATGATTAAAATTCTAGATAATTTATACGATAATGCTTCTTTAGCTGTAAAAGAAAAAATGATAGCTGTTTTTGATATAGCATTTATTTGGGAATATAAATTTTGGAATGATGCTTATGATTTAGATGATTTCCATAATGTATAAAACTTTTAAATAAATTAATTGAAATTTACTTCCCTGTATGTTATAATATTAATATACATACAGGGAGTATTTACAAAATGAGTAATACATTAACTTTAATAATTGGTCTTATATTAACTTTTATAATATTAAGCGCAGCAAGAAAAATTATATTCAATATAAGAAGTAAAGGAAAATTTAAAAACATAAATCTAAATGATGCTGTCTCAATTTATAAAAACAATAAAGATATAGGTTTAATAGATGTAAGAAGCTATATGGAAGTTCAGCAAAGCGGATACATAAAAAACAGTATAAATATTCCTTTAGACGATTCTAAATTCAATGAAAAAATGTCAAAATTAGATAAAAATAAAGAGTATATAGTTTATTGTGCAAGCGGAAGCCGTTCAGGTGCAGCTTGTATGCGTATGTATAAATTGGGATTTACTAATATCAATAATCTTACTCATGCTGGATATTTTCAGCTTTCATCAAGTTTAAAATAATTAAAAAATATCTTTTTCCCTTTATTAAAAATTTTAATCTATAAAAAAGCGAAGCTAATGAAAATTAACTTCGCTTTGAAATTACAATCAATAACTTATTAATGTTTAAAATGTCTTATTCCAGTAAATATCATAGCTATACCATGTTCATTACAAGCATCTATTGATTCCTGATCTCTCATAGATCCTCCTGGCTGAATTATAGCTTTAATATTGTATTTGGCACAAGCGTCCACTACATCTCTGAATGGGAAGAAAGCATCAGATGCCATTACAACTCCATCTCCTGCTCTCTCTAAAGCATCTTCGCAAGCCCAAATTCTGTTAGTTTGTCCGCTTCCTATACCTTTAGCCATAAAGTCTTTTATTACTACTATGGCATTTGATTTAGCATATTTTACAACTTTCATTCCAAATATTAAATTCTTCATTTCTTCTTCAGTAGGCTTTTTCTCTGTTACAACTTTATAATCTTCTATCAAAGTAGTATCTTCATCTTGAACAAGTAATCCGCCGTCAACTTTAACAAGATTGATCTTATCATTAGTATTAGTTTTATATTTTATAACTCTTAAATTCTTTTTGCTTTTTAATACTTCCAAAGCTTCAGGAGTAAAGTCTTTAGCAATAACAATTTCTAAAAATATTTTAATAAGTTCTTTTGCAGTTGCCTCATCTACTGTGCTATTGAAAGCTACTATTCCGCCGAATATAGAAGTAGGATCGCATTCATAAGTTCTATTATAAGCCTCTAATACATTAGAACCCAAAGCAGCACCGCAAGGAGTAGAGTGTTTTATAGCAGAACAAGCATACTCTTTTTTAGATTCATCAAATTCTAATACTATTTTTAAAGCTATATCCATATCTCTGATATTATTAAATGAAAGTTCTTTTCCGTTTAATTGTTCAAAATCTTTCATAGAGCCTTTATCTGTAGTTGATACATAATAGCTTGCTCCTTGATGAGGATTTTCTCCGTATCTTAATTCTTCTTTTAATGCATAAGACATATTTAAATAATTAAGTTGTTTGCTTTCTTTATTTTCTAATGAATTAAACATAAACTCTGACACTGCAGCATCATAAGCAGAAGTCAAATTAAATACTTTAGAAGCTAAATATTTTTTTGTTTCAAAACTAACTTCGCCTTTTTCCATTTCACTTTTTACTAAATCATAATCTTTAACATCGCTTATAACAACAACATCTTTGAAAGACTTAGCAGCAGAACGAAGCATAGTAGGGCCGCCTATATCAATAAATTCAATCTTTTCTTCAAATTTCAAATTATCATCTTGTACTTTTTCAAAGAAAGGATAAAGATTAACTATAACCATATCAATAGGAGTTATACCTCTTTCCTTAATAGTTTCCATATGAGTAGGGTTATCTCTTATAGCAAGTATTGCTCCATGTATTTTTGGGTCTAAAGTTTTTACTCTGCCGTCAAGCATTTCTTTAGCTCCTGTAACTTCAGCAACCTCTATAACTGGTATATTATTTTCTTTCAAATATTTATAAGTTCCGCCTGTAGAAACTATTTCCACATTTTTTGAAGTTAAAAACTTGGCAAAGTCTAATATTCCGTCTTTATAAAATACAGATATCAATGCTCTTTTAATCATTGCACAACTCCTAGTAATAGTTTTTATAATAATGAAACAATTATAATATAAAACTTGTTATTGTAAAGAGTAATTATTGTTTATGGTTGATTTTTGTTGATTTTATGATAAAATGTAATAAAAATCGATAAAATAAAGGTTAAAATACAATGTTTACTTATGTAAAACTTAAAAATTATAAATCATTAGTTGATTTTGAAGTAGATTTAACATCATCAAAAAATAATCCAAAAAAAATGATTATAATTTATGGGGAAAATGGTGCTGGTAAGACTAATTTTATAAATGCATTTTTTACTTTATTTGACACATTAAATACTAAAATATACAAAACCGTCTTAGATAAGTTTATGCTAGAAAAAATGAAAAATAAAGATGATGAAAAAGAATTGGAATTATTAATTAATAAAATGCTAAAAGAAAATTTAAAAATATTGGATAATATAACTGATATAATAGAAGAAACCAAAACTATTGGTTCTAAAGATAATATGATTTTGGAATTTGGGTTTAAATTAGATGGTAAAAATGGACTATATCATATTGAAACTGATCATAAAGGTATTGTAAAAGAAAAATTAGAGTATGTATTAGATAAAAATAAAACAAAATATTTTGAATTATCTAATAATAATAAAGAGAATTATATAAATCCATCATTATTTAAATCTGATAAATATTTAAATGAAATAAAAGATTTAGTGGATAAGTTTTGGGGTAAACATTCTTTTTTATCTATTCTCTTATTTGAAAAAAAAGAGAAAAATAAACAATATATATCAAAAAATATAAATAAAAATATTTTTGATGTTATTAAATATTTTTTATCAATGTCTATTTATATGAAAAATAGCAGTAATATAGAAAAAGGAAAAATAAGTATAGATAAAAAATTTATTCCTAGAATGTATAATGGTTCTATAAAAATAAATGAGGAAAAAAAGCTTAATCATACAGAAAAAATATTAAATAATTTTTTTACGGCTATTTACAGTGATATAAAGGAAGTATATTATAAAAAAGAAATAAAAGATAATAAACTTCATTATAATTTATTTATAAAAAAACAAATATACGGAAAAATTATAGATATAGACTTTAAATTAGAATCAAGAGGTACACAAAAACTGCTTGATTTATTCCAATTAATAATATCATCTACGAAAAAAAATAATGTAGTAGCAATAGATGAATTAGACAGCGGTATACATGATATTTTAACAGCATCAATACTAAAATCATTATTTGCTGATATTAAGGGACAATTTATATTAACAACTCATAATACAACTATTTTAGAGTCAGATATAAAAAAAGAATGTATATATATATTTAATATAGACAGCGAAGGAAAAAAAATATTAGTTCCTATAACAGATTATGAAAATGAACATCCAAATATAAATTTTAGAAAAAGATATTTGAAAGGAATATATTATGGTATTCCAATTGTTTCTGATATAGATTTTAAAGATATATTGGAGGAATAACTATATGTCATATATAGGAAATTATCTTAAAGCTATAGTTATTGTTCATGGAAAATCTGAATTACAAATGTGTAATTTTATAAAAAATAAATTAAGATTAAATAATATTCATATAATATCAAAAGATAATGGAAAACATTCTATACAAATATCTAGCATAATGAAAAGATTAAACGGTAAAGATATTAATACATTGGATAATTTTAAGAATACATATAATGACTATTTAGAAATAAAAAATCATAAAACAATAATAGACAAAGATTTTAAAATTTTTATAATAATGGATACAGATGACTGTAATAATGATGAAGAAAAAAATAACTTTATAAATAAAAATATGTTTAAAAATTATTGGGCTTATGATTATATAGTACCAATATATAATATTACAAATTTAGAAGATGTATTGATTAAGGCTGAAATTATTGATAAAAATACTATAAAAAACAAAAAAGATAAAAAAAAATTATATAAAAATATTTCCAATTACTAAACAAGATATAGAAAGTGATATTAAGCAAATAGAAGAATTTTATAAAAAACTTTTAAAAGTAAAAAATATTTCAAATATGCATAAATTTATTAAATTTTGTTTAGATAATAGGTATGTTATTAAATAACAAAAATTTACTGAAAACTATTAAAAGTAAAAAATGTTAAAACTATGATAACTTTACACAAGTTTATTTAAACAAGTAATTGTTTTTATAAAGTTATCATAATTGTAATTTTATGTTAACTATGTTATAATGAACTTTCATATTATATAATTCATTTAAATATAATATTTCATTAAAAATAAGGGTTAGTTTATGAAACATTTCTTTTCTTTTTGTTTTATCTTTATAGTATTCATATCAAATATATATGCTGATGTAAAAGTAGATTTTAGATTGTTTTCAAGTTCTTATGCATATAATGCTGAAAACACTTTATGGCAGGATACAAGAACAACATTAACATATTTTGAAAATTTCACAGAGGGAGCTTTTGATATAAAATTCAATAACCTTATTACTTTGAGAGTCGGAGCTTCTATATTTTTTCCTTTCACATTTGAATTTCCTCAAGGTATAAGAGTATTCCCTGTAGTTACAACACAATTATCAAATGAATATATTTCTCTTAGAATAGGTACTATGACAGGCGGACATAATTTACCTTCTCCTATAAGAGATCCTTTAATGGATATGACTCCAGTTGTAAGATCAACACCTGATAATACATTAATAGCAAAAGGTCCTGAAGAATATAAATATAATGAACCTTTCACACATGGCTACTATGAATACGGAGCTTCTTTTGAATGGTTTAAAGGCGGAAAAGGAGAAGTATATATGAATTGGCAAATACAGCATAATGCTAAACATAGAGAAAGATTCGATGTAGGTATTACTTATGCTATGGATTTTGTACATGATATGGCAACACCTTATGCTGCCATACACTATTGGCATAATGGAGGACATGAATATGCATTTGTTCCTGGAAGTCCTGCAATTACGGAAAACTATGTAGGTGCTATAGGTATTAATAGTTATTATCTGTCTATACTTTATATGGCTTCTTATAATCTTGCCGATAGAGATAATGAGCCTGGAGTATTTGGACATGGACTTTTCTTAAGAGGTACAATACCTGTTATGACTTGGTTTGAAATAGAGCCTATAATATTTGTTTCAGGTTGGTATATAGATAAAAAGCATAAATTCATAAGCGTTGAAGGAGATCCTTTCTATAGAGTACCTTTCTATTTCGGACTTAACTTAAAGAAAGATTTTGTATTCGATAATGGTATAGTATTGGGAATTGCTCTAGTTAATGGCTTATTCTTAAATGAAAAAAATGAAATAGGAATAAGATACGATCAAACTTTACAATTTGACTTTACATATCTAGTACCAATAAAACAGTAATTAATCTGTTTTTTATTATCAATAGCGATAAACTAGAATATATTATCTAGATTATCGCTATTATTTTATAATTTTTAATTTTGATATTTTACGGTATTAAAAAATAAAAACTTATATAATATAAATTGCTTTTATTAAAAAATATAGTAATATTTATATCTATAGGAGTTTTTTAAATATGAAAGATAAAAAAGAAGTTAATCCAAATACTAATCATAAAATAGTAAATCATGATGAGGCTAATTTCTCACATGTATATTTCTATAAACTTTTATTTGAAGAAAAACCGCAGCTACCTAATATAGAGTTAATTAAACAGAAAATAAAAAAATATTATAATGATATAGAAGTTATATCATCAGATAATGGTATTTATAGTATTGCAATAAATGATTTAAAAGTTAAATATCAAGATGATAAGGAAGTACCAGCACAAATTTTAATGCCTAATGCTATGGAATTTGATTATACTTCAATAAGTGATTATTATTACAGTCAGATGTGGGATATAAAAGATCCTAAGGAAGTGATAAAAAACTGTAATTATGAAATAATGCTTAGTGATTTTTTGGCAGCAGGACTTGATTATAAAGACAGAACAGCTCTGCTTAACAATTGGCTTTATACGGCATTACAGCTTTTTGATAATTGCATAGCAGTATATAATGAACAAAGTGGAAAACTTCTTTTGCCTGAGCAAATTCTAAATAATGCCTACCCTAAAGATTTCAGATTTATGTTTTCAGGAGTAAATATAAGACTCTTTAATGTTCAAGATTCTAATGATATTATAGTAGATACTTTGGGAATGTACGCTATAGGTTTACCAGATATACAATACCATTTCCATGATTTAAATGCTAATGATGTTATATCTCATGCTCTAAATATAGCAGCTTATATATTTGATAAAGGCGATATTATAAAAAGTGGTGATACCATACAAAGCATATTTGAAAATGTACAGTGGAAATGTCAGTATGAAAAATCTCTTCTAAAGCCTCATAGAGAAATTTTAGATATTAATATGCTTGAATATGCATCCGGAAAAAGACAAAATTAATAAAAATACATAAAAAACACAATACTTATTGCTCTAAATAAGAACAAATTTACGATATATAAAACTAATAAAATACCTAATAGTAGTATTATGAAATAGGTGCACTAAAAATATGTATATAAAAAATCACATAAATGTGATATTTTTATTGAATTCAAATATATTTTTTCCTATACTATAATAAGTGTAATTTTAATTTTATTGTATCAATGGAGGTATATAATGAGTGAAGATGTTTCTCTATTAACACAGGAGGAGATTGCTGATGAAATTAAATCACTAGTTGAGAAGTGGAAAGATTCTGAAGGAAATCTTATTATGATTTGTCATGGAATTCAAAAACATTATGGTTATGTTCCTAGAAATGTTGCAAAATACGTATCAGAAGAGATCAATATACCGCTTGCTAGAATTTATGAAATTCTTACATTTTATAACTATTTCACATTGGAACCGCCTGCTGAAAATAATATAGGCGTTTGTATGGGCACTGCCTGCTATTTAAAAGGCGGCGGACAATTAGTAGAAGAAATAAAAAGAAAATTAAATCTAAAAGGCGATCAAAAATATTCGGCTGATAGAAAATATAAGTTGGAAGAGGTAAGATGTATAGGCTGCTGCGGCTTAGCACCTGTAATAACTTTTAATGATGAAGTTTCAGGAAGAGTAGTAGTTGATGATATAGCAAAATTTATCAAAGATGAAGAAGCTAAAAAAGAGTAATGGAGTATAAAAATGGCAGAAAAATTAGATAGAAAAAAACTAGAAGAATATAGACTTAATAAAGAAAAAGAGATAGGTTTAAGGAAAGGCAGAGAATCATCTACATCTCATAAATTTCATATACTTGTATGCGGAGGAACAGCATGTGAATCAGGTAAAAGTGATGAGATTGTAAAATTATTAAGAGAATATGCAGAAAAAAATGGTATTTCTGATGATGTATTAGTAGTAAAAACAGGCTGTTTTGGTTTCTGCAGTCAGGGGCCTGTAGTTAAGATTATGCCTGGAAGAGTTTTTTACACTCATGTAGGACCTGAACATGCTCAGGATATCATAGAAAAGCATATAATGAAAGGCGAATTATTATTAAGAATACTATATAAAGAACAAAGAGAACATAGAGATTTCTCTAAAGAAATTAACTTCTATCAAAAGCAAAGAAGAATAGTATTAAAAAACTGCGGAGTTATAGACCCTGAAAATATAGATGAATATATAGGAAATGACGGTTATAAAGCTCTATCTAAAGTATTATTTGAAATGACTCCTGATGATGTTATTAAAGAAATGCAAACTTCAGAACTTAGAGGAAGAGGTGGTGCAGGATTCCCTACTTGGAAGAAATGGAGCTTCACAAAAGCAGTAAAAGATGATCAAAAATACATAGTATGCAATGCCGATGAAGGAGATCCAGGAGCTTATATGGACAGAAGTATACTAGAGGGAGATCCTCATTCTGTAATAGAAGCTATGACTATAGCAGGATATACTGTAGGAGCAAATAAAGGATATCTATACATAAGAGCTGAATATGGTCTTGCTGTTGACAGAGTAAAAATAGCTTTGAAACAGGCTTATGAATACGGACTATTAGGAAATAACATATTAGGAAGTAATTTCTCATTTGATTTGGATATAAGACTTGGTGCCGGTGCATTTGTATGCGGCGAAGAAACTGCCCTTTTAGCTTCAATAGAAGGAAACAGAGGAACTCCAAGACCTAGACCTCCTTTCCCAGCAATAAAAGGTTTATTTGAACATCCTACAGTTATTAATAATGTTGAAACATTTGCAAATGTAACTGCTATCATAAATAATGGAGGCGATTGGTTTGCTTCTATTGGTACAGAAAATTCAAAAGGTACTAAGGTATTCGCTTTGACAGGTAATGTAAATGTATCAGGACTTGTAGAAGTACCTATGGGAACAACAATTAGAGAAATAGTATTTGATATTGGCGGCGGCGTACCTAATGATAAATTCGCAAAAGGCGTTCAAACAGGCGGACCTTCAGGAGGTATATTACCTGAATCTCTATTTGGTACTCATATAGATTTTGATAATTTAGTTCAATTAGGTTCTATGATGGGTTCAGGCGGTATGATTGTCATTGATGAAGACAGCAATATGGTTGATTTTGCTAAATTCTATCTTGGTTTCTGCGTTGATGAAAGCTGCGGTAAATGCGTACCTTGCAGAGTCGGCGGAATGCAAATGCTTAAAATATTAGAAAAATTCACTAAGAGAAGAGCCAAAGAAGATGATATACAAAAATTAAAAGATATTGCTTTAACTATGAAAAATGCTTCATTATGTGCTTTAGGTTCTACAGCTGCTAACCCTGTAATGTCTACATTAAAGCATTTTGAGGAAGAGTACAAAGCTGGAATATTTACTCCTCCTGTTCCAAAGAAAAATTAAAAGGAGTATAGATAATGGTTAAAATAAAAATAAATGGTAAACAAATTGAGGTTGAAGAAGGTCTTACAATTTTAAAAGCTGCTAAAAAATTAGGAATAAAAATTCCATCTTTATGCTATCACCCTGATATACCGCCTACTTCAGCATGCGGAATATGTGTAGTAAAGTTAGCTAATCAAGGAAATAAATATGTAAGATCATGTTCTATGGTTGTTGAAGAAGGAATGGATATTATCACTCATGATTCTGAGATTAATACAGTAAGAAAAGGGGTTTTGGAATTAGTATTATCAGCACACCCAAATGATTGTTTGAACTGTATAAGAAACGGAGAATGTGAACTTCAAACTGCTGCTGCTGATTTCGGTGTTAGAAACTCAAAATATGACAATATAAAACAAAATCACCCTAGAGATGAATCTGCCGGAAGTATAGTACTTAATCCTGAAAAATGTATAAAATGCGGAAGATGCGTAGTTGTTTGTCAGGAAATGCAGAAAGTACATGCTTTAGGATTTGTTAATAGAGGATTTGATACTTATTTTGCCCCAGGTGCTGTTTCATTAAAGGATTCTCCTTGTGTAGACTGCGGACAATGTGCTGCTCACTGCCCAGTTGCAGCTATATATGAAAAAGACCAAACTAGAGAAGTTGAAGATGCTATAGATAATGCTGATACTTATGTTGCTGTTCAAATGGCTCCTGCTGTAAGGGTTGCTTTGGGAGAATATTTCGGACTTAAGCCAGGCGATAATATTACAGGCAAAATTTATGCGGCTATGCGTTTGATGGGATTCAATGCTATATTCGATACTAATTTCGGTGCTGATTTAACTATTATGGAAGAGGCAAATGAATTCGTTAAAAGATTTACTGAAAGCAATGGAACTGCTGTTATGACTACATCATGCTGTCCTGCTTGGGTAAAATATGCAGAGGAATATTATCCTGATTTACTAGATAATATATCAACTTCTAAATCTCCTCATATGATGCTAGCTCCTATGGCTAAAACTTATTATTCTGATAAAGCTCATGTTGATCCTTTTAATATATTCAATGTATCTATAATGCCTTGTACTGCTAAGAAAAATGAGATTAGAAAAAATGAAACTATGTATTCAAGCGGATATAAAGATGTTGATGTTGTTCTTACTACAAGAGAATTTGCTAGAATGATTAAGCACTATGGTATAGATGTTGCCGGAATAGAACCTGAAGAAGCAGACAGTATATTAGGAGAATATTCCGGAGCTGGTACTATATTCGGTACTACAGGCGGTGTTATGGAAGCTGCTTTAAGAACTGCTTATAATATAATAGCCGGTTCTAATATGAGTAATCTTGATTTTGAAGATGTAAGAGGATTAGACGGAGTAAAAAAAGCAACAATAAAAATACTAGATAAAGAAGTTAGAGTGGCAGTTGTAAATGGACTTCATAATGTTGATCCTGTAATGCAGGAAATAAGAGCCGCTAAAGAAAAAGGAGAAAATCCTCCTTATCACTTTGTAGAAGTTATGGCTTGCCCAGGCGGATGTGTAGGAGGAGGCGGTCAGCCTTATGGCCCTACTAACGAAGTAAGACTTCAAAGAGCAGGCGGTTTATACAATGAAGATAAAAACACTGTAAAACATAGATGTTCTCATGAAAATGAAAATATTAAAAAACTTTATGATGAGTTCTTAGGAAAACCTCTTGGAGAAAGATCTCATCACTTCTTACATACTACGTACAAAGCTGATGAAAAATATAATAAATAATTACTAAATATTTAAAAGTAGTAAGCACTATGATTATTAATTTTAATCATAGTGCTGTTTTTATTTAAAGAAAAAGTTTTATTAACGGCTATTTTATGGTTTCAAATTTCATTTCTCTAAATCTTTTATATTCTTCTTCTATTTCAGATTTTCTTGACATGAAATTATCCCTTGTATGTATTATCTCCTGCAAATGTACTGCTCTTGATTCATTAATATTTCTATCTCTTATAAGTCCATTTTCTGCAAGTACGAATTTATATTTTCCATTTTCATCTTTAATTAAATCTCCGCCTGCCCCGCAAACAGCACATTCAAAATTAAACTTCACTCCGTCCCAATGCTCCTCGCCTGGATATATTAAAGAAGAATGACATCTAGGACATAATCCTAAATTAGGATCTCCAAGCCATTTTCTTTCTTCGACTGGAGTATTTATTGCTTCAACTATATTCTTACCCATTTGATAAGCTCTGTCCAAATAATCTTTATGTATAAGAACATTTCCAGGTCTTCCAACACTTTCAGCTAAATACATATCAACAACAGTCATAGATTGAGTAAACATTGTAGCAGCAAGTCCCTCCAAACTCATAGTCTGCCAATCATGTTTAGAACCGCCTACTCCTATAAGTCCTGCTACAGTGTGCGGATCTTCTTTAACCTGCCCTATTTGTATTCTAAATGATAATTCATAAGCTAAAAATCTCTGAGCAAATGATAAATATAAAGAAGAAGGAAGTAAATCATAAGTGGGACATCCAACTATTATTCCCTGACATTGATTCATTACATTTACTATCTTATCCATATCATCTTTTTCTTTGTAAATGCATCCTTTGTACTCTCCGCCTTCTTTAAATATCTTTCCCATAGCTATAGTACAAGATTCACATCCGGAACAAGGTTTTATATTATAATCAAATAGATTAATAAGTATAGCCTCTCCCCCTGCATCTTTTACTGCAGTTAAAGCTTGCTTCACTAAAATTTCGCTGTTTCCATTATGTCTTCCAGCAACTATTCCCATAACTTTCATAGAATATAATTCCCCTTTTATTGAAATATAATTACTGGATAGGCTACCAGTCTTCGTATTTATGGTATCATCGAAGTTTATCGGAAATCTCATATCAGCGAACTAATACAAGCCCTACCTTATTATTAATATATAGCATACAATATATTTTAATTATTGTCAAGATATGATTAAAATTTTTAAGTTTGTCAACTATTCGCCTATACCCCTTGGGTACGCTTCACGGAGGCTTTCCGCACGGTATTGCAAATCATTATGGATAGACAACTATACGCAACTGAAGGAAGTACTGTAAAGTATGCGGCTGATTATTTATTATACACAAAAAAGATAGTTTATATTACTTATAAAACGTATTTTGTTAATATTAAGTTATATTTTATATTATTAATAAATTAAAATTAGATTTATAAATAACTCAAAATTTACAAACTATATTTGTTTCAGTAAATATTATAAAAGACTGACACTTAAAATAAGCATCAGTCTTTAATATTTCAATTATTGATTATTGATTATTAACCTTTATAAGGAACTTTAACTATAGCTTTTTTAACATGGTTTTTACCTGATTTTGGAGGAAGTCCTACTCTATGAGCATCATAAGGAAGAAGTATTAAAATTTCTCCTTGTGATAAAGTTAAGCGAACAGTTCCCTCTCCTTCCCAGTCATGATAATCGCTTGCTTCATCATAACTTTTAGGTTTCAATGTAGAAGTATTTGCTATTATAAAATCTTCAGCTCCCTCAAATATTATCTGAACATCAACATATTTTAAATGTGATTCCCAAGGCGGATTATCTTTATTATCATATTCTGTAACATTGATAAAAGCACCTTCGCAAATTTCTTTGTCTAATAAATGCTTACCATTAGGAAGTTTTTTCAATTCATCATAATGATCTCTTATATAATTTTTTGCCTTCCAAATAGAATCATGAAAATCCTGATTGAATTCGCTTTTTATTGGTTTTAATATCATAATAACTCCTCCGTTTTTAATATATAATTAAGTGCTGCTATGCACTCGAGAACAAGTATAAATATTAAAGTAATAACAAAATCATTTTAACTATTACTGATATAAAGATATTGTATAAAGTATGTGTAATTTTTGCAATATCTATAATTATTATTTTATAAAAAATATTTGCAAACTATAATCTTTTTGTTATAATCTATATCGTAAATCTATTTTTATACAAAAAATACAATTAATATGAAAAACGAACGTGTTTTAATTCTTTTTAAATTTATTTCTATAGTATTTCTCATACTATTTGTACTTCTAAATATAGCATGTATCTCATATTATGAGAATAAATTTACTTTTATACTTATATTCATATTATTTATGTTATTTTTTATTCCTGGTATTATATTATATAAAAATTTAATAAATCTCTATTTAATAAAAGATTACAAACAAATAGAAGAAAAATCATCGGATGGAAAAATATATAGATTTTCAAAAATAAACAGTACAATAATAAATGATTATCAAATAGCAATAAAAGATTTGAAAGAAAAAAATAGTTATATATTAGGTAGATATGATGTTTTAGATAGTATCAAAAAACAATATAAAAAAGATATGAAAAAAGCTAGAAAACTGCAAGAAAATATGATGCCCAAAAAAATGCCTAATAATAAAAAAATAAATTCAGCGTCATTATATAAACCTCTTGAAACAATAGGAGGAGATTTTTTTGATTACATATATCTTGATGATGACAGAATACTTTTCATAATTTCAGATATTAGTGGACATGGTATTGAGGCTGCAATAATAACAGCTATGTTTAAAACTGTTTTTAGAAATTTTGCTGCATCATTCAAATCACCTGCTTCTTTTATATATGATATTAATAATTATATAATTAAGATTATTCCTATAAATTATTATCTTACTATGACAGTAGCAGAAATAGATTTAAAAAATAAAGTAGTAAAATATTCCAATGCCTCTCATACTCCTATATTAATAATACAAAATTCTCAAATAAAAGAACACAATAAAGGCGGAACTATAGTTGGACTTTTTCCTCAGGCATATTATGAAGAAGAAACTGTAAATATAAAAAAAGATGATATATTAATATTTTATACTGACGGAGTAACAGAAGCATCAAGATCAAAGAATAAATATGATTTTTATGGTATAGATAGATTTAAAAAGGTTTTATTTAATAATAGAAACAATAAAGCTGAAAATATTATAAGCAATATAGAAAAAGATTTTTATGATTATCTTTCATATATGTCGCCTGATGATGATTTTACTATTGCAGCATTTAAGATAAAATAAAAAATTTAAATATTTATTTTACTTCTTTGTATAAAATGACATCTTTATCGCCGGAAGTTAATTCTCCCAATTTAGGAACTATTGCTTTGAAATGTTCTGAATTATTATGACTTTCTATAGCTTTTTCATCTTTCCATTCTTCTATAAAAGTAAGATATTTTCCGTCTATACTTTCATATAAATTATAAGAAATACAACCTTTTTCTTTTCTGCTTTTTTCAATAAGTTCTTTAGATGTTTCAATGAATTTTGATTTATTTTCGCTACTTACAGGATTTCTAGCTACTATTTTAATCATATTTTTATTACCTTTGCTTTTATCAGAATTTTCTTTACCTATTTTTTTATTGTATTTATTTTGAGCTATTACAGGAGATTCAAATAAAGCTATTTTAACTGCATCTATTATATCATTTGCTATTACAGTATCTAAATCTTCTCTTTCTTTCTTACTGAAATTTGAAAGCACATAATCATTAACTTTTTTACCGGCACTAGGTCTGCCTATACCTATTCTAATTCTTGTAAAATCATCACTCTGTAAATGAGAAATAAGACTTTTTATTCCATTATGACCGCCGGAACTTCCGCCTTTTTTTATTTTAAAAGTACCAAAAGGTATATCCATATCATCATATATAACTATTATATCTTCAGGTTTTATATTAAAGAATTTGGATATATAAATTGCAGATTCTCCGGAAAGATTCATAAAAGTTTGAGGCTTTAGAAGTATATATTCTATATCCCTTTCTTTTGATCTTGCATATAAAGATTTCTTTTTATTATTATCAAAATTGATATTAAAATTTTCAGCTATTTTATCTATGAGTATAAAGCCTACATTATGTCTGTTATTCTTATACTCATCTCCAGGATTGCCTAGACCAATAATTAATTTAGTTATCATGGATATTTCTTTTTAGCAGCCTGAGGAGATTCAAATAAAGCTATACAAGCAGCATCTACAACATTATCAGATATATCTCTGATTTTTTTTCTCTCATCTTTAGTGAAAGGAGCTAAAAGAAAATCAGCCTTTTCTTCATCTTCAGGACATGCCCCTATACCAACACCTATTTTAGTAAAATTATAGCTTTTTAAAGAATCTCTTATGCTTTTTATACCATTATGATCTATTTCAATATCATCAACTTCAGCTTCAGAATCATCATTTTTTGAAGGTATCACTCTAAATTCACCTATAGGTATATCCATATCATCATATATAACTATAATGTTTTCAACAGTGATTTTCATAAAACTTGCCATATAAAGAGCGGCTTCACCAGAAAGATTCATAAAAGTTTGAGGTTTAAGGAGCAAATACTCCATTTTTCCAGACTTACCTTTTCCAAAAACTGTCTTTTTCTTTTTGATGTCAAGTTCTACGTTAAGTTTCTTAGCAACTCTATCTAAAATCATATATCCTACATTATGTCTATGATTTTTATATTGTTCTCCTGGGTTGCCTAGTCCCATTACTAATTTCATCATATAGTAGTAATCCTAGAACTATATTTTATACTTCTACTGCACCTTTGTTAGCGTCATCATCTTGAGTAGTAACAACAGTAACAATAGCTTTAGAAGCATCACCAACAGGGTCAACACCTTCTGGGAATTTTATATCACTAATATGCAAACTATCACCTACTTTTAATTCGCTAACATCAACAACCAATTCTCTAGGTATAGAACCTGGGAAAGCTTTGATATTCAAACCGTATTCAACCTGCTCTAAAGTACCTCCGCCTAAGCGAACACCTTCAGGAGTACCTTCAATGTGAATAGGAACATAAGTTTTGATCTTTTTATTTCTATCTATTTCATAAAAATCTATATGTCTTATACTTCTTTTGATACCGTCTATTTGATAATCTTTAACCAATACTTCTCTTGTTTTATCATTTTGTATATCTAAAGTGATTATATCATGCTGACCTGCCAAAGAAAAAACTTTAACAAATTCTTTTAACTCTACAGCAATAGAGTATTGATTTTCTCTGCCGTAAAGAGTAGCTAAAGCATAACCTTCATTTCTCAATTTACGACCAACACTTTTAAATTTAGTATCTCTTTGCAAAGCTTTAATAGTATAATTCTCACTCATTTTTCTTTCCTTTAATTTTACTTATCAAATAGAACACTTATAGAAAGCTCCATATGTATATGCCTGATAGCATCAGCAATAACAGGAGCAACTGAAAGAACTTCTATTTTGCTGCCTAATCTGTCTTTCATAACTTTCAAACTATCTGTTATATAAAGCTTTTCTATATCACTGGCATTAATTCTCTCATAAACGTCACCAGAACATACGGCATGAGTTATAAACACATATATTCTTCTCATACCAGCTTTTTTCAAAGCCTGCATACTTTTTATAAGAGTACCGCCTGTATCTATTATATCGTCTATAATAATAGCATCTTTGCCATTAACGTCGCCTATAATATTCATTACTTCGCATTCATTAGCTCTGTCTCTTCTTTTATCTATAATAGCTATATCAAGATTTAATTGTTTAGCTATAGCTCTAGCTCTTCCTACTCCTCCTATATCTGGAGAAACAATAATAGAGTTAGACATATCAAGATCTTTTTTTATTTTATCCAAGAAAACATGTTTTGAAAGCATATGATCTACAGGGATATCAAAAAAACCTTGTATTTGTGCTGCATGCAAATCTAAAGCCAAAACTCTATGAGCTCCAGCCTCCGATAAAAGATTAGCAACTAATTTAGCAGTTATAGGCACCCTAGGTTCATTCTTTCTATCTTGTCTAGAATAACCATAATACGGAATAACAGCTGTAATTCTTTTAGCACTAGCTCTTTTTAAAGCATCTATAATACAGTAAAGCTCCATCCAATTTTCACTACTAGAAGGACGTCCGGTAGGCTGTATTACATAAGTATCTTTATTTCTGACTGTTTCTTCTACTCTAACAAAAGTTTCACCGTCAGCAAACTTACGTATTTCCATATTACCTAATTTAAGCCCAAGATTCTTAACAACATCTTCTGCCAATTGAGGATTTGCTGTACCGCTTAAAATTAATATTTCGTCTGTTATTCCCATTTAAGTACCATATAAGAGAAAAGTTGGGGTGGAAGGATTCGAACCCTCGAATAATTGGACCAAAACCAATTGTCTTACCGCTTGACGACACCCCAGTATTAACAAATGAACTTTAAGTTCTATGAGTTTCATATTCTACTATATAAAAAAAATTTGTCAATACCTTTATATGATTTTTTAAATTTTATTATTCAATTTTAATTTATAAAACAAAAAAATTAATTTAATAATATAAAATTATTGATAAAAAATAAAAAAAGTATATTATTATACTTAATATTGGTATAATTTTAAAGGCTGAATATGGATATTGATTTAGATAAATATACCCCAATAGATTTAAATTTCATAAAAGATAATCTGGATATTATTAAATTTAATTCTCCGGAAATTATATGTACAAGTAATGATAATTTATATTTGTCTATACCTAATTATAAAATAGATATTCTTTTTGATAAAAATTCTATAAATAACGACATATTCAATAATTTTTATATAACTAAAAATTCAAAATCAATTATAGATTTAGTATTAGAAAAAAATGATAAAGATCAATACAGGCAAATTGAAAATATAAATCAATTCTTAAAAGTATATAAAGATTGTATGCCTGATTCTGAAAATACAAAAATATTTGAATATAAAATACTAGAAATAATTCTAGAAGAAACACCTAAAGAAAGATTTATATCTATAAAAAATTACATTGATATATTAAATCAATATTATAATGATCAGTTATATGCTGATGCTATACAATATATATTAGATATAATAACCCAGCTTGCTTTCATAGAAAGAATAAATTTGATTCATTTGGTAAATGCCTCAAGAGATAAAATGAATCAGGTATATTTTGATAATTTAGAATATTATGACACTCAGATAGTATCAAATGATTTAATACTATCAATAACAAAACTTGTAGATAAAATATATCCTAATATAAGTTTATTTTATGGATTTGATAATTTTAACTGCAGAAATGTTATAGGACATGGAAACAGAGTATTTATAATTTTTATAGAATTCATGCTTTACTATAATGAACAAATAGATAATCACTTAAATTTAAAAACTATTATTAATTTCAATAAAAAATATAAAAATTTTTATGAAAATGTTTTTGAAAAATACAAAATAAACAAATCAAACATTAAATTTAATGACATTTTCAAAAATGGACTTAAAAAAATATCAATAGAAAATATAGCATCTTTTGCAGCTGGAGCATTTTGGCATGATGTAGTTAAAGTAAAAGAATTAGACTATCTTAATATAAATAAATCAAAAGAATATGCTAAAGAATCAACATCTCATGCTATAAAAGGTTATCAATTTTTAAAACTTTTCAGAAATTATAATGATAATATATCATTAATTGTAGGAATGCATCATGAATATTATGGTTATGGAAATGGTGTAATAGAAATAATAAATAGACAATTCAATGAAAATAAAGAGTTAAATCCTTCATATCTTGTATCAGATATTCCAGATGATATTCAAACGCTTCAAAGCTTAGCATTTTTCCCTGCTAAAGTATTAGAAATAATAGATTTATTTGATACAACTGTAATGCCGCAAAAAAGCTACAGCAGAAAAGATATGAATACAGCCGATGCTATAAAATTAATATATGATAATTATATAGTTAAAGAAACTCAATTAGACCCTATATTATTTGAATTATTTGTAGATTTTTTAATAGACATCAAAAAAGAAGATATAAAAAACCCATTAAAAGACTAATTTATTAATATTCTCCCTCATCATTACCTACATAATATTTAAACACATCATAAGGCGAATAAATACCTAAATCTGTTACAACAGCACTAACTAAATGAGGAGGAGTATAATCAAATGCCGGATAAAAACCTTTTACACCTTCCTTAGATGTTTTTACTCCCATAGCCTCAGTAACAAGTTTTTCATCTCTAAATTCAAAATGTACATCTTCAAGTCCATTATAGCCTTTATCTGGCGCTCCTGTTACGAAATATGGTATGCCTAAATATTTTGCTACTATTGCTATTTGGAAAGTACCTATTTTATTAACTACAGCACCGTTCAAACATATTAAATCAGCAGCAGAAGTAAACACATCTATTTTTTTTTCCTGCATAGTATATGCCACCATATTATCTGTAATAACTGTAACATCAGCCCCTTGATCATAGGCAACTGTAGCTGTAAGCCTTGCACCTTGAAAATAAGGTCTTGTTTCAGCACATACAACCTTTATATCTTTATTCTTTTTTTGGAATTCCTGTATCATAAAACCTACTATAGACTCACCGAAACATTGAGTAAGTATAGTTCCTTTGTCAGGATACATAGATACTAAATTTTCTGCTATTTTTTTTATTTTTGAATATCTTTTAGTAGAAAGTTCTATACCTCTGTTAAACATAGCTTCTATAGGATCTTTACCTGATTTTATTGCATCAGTACCTGCCTCTAAACATGATTTAGTTATAAGCATCATTCTTCCGCTTGTAGTAGGTCTGGAGTTAGCCAAAGTATTACAAGCATGAGTTAAATAATCTATTCTGTCATTTCCTTCTAAATGCTTTGATTCATATCCAGCTAATGCCATACCCATAGCAACTGCTAAATAAGGGCCGGCACTTTGAGTTACCATATCTGCTATGGCTTTTGAAACTTCTTTATGGGTTTTGCATTCTACAAAATTAACTTTATTAGGGTAGACTCTTCTATCTAATATTTTAACGCATCCTTCATCATACCAAGCTACATTTTCAAATTGAAGCATAAAAGCTAACTCTTTATCTACCCTATTAATCATAAAAAACTCCAAAATAATTATTTATTCATATTACTAGCAATAAACAAAATGAACAATTCATTCATAACTTAAAATTAATAATAATTTATAAATCAATATTATCAATTATATTATCCACAAATTTCATAAACTTTTCTTCTTCAGAAAGTCTGTCTCTATAAGCTAAACATTCAATACCTATATTCAAAAGTGTATATTCAATTTTACCTCTTATATCAGTATCAGAAACAGACTCTATTTCTTTTACCCTTGCACATCCTGTAGTTCTTCTCAATAATTCAAGACCGCATATACCAAATCCTGTTTTAAGTACCTCAAGTAAATAATATTCTATAAAATAATCATTTTGTACTGAGATATCATTACTTTCATTTAAAAATTTAGCAATAAATTTATTTTTAAAGAGCCTTAAAATATCATCAATAACTTTAAAAAGGAATGATGTATAATTTCTATCTTTAGTAACATATAAATGATAAACATAAGAAAATATAAAATTAGCCATAATAGTACCTAAGTCATATCCTATAGGTCCATAAAAGGCAAATTCACAGTCCATGACTTTAATATAATTATCATCAACAAAAATAGAACCTGTATGCAAATCTCCATGTATTAAAGCCTGAGGATTATTCATAAATTCATACTTTAATTTTGCCGCTTCTAATTGCAGCTGCTTATTATTATATAAATTATCCTCAACAAATTTATTTAATGATTCAGAAAAAACATTTTCTTTAAGTACATTAAAAAATGGTTCTCTAAATACAAGTTCTTCACTTATCTTACAAAGTTCTTTATTAGTATACTTTACAACATTTTCTTTCTTAGTAAAAGGATCCATAAAAAAATCTGCTGTTGATAATGTAGTTTCAACTAAAAAGTCTGTTATCTGTTCCTGTAAATGATGATATATCTGCCCTTTCATCAAAGCATCTCTAAGTACTAGAAATGATTTCAAATCTTCCATTACGAATAAATTCATAACTTTATCTATAAAAATTACTTTTGGAGCTAAATCAGGGAGTATACTGCCGTAAAATGATAAAATCTCAGCCTCTCTTGCATTTCTGTTAATATCTAGTATTCTTCCTGATGAATTGCTTCTGGTATGTACTCCTGCTTGTTTAAGTATTATGGAATCTTGACCATTACTTATTCTATATACATAATTTATATTTCCATCGCCTATTTCTTTACAAGTTATATTATCATTTTGAGAAAAGTATTTTAATTTATTTTTTACATAAAGTAAAACATCCTTCTCTTCCATCAAAAAGTATTCATTAAAATTTGTCATAAATTAAACCCATAATAAATTTCAATTTTTTATAATATAGCATAAAAAGTATAAATATCAATACATTATAATTATAATATTTTTATTATATAACATTACTATATCACATAATATTTTTATATTATAAACACTGTTTACACAACTATAATGCATATATTCAAGATATTTTTTTATATAAACGCTTATATATTATAATTTAAATATTTTTTACAATATTTAAACATCCTTATTAGATCTTATTGTAAAAAAAAGAAATATAACTTTTATACATAAGTATAATAAAAATATAATCTATATCTTAATCATTATAATTTTACAATAATTAGTGAAAGCACTATATAAAAAGAGTATTGAAACAATTAAAAATTACTAATAATCATATAATATAACTTGACTAAGTATTTTTTTTGTACTATAATAAACACCAATTTTATTTTAAATTTTTTAGTAAGGGGTTAAATTATTATGAAAGTTATTGTAATAGGCTGTAACCATGCTGGTACATGGGCAGTAAAAACTTTAAAAGCTACAGATCCTAATTGTCAAGTAGTTACTTATGATAGAAACGATAATATATCTTTCTTAGCCTGCGGTATTGCACTTTGGGTTGGAGGAGTAGTTAAAGATCCTAAAGGTTTATTCTATGCTAGTCCTGAAAGCTTGAAATCTGAAGGCATTGAGGTTCATATGGGACATGATGTTACTAAAATAGATTGGGCTAACAAGAAATTATACGTAAAAGAGCTAAAAACAGGAAAAGAGTTTGAAGACACTTACGATAAACTTATTCTTGCTACTGGTTCTTGGCCTGTAACTCCTCCTATTGAAGGATTAAAACAAGAAGGAACTACTTATGGTCTTAAAAAAGGTATTTTCTTCTCTAAACTTTACCAGCAAGGACAAGATATTATCGATGAAATAGCTAAACCAGAAGTTAAAAAAGTTATGGTAGTTGGTGCTGGATATATAGGCGTTGAACTTATAGAAGCATTCAAAAATCATGGTAAAGAAGTTATCTTAATGGAAGCTTTACCTAGAGTTATGGGTAATTACTTTGATAAAGAAATCACTGATGAAGCTGAAAAAAGAATCAAAGAAGCTGGCATAGAAATGCATTTAGGTGAAACTGTTAAGAAATTTGAAGGTGATGACAGAGTTAAAAAAGTTGTTACTGACAAAGGTTCTTACGAGGTAGATATGGTTGTTATGTCTGTTGGTTTCAGACCTAATAATGAACTTTATAAAGATTATTTAGAAACTTTACCTAATGGCGCTATAGTAGTAGATACTACTATGAAAACTACTAAAGATCCTGATGTTTATGCTATCGGTGACTGCGCTACTGTATATTCAAGAGCTTCTGAAAAACAAGAATATATTGCTTTAGCTACTAATGCTGTAAGAATGGGTATTGTTGCTGCTAATAACGCTTTAGGAAAACATGTTGAATATTGCGGTACTCAAGGTTCTAATGCTATTTGCGTATTTGGATACAATATGGCTTCTACTGGTTGGTCTGAAGAAACTGCTAAGAAAAAAGGATTAAAAGTAAAATCTAATTTCTTCAAAGATGCTGAAAGACCAGAATTCATGCCTACTTATGAAGATGTTTTAGTAAAAATCATTTATGAAGAAGACAGCAGACGTTTATTAGGTGCTCAAATAGCTTCTAAACATAATCATGCTGAAGCTATTCATGCATTCTCTCTTGCTATACAAAATGGTATGACTGTTGATCAATTTGCATTATCAGATTTCTTCTTCCTACCTCACTACAACAAACCATTATCTTGGATGACTATGGTTGCTTATACTGCTAAATAATTATAACAAAAATATAATTTAGTTTAAAAATATTATACCCTCTAATAAGTAATTTTATTAGAGGGTTTTTTATAACTAATAAATATTTTTCATATTATATATATAAATTTATAAAGTTTAAAAACGAAAATTATAATATAAAAACAATATATTGGATCGTTTATGAGAAAAAAGATTACATATGATATTACTATAATGGTAATTGGTATTGCAGCGAATATTATAATGGGACATTTAATAATAATACTAAAAATACCATTTTTATTTATGGATTCTGCCGGTACAATATTGACTGCTGTTATGCTTGGACCTATATACAGTGCTGTTGTAGGTATTGCCACAAATTTCATTATTTCCATGACAATAGACTATGTTAATTTGCATTTTGCGATAGTAAACGTTGTTATAGGCTTAACAGCTGGAGTAATAGCAAGAAAATATGATTTTTCAAAAATAAAAGTTGCAATTATATCAGGAATAATAATAGGAATAGTTTCAGCTATTGTATCATTACCTATAGTGATAATTGCCGCTAAAGGAGTTACCAATAAGCCAATAGATAACTTTATCCAAGTTATTCATAATAGTGGAAAAAGTTTTATTATATCTGTAACTATAACTACAATATCAAGCTCTATGATAGATAAGATATTATCTTCCATATTAGTAACAACATCCATTAAATCAATACCTTTTTTAAGCAAGGAAAATAATCATCATTATCATTATAAATAAAATAATCAGCTTTATAATTCAACAAAACTATGAAAACTACATATGATTCAATAAAAATAAATGATTATATCAAATAAAGCTATTGAAAAATAAAGTTTATCATTGTATATTAAAGTAACTTAATTATATTTTCGGTTAGTATTATGAATAATGATTTAAAATACAATATTTTGATAGCATTTATAGGAATAGTAATAAATTTTGCTTTAACATTTATAGTATTAATACTAAAAATACCATTTTTATTTTTAGATTCTGTTGGTACTATTTTATCCGCAGTTATACTAGGACCTATTTATGGTGCTATTGTAGGTATATTAACAAATCTCATAATATCAGTATTTATAAGTTATTCACATTTAAATTTTGCAATAGTAAATGCATTGATTGGAATTATAATTGGTATTTCGGCAAAAAAATTTAAGTTTGGTATTATATCAGCTATTATATCAGGAATTATAATTGGAATAATATCGCCTTTAATAGGAACTCCAATATCTATAATTTTATCTGACGGATTCACAGGTACAACAATAGACAGTTTTATAAAACTATTAAATGAAAATGGATTTGGGTTCTTTCAGGCATCTTTCTTAATGAGATTATTAACAAATATAATCGATAAAGTATTATCATGTTTTATTGTATATGTAGCAATAAAAAAGATTATTCTCTTTCAAAAAAATGAATCTATAAATGAATTAAATACTAATAATGAAAATTAATTAACATAACAAAGGCTAATAAATATGATTTTCGATGCTCATTCTGATATATGGACTGATGTCGCTGTAAAAACTTTCAAAGGTGAAAATAATATTATAAAAAAGTATCATTATAATAATATGATAAAAGGTAAAATAGGAGGGTCTATATTTGTAATATGGACTGAACCTAAACATTATAACAGAGCATTGGAAAGAGTAAGAGAAATTCAAAACTCAATAAATAAAGAACTTGAGTATATTAATGATATTATATTAATAGCAAAAAACTATGATGATATTATAAAAGCACAGAAAGAAAATAAATTATATATATTCATAGGATTTGAAGGTCTTATATCTATAGATGATAATATTGATTTGATAGATGAATATTATAATTATGGAGCAAGACATGCTAGTCTTACTTGGAATGAAGAAAATAAATTAGCTACAGGAGTTAGAGGAGATTCTTCAAGAGGATTAACTCAATTAGGAAAAAAAGCTGTAAAAAAAATGCAGGATAAAGGCATGATAGTTGATGTATCTCACTTAAATGATAAATCTTTCTTTGATGTTATAGATATTACATCCTCGCCTATTATAGCATCTCATTCTAATTCCAGAGTATTATGCAATAGCATGAGAAATCTTACAGATGAGCAGTTAAAAGCTATAAGAGATGTAAATGGTGTTATAGGGTTTAATTCTTACAAAGGCTTCATCGATGAAAACAAAGAAAAACAGAATATAAACAGAGGTATAGACCATATAAAATATATAGCCGATAAAATAGGCATAGATCATATAGGAATTGGTTTTGATTATAATGAATATTTTGAAGATGAGGATGCTCCTTATATAAAAGGCTTAGAAAATGCCTCAAAATCTTATGATATTATAATCAAATTAAAAGAAGCTGGTTTCAATGATGATGAAATAGAAAAGATAGAATATAAAAATTTCCATAGAATCATAAAAGAAATAGTAAAATAATTATTTAATAATTGATATTTTTCATTTTTATTGTATCATATAAAAGTAAATATTTTTTACATTTATACGGATATATTATGAAAAAATATCAAAACTTATTTTCAAATAATATTAATTTTATTATATCAATATCATTATTAGGATTTTCAAGCTTAATATTTTGGATGATATCTTTTAAATTAATATCTATTATAATATTTATATTTTTATTATTAGTTTTATTTTATACTGTACAAGACAAATTAGAAAGCTATATCAAAAACATAAAAATTAATAAAGCTAATAAAAAAGAAGTAAATGAAAAAAAAGAACCTTTAAATAATAAAACCGACACTGATAATAATAAAACAAATGCTGACAATAATGAAACAAACAGCTTTGATAAAAATATTCAAAATAAAATATCCCAAATAGATGATTCTGATTTAGCACTCATTATAAATGATGTACTATTTAAACTTAATTTTATTTTAGAAAAAACATGTAATAATAAATCATATAAAAGAACATACAACTCTATAATTGACTATTACATACCAACAATAGAAAAATTTATAAACAGATATATAGAATTAGATGAAGCATATATGGAAAATAGCAAAAAGCAAAAAATAAAAAGAGATATAAAAAATTCTATATGCATTATAAATTTAGGATTTCAAAAAATGATTAATGAATTTAATACTGATTCTTTGATTGATATTTACAGTGATATAGATGTACTAAGAGCTATTTTAATAAGAGACGGTTTAATAAGTGAAAAAGATTTTCCAAAAATTACTTATGAGATTTAAAACATATAAATAAAATTCTTTTTCTATACAAAATTCACTAAACGCACGGTGAGCAAATTTTATTAATTATGTATTAAATATTGTATAATACTTAGTTTTAGATTAAAAATGTAGTCTTTTTGATTCTTTTGCTCACAAAAAGAACTGTTGGTGTTACGGCACGACTGTGTGCTTTACAGGGCTAGTCCCCACAAAAAACTAAATTTAAAATTGTGTTTTTTGACAAACTCTAAAATTTTTAGTATATAGTGAATTTTTTAAGTTTGTCAATTTTTTGTCGTTCTTTTCAGTCGTACACCTACAGCGAAGGCTACATTTTTGATATAAAATAATGGTATTATATTACATTTAACATATATTCTCAAAATATTAAGCTGTAGCATATGCGTTTTTTGCAACTTTTTTGTGCGGCAAAAAAGTTGATAATTTTATATAAAGTGTATCAGTTGAGAAACTTAAAAATTTTTAGTATATACTATAAAGAAACAAAAGATAAAAATTTAAAATAAAATATTAATCATCTATTTTTATAAACAAAGATAAATATAATTTCATTTCTTTTTCAGTTTCTTTAACAAGATTAAAATTACTATTCGATAAAGCCCATTCATAAAAAAATCCCCTAAAAAACACTATAAGCCTTTTAGTTATAGCCTCTGCACTATCATCATATATAACTAAATTAGATTTTTTTAATGAATCAACCAAAGATAAAATATGATTATAAAAAAAAGCATCTTTTGATAATAAAGCATTATTCCTATTCATAATGCTATAATTAAATATTTCAAGTATTAAATCTCCGCCTAACTCTGCAACCAATTTAGAAAATTCTTTAAAAGCATATAATATATCTTTATAAGAATTAGTTTTATCCTTTGATAATATTTTTTCTTTATATAGTTCAGCATTAGTATTGAAAATATAAAATATTATTTCCTGCTTATTAGTGAAATAATGATAAAAATTTCCTATAGATATATCAGCATTAGTACAAATATCTTTAATTTGAAGATCATTTAATGAATGTTCTTTCAATAAATTCATTGTGGTATCTACTATTTTTTTCTTTGTTTGCTCTGCTTGTTCTTTTCTTGTTACTTTTTTCATCTTTTTCATAAAAGAATTATAACAAATAACTTGACAAATTGCAATTATATTATAGAATTAATTCATTGAATTTATTCGTCGAATTAATTCTATAAAAATAAGGAGGCAGCTAATGAATAAAATATTAATTTCAATACTTTGTATTTTTTTAATATCCTGTTCTTCTAATAATTTCAATTCCGAAAGAAAAGATGCAACAGAATATACCAAAAAAGAAAATGAAAAATTAAAAAACTATTTGCCGTTTGATGACAATACAGATTTTGAAAACGCTAAAAGAGGCTTCATTGAAACTTCTGACGGTAATGTATCCTTCCCCTTCATATCAAATCAGCCTGCCCCAGATACAGTTAATCCTTCCCTATGGAGGCAGGCACAATTAAATAATATATCAGGTTTATTTGAAGTAACACCAGATATATATCAGGTAAGAGGTTTTGATTTAGCTAATATAACTTTTGTAAGAGGAGATACTGGTTGGATTGTAATAGATGTACTGACAACAAAAGAATCAGCATCTAAAGCAATAGAATTATTTAGAAAGTATAAAGGAAATGATCCAATAACAGGAGTAATATTTACACATTCTCATGTTGATCATTTTGGAGGAATAAGAGGAGTCATTGAAAACAGTAATATACCTATTGTGGCACCTGAGGGATTTTTTGAAGAAGCTGTATCAGAAAATCTTTTAGCAGGCAATGCTATGATCAGACGTTCTTCTTATATGTACGGAGGACTTTTACCAAAAGATGAAAAAGGTACAGTTGATGCAGGACTTGGTAAATTAGTTGCAACTGGAACTCCCGGTATTATAAAACCAAATAAAATAATATCTAAAGATTATGAATCATTCACAATTGACGGAATAGAGTTTCAATTTTTAATGGCACAAAATACAGAAGCACCTGCAGAGTTTATGATTTATATACCAAAATACAGAGCTGCATCAAGTGCTGAAGTAATGAATCATACACTTCATAATTTATCAACATTAAGAGGAGCAAAGACAAGAGATTCTATTGTATGGTCTAAAGCTATAGAGAAATCAAAAGAATTCTTAAAAAACAGAACTGATGTATTATTCGGTTCGCATCACTGGCCTATATGGGAACAAAGCAATATAGATGATTTTCTAAATAAACATGGAGATTTATATAAATATATTCATGATCAAACTTTAAGATATGCCAATATGGGATACACTCCTATAGAGATAGCAGAAAAAATACAGATACCGGACAATTTAGCAAAAGAATTCTATAACAGAGGTTATTATGGTTCTATAAATCATGATGTAAAAGCTGTTTATGATTTTTATTTCGGTGCTTGGTGGGACGGAAATCCTGTTAATTTATATAAACTTCCTCCTGAAGAATCAGCAAAAAGATATGTTGAGTTTATGGGCGGAGAAGATAATATAATAAAAATGGCTAAAAAATCTTATGATGAAGGCGATTACAGATGGGTTCTTGAAGTACTCAATAATGTAATCTTTGCTAATCCTAATAATGAAAATGCAAGAAAACTCAATGCAGATGCTATGGAACAATTAGGATATCAAAGTGAATCTGCTGTTTGGAGGGCTTATTTACTTACTGGTGCTTATGAACTTAGAAATGAAATAGATCCAAATATGAAAGCTCCTCAAACTACATCATTAGATATGATAAATGCATTATCTGCTGAAAACATGTTTGAATATATATCAGTTGCTTTGAATCCTGATAAAGTAAAAGATAAAAATATTTCAATACTTTTCAATATCACAGATGATAATAAATATCTTGTAAAAATAGAAAACTCTGTATTAAAATATAAAAAATATAATAATGAAAATACTGACTATACAATAGATATTAACATGGCAGATTTTAAAAAGGCATTATTTACTAAGAATGCTGATGATTTAAATATTAACAATAAAGATGCATTTAACGAGTTTTTATCCTACTTTGACACTTTCCAATATTGGTTTAACATAGTTACACCTTAATCACATCTTTTTTTCAAATGAATGCGGCGGGTATATAAAATGCCTGCCGTAATTATTATAAAAAAATTAATATATACCTAAACAACTATATTTTGTCAAAAATGAATTTTATAAATTGAAATATTTGCAGGGCTTTGCCCTGCACCCCAGTTCTTTTATTGGTATAAAAGAACCAAAAAAACTGCATTTTTAGTCTAAATCTAGGATATACACTACATTTAATACATATATTTTCAATATAAAGTTCTAGCAATTGCGTTTTTGCAACTTTTTTGTGCGGCAAAAAAGTTGATAATATCTATATAAAGTGCATAAGTTGACAAACTTAAAAATTTTCAGTATATTTAAACAATTATATTTTTTTACTTCTTAAATTATTATTTTTATTATTATCAAAGAATAAAAAATTAATATTATTAATACATAAACATAGCGTCGCCGTAAGAAAAAAATCTGTAATTATTTTCTACCGCTGTTTTATAGGCATTCATTATATTGTCATAACCTGCAAAAGCACTTACCATAGCAAGCAATGTAGAATGAGGTGTGTGAAAATTAGTAATCAAAGCATCAACGCATTTAAACTTATAAGGCGGATAAATAAATATATCAGTAGAGCCTTCCATTCTTTTAAAATAATAATTATCGTATTCGCTTTCTAAAACTCTTGCAACAGTAGTTCCGCATGACACAACTCTCCTACCATCTTTCTTGGCATTGATTATTATATCATAACTTTCTTTTGGTATTATAAATTTCTCTTCATGCATAACATGATTACGTAAATCATCTTCTTTTAAAGGATTAAAAGTTGAAAAGCCTACATGCAATGTAACATAACAAACAGTAATTCCCATAGACTTTATTTTCTCTAAAAGTTCTTTAGTAAAATGAAGTCCTGATGTAGGAGAAGCAATACTTCCCTCATTTTTGGCATATACATTCTGATAAAATTCTTTGTCTTTATCATTGTATTCTTCTTCGCCTTTCTTTTTTCTGCTTTGAATAATATATGGAGGAAGTGGAACTTTACCTATAGCATCTAAAATTTCACTTGTTAATGGTTTTGAAAATTTTATTATTTTAGTTGATATATTATCCTTTTCTATTAATGCCTCAATATCTCCAACATTTTCTAAATGAGAATAATTCAAATATAATATATCTTTTTCTTTTATATTCTTACCTTTTATTAAACATTCCCAAGTAGTTTCATCATTATTGAATTTATTAAGAAGCAATATTTCTACATTACCGCCTGTATTTTTTTTAGCATATATTCTAGCAGGTATTACCTTACTGTCATTTAATACCAAAATATCATCTTTATTAAGATAATTAATTATATCAGAAAAAATTTTATGCTCAATTTCTCCTGTAAATTTATTTAATATCATTAACTTACAATGATCCCTTTCATAATTAGGAGTTGTAGCTATTAAATTTTCAGGTAAATAAAAATTATAGGTTTCTTTATTTAAATAATCTATCATAACTTTTTATCACTTTTTAAAATTTAGAATGTTACTATTATCTTTCTCTGTCTTAAAAATTTAGTAAGACTTTTTTTAGTTGAAGAACTAGATTTTACTATAGCGTATTCATCATTAATCTTTGTTATAATAATACCTTTTCTTTTAGCCTCATAAATTATTTCTTCTAATTTATTTGCATCTTTTATTATAACAAGAGTAACATTATCATATACATAAGAAATAATTCCTCTTTCATACCATCTCTTTATGCTAGTTTCTATATGCTTTGGAATCTCTACATTATTATCTAATAATATATTTTTTAATACTACCAAAAATTTATCAAAACAATATTCTGACCCTTCATCGCTTATAATTGTTTTTCCCTTTAATACGCTTTCTTCAGTCATAGTATAAGTATAAACTGTTTCCTGCTTATCAAGTTCAAAATATAAATTGCACATATAAATAAAATTATTAGAAAACAAATAATGATTTATCAATGTGAGCTCAAAATTTCCATTAATGAATGACTTTCTAAAATTATTTTCTTCTGTATAAGTATTTATATTTCTGATTGCAAGTACAGCATTCTCATAAAAAGAAACTTCAGCAATTCCTAAAATAAACATAGAATAAATAACATTATTATATGTTTCAGCTGTTATAGAAAGATTATACTTTTCTTTTAATTTCATAAATAATACTGATTTTGATATGCTTTCTTTTTCTATAATAGAAAAAATATGCTTATAATAATCCGAATACTTTTTATAAACAATCTTTGTTATAGAATCCATTCTCTCTTCTATAGAAGATGAAAGATATTTTTTTATATTATCATATTCTAATGATATAAAATTTTTATTATCCAATTTTATTAAATCTAATTTTAAACATATATTTATTATAGCAGAAGGCTCTAAATTATTAGTTAAAAAATTTATATTAATATCATCAGTAGATAATTTCTGAACATCGCATTCATATATAAAAGTTTCAATATCATTCAATATATTAAAATGATTATAAATAAAAACTGAACTTTCAATATTCTCTTTCAAGCTCTTCTCTAAATTCTCTACAACATTTTTATTATTTACAGCTACATAAACTTTGAGATCATTTTGATGAAAATAAACAGAAAGAATATTAGATTTGCATAAAGTGAATAATTCATCATCATCTATTTTTGCCTTACTATATTCTACAATATTACCATTTTCATATATATGAATAATTTTGTGAAGATATTTTTTATAAGCATTAGCAGTATATGCAGCATCTACATAATAAGGAATTTTAATATCATCTTTTAAAATTATACTTTCTATTATTGATTTTACATTCGGCAAAAAATACAAAGTATCGTCATGAGAATTTAATCTTCTTCTTTTTATTTTTAAGTATAAAAGCCCTGATTTTTTTATTTCATTTATATAATCAAAAAATGCAGGTACTTGCTTCTGACTATACTTAAGTGAATATGCTATATCTATAGAGTTCAATTCTTTGCTTTCATTTTTAAGTACATAAAGAACTATATCTTTTGCTTCTTTGGATAAAGAATAAAATTTAAAAGAGACTAATGAAACATTTGAAGACTTAATATCTAAATCTTCTATATTTTTAGCTTTCCAAATTTTGAATAATTCTTTTAAAGTATCTTTAGAAATTTGATCATACATATTTTTATCTTTACTTTTATTTAATTATAAAATATTTGAAGAAGCCTTGTTCCACATCATCAGGTCTTTTTGATTGTATCCAAGCAATCATAGGCTGACCTTTTATATGTCTGTAAGGAACTAGTCCCCACATTCTGCTGTCGCAACTTTGATCTCTGTTATCTCCCATAACAAAGAAATAATCCTCAGGAACATTGTATATATATTCATCTGGTCTATCTTTTGTATTAGGAACATATATATTCATCCAATACCATAATTTAATATCATCGCTTACCACTTTATCATTAATATACACTTCAAAAGAACTAAGATCATTATAATAGTCAGCTCTGTCAACTAGCTTTTTAAATATTATAACATCGCCTTTTTTAGGTACATATATAGGGCCGTAAATATCTATAATAGGTACAAATTCTCTGTCATCACCATAGAAGAAATATCCCCATTTATCTTCTATTTCATTTCCATTTATAATTATTTTCTTATTTCTAATCTCTACAGTTTCACCGGCAGTAGCAATAACACGCTTTACAAATTCTTTTCTAGGGTCTAAATCTACAGTTTTAAGTCCGAAGAATAAAGGAGCCGGAGCCAAATGAGTTCCTCCTGTAAGTTTCTCTCCTAAAAAATCAGCAAAAAGAAATCTAGGATCCCAAGTAAAAGGAGTAAGAGCAAATATCATAACAGGAAGTTTGAGCATCTGCACTAAAGGCGAAGGCTCATAATAAGGCATAGCAGATTCACATCCGAAAGAAGCAGAAGGAGGTGCTCTGAATACCACTAAATCTCCCCTTTGAGGTGATTTTATTTTTGGAAGCCTGTAACCTAAAAGCCCATCTGTAAATGGAAGTTTTACTCCGTATACAAATCTATTAGCAAAAAGCCTATCTCCAGGCATTATTATAGGTATCATAGAACCTGTAGGAATTTGATAATTCTGTATTAAAAATGTATTTATAAGAAGCACTATTACTATAGCGTATAATATTTCTTTTAATGTATGTTTAAAATTACGGCATTCGCCTATTATTGTTTCAGTAATATTTTTTATAGGATTCTCCATCAATTTAACCCCTTCCAATAATAAATATTGATGTAAAAGTATATAATAAAACTATTAAAATAGCAATTATAATTTACAACTATATTGTATAAATTATTTAATTGATAATATTTAATAACCATTAATCTTTTATTTACAAAAAATAAATAGGTTATATAATATAGAACAAAATGATTATCTTATGGAGATAATATTGAAAAAAATATTATTGTTATTTACACTTATCATAACATTATCGTCATGTGCTGCCAAAGTACATTTAATAAATGATACTTTTTATGGACAGAAAATGTATCAAACAGATTATATTTCTATGAGTTATTGGTCAGAAACTATTAAATTCAGACTTAAAAGTGCAAACGACCCTAATAACATAATATTAGAAGTTCAGTACATAGCAGACAGTTCATTTAATATAGCAGAAACTAGTAAAATAGTATTGAAATTTGAAGATAATACTTACTTGATTCTTCATTATACATCTCTTATGCCTAAAACAGAAAGCGAAATAATATACGGAACTTCTATATATTTTATGGATACATCTTATGTAGATAGAAGCTACAGTATAAATGCTGAAAACACTATAAAAGAAATGAAAGTTTTAACTGATATAAGAGTAGAAACTGCTGATGGATTCAAAAATTTGAAAGTAAAAAAAAATGCCGCAAATGATTTGATTAGACTTTATAATGAAATGCAGGCTTTATTATCAAAAAATCAATAATAATGTAGAATATATTCAATATAATTATTTTTATAAAAACACTAAAAAATTATATAAATCATATTGACAAATATAAAAATAGCTATATATTACATCTCGTTTTTATTCATTAGACCGAATTTATACTTTAATTTTATTAATATAACAGAGATTATACTATGAATACCAATTCAATGAAATTTAATGGCGGTAAAAAAACTCTTTTTGGAAATTTTGATTTTTACAAATTATGCATATCCATTGCAGTACCTGTAATGCTACAGCAGCTTATAATGGGTATGGTATCATTAATAGATAACTTTATGGTTGCAGAACTTGGCGATATAAAAATGGCTGCTGTAAATGTATCTAATCAATTAAATTTTATATATCTAGTTCTTCTTAACACCTGTTATGGTGCCGGCGGAATATATATGGCTCAAAATAATGGAGCTGATAATAAAGAAGGTATGCAGCAGGCATTCAGATTTAAAGTGATACTTCCTCTTATTATTTCTATTTCATATATGATATTAATGCTTGTTAATCCTGAAATATTTATAAGATTAATGACAAGAGGAAATGCTTCTCAGGAAGAAATACTATTATCAAGTACAAAATATATGAGTATAATAGCATTTACTTTTATACCTATATCAATATCCGGTGCTATAGGTACTTCATACAGAGAAATAGGAAAACCTCATATACCTCTTATAATATCTGTTATAGCTACATTTTGTAATACTCTTGGAAATTATATACTTATATATGGAAATTTTGGAGCTCCTAGACTTGAAGAAACAGGCGCTGCCATTGCAACATTGATAGCTAGAATAATAGAAATGATTTTATTTATAGTATATATAAAAATACATAAAGAGAAATTTTATGTAAGAACTAGAGAAATACTCAAAGTAAAATTAAATGTATTTTATTCTATGCTAAAAAAATCAAGTTTAATATTTTTAAGTGAAATAAGCTGGGGACTAAGCGAAATGTTTATGACAGCTTTATATAATAGCCGAGGTGGAGCTGAAACAGTAGCAGGTATGGCTTCAGGATTTACCATAGCCAATATATTTTATTTGGTTTTTCAGGGAATATTTGTATCTACTATGGTAGTTGTTGGAGGTACACTAGGACGCGGAGAATTAGAAGATGCAAAAAATAAAGCCAGATGGATATTGAATGGATCTGTTATAGCAGGTTTAGTAGTCGGATTAGTGCAAATGTCATCTACCCTACTAATACCTTTTATATTCTCAAAACTTACTATAGATGCCCAGGCAATAACAAGAAATTTAGTAATACTTGTAGCCTGTTATATGCCTATATGGACTTATATTAATGCGCAATTTGCAGTTTCAAGAGCTGGAGGAGATACAGTATTTGGATTTGCAGTAGATGTGCCTGTATCATTATTAATATTTGCTCCTTTAGCTTTAATTTTAGCAAAATTTACTACTGTAGGCCCTGTTGCTATGTTTGGTATAGCTAAATTAAGCGATTTTGCTAAAATAGCAGTTGGTGTTATAATGCTAAAAAAAGAAAGATGGGTAAGAAAACTTACAGAATAATGCTGTTTTGTTTTTATATGTAAGATAATTATGAACATATAAAAAATCTTATAAGTAAGTAAATACTTAATAAACTAATTCCGATTATATAAACGGTATTTTATTTTTTGTTAATTTTATTTTTCTACTTTTAATATATTAAAATTAACTTATAATAGTATTATATTTGATTAATTGCAGAGGATTTATGAATTACGATTTTTCTCTTATAACATTAGAATTAGGAATTCCCGTTATAGCAACTATTATATCAATAGTTGGTATAATATTATATGCTTACATATATTTTCAGCTATACGAAGAATCACAAGCTATTATATTACTTGTAGGTTTTTTATCTTTTTTATTTTCAGGATTAGAAGCAGCAAATATAATAACATCTTTACACAGTCCTCATAATAATTTAGCACTTAATATGTATAAATTTGAACAGTTAGCTTTATCTTTAACTATAATACCATGGATGATGTATATACGAAATAAACTGACTTTAAGCGAATATTTCCATTCTATTTTAAATAAACTATATATAGCTATTATATTTATATTAATACTTTTATTTGCTATTGCCCTTTTATACCCTCAGCTTTTCATATCAACAGAGCAACCTATAAGTTCATTAAATGAAACTATGAAATACAGTATAAAAAGCAGAGGAGAATTGGGAACTGTATATATATTAAGAGATTTTGTATTTACAATATACTATTTTGTAATTATATGTTCATTTATATATGAAATGACTGTAAATAAAAAATTTAAGGAAAATATTCTTTTATTGATATTAATTGGATTAATATCATTAGCATTTTTTGATGATTTTAATGGAATATCAATATATACAAAATATTCAAGTAATTTCTTAATCTTTAATAATTCTACATTTAGTAGAATTACTTTAGTATATGCTATATTTAATATTATAATGATATATTTATCAGTAAGCAGATTTATTTCAGCGATATATAAGAAAACTACACAATATTATGATTTAGAAAGCATAAAAGCCCAAGATTCCATAATAATTAACACTGCTATAAATACAGCTGAAAAATTATCTGAATTAAAACTAAATTTTTCTGAATCTGTTAATAATTTAGTAAGTAAAGTAGAAAATACATACTCTACTATTAACAATTTAAAAAATGATATCAATAAAGTCATAGAATACACTAATGAATTTATTACTATAGAAAATTTCCAAATAAATGATGGGAAAATTAATATAACAAAAATAAATGAATTAATAGAAACATACCCAAATTTACAAGCTTCTGTAGAATTACAGAAAAAAACACTTGAGGAATCAAATTCAAAATTACATGATTCTGTAGAAAAAATATATGCTTTGCAAGCTCAAAGCAGATACATAGTAACTATGTTTGAAGATTTACAAAATAAATTAGAAATGGAAAAAAGTAATTTTACTAAAGAGTTTACAAAATCAGAAACTTTTGGACAATTAAATTTCCAGATCAATAGAATTATATCATTTATGACAAACATGTCTGATAAAACTAAAACACTTGCAATTAATTCAAGTATACAAGCTTCAAAAGCAGGAGAATGGTATACTAACTTCTCTGTAGTATCCAAAGAAGTTACAGAGCTAGTTAGCGAAACATCTCAGGCAACCAATAGAATGCAGGATTTATTATTTCAAATAGAAGATATATTTAAAAAATATACATATTCTAGTAATAACATTAATAATAATGTAGCTTTATTATCACAAGAAATTGTTACGCATTATGAAAGAATAAATAAATTTAATCTTAATATGGAAAGACAAAATGATTATAATATGAATATCATAAAAAATACTGATAAAATGCATAATTCTATATCAAATATGACAAATATTATTATTAATGAAGAAAATGACTTCTTAAATATTAAAACTAGAATAGAAGAAATTAATGACTATGTAGTTGATATATCAGAAAAAGCATCTATAGAAAACACTGAGCTAAAAAACCTTATGAGAGATATGAACAAGCTTTTGGCAACCTCTGATGATTTAGAATCTATAACTAATAAACTTAATGAGGAAATGAAGAAATTCTTAGAATATACAGATGATTTAGAAACTAAAGTAGATGAATATTCTAAAGTTATGTAAAAGGAATAGCTATGAATATATTTTCAAATTTAATATATGGATATAATATAACAGTAATACAATTATTAGCACCTATTATTGGTATTTCTTTAATGTCAGTTTTTATTATGATATATTTATTATTATCTATAAAAACTAAAAAAGTTACATATATCACTATTTCAGTTACTTTATCATTTATACTTATATATAATATTATATCTCTTATCATAATATTTTTGGGAACTTATGGATCAAATAAAACCAATCCAAATTTAGCAATAGTATTATATTTAGCAAATAATATAATAATACTGATAGCAATAGTACTAATGCCTATCAACTCTAAAAGTTTTATATCAAAAAACAAAAATTTAATAACTTTAAATAATGCCATCTTTGTAATTGTTCTTATGTTATCTGTTGCCCTAATAATAGCTAGTATACTATATCCGAGAAGATTTTTAACAGCTACAATTAACTACTATGAACCAGATACAAACACAACTTCATATTATATAAAAGCAGTCGGAATATTTTATTTATTTAAAAATTATATCATATTATTAGTATTCTTAATTATGTTTATATCTACTTTAACAGATATGATAATGAATTATGATTATAAATCTAATATACTTATGATTATATCAATAGTTATAGCATTAATACTAATAGTAAGATATTTATATTTAGAAAAAACTATGGATAACATTGGTTTTGATAGAATAGGTTTTGCTATAGTAATATCATCATCATTTAGATCTATATCAATATTCTCATCTTTTGCTAAAAATGCTTTAGAATCAATAAAGAAAGAAAGTGTATTGAATAATAAATTACATCTAAATCTTAAAACTTTGAATAATATAGATAAAATATCTGAACAATTAAACATTATAGATAAAAATCTAATGGATACATCTATGTTCGTTTTTGAAATAGATAAAGAAGCAAAAGATGCATATAATATAATAAGTTCTAAAATAGATTCTATATTAGAAGCTAATGATAAATTAATAGAGGCAAAAAATAGCAAAAAGAATATTATAAAAGACGGATTAAAATATACAAATACTATATTTACATTCTTTGATAAATATAAATCACAAATGCAGGAACATTTTAGAGTATTGAATCAAACCATTTCCAATATGAAAGAATCTGATTTCTCTAATGAACAAATAATGTCATTGAAAAATGAATTAAGACTTATAAAAGAAAGTTTTAAAGAAACTTGTAATAAATTTTTAAATGCAATAATAGAATCTGCAAATCAATTTAAAGATGTAAATAGCATTACAGAATCTATATATAATACAATAGAATATATTAAAGCTATTACTAATAAAACAAATCTTTTATCTATCAATGCTGGAATTCAAGCATCTAAAGCAGGATTTTATGGTAAAAGTTTCTCCGTAGTAGCTAAAGAAATAGGTGCTTTATCATTTGAAATATCTAAAGGCACTGATTCTATAGAAAAAATGCTTACTGATATATTTGCCGGATTAGTTATGATAGAAAATTCTTCATTCTATATAAAAGACAGATGCAATATAATAGCAAAAGAAATAAATAGAATATCAGATACTATAGATAAATTCATTGAAGAAATGGAAAATAATATAAATACTGACTCAAAAAAATTAAGTCACTTTAAATCTTTAGAGCAGTATAATGATGTAATGTCAAATATATTAGTAAATCAGAATTTAATAGTATTATCAATAAAAGAAAATATATCCGCTATGCTTGAGGTTCAAAATAATCTAAACTCTAAAATAGAATATCAGAATCAAGATGTATACAAAATATTTAATAATTTTAATAATGTAATAAAATCTAAAGATGATCTTAATGAAATAACTAAAAAAATAGGAAATTATTCTTCATTCTCTCATACTGATATAGAAGCATTATCAAATATTATTAATACACATAGGAAGAAAAGCAGCTTTACATTTGCTCCTATAATAGCTTTATTGAAGAAATCATCAAATGTTTAGTAATATTGATATATTATTAATTACTATATTAGTATTTGTCTTAGTATACGGATTATATAAAGGATTAATATCAATTATAATACCTGTTATAGCAATAATAATAACATTTATAATAGCTCCTTTAATATATAATCACATGTCTAAATATTTTGATCATTCTTTAATATTAAAAATAATATCATTGATAGCTACCTACTCTATAATAAGAATAATACTTTCTAAAGTAGAAAAAAGTATAAAAGATATTTTAAAAATAATATATCTATCTTGGGTAGATAGAATAATCGGAGCAGCAGCACTATTATTTATATCAACTGCTATAATCTATATTATAGTAGGTATAATTATAACTTTATCTCCTGAAAATACACAAATATTTTCAAAATCAATTGTAATTAATTATATATTTGCTTTATTTCACAATGTATTTTTATCATTTGAAAAAGATCATTATATGGTATATTTCACATTTAACTTTATTTCATAATAAAAAGTGTTTATTAAATCTTATTTAAGTACATATAATTGACAATAAATTTTTTTTAATATATCATATATTCTATTATTACAAATTTTTTATAAGGAAGTAAATATATGAAAACAGTAGACGCTAGAGGCATACCTTGCCCAAAACCATTAATTTTAACAAAAACTGCAATAACAAATGCCGCATTAAATGAAGAAATAGAAGTATTGATAGATGATGAAGTGGCATTTCACAATATTACAGACTTTTTAAAAAATAACGGCATAACATATACAAACGAAGGTAAAAATTTCAAAATTATTAAAAATAAAGATTTATCTTCTAATGATACTAATAAAGAAAAATCTTCAGGTCCTGTTATAGCTGTTGTAGATAAAAAGGTTATGGGACAGGGAAATGATGAACTTGGCGAATTATTATTAAAAGCATTTTTAGGAGCATTAAAAGATGCTAACCCAAAACCAGAAGCATTATATTGCTATAATGGAGGGGTTTATTTAGGTGTTGAAGAGCCTTATAAAACTTTATTACAAGAATTAAGAGATGCAGGAATAAAAATATTTTTCTGCGGTACTTGTGTTAAATTTTATGAATTAAATGAAATAAAAGTTGAAGAACAAACTAATATGCTTGGTATTATAGAAGCTATGGCTAATGCTTCTGCTGTTATAAGAGCATAACAAAAATATTATTATGAAAAATTATTATTTTGATAACTCTACCACTAGTTTTCCAAAGCCTAAAGAAGTTGCAGAAGAAATGTATAATTTCTTAATGAACATAGGTGGAACATATGGAAGGGTTAATACTAAAAGAGGAAAAGAAACCACTCAAAAAATAGAAGAATGCCGAGAATTATTAGCTGAAAAATTTTTGGGAGTAAAAAATGCCTCAAATATAGTATTTACACCAGGGGCTACAAGATCAATAAATGATATACTTATAGGTCTTGATTTGAATAACTGTAAAGTATTAATATCTGCTTTGGAGCATAATGCCGTAGTAAGACCCATATATAAATTGAACAAAAACAAAAATGTAGAGTACAAAATAATACCCTCTTTAGACGGAGGAATAATAGATATAGATGCTCTTGATGAAATAATAAAAAAAGAAAAAATATCATTAGTTATTATTAATATGGAAAGTAATATAAGCGGGGTTATACAGCCTATAAAAAAAATCAAAGAAACTATAGGATATATACCTTTGCTTATAGATGCCACTCAATCTGTAGGCATACATGATATAAAAGCAGATGAGTGGGATATAGATTTTATAGCATTTACAGGACATAAAGGACTTTTAGGACCTACAGGAACTGGAGGATTTTATGTTAAAAATCCTGAAAAGTTAAATCCGGCATATTTCGGAGGCGGTTTTGGTGACGGTTATGAAACACCTTACAGTATACCGGAAATATATGAATCTGGTACTCCAAATACTGTTGGAATAATAGGTCTTTTAACAGCTTTAAAAAACAGACCAAATTGGAATATAAATATAGATGATATAATAAACACAATAAAAAAAATAGAGGTTATGAATAAATATAAAATTATATGGTCTAAAAATAAAGATACTCAAGGATTTTTATTTTCTATAGCAATTATTGATAACAATGTAAATATGGCTAATTTTGCTCATATGTTATATGAAGATTATAATATAGAATGCCGATATGGTTTTCATTGTTCATTTTTAGCCCATAACTTTTATAAAAATGATAACGGTGCTTTACGATTTTCTTTTTCACCTTATACAACGAAAGAAGATTTAGAATATTTAATAAATGTATTAGGAAAATAATTATGGTAAAAAGTTTTTGTTATTTACAGACACCAAGAGATTTGATTAAGGCTGAAAAAATTTTACTAGATGCAGGAATAGAAGTTGTTGTTCGCCCTGCTCCTGAACCTGTATTTGGCGTATGCAATATGGCTATAGACATAGAAGATAAAGATAAATTATATATTATATCATTACTTGAAGCTGCTGGATTAGTTGTAACTATTAAAGATATGGAATAATTTTTAAACATTTTAAAATTATAATAACATTATTGGGTTATACTTATAATCCAACCCTTTAGGTTTTCTATCAATTATGTCATTTTTGTTTCATATTTATTTTAAAACTTTCATCTTTTATTTTTACTCCCACCCTAGTTTTGATTAGAATTAATATCTACTCAACGCACGTTAAACGAAATAAAAAATAAAGATAAATTAATAATGCAAATTTAATTATATTTATAGTGAAGTTTACCGTGCGTTAAATGAAATAAAAAAATCTAATAAAACTTGGGCGGGCATGCTTTTATGAATTAAGCAAAAAATATATAAAAATTTTATATTGCATATAATATAAAAAGCATAGAGGGCGGGATTTAAAATATAAATTTTTATTATTAATAATAAAAAAATAAAGAGCTTACTTTTTATTAAGTAAGCCCTTATTTATGGAAAACTTTTAATAATAGATAGTGTCTTTATTTAGCCATAATTGTACCAACATACATTTTGTCAGTTCTAATACCAGGTTTGATTTCACCATTTATAGAATATATTTTGTTTCCTATCAATATTAAACCTTCTCCGCAAGGAGCATCGAAAGGAACTTCCCCTATTGTTTTCCAAGTATTAGATTCACAGTTATAAATTAATATATTGCTGTTCCAATTAAATTCATAAGGATCAGCACCGAAATATTTAGCTCTGAAATCAGCTAATGCTGCATCTTTAAGATTTCCTAAATTATAAACAGCATCATCATAAACAGCTTTATTAAAACCGCCTATAACAAGCATTTCTGTTTCATTAAGCTTAACAGATACAGCACCAAGTAAAGATATACCTTCATTATTCAAAGCTACATCAGCAACTTTTTCCCAAGTATTTTTTTCAAAATCATATTTGTAACCGTCAGTATAAGCAGTAGCATCACCGCCGCTGAATACATATATGTTTCCATTTAATAACTGAGCAACAGCCTGAGTTCTGCTTGCCTCACCAGGTACAGGAGCTAATTCTTTAGCTTCTTTAGTAGTCAAATCATACTCGCAAACTTTATTGCTTCCTTTACCTGCTTGTTTACCAGTAATAACATATAATTTATTATCTTTATAAACAGCAACACCATTTTGTAATGTGAAAGGTAAATCTCCTATCTTCTCAACATTCAATTTATTATCTTTTAAAGTAATGAATAATATATCATCATCAGCTTCAGGATTAGAAGAACCTCCGATATAGTATATTCCATTTGTAACAGTTACAGAAGCACCATATCCTAATTCGTTTTCCCAATTAATATGCTCAACAACTTCCAATACACCGTTTTTATCTTCAAGCATATAAATATCAGAATAAGTTTTTTTAGCTCCGCCATTAAGTACAGACTCTTCAGGGAAGTTAGCACCGCCGCCAACAACTATATATTTACCGCCTAAAGAACCATATAAAACTCCGGCAGTACCAATGTTTTTTTCCATTCCTGTCTGAGCAGGCAAATGTCCGCCCATTTCCCAAACTATTTTTTTATCAACTTTTGAATCTAATACATTACTATTAGATGAAGAAGATGATGTATTAGTTGAACAGCTTAAAGCAAATATAGTAAATATAAATATTAAAGCAATTTTTTTCATTTCTATTTCCTTATAATAATTCTACTTTATATTATTTTTTATTTTTAATAGTAGTAGAATAAGTTAAACCTTTTATTTTTTCTGCAGATGGTTTTCCAAAAGCAAAAGAAGCTAATAAAGAAGCCACTACACCAACACCTATGATTATGAATGAAATCATAAATTCAAAGATTTTTGGTTTAGCATAACCAGGTATAAATTTAGTAAGCATACCAGCAGGATCGCTAACATAGAATGCCACTATAACAGAAAGAGCAAATCCAACCCATACAGCTTTACTTTCAACTTTATCAAAGAATATACCTACCAAGAATACAGCAGCTATAGGACCGCCTAAAAGACCTGTTATGGCTTGGAAGTACAAGAACATATCACCTTGACCATTAAATATAAAGTAAATAGCAAGTAATGTACTGAATATACCAACTATCCAGCTTGATAATCTAGCAAATTTTAGTTTTGAAGCATCTTCCATTCCAGGTTTAAGATATTCTAATATATCAGCAGTCATACAAGTAGAAACAGAGTTCAAACTAGATGATACTGTAGATTGAGCAGCAGCAAATATAGCAGCTATTACAAGTCCGGATATACCAACTGGTAAAGCATTTACAACGAAATAAGGAAGTATAGCGTTACCATTAACATTTTCTGGTAATGTAGTTTTGAAATGGAAATATATGTATAAAGCAGAACCCATACCTATGAATATTATTACACTAGTACAAAGTAAAGGAACGTTCATAAACAAACTTTTTTTAGATTCGTTTTCATCTTTGTTTGTAGCGTATCTTTGAACTATATCTTGGCTGCCTACATAAGAGTAAATAGAGTTAACAAATCCTCCAACTATCATAACCCAAATACTTGATTTAGCTAAGTCTAATGAGAAGAAATCAGGGCTTATGATTTTTCCATCATCAGCTAAAAGTTTGAAGCCTTGGCCTATTCCTTCAGGTGCAGATGAAAAACCTACTATAATTACTAAGAAAGCACCTAAAAGAAGTACAACTGTTTGTATAGCATCAGACCATAGTACTGCTTCTATACCTCCCATAGATGTATAAGCAACACAGAATATTGATACTATAACTGTTATTAAAACAGGGTTAAGAGTAGGAAGTACCTGCTGTATTGCTAAAGTAGGAAGATAAATAACTATTGCCATTCTTACAACGTGGAAAAGTATGAATGTTAAACTGCCGACAAGTCTGAAAGAATTATCAAATCTTCTTCCTAAATATTCATAAGCAGTAGTAACATTAACTCTTCTAAAGAATGGTACAAAAGTATAAGCAGCCCATAATACCATTAAAATAATTCCTAGAGGAGCCATACCAAGAAGCCAGCTATTATTATAAACAGAAGCAGGTATAGCAATAAATGAAATAGATGATAACGCTGTTAGCATAAATACTCATAGCTGTTACCAAAGCAGGAACTCTTCCACCAGCTTTGAAATAATCATCTGTAGATTTTGTTCTTCTAGCAAAGAACATACCAATTAAAAACATTACGATGAAATATAGTCCGATGACTACCCAGTCAAACCAATGCCAAGCCATATTTAGTTCTCCTATAAATAATATTGTTCACGTGAACAATTATAGTATAGTCAAATAAATTTGCATTGTCAATAAAATATTAAAATAAATTAAATTTTATAATAAAAAAATTAGAATTATACAAAAAACGTACTAAAAATCATTTATTTATTACTTATTATTACTTAAAGTTGCAAAAATTATTATAATAATATAAAAAATTAGAATTAAACAATAAATATATTGATTTTTTATAAAAAAATGTTAGCATTAACTAACAATAATATTAATATTTTAATTGAACATATGATGAATGACTATATAGATATTTTAATAAAATCAGAAGTATTTAACAATATAAGTAAAGATGAAATCATTAATATTTTAGATGATTTTAAAATACAAAAAAAATATTTTAAAAAATCAAATATAATAATAGATACTGGGGATATAGTAGAAAATATATACATTATATTGAAAGGAAAAATAGAAATTTCAAAAGAATATGATGATGCTAGAAAAAATATTGTAAATATACTAAATCAAGGCGATATATTTGCAGAAGCATTTGCTTTTTCTACAAATAAAGTATCATCTATACAGGCTTTAGCATTAGAAAATACAGAATTAATTAAAATAAATATACAAAATATATTTAAAGCAAATGATAATAATATTAAAAATATATTTCTGCATAATTTATTAAGAGTAATATCTGATAAAAATAAATTCCTAGCTTTCAAAAATGATATTCTAAGTCAGAAAAGTTTAAGAAGCAAAATAATAATATACCTTAAATATATGTCGAATATTCAGAAATCTCAAAATATAATTATACCATTCAATAGAGATAAATTAGCAGAGTTTATATCAGCAGACAGAAGTGCATTATCAAGAGAATTAAACAGATTATCAAAAGAAAATATTATAGAATTAGACGGCAACAGAATAAGCATTATCAATATAAAAAATTAATTTAATATTAAAATTATTTATTCATAAAATCCAAATGCTTTTTTCTTTTTCTCACTTCATCAGCTATTTGTTTAATAGTTATTTTAGACATAGACTTTTCAAAATCAAGCCTTACATTATTAAACTCTTCACCCAAAACATCAAACATTGCACATCCTACAGGACAAACATGATTAGGTTCATGAAAATTAAAAAGCCCCCTCTCATCCTCTGTAAATATGGCTTCATATATAGAAAGAAGCGTTATATCTTTTTCATCTTTTATGAGTCTGCTGCCTTTTTTATTAGTTTCAACCATTCCTGCATCTTGAAGTTTTAATAAAATCTTCCTTATTATAGAAGGATTAGTTTTTACACTTTTGGCAAGCAAATGAGATGTAGTGCCTTCATTTTCAAAAAATGCTATACACAAAACTATATGTGCTGCAACTGATAATTTAGTATTAATTTTCATAGTATTATAAATATAATCAAAAAATCATAATAATCAATAAATATACTAAAATTTTTTAAGTTTGTCTATTTTATTCTTGTTCTTTTTCCAGCCGCACGCCTACCTAAAGATACTTCCTTCAGTCGCAAAAGAAGTGGGCTCGTAAGCATGCAGAGCGGCGGGCAAAGCCCTGTATATATTTAAAATTTAAAAAAATTATTTCTGACAGAATATAGTTGTTTAGGTATATACTGAAAATTTTTAAGTTTGTCAATATTTTTTATTCAACTTTTTCCCGCCGCAAAAAGTTGCTGCCACAGGCACGCTTCGCGAAAGTGCAAGTATAAAATTAGTATTAAATCATACTAAAATTGTATTATATAATATAAAATAATTTATTAAATTTAAGCTAAATATAGCAGACTGTACCTGCTTCTCGCTGTAGGAAGGCTTCGCATGTGGCACGCCTACCGGAGGCACGCTTCGATAGGTGGATGTCGTCCAAAAGAAGTAGGGTCTGGCACGACTGTCTGCTTCGCAGAAAAGGCCCAGATATAAAAACAAAAATATAAATTTGTTTTTGACAAAATATAATTGTTTAGGTATATATTAGAATAAAAAATAATTGTAATCATTTTGGTAACAATCTTTTTACACTTTTTCATTGATATAATTATAAAAATATTATAAAGTCTTAATAAAAATTTTTACTAATAAGGAGAATTTACAAATGAGTAAATTTTTGAGTACTATACTTTTATCAGCTTTTTTATTTGCTGTATCATGTTCAAATAATGCAGACAAAACAACAACAACTGACAATACAGCAAAAGCAGAACCAACTAAAAAAGAAGCAGTAGCTATTAATGTTGAAGGACTAGCTGCACCTGAAAGCATTAAATTCAGAAATGGAAAATTATATATAGCTAACTTGGGAGATCCTAATGCTCCAGCAGACGGATTCATAATTTTAGCTAATGAAGACGGTTCTAATCCTCAAAAACTTTTTGAAGGACAATTAGACAGCCCTAAAGGTTTTTCTTTTTTAACTGATGATATTATCATTATTCCTGATCAAGTAAATGATAGCTCTATAACAGGAAATTTAGTTTTAGCTAATGTTAAAGAAAATAAAATAATAACAAAACTTCCTATAGAAGGTTCTAAATTCCTAAATGATACTGTAGTAATAGATCCTGCAACTGTAGCATTAACCGATACAGGAGCTTCAATAGTTCATTTTATTAAAGTAGATAATAATTCAGCTTTATCTATAACTTCATCTGTAACAGGAGTAGTTGGTGCTAACGGCATATTCTTAGATAATGGAGTTCTATATATAGCTGGAAGTACATTCGGAGGCGATGCTAACGGAGGAGATATTTATACTTTAAAAACAGACGGTACAGGTTTAAATAAATGGACAGCTTCAAGATTAGGTGCTGGTGCATTAGACGGCATTGCTATAGCTAATGGTAAATTATATGTTTCTGATTGGGGTGAAAATGGTGCTAATAATAATGCATGCATATATGTATTTGATTTAAATACTAAAGAACAATTAGAAAAAATTGAAGGTTCTTTAAGCGGTGTTGCTGATATAGATTTAGTTAATAAAGTTATTTATATCCCTGAACTTTCTACTAGCTTAATAAAAAAAGTACAACTATAAAATTAATTACTTCTTCTATACATCTCCTATATAAAATTATAAAAATATAGGAGATGCTTTTTTAAAATTGCAAATTCATAAACTATTATACATCACAATATTTTTTATTAGATATACGATACATTATCTTTATACAATACTATAACAATATACTATATATTATCATTAAAGTTTTACTAAGATTTATATTTTTTTGTTATCTTTTAAATATGAATTTAATAATAAGGAGATGCAATTATGAAAAAAATTATAATTTTCTTATTTTTATTCATTCTCTCATTTTCATTAATATCTTATGCAGAAAATAGAATATATAAATTTAACAATATAGATATAGAATATGACTATTCAAAAGATAACAACAAACTATTAGGCTTCTTCTTCCCATTCATAAATAATACAAATTCAAATAAAATAATTATACAGGATAGATATAAAGGAATATCATATACTAATTTAAATAAATCTTTAATAAATGATCCTGAAATGGTTCAATTATGGAAAGAATGGGGAATTATGAAATAGCAAATATAATTTGTATTATCAAATTTATTTTATTATTTTTGAAATATTTAACATTATTTAAATATTTATGTTTATTATTAGTAAACAACAAAAAATATTTTTCATTTAAGAGGTAACTGCTATGAAAAAATTATTTTTTTTATTCCTATTTCTATTCTAATTAACATCAATTTTTTGTAGTTACCATGGTTAGAATGTAGATATTGCAATCATCTTTTTTTAAATAAACTAAATTTATACAAAAAATTTATTATTTTTTTGACAAATGTATTATATTTTTGTTTTATATAAACAAGGAAGATTGTTATCAAAATATTTTAAATAAACAAAATATTTTGGTATTGATTTTTTTATTTAATATTTATAAAATATAATTAAAACTTTTATCATATAGGAGGAATCACAATGAAAAAGTTTATAATTTTCTTATTTTTATTTGTTTTATTATTCTCATTATTCTGTTATGCTCAAAGCGGTGTTGCTAAAAATAATATACCTGACTCAGTGATAGACTGGTTGAAGAAACAAGGACATCCTATTACATTTAATACAGTTAATGAAAATGAATATTTATTTTCTTTTTTAGAAAATAATAGTCAATTGTTTAAATCTGAAAAAGAGGCAAATATATTATTTAATAATATGGAAAAAAACCCTCAATTGTTCACAGTTCTTGAAAATAACCCTGAGCTATTTAATATTATTAATCAAAATCCAGAATTATTTATTAATATCTTATTAGATGATCAAAAATTAGAACTATTCATCAATGCACCTTCTCAAAGTGAATTCTTGTTCAATTCAGGCTATAGTAAAGAATCTTTGTTTAATTCTACTTCTAATAGTCAATTCATAAATACTGATGTTTCTCAGAAAGAAGAAAATTACACTGTTGGATTATGGAAAGAATGGGGTATAATGAAATAAAAATATTAATTAATGAATAATAAAACATAGAAAGGGTTATTGTAGTTTATACTGCATTAACCCTTTTTATAGTCTTCATTATCAAAATTTTTAATCATAATCATTATTATAAAAAATCATTAAGTATATTTATACTTTTCCGAGAAATTAACATAATATTTTATAATATACTATAATACATATAGGAGATTCACAAATGAGTGCTGATATTAAAATGTTTACTGTCAATTACTTACCAAGCAATTATAATTATGAAATGTTAGGATTAGTTAAAGGAAATGTATCTTTAGCTAAGCATGTAGGAAAAGATTTACTTGCAGGTCTTAAAAATATTGTAGGCGGTGAAGTTGAAAGTTACACTGAAATGCTTAATGAAGCTAGAGAAATAGCTACAAAAAGAATGTTAGAAGAAGCAAAAAAGTTAAATGCTAATGCTATAATAGGAATTAATTTTTCTTCATCTTCTGTACTTCCTGGAACTGTAGAAGTTGTTGCTTATGGTACTGCTATTGTATTGAAATAATTTATGAGGAGTAAAAATGGATAACGATATAAAATTATTTACATCTGATTATTTGCCTAGCGGATATAATTATGAATTATTAGGTTTGGTTAAAGGAAATATAGCTCAGGCTAAACATATAGGAAAAGATTTGCTTGCAGGTCTTAAAAATATTGTAGGCGGTGAAGTTGAAGGCTACACTGAAATGATTAATGAAGCTAGAGAAACAGCAACTAAAAGAATGATAGAAGAAGCTAAAAAATTAAATGCTAATGCTATAATAGGAATACATTATTCTTCATCATCTGTAATGGAAGGTACTACAGAAGTTATTGCTTATGGTACTGCTGTAATAATAAAATAATAATAAGGAAAATTTATTAATGAGAAGAGAAGTTTATGAATTACAGAATTCTGATATGCCTAATGAATCTTGGCGTATATTCAGAATAATGGGAGAATTTGTAGAAGGATTTGAAACTATGTCCTACTACAAAAATGCCGTTTCTATATTTGGAAGTGCAAGAACCTCAGAAGATCATCCTCATTATAAATTAGCTTATGAAACTGCTAAATTATTAGGTGAAAATAAATATGACATAATTACAGGCGGAGGACCTGGTATAATGGAAGCCGGTAACAGAGGTGCTTTTGATGCTAATGCTGGTTCTATAGGTTTATGTATAGAACTGCCTTTTGAACAGAAAACTAATCCTTATGTTAAAGAAGAATTGAAATTTAGATATTTCTTTGCTAGAAAAGTGATGTTCTTAAAATATGCAAAAGCTGTAATAATATTTCCTGGCGGATTCGGTACTATGGATGAAATGTTTGAAACTCTAACTTTAATACAGACAAAGGTTCTTGACAGAATGCCTCTTATAGTTATGAATTCTAGTTATTACACTGACTTAATAGAATGGATAAAAAAAGATATGATTAAAGAAAATTATATAGATCCTGAAGATTTAAATTTAATAAAATATGCTGAAACTCCTCAGGCTGCTTTAGATATAATTAATTCTTTTCATCAAAATAAACAAAAATGAAATATATAAGATATATAATAGTAATTTTATTAATCAACATAAATATAGTATTTGCTCAATTACCAGAGCTTTTTGACCTAAATGGTTATAAAGATTTAAAATTTGGAATGAGCATTGAAGAAGCTGATAATAAAATTACTAATTATAATCTAAATGTATATGCTGATTTTTTTGAATCATTTGAATTAAAAAATAATACTGTTCTTAATATATATAAAAATGATACTCAAAAATTAGCATATTATCTATATTTCTACAATAATGAACTTTATAGAATAGAGATATGCAATCATATAGGTGATATATATAATAATCCTTCATTCTACAATCCTGTAACTATGTCCGACATTAACAATATAAAAGAAGAACTTACTTTTCAATATGGTCAAATAACAAAAACAGATGTAAAGCATTATTCATTTTATAAAAAACCTTTTGAAGAATATATAATATGGTGGTCATCTGAGCTTGCAAGCGTATCATTATATATAAAGCCTGATTTGGATACTTTAGAAAATGTTATGAAGCATTATTCATACAGAATTTCTTTTTATGATGAGATCAAAATAAAAGAAATATATTCATCAAAATAACAGCTTTTCTCTAACTCCCCACCCTTTTTCTTTATTGCTTTATATAAAATTTTAACTTCATCTTCCTTATAGCCTATCAATAAAATATAGCAGCCCACCCTAGTTTTCTATAAAAATAAAAATTCTCTCAACGCACGCTAAGCAAAATAAAAAAATAAAGATAAATTAATAATACAAATTTAATTATATTCGCAGTGAAGCTAACCGTGCGTTAAATAGATTTTTAAACCTAATTAACACTTGGGCGGGTGCTGCAATTTATAATAAAGCAGTAAATATAATTTAAATTATAAATTGTAAATTAGGCTAAAAAATATAAAGGGCGGGGTATGTGAATAAAATTTTATTATTATAAGTTTTAATAATTTATATTATATAGTATAATCTAAACAAAAATTGTCATAATCATTTGGAGTGTATACCGATGAAAAAAAGAGAAAAACTAGGAAGCAGATTCGGATTTATATTAGTATCTGCCGGCTGTGCAGTTGGTATGGGTAATGTTTGGAGATTCCCATATATAACAGGACAATACGGAGGCGGTGCTTTTGTAATATTATATATTATATCAATAATTATATTGGGTGTAGCTCCTATGGTAATGGAATTCGCTGTGGGAAGAGCAGGCGGACATGACATAGCAACATCTTTTCAAAAACTCGAAAAGAAAGGACATAATTGGCATAAAATAGGATATGTTCAAATACTTGGTAATGTTCTTCTTATGTTGTTTTATACAACTATATGCGGATGGTGTCTATCATACTTTTACTTTATGCTTTCAGGACGATTTGAAGGACTTAATGCAAATGAAGTTGGTAATTTTTTTAACGGAGTTTTGGGAAGTGCTTCTACATTGACATTATGGATGGGAATAAGTTTATTGATAGGTATAATAATATGTTCTTTCGGACTTGAGAAAGGTGTAGAAAGAGCAAGTAAATTCATGATGATATCATTGTTCGCACTTTTAATGCTTCTTATAATCAGAGCATTAACTTTAAAAGGTGCTATAGAAGGATTAAAATTCTATTTAGTACCGGATTTAAATAAATTATTCGGAAACGGACTTACAGGATTCATAGGAATATTCTATGCTGCTATTGGTCAGGCATTTTTCTCTTTGAGTGTAGGTCAAGGAGGAATGGCAATATTTGGAAGCTATATAGATAAAAAACAATCTCTTACAGGAGAAGCATTAATAATTATAGCATTGGATACTATGGTAGCTTTATTTGCAGGACTTGTAGTATTCCCAGCATGTTTTGCTTTCGGTGTAAATCCCGGTGAAGGTGCCGGACTTGCTTTTGTAACATTACCTAATATATTTAATTCTATGCCTCTTGGAAGATTATGGGGAGCATTATTCTTCTTATTCCTAGCAATGGCTGCACTTACTACCATAATAGGTGTATTAGAAAATATATATTCATTTATTATGGATAAATTCAAAATTACAAGACAAAAAACTTCTATTATATTATTTGTAATGTTATTCATACTTAGCTTACCTACAACTTTAGGATTTAATATACTATCTAATATAAATCCGCTTGGAGAAGGTACTGTTATAATGGATTTACTAGATTTTATAGTATCAAATAATATACTTCCTTTAGGTGCTTTGGTAACTCTATTCTTCTGTACAAGAGATTTCGGATGGGGATTCGATAACTTTTTAAAAGAAGCTAATACAGGAGAAGGTATAAAATTCCCTCGTCAATTAAGATTCTATATTAGTTATATACTTCCTTTTATAGTATTAGCAATATTTTTATATGAATATATTAACAGATTTTTCTTGAAATGATTTTTTATATTAACATGCATATAGTTTATTAATAACGAAGAAAAATATTAATAACTATATGCATTTTTATTAACTATAAAAATATTGTACTATTTTAATTATAAAAACTATTTAGAAAAATTAGTGAGTATTGTAGTGGCAAGCAGTAAATATATAGCAGTACCGCTAATATCGCATATAGAAGTAACAAGAGGCACACTGCTTGTGGTAGGGTCTTTTTTAAACTTAACAAATAAAAACGGCAAACATAAACCTATCAAACTACCTATAACAACAACCAATATCATAGAAAGTGATACAACCAATGCTATGATTAAGCCTCCCCTAAAAACAGCAATCAAAGATACAGCAATACTCATGGTAAGCCCTAAAGTAGTAGAAACTAATATCTCTTTTCCAAGCATAAAAAGCCAGTCGCTTTTTTTAACATCTCCCACAGATAAACTTCTTATTATGAGAGTTGAAGACTGAGCACCAGCATTTCCTGCACTATCTATAAGTAATGGTAAGAAAAATATCAAAGAAACATATTTACTTATAGTCTCTTCAAACATTCCTATAACATATCCTGATATAATATTAACAAATACCAAAACAAAAAGCCAAAATATTCTTCTTTTATAAAGTACAATAGGATTAGCTTGTTTTATGTTGCTGTCGAAATCATCATCAATACTAATAGCACCTAATTTATGAAAGTCTTCTGTATCCTCTTCTTCAGCTATATCGAATATATCATCTATTGTAACAATACCTATCAAAGCATTTTTAGAATCAACTACAGGTATATAAAGCAAATCATATTTCCTTCCTACCCTAACCGCTTCTTCCTGATCCGAATATACTGACAAATATATTATATCTGTATGCATAAGATATTCTATTTTATCATCTTGATTAGCAAATAGTAAATCTTTTAGCAAAATATAACCGATTAAAGTATCATCTTTCTGAACAACATATATAACTTCAAATGTTTCAGAATCTTTACCGTATTTTCTAATATATTCCAAAGTTTGCTTAACAGTATAGTCAGGAAGCACATCAACATATTCAGGAGTCATTATACGTCCTATACTGTCTTCAGGATATCCTAATAACTGCCTTGTAATATTTAAATCTTTCTCACCCATCAAAGAAAAAATCTTCTTTGTAATGTCGGAAGGAAGTTCTTCAAAAAGCGATGTTCTGTCATCAGGACTCATTTCATGAATAAGTTCTTTTAATTCATTCTCATTCATAGAGATTATGATTTTTTCCTGCTCTTCAGGCTCTAATTCGGAAAATACATAAGCAGACATTTCTCTTGATAAAAGTCTGAATACTATGCTTCTATTTTTATCGCTGTCTAATATTCGTATAACATCTACTATTTCAGCTGCATGCATGCTGGCAAGTAAATATTTGAGTTTATCCCATCTTTGATTTTCTATTATATTAATAATTTCAGTATATTCTTTGTTTTCTACCATACTTCTATCATATTTTTTTTATATTTATGTATATCAATTCTTTTATTATTATTATATAATATAGATATTATATATTAATAATAAAAAAAAACCAATAATGTAATTTTAATATTATAAATATAAAGGAGTTATTTTAATATGGCTGATATAAAAAGAATCGGGGTATTAACAAGCGGAGGAGATGCTTCTGGAATGAACCCTGCTATAAGAAGTGTTGTTAGAACTGCAATAGCCAACGGTTTAGAAGTAATGGGCATAAAAGAAGGATATCAAGGTCTTATGTATAATGATGTATATCAGATGAATGCCGGAAGCGTAGGTGGCATCATTAATCATGGAGGCACTATACTCTTTTCAGCAAGATCTCCTGAATTCCAAACAGAAGAAGGTATGAAAAAAGCTGCTGATAATATGAAATATCATGGCATCGATGCTTTAATTGTTATAGGAGGCGATGGAACTTATAAAGGAGCTTTAGACTTTTATAATCACCATCCTGAATATCCTATAGTTGCAATACCAGGAACAATAGATAATGATATATTCGGTACAGATTATACTATAGGTTATGACACTGCTGTTAATGTGGCAATGGATGCTATAGATAAATTAAGAGATACAGCTACAAGCCATGGAAGATGTTTTGTTGTAGAAGTTATGGGAAGACATGCTGGTTATATCGCTTTGGAAGTAGGTATAGCTTCAGGAGCCGAGGATATATTAATACCTGAAACAACAACTGATCTAGATAAAATAGTAGAAGAATTACAAATTGCTAAAAAAAGAGGTAAAAAATCTTCTATTATAGTTGTAGCAGAAGGAGATGAATCAGGCGGAGCTATGGAAGTAGCCAAACAAATAGAAGGTAAAACAGGATTCGATACTCGTGTTACTATATTAGGACACATGCAAAGAGGAGGATCTCCTACTTCAAGAGAGCGTTTAATGGCTGCTAGATTTGGTTATATTGCTGTTAAAGCTTTATTAGAAGGAAAGAAAAATGTTGCTGTAGGAATTTGGAAAGGAGAATATACTTACACTCCTTTAACTGATGCTGTAAAAAAGGTACCTAAAGTAGATCCTATAGACTTGGCATTATGCAGAACTCTTGCTATATAATTAATTAAAAAATAAAGGCTATAATTTATTATGATAGAAAATAAATCCATTTTAGGAATAAGAATTGACAGTTTCCAAGTTAGTCTTGAAGAAATACTTGACTATCTTAAATATGGAAAAAACATACTCATAATATCTTTGGATGTGCATAAATTACTGAAAATAAGATACAATAAAAAATTAAAAGAAATAATAAAAAATTCATCTTTGGTAATTGCAGCACACCCATCTATAGCCAAAGCTTATAAATTTATTCATAAAGAAGAAATAAATTATATTAATGAATTTATTTTATTTTCAAAAGTTCTAGATTATATAGAACAAAAAAAGATGTCTATGTTTTTGTTTGGAGATGAAGAAAAATATTTCTTTACAATCTCAGAAAAAATTAAAAAGATTTATCCAGGTATTTATATGCTTGGCAATTATCAAAACACAAAAGATAAAGAAGAATTAGATAAAGCATTCATAGGATTTAAAAAGATAGAACCTGATGTATTTTTAATGTATATGGAGTTTAAAAAATCTTTATATTGGTTCAATAATAATAAACAAAATTTAGACATGAAATTCTTTATTCCATTCAAAAAACCATTAGATAGTTTTGCAGGAAAAATAAAACCTCCTAGTATGGAAATATTAAATAAAAATAAATATGAATCATTCTACGCTAAAAAAAATATATTTAGAGTATTTTTATATATTGATTATATAAGATTTTGGATATTGGTTTTATTTGAAAAACTTACAACTAAGAAAGATAAACAAAGCATTCCTTCAAATAACTAATAAGGATATAAATGTATTATACAGATATTAATTCCCAAACAATAGATAAATGGATAGATGAAGGTTGGGAATGGGGAAAACCTATAACGCATGAAACTTTCTTAGATGCCAAAAATGGTAAATGGAATATGCTACTCACCCCAACAAAACCTGTTCCTAAAGAATGGTATCCTGATTTAATAGATAAAAAAGTTTTAGGGCTTGCTTCCGGAGGCGGACAGCAGATGCCTATTTTTGCTGCTAATGGATCAATATGCACTTTAATGGATTATTCTCAAAAACAAATAGACAGCGATTTAATGGTGTCAAAAAGAGAAAATTATAATATAAATTTAGTAAAATCTGATATGTCTAAAACATTTCCATTTGATGATGAAAGTTTCGATATAATTTTTCATCCTGTATCTAATTGCTATATAGAAGATGTTATGCATGTATGGAAAGAATGCTTTAGAGTTTTAAAAAAAGGCGGAATACTTATGTCCGGATTGGATAACGGAATTAATTTTGTATTTGATGAAAATTCAGAAAATGAAAAAGAAATAAAATACAAACTCCCTTTTAATCCTTTGAAAGATAATAAACTATTAGAAAATGCTGTAAAAAATAATGACGGAGTACAATTTTCACATACAATAGAAGAACAGATAAGAGGACAATTAAAAGCCGGATTCAAACTAATTGACATATATGAAGATACAAACGGATACGGCATACTTCATGAATATAATATACCTACTTTTTGGGCTACTCTATCAATGAAATAATCTTTATATAAAAAGGCTTCAATAATCAAAACAATTATCAAAGCCTTTATATTACTAATTACAATCAATTATGATATCAAACTTTTTAAATATATAAACTTGCTAGCAACAACAATAAATTATTATTTTGTACTAGGGTCAAACACAGTGTCTTCATTCAATAAATGTTTATATTCAGTAAGGTAATAAGCTATAAGTTCATTAACCTGTTTTTCATATTTATTTTTTAAGGCTGGGCCCCAAGTAGGGTTCCACAATATTTCATTTAAAATTCCAGTTACTACATCCTGAAGAGTATAAGGAACTGCATATTGTCCTACATGATGAAAACCTATATTATGCATATGTTCATGAAACATTAAACCTGCTACAGTGGCATAAGTTTGACTTTGCATATAAGTAAAATAATTTCCAAATAAAACATCATTTAAACTGCCCCAATTACCAGTACTGAATCCTATCCATTCACCTATAGGTATTTCATTATCCGGCTGAAGTCCGTAACGAAGATATCTTGATTTACCTACTGGCCCAACTCCAGTTCCTGCAGCAACTCCTACTCTTTTTTTATATCCAAAATCATATTTAACTGAACGAACACAATCAATAACCCTTTGAGCATCATATTTATCGCCTACTTTAAGATTATGTCCATTATAGCTGTCATTTACAGAAGAGCCTAATTGAGAATCAGCTGCCTTTACACGATTTACAAACTCCTCAGAATTAACTGCAACTCTAATAAGTGCCATACATACCAACATATATTTTTTTTCATCTACTGTAATGGTGGTATATTTATCAACATTGCTGTCTATCTCAAAACTATCTATACCAACCTGCCAATAAGGATATTTTTTATCTATTTCTTCTTTGCTGTAAACATCCGGCTTTAATGCACCATTATTACAGCTTAATACAAATAAAGATAATAAAAACAACCAAAATAAAAATAATTTTTTTAACATAATCAACTCCGCTTTCAACTATTTATTATTTTAAACTAGGATCAAAAATAGTATCTTCTAACAACAAATTTTTATATTCAGTATAGTAATAGGCAGTTAACTCATCTAACTGTCTGGCATATTTATCTTTCAAATCCCCAGATAATATTCTATAACCAAGCTGTCTTACTATATCATCAAGAACATAAGCACCAGGATGTCCGAAACCAATATTATGCATATGTTCATGAAACATTAAAGGAGCAAAGTTGCCTATGTTATTATATGACCAAGGTAGCCAATTAGCATTTACAAAACCAACCCAATCTCCTATAAATATTTGATCTTCAGGCTGAATACCATAACGTAAATATCTAGAGTTACCTACAGTTCCAACTCCTCCTGCCTGATTAGCGCTTGTTTTTTCATATATAAAATCATATTTTACTGTACGTATTATTTCAGTTACTCTGTCAGGATCATATTTGTCTCCAACATTTAAAGTTTTTCCATTATATGAATCACTTACTCCTGAAATTAATTCATCTTTTTTGGATTTTACAGCACCTGGAAATTCCTCTGAATTGACAACAATTCTTAAAAGAGCCATTCCTCTTAATATATAACGCTTCTCTTCTACAGTTATAGTAGTATAAGTTTTTTCATTTTGAGATATCTGAAATCTGGAAACACTAACTTGCCAATAAGGATATTTTTTATTTATAGATTCCTTGCTAAAATCATCAGGCTTTAATGTATTATTATTACAACTCAATATAAATAAAGATAATAAAAACAAACAAAATAAAAATAATTTTCTCATCATATTATTTCCTTGATTATATTAATTATAAGGCAGTATTTTTACGCCAACTTGAAAACCTATATCAAAACTAGATATAGTCTGTCTTGTTATTTTAGCTATGCTTTGATTATTTAACATAGCATTTTTAAAAGATATACCGAAATCTCCGCCTATATAACCGCCCAATACAAGTCCGAATTTTTTATCACTATAAATCTCATAATCTACAGAAAATCTAAGATATGGTATTATAGGAACTTCAAATAAATTTTTTATCTGAAATGCATTAAAATCTTCTATATTTCTATTCATATTTTTAGTATCATAATTTATAGAAGCTGACATAGCTCTTGCAAACAGCGGTACTTTAATTCCAACATTCAAACCAAATGAAAATTTCTTCCAATTAAATTTAGGATATATACCAAATGATATACTTTCAAATGTATAATCATAAACATTTTCATTTTTCTTATCTCTGCTTATTCTATAATATGAAAATTCATCATGATTATATCCTAATTCGCCTAAAACACTGATACTAAAATCTTTATTTATATCGAATCTATATCCTATATGAACTAAAAAACCCGCATCAAATCCGGCACCTGATTTTCTATCTGACTGCTTTATTGCTGATTTTAAATCATTTTCCTGCTGCTGAGTAGGATTTTTATTAGTTAAAGTATATTGATTTATTCCAATACTTAACCCTAATGGAACAAATATGCCTATTTCAAGACCGCTTTTAGCAAAAAGAGTAAAGCAGCTTAAAAACATTATTATAAATATATTAAATAATTTTTTCATAATTTTCTCTTTATTAATTTCAACATTCTTAATTCATAGGTCTTATCTTAGTACCTACTTGTATACCTAAATCTACACTTGATATATTTTCTATAGGAGTATCAATAGTTTCATATTTTGATCCTTTCACTTGATATCTCAAAGCAAAATCATAATCAATATACGCCCCTAAAACTATATCAAATTTATTAGATGTATATACTGAATAATCTAAAGTTAATTTAAAATACCCCATTACATTTGAAGTAAAATAATCTTTATAATTCTTTGTATCAATCATCTTTATGGTTTCAGTTGTATAACCTAATGTTGGATTATAACTTGAATTATTAATAGTACCTGATAGAAATATTTTCATTCCTACACCAATACCGAAAGAAAATCTTTTATAATTAACTTTAGGCAAAATACCAATAACAAGACTGTCAAAAGTATAATAACGATAATTCTGCAATTTAAGTGCCTGAGATTCTGTATTACTATCTTTTAATCTGTAATTAAAAGTATCTCTGCTGTATCCAAGCTCTCCCATAAAACTAAAACTAATTTCTTTATTTAATTCTAATCTATACCCTGCCTGAAATAAAGCCCCCGCATCAAACCCAATATGGGAAGTTCTAGTATTATTTGTAACATATTTGTTATATGAAGCTGCCTGCTGATTATTCAAGCCTGAAGGAGCTTTGTCATAATAATGAATACCTATATTGAAACCTAAAGGAACAAAAACACCCAACTCTAATCCGCTTTTCGCAAATACCGAATAAGAAAGAACAAATAACACCACTAATATTTTACATAGTTTCATTGTAACCCTTAATTTTTAAATTCTAATTTTTATAATAGCACATATTATAATATTAATCAAACGGTATTATTAGTAAATTAATTAGTCATTTTTATCATTGTAATAATGGATATTTTTTATATAATAAAATTAATCAATATTGATAAATAAAAAGATAATAAATTATGGATATATTTTTTGAAGAATACGCAAATATAAATGGTATAGAACAATATTTTATACATTACCCAAAAAAATCAAATATGACTTTGCTATTTTTACATGGCGGCCCTGGAGAAAGTGAATCATATTTTTTATATAAAATGCATTCAAAAACTCAAAACTACAATTTAGTATACTATGATCAAAGGGGTACAGGAAAAACTCAGGCAAAAAATAAATCAAAAGATAAAGATATAACGATAGAAAAATTGCTCATAGATTTAAAAGAAACAATTAATTATGTCAAACTAAAATATAATTCTAAATATATTATTTTACTTGGGCATTCTTGGGGAAGTGTTTTAGGAATTGAGTTCATAAAAAAATTTCCTAATTTAATTTCTGCCTATATTGGTATGGGACAGGTTGTAAATTTTAAAATAGGTGAAAAAACTGGATTTGACTACTGTTATAATATTGTGCAAAAAAGCAATAATCAAAAGTATATTAAAAAAATAGAAAAATTAAAAAATTATCCTTTTATCATAAATAAAAATAATGTATTTGAAATATTTAAAAATTTTAGAGATGTACAAGTAAAATATAAATTAGCCGGATATTATGAAGGCAATAATAAATTAAATAAAATCATAAAACAAAGCCCTCTATATTCATTTAAAGATATGTTTAATACTAATTCACTAATGCTAAATCAAAACATTATATATTATCTAATTAATTATGATACAAGTAAATTCACAAACTTTAATATACCTATGTTTTTTATATGCGGTGCTAATGATTGGCAGGTACCAACTGTTGTAGTAAAAGAATACTATAAAAATATAATAGCTCCGGATAAAGATTTATTTATAGTAGAAAATGCAGGACATCTACTTAATATAGAAAATACAAAAGATTATAATACTATAGTAGAAGGTATATGCAGCAGAGTAAGCGGATTTTAACTTTATGAATTCTAAAATAAAAAATAATTTGCTTAACTAATACTTATAAAATTTATTGGCATTTAATAAATTTATTTATTAGCATTAGAGTATCCTAATTTTCTTGATTCTTCAAAATAACGCTTACTTTTTTCTGTATATTCTTTCATCTTCTCTGCAGTAATAGTTGTAAGTTTTGAATATTCATCATAAACCAATGATAAATAATAATAACTTTCAGCCAAAACAGAATTTGATTTATTATTTTTAATAGATTTCAAAAAACTATATTCTGATTCTTTTAAATCTTTTACTTGTTTTTCTAATTTGTATTTATAAAGAGAAGTTATACCGCTGTTATTTAAAAGGTAAAAATTATCTTTTTCTAAATTAAGCCCATGCTTTATATCTTTTTCAGCATTATCTAAACTTTCTATATCATTACAAATTTTATAATCTGTTAAATATAACCATCCTCTATTTATATATATAGAAGTATTATTTTCATCTATAGTAAGCGCTTTATTATAATTATCTAAAGACATTTTAAAATATTTTTTATCTTTAGTATTTTTATATTTTTCATTATAAAGATCTGAATATATAAGCAATGTACTTAAATCTTCTTTATCATTATTATCAACAACTACCTTATTATAATCATTTAAAGCCAAATTAAAATAATTCTCATTAGATGTATAATGATATTTTTTTGTATAAAGAACAGACCTGTCTTTAAATGTGTCAGTATTGCTGTACCCATTAAAACTGTTAATATCTATTATTTTATTATAGTCTTTCAAAGCAGCATCAAAATATTTATCCTCAGAAGTCTCTTCATATTTTTTATTAAATAGTAATGCTCTGCTTTTTAATACTGCTATATTATCATCATCAAAACTCAATATTTTTGTATAAATATTTATAGCATTATCATCATTTCCGTTTTCAACTTCTCTTAAAGCCATAAGAGATAGTTCATTTATATTTAAATTTTCATCATTCTTATTTTTCTTTACAACATTCCAATATACATTGTCTGCGTTTTTATTATATTTATAGTAATTATTTTTTAATACAAGTTTATCTCCGTCATTATTTGTATCAATAATTTTTTTGTCATCATCTAAAGAATTAATGATTCCTGATGTATCCAATTTATTAATACTTTCATTTTTATTATCTTCATTATCATTATTTTTATTATCCTTATCAAAAAAACGAATATCTGAATCTTCACTTTCCAAGACCTTAGAATTATTCCCCCTAAACAAAAACATAGAAGCAATAATAGTAAGTACAGTACCTGCAAATATAATAGATATAGTTCTAGTATCTATATTCAATAATCCGCTATTATCTATAATTGAATTGAAGCTATTAACATGAGGAGCAATATATTCTTTATATTTTATCTCTAGTAAATAATCCAAATTTTTCTTTATATTATTTCTATTTAGAATATCATTTTTATTACTTAATTGAGTATTAGTTTGTATATCATTTTTATATGAATAGAATTTAGTATATGTATTTGAGCTATATATCCAATAGCATATTCCAGCAATTAATAAAATCAGGAATAAAGCTGTTAACATAACACCATTTGAAGAGGATTTTTCTATTTCAGGTTCATAATTTTCTTCATTTCTTATAAAATTATGCTCTTCTTCCATGCAAAAATCCCGATATTAAGTAGATTATTTATCGGATTGCATTTCATAAAAACAAATAAATATGATAACTTAGTAGTATTTTTTTAAATCTTATTATTCTCGTAATATTCTTTGATCATATTAATAATTTTTTCATTACCAGTATCATAAGCATAATCTAAAGCAGTATTTGAATCATTATCTTCATAATTAATATTTGGACTATTCTTAAGTAAAATATCAATTATATCAATATTTTCTCTGATAATTGCAAACATTAGGGCATTTTTACCATCATTACTTGAAATATTAATATCAGCATCATTATCTAATAAAATACTAATGGCATCTTTATAATCATTGATAACAGCCTGTATTAAAGCAGTATATCCCATATCATTTTGATGATTTATATCTATATTAAGTTCTAATATCTTTTTTAATATATCAATATTTTTTGAAAAACATGCCTCTATTAATAGATTATTTCCATCATTATTAATTTGTTTTACATCCGCACCATTGTTTAGTAATATATTAAAAATATCATAATTCCCTGCAGCGGCAGCAGCCATAACAGAACTATATCCAAAATCATTAACTATATTCACATCAGCATCATTTTCTATAAGTATATTAACTATATCTATAAATCCATTAAAAGAAGCAATCATTAAAGGTGATATTTTATGACTATCTAATATATTAGGATCAGCTCCATCATCTAACAATTTTTTTACTTCATCATAATTACCTTGCTGAACATATATAAAAATTTTATCTTCATCTTTATTAATATCATATTCATTGACATTTCCTATATACTCTGAATATAAAAAACTGCTTAATATTATAAATATTAAAATTAAATATTTTTGCATAACAATATCCGTAATAAATTTACAAATATATATAACGGATTATATAGAATTATGTTAAATATTTTATAATTGACAAAATACACATACAAGGTATAATAAAAATATGAATACAGCTATATTTGAATTAATAATGTTTAGCCCATACTAATAGCACAAAGTTTGGTAATTTTATTATTCTTTATTCTTTTATATTATTTTGTAAAAATAATAAATGTTTTTTTGATTAAATTCTTCAATATAGACAAAAAACTATTAGATAAACTTCATATAATTTTATTTGTATCTATTAATATAATAATTAGTGCTTATTTTCTTATTAGTCTTTTATATAGAATAAATACTTATGGAACAGATTTAAATACATTTATGGATAAAGATAATCAAGTGTATCTTGGAAATATAATATTTACTTTTTCTTTAATATTAGAAAGTATAATTATTTCTATTATTTGTATTTTTATAAGTAATAGAAATATACCTTTTAAATTATTTAGAAACAGTTTTTAAATAATCTGCTGCTTCTTTCTGCTCTTTACGAATAGCAAATTCTAAAGCTCTTTCACCATCTTTATTTTTATGCTCTATATCAGCACCATTTTCTATTAATAATTTCATCGTTTCTATATCATTTATTCCAGCAGCAAACATTAAAGGTGTTACAAGTTTAAAATTTTTAACATTAACATCAGCACCAGCTTCAACTAATGCTTTTATTATATTGTACTCTTTTGTAAGTACTGCATAAAGCAAAGCAGAAAATAATGGTCTATCTTTTAAATTAACATCAGCACCGCTGTCTATTAAATACTCGGCTATTTTAACTTGCTTCTCAGCACAGGCAAACATTAAAGCTGTTATTCCAGTTCTGCTTCTAGCATTTAAATTGGCACCTTCTTCTACTAAAAGTTTGGCTATATCAAAATAACCTTTCTTAGCACAAATCATAAGTAATGTAAATTTAGATTCTTCATCTCTGGCATCCGCCAAAGTATTATCAGACTCTAAACATTTCTTAACATTATCTATATCATTGTTTTTTACATACTCAACTATATCAGCCATTTTGATAAAGCCCTTTTAATAAAATTATTGCCATTTATAAGATTCTACAAACATAGTAGATATTGATATGCATGCAACAGCCCAAATTAAAAAGAATATAACATTCTGTATATCTATCATACCTTTAGTAAAATCAGAAAAGTATGTAGTTATAGAAATAGCATTCAATATCTTGCTTGCCCCTGTAAACATTTCACTAAGCCAATTTATTATATAGGCAAATATACCCATAGATACGCCCAAAATAGCAGCTACTAACTGACTTTTAGATATGCTTGTTGCTATAAGTCCTAATCCAAGTATAGCAGTACCTAAAAGAAATAATCCTAAATATCCGCTGAATATTACACCTATATCAGGTTTACCAAATACCATAAGAAGTATAGGATAAACAAAAGTCATAACAAGAAGTGAAGCATATACAACCAATACAGATAAATATTTACCTAAAACATACTGAAGTGAAGTAATAGGCGCTGTCATTATAAGTTCAAAAGTTCCTGAAGCTCTTTCCTCTGCTATAAGCTTCATACAGAGAATAGAAAGAAATAATATTGTAAAAAATCCAATATTATACATAGTGTTTTCCATAACAGCCAATCTGCTATAATAAATTTCTATAGTAAAAAAGTATCCTGTCAAAGCAAGATATATAAATCCTAATATATAATATAATGGCGATACATAAAAGGATTGAATTTCTCTTGAAAATACAACATATATATTTCTCATTTATATTAACCTCTTATTAATTGTTTATTTTTATATTTATTCTTCATTATTTTCTGCACTCAAAACGGCATCTCTGATATATTTAGATTTATCAAAATCTTCATTTTTCTTTTTATCAGTAAAGTAAATGAATACCTCTTCTAATGACCTTTCTTTAGCTCTTATCTCTAAAACATCAAAATTATTATTAACCAAATGCTTAACTATTGCCGCTCTTGAATCATTTCCTCTCTCACACTCAATAAGAATATCACCATAAGAATTAGCTTCTGCCTGCACAACTCCATTAACTTCTCTAACACATAAAAGAGCATCATTATATCTTCCTGCTACTTTAAGTTCTATATTACCGCCTAATATTTCTCTGTCCATAGCCATTTTCAAACCTTCAATAGTATCTTCAGCTATTAATTCTCCGCTATCTATAATTAAAGCTCTTTCACAAGTATCTTCTACTTCGCTCAATATATGGGTAGAAAGTATAACAGTTCTTGTTCCGCCTAAACTTTTTATTAATGATCTTACTTCTATTAACTGATTAGGATCCAAACCGCTTGTAGGTTCATCTAATATTAAAACTTCAGGATCATGTATTATTGCCTGTGCTATTCCTGTACGCTGTTTATAACCTTTTGATAAATGTCCTATTATTCTATTTCTGTATTTTGTAAGTCCTGTTATTTCTATAGTATTTTCTAATGCAGTCTTTATATGTTTCCTTGGTATGCCTTTAAGTTTGGCACAGAATCTAAGATAATCTATAACTGTCATTTCAGTATATAGCGAAACATTTTCAGGCATATAACCTATTCTTTTTTTAATTTCTATAGGGTTATCATAAACTTCATAATCATCTAAATAAACGTATCCGCTTGTAGCTGGAAGATAACCTGTAATTATACGCATCATAGTGCTTTTACCAGCTCCATTAGGCCCTAAAAATCCTACTATTTCTCCCTTATTTATAGTATAGGATACCCCTTTTAATGCTATATGTTCTCCATAATATTTAACTATATTATCAACTTTTATCATTAAAAATCCTTTAAATATTTATTACAATAAAAGAATGCTGTATTATACAGCAAAACTCTAATTTATCAATATATTTGTTAATTATTATATTATCGCAAAATAATATTTTTTCAGTAATAAAAAAAATAATAATATATATTCTATTTTTAGAAATAATTATTTTTTATTTATTTTATAAAAAACAAATAAAAAAGTCTGCCTAAATTAGACAGACTTTTTTTATTCAAAATTAAATTAATGTTTTTATTTACTAATATTACTGAGCTGCAGTATCAGTAGTAGTTGTGTTTCCGCCACCTGTTGAAGGTTTGATATTTTTTATAGCATCAACAGCAGCTTGTCTAACAACGATAAAATATTGGTCATTTTGAGCCAAATCTATCAAATCGCTTAAAGCAGCCTGATCACCTATTTTACCTAAAGCAACAACAACTTCATAAACTATAGCTTGAGTTTTAGCCAATCTTAATTGGAAAAGTAAAGCAGCTACACCTTTAGAACTTCCTATTTCTCCTAAAGCTTGAGCAGCAGCTATAATATTAGAAGTTTCCTGTTCAGAATATAACATTTGTGATATATATTCTACAGAAGTTTCTGATTTAGCTGATTTAGCAGCTTGTAAAGCTTGATAACGAACCATAGAATCAGAGTTCTGGCTAGATGGTGCATTTAAACCATAGCTTACATATCTGTTAATTGCTGCTAATAAATTTTCAGAACTAGCACCTTTTTCACTTAAAGCTTTGAAACACATAGCTTTAACTTGAGGACTGCCGCCTTCTATAGCAGAAATTAAAAGTTTTTCATCTTGAGCAGCCAAGGCATCCACAAAATTTTGAGCTAATTGTTCTCTTGGCTTATTGCCTGTAGTTCCTGTATCAGTAGTAGTTGTGGTAGTAGTATCTTGAGCAAAAACAGATGATAAAGAAAATGCAAACATTAATGTTACGATAAATATTTTCTTGAGCATTATACAACCCCTTAATATATTAACTTCCACTAATAATACTATTATTATTCAATAATTGCAAGCAAATTTAAGAAATTTATAAAAAAATAATCATATATAAAAATACTGTATTTTTCATATAATACAAATCCTTGCTTCATAATTAATTTTTAAACTAATTATAAACAAATTCTTTGTATATCTATTGCAAAAAGATCTATGTGTTTTATAATATATAAGTAACATAATATATTATAAAAATAAAAAATAATGGGGTACTCATGAAAAAAATTATTAATAATGTAGATAACATAATATTAGAAGAACTTCAAGGTATGCAAAAAGCATATTCTAATATATTAAAAGTTAATTATGATCCTATATATGTAATTAGAGCCAATAAAAATAATAAAGTATCCCTAATTTCAGGCGGAGGATCCGGACATGAACCTTTACATGCCGGATTTGTAGGATATGGTATGCTTGATGCTGCTTGTCCTGGAGAAATATTTACCTCTCCTACTCCTGATCAAATGGAAGAAGCAGCAAAAACAATAAATAATGATAAAGGAATTATATTTTTAGTTAAAAATTACACAGGCGATGTTATGAATTTCCAAATGGCTGAAGATTTATGCAAAGCTGAAGGTATTGATGCAAGAAGTATTATCATAGATGATGATGTATCTGTAAAGAACAGTTTATATACTACAGGAAGAAGAGGAGTCGGAGCAACTGTATTTTTTGAAAAAATTTGCGGTGCTTCTGCCGAAAAAGGGGATAATATAGATAAAGTTTTAGAGTATGCTAATTATTGTAAGAAAAATGCACGTTCTATGGGCATGGCTCTAACTTCATGTACAGTTCCTGCTGTTGGAAACCCCACATTTGATATATCTGATAATGAAATAGAAATGGGCATCGGAATACATGGAGAACCTGGAAGAGAAAGAACAAGTATAAAAACATCTTCTGAAATAGCAGAAATAATGATGGAAGCTATATGCTCTGATATACCATATAAAAATGGTGATGAAGTAATTTGTATGGTTAATGGTATGGGAGCCACTCCTTTGATGGAACTTTACATATTATATAATGATGTTGTTAAAATAGCTGAAAAAAAAGGAATAAAAATAGTAAGAAATTTAATAGGTAATTATGTTACTTCTATAGATATGGCAGGTGCTTCTATAAGCTTAATGAAAGTTAATGATGATATATTAAAACTTTGGGATTATCCTGTATATACTGCAGCTCTAAGATGGGGCATTTAATAATCATTTATAAAGGAGATATTTATGTGCAATAATACAAAAATAAAAGAATGGCTTATTAATCTATCTCTTGTATATGATGAAAATAAAGATTATCTTACTAAATTAGATGCAGATATAGGGGATGCTGATCATGGAATAAATATAAGCAGAGGTTTTGGTTGTGTTAGAGATGCTTTAAAAAATAATGATTCTGCAATATCAGCTATATTCAAGCAAACTGCCACACTTCTCATAAAAAATGTAGGCGGAGCTTCAGGACCTTTGTATGGTACATTCTTCCTTAATGCAAGTATAGCTTCTACTAATAAAGAAGAATTAACTTTGAAAGATATAACAGAAATATTTAATAAAGGTACAAATGCCATATCCGCATTAGGAAAATCCAAAGAAGGTGAAAAAACTATGCTTGATACTCTCTTTCCTGCATTAAATGCTATGAAAGAAAATAATGAAAGTATAGAAGATTTTAAAAGTAAAGTATTAATATCAGCAGAAAATGGAATGAAATCTACTATAGATATGATTGCTACTAAAGGAAGAGCTAGTTATTTAGCTGAAAGGAGTGCAGGACATCAGGATCCTGGAGCTACCTCTTCATTTATGATGATAAAAGAATTAATAAATATTTTATAAAAAATATATTAAAAGGAATTAATGTGGTTAGTTTAATATTTGTTTCACATAGCTATCAACTTGCTAGAACTACAGCAGAATATATAAAAGAAGTTACTAATGCTAATAATATAAAAATATCATTCTCTGGAGGAGCTGGAGATAATCATCAAGAAGTTGGTACAGATGCTGTTGATGTTTTTAATGCAATAGAAAATGTATATTCAGATGATGGAGTTATAATATTTTGTGACTTGGGAAGTGCTTTGATAAGTTCAGAACTTGCAATATCTATGTTGGATGAAGAAAAGTCTTCAAATGTTAGAATTACATCAGCACCTTTCATAGAAGGCGGAATAAATGCCGCTATACAAGCTTCATTAGGTAAAAATATAGATGAAGTTATCAATGAATCTCTAGAAAGTCTTACTCCTAAAATATCATATGTTAAAGATAAAGTCGATTATACTATAAATAATGAAGTATTAGATGATATAGAATTTAAAGATTATGTCAAAGGAGAATATAAAATATTATTGGAAAATGGTTTTCATGCCAGACCTGTTTTTATGTTTATCAATTTGATAGCTAACTCAAAAAGTGAGGTATATATTTCTAATAAAACTAAGCATAAGCCGCCTGTATCAGCGGATAGTATCACTAAAGTAACGTTATTGAATATAGAATATGGAGATGTAATGGAAATATATGCAAAAGGTCCTGATGCTGATCAAGTTTTAGAAAGATTTGAATATCTAGTGAATGGAAAATTCGAAACTAAAAAGAAAACTGTTCATCAAAAAAATATCGATAATAATGCCATTGTAGTTTCAGATGGACATGTAAGCGGTAAAGCCACATATATGTATTTTGGTATCAATGTAAAAAAAGAATATATAAAAGATACGCAGGCAGAAAAAGATAAATTTAATCAATCAATAGAAAATGTAAAAAAAGATCTTCTAGAACAAAAAACCATTATAGAAGAAAAAAATCTTCAAAATAATGAATATCTAATATTTGAAACTTATATATCAATGCTATTTGATGATTATGTTTTAAAAGAAGTATATGATTTAATAGATAATAAAAAATATTCAGCTGCTTACTCATATAATAAAGTAATGAGAAATATATTCAAAAGCTTTGATTCTTTAGATGACGGATACATAAAAGAAAGAAAATATGATATAGAAGATATACTGCATCAAGTTTTAAAATATTTATTAGATATAAAAATTAATATGCCCGAAGAAGATGATATAATATTGATGGTAGATAATATATATGCTTCTATTGTAACAGAGATAGGACAAAATATAAAAGGTGTAATTTCTATCAATGGAAGTGCTGTATCACATGCTGCTATACTTTTAAAATCGTTAAATATACCTTATGTTATATATGACTCTGCTATGCAGTTGAAAGGAAAAGATATAGTTATAGATACTAAAAATGAGGAAGGCAAAATTATTTATTTAAAAAAATAATAGCTTTTACTATAATAATTCTATATTGTTTTATAAACATATTACGGGTATATAATTTTATATAAATTGGAAATAACAATGAATTTCAACACTATCATCATAGTCGTAATAGTAGCCATAGTTATATTATGGCCTATTATGAAAAAAATAACTAAAAATATCAAAATAGAAAGCTCAGAAAATATACATATAGCTTGTTTATATGGAGATCTTTCAAAGATTAAAAGATTAATAGCTTCCGGAGTTAATATTAATTCAAAAGATTTTAGTAATAAGACACCTTTAATGTATGCTGCTGAAGATGGGGCTATAGAAACTATTGATTATCTAATAAAAAATGGCGCCAATATTAATGACATAGATGTGAGAGGAGACACTGCTTTAATAATAGCTGTAAAAAACAATAATATAAAAGCCACTCAAATGCTTATAGAAAACGGTGCTGATTTAAGAATAAAAAATGAAGACGATAAAGATGCACTTAATATAGCTCAAGATCTTGGATGCAAAGAAATCGTTGACTTTATAGAAAATAAAAGAGAAGATATATAATAATACCTTCTCTAATATTTTTTATTTATTAATTATTATTATTGCTCCTTGTTATGTTTGTAGATCCGCATATTGGACAATGTGATACTGAATCTTCAATTATATCATCAATTTGAGAAATATCATCATCTTCTGATATATTAATTTCTTTATCATCTACTGCCCAAAAATTAGAACAATCTTTACAGTAGAAATGTATTAAATATTCTCTATAGGTTGGATAATTACCTTCTATTTTTCTATATCCATCTATAATGTTATGAGCCATACTTCCTCCTTTTTGCTATATCTTAAAAGAATTTAATATTTTTTTACAAAAAGTCAATATTTTTTTTTGTAAATTATTTTTTATAAAATTATAATCAAAATTTATTTAAAATTGTAAAAAAAATAATATTGTTTATAAATAATATTTTACATAAAAAAAATATATGAGTTTTAATATTACAAAAGGATTTCAAAAATAGGAGAAGCGTATGACAAAAAAATTAAAACTTTTCATCTCTATAGCATCTTTAATGATGATTTCAAGTTTAGTTTTAACAGCAGAGGATATGCCTATACAAGCTAATCAATTACCTCAAAATGCTCAAACTTTTGTGAAAACTAATTTCCCAAATGATCAAATAGTTTATGCAGAACAGGACAGACAATCATACAAAGTAGAATTAGCTAGTGGTGTAGAAATTGATTTTGACAGACAAGGAAATTGGACTGATGTATCTGGAAATAACAGACCTATACCTACTCAGTTTATACCTACAGCAGTATTAAAGAGTGTACAAGCAAAATATCCTCAAATTGAAGTTCTAGAAATAAGCAAAGAATATAATAGCTATAAATTAAAATTAGCAAATAACAGAGAAGTTTATGTATCTAATAACGGACAAATAACAGGCGATAAATTAGATTAATAGCATAAAAAATCATTAAAAAAGCCGGTATATTCATATATGCCGGCTTTTTTTGTTTATCAAAAATTATTTACAAAATATACAAATATTTACTTTTTAATACTTTAAGTAAATTTTATTCGAAAATATTGTAAAATAAATTAACGATCAGTTTTTTATGTACTATCATATAAGTATAACGAAAAAATAAAAGGAGTTATTTTATAAGAAAACATTTCAAACAAATTATTTTAGTGGCATCTATATAATATTGTCTGTAGTTAGTTCTTTTGCTGCTAACATGTCAATACAAGCAAATCAGCTTCAAAAAAATGCACAGGAATTTGTAAAAGCTAATTTTTCAAATGATAAAATAGTTTATGCTGAATAGGATAGACAATCATACAAAGTAGAATTAGCTAGCTGTTTAGAAATTGATTTTGATAGACAAGGAAATTGGACTGATGTATCTGGAAATAATCAACCGATAAATACAAAATACCCTCAAGTACCTGTATTAGAAATAAGCAAATAATATTTAAGCTACAAATTAAAATTGGGAAATAACAGAGAAGTTTGTGTTGATAACAATGGTAAAATTGTAGGATATAAATTAGACTAATAACAAAGTAAAATAATAATAAGGGCTGACAATTATTTGTCCGTCCTTATTTTTATAAAGAATCAATTATTTATACATTCATAAAAATACTTTTTTCCTCTGAATAAATCCTGAGATAATATTCTTTGAGCATTGTTCTGTTTATATGATAAACTGTTCCTATCTATTTCTAATCTAACTATCTTTCCATTATCATTAGTATAAAAAGAATTATAGAATCTAATGATGTCATCTGTCTTATCTTTATACAATAATGATATTATAGAATTCGTATAATTAGCTCCTGTATTTACAGCAACAAACATAGGTATATTTTCTGGAGGAAATCCATTCTCTTCAAATCTATAATATCCATTAGTACCATTCCATATTAGTAAAGGAGAAATATCATAAGAATTAAAGAAATCTTCTTTTATTGAATCATCTATGTTTGAATTATGTATTATAGTTTTTAAATACGGATACAAATGATCATGTTTAAATATTATTAAAGCATCAGGATATTTTTCTAATATAGCGTTTTTTGTATCTATTATATCTTTAGCAGTTAATGCAGAATTTTCCATTGTTTCAACTAATACAGGTATATCTCTTTTATCTATTTTGTCCATAAAGCTTTTATTGTTTTCGTATACATCTAAATCATTTTCAACATGACTTCCAGCATGTCCCATAAATGTAAATCCTGTTACAAATATAGGCTTATCAAAATCATTTGTTTTTATATAATTTTTTATATTTGTAAGTCCCAATTTAAATACAACTTCATCTATACCAATATTAGGAAATAAAGCATCAAGATAATATGTTACATCTGATTCCTCTAAAGCTATAGTATAATATCCGTTATCTTTCATTAAATAAGGCAAAGCTGTATATATAGGTGTTTTTTGTTTTTTAGGAAATATAGGAGAAGTTCCTGTGAGTCCCGAAGTTCTAGCAAATAAGCTTCCGTAACCATCATTAGGTCCTACTTTAGTAGAATTGCTTGCCCATTCTCTATATTCTTTAGGAAAAGGATCTTTATCCATTAAAGGCAGAAAATGTTCATAATCATAAAAAGATTCTAAAAATATTACAAATACATCTCTCTTTTTATCAGTATCATAAGAAAGCATTAAATGTGATATATCTCTTTTACTCTGTGCTTCTTTTAATATATTAATTGCTTCTTGTACATTTTCTATATCTGAATCTACTTTCATAAATTTATCATAAGATATTCTATAACTTATAGTATTAATAATACCATACTTATTAGCTATATTAATATAATCAACATATATAGAATCTATTTTTATATTTCTAAAAAATGATATATAAGTTACAGCTGCCACTATTAAAGTCATTATAACAGCTTTCTTAATATTTATTTTATACATTTTAATCAATCTATATATAAAATATAAAGCATAGGCAAATAAAAGCCCAAAATACAAAGTAGTTGCAGATATTGTTATGATTTTCATGTATAATGGAAGTACTTCTATAAGAGAAGGATATAAATCCGGCATATCAGTAAAAAATAAAGGCTTAGCCTCTATAGTAATTCCTAATGGTTCTATAGCAAAAAAAGAAAATACAGCAACTATTATAAAAAAGTAAGAAATATAATTATTTTTGTCCGATAGAATATAGGATATTATTGAAAATAAATAAATATACAATATATCAATAATACTGAAATTCATTTTCATTACTGAAAACATAGGAAATAGTAACTGAGTAATAAAATAATAAAGCAAAATTATTAATAATAAAGAAATCAAATAAAAACTATTATTTTTTAATTTTATATTTTTCATATATAATTCCATAAAAACTAAAATATTGACTAATTATTATATAATATATCTTTTTTTATACAATTATTTTTTATTTAATAAAATATATAATATAAATATATTTTAGTGATAAAAAATAAATACTAATTAATTTCTTTCTTTTCCAATATAGAACAAGTCTTTTTTTGAATAACTTTTATATAGATTCATTATTTGAAGCATCAATCCTATTTCTATACAATTTTCATCTACATCAAATAATCCATTATGTGCTTTATGTGTTATTCCTTTCTTTTCATTTTTAGCACCTATATAAAAAAATGCTCCTGGTTTATTCTGTACAAAGAAAGAAAAATCTTCAGCACCTAAAGAAGGACTTAATTCCAATACTTTATTTTCACCTAAAGAATACAAAGCATTCTCTCTTACAATACTTGATGCATCTTTCCAATTTACAAGAGATGCAAAATAAACGGTTTCTATAAACTCAGCATCCCCATCAAAAGAATTAGATATAAACTTTACTATCTTTTTTATTCTTGATTTTATTTTATCCATAATGCTTTCTTTTAAAGCTCTTATAGTACCTGTAATTTCAACATAATCACATATTATATTTGTAGCTGTTCCTCCATTAATAGTACCAATTGTAATGACTGCACTATCTTCTGCAGGTATATTCCTGCTTATTACAGTTTGTAAATCATTTATTATTTTTGATGCAATAACTATAGCATCCACACCGCCTGAAGGATTAGCTCCATGACTGCTTTTTCCATAAACTTTTATTATAAAATCTAGGCAGCTTGCATTAACTATATTATCATTTATCTGTATATATCCAATATCAGCATTAGATGAAACATGAAGCCCATATATGACATTAACATTTTCTAAAGCATTCTCTTTTATCATGCGTAAAGCTCCGCCTGTAGTTTCTTCTGCAGGCTGAAATATTAATCTCACATTACAAGGAGGTATAATTTTTTCTTTATTTTCATTATTATTTGAAAATATATTTGCTATACCCATATTAATAGCTGTATGCACATCATGTCCGCAAGCATGACAAATACCTTTATTTTTAGAAGAATAATCACAATATTTTAAATCCTCTATAGGAAGAGCATCAATATCTGCTCTAAAAGCAACGGTAAAACTTTTATCAATGCCTTCAATATCAGCTATAATACCTGTACCTGCGATTTTTGTTCTATGCTTTATATTATGAAATGTCAAATATTTAGATACTATATCCATAGTTCTAAACTCTTCATTTGATAATTCAGGATGAGAATGTATATCCCGTCTTATATTTATTAATTCTTCTTTTATATTTTTTATTTTATTCTTTATAAAATCTAATTCTTTCATAATATATAAATAACCATATCATTGTATTGAAAAAATATTGCTTAAAAATTTACCTACTCCATCTTCATCATTTGAAAGAGCAATATAATCAGCTTTTTGTTTTAACTCTTCTTCAGCATTTGCCATAGCAACTCCAACACCTGCATACTCAACCATTTCAACATCATTAAAATTATCTCCAAATGAAATAATGTCTTTTATATCTATACCTTTATTATTACAAATCCATTTTAAAGCATTACCTTTATTAGTACCTTTTGAAGTTATCTCTAAAGAAAAAGGACCAGAAAAACAAGAATGCACATCAAACTGAGAATCTATTTCGCTTTTAAGATTATCTAAAATTCCCCTATCTCCCAAAATAAGCATCTTATCAAATACATAATTATTTATATTATTTAAGCCGTAAACTGCAGGAAGAGACTGATCTTTTTGTACATAAGACTTTATAGGAAAATCTTCCTTTGATACTATATATTTACCATTATCATAAACATGTATGCATACATCATATTTTGCTGACATATTTATTATAGATCTGCAGGCATTTTCTTCAATAGTTTTTTTATATATAACTTTGCCTTCTTTATCAACTATATTAGCTCCGTTAAAAATTATTGAACAATTATCATTTTCTAAAATTTTATTATAATTTATGATTCCTTCATAAGGTCTGCCGCTTGATAATACAAGTTCTATTTTATAATCATTCATAAGTATATTTAATATTTTTTTAGTATAATCACCAATTTCTTTTTTATCATTAAGTAAAGTACCATCTAAATCTGTAGCTATTAATTTAATTTTATCTTTTGATATATCTGAAATATTCATTATACTATCCTTGAATATGATTTATAACTTTTTATTAATAAAAAATACCTTTCTTATATATTATAATAAAAAATATTAATATTCAATATATTGATAATATTTTAGATATTAAATTATATATACTTTTTTATTGATTGATATTGAATTATGTAAATTACACATATTTTCACTATTAATAATAAAAAGCTGTAATCTTTATAAAAGACTACAGCTTTATTTTTTATAAGTTTAGATATTTTTATTTGAAATAATTTACGCCATTTTCAAAGATGTTATAAATATCCTTTGTAATGATGTTTTTGTATAAATTGTTTCCGTATCTTTCACTATGCCCCATTTTACCCAATACTTTTCCGTCCTCTGAAATTATACCTTCGATAGCATAAACTGAACCATTAGGATTGAATCTAAACTCATTAGTAGGCTTTGATTCTAAATTAACATATTGAGTAGCAACTTGTCCTTTTTTGATTAACTCTTTTACTGTATTTTCATCAGCAAAGAATCTTCCCTCACCATGAGAAACAGGAACAACTAATTCACTTCCTACTGGTATATTATAAAGCCAAGGAGAATTATTTGATACTACCTTTGTTGTTACCATTTGGGAAATATGTCTTCCTATTTTATTGAATGTAAGAGTTGGAGAGTTTTCTGTAATGTTTCCTATTTTTCCATAGGGAAGAAGTCCTGATTTTATTAATGCTTGGAAACCATTACATATACCCAATACAAGCCCATCGCGTTCTAATAATTTATGTATAGAATTTTTAATTTTCTCATTTGTAAGTATTGCAGAAATAAACTTTCCTGAACCGTCAGGCTCATCTGCAGCACTGAATCCTCCCGGAATCATAAATATTTGAGAATTATCTATTTTTTTAGACATCTCTTCAATAGATTCTTTTATGTATTCTGGTTTAATGTTTCTAAATACAAAAATATCAGTGTCAGCTCCTGCATCAGAGAATGCTTTTTGAGTATCATATTCGCAGTTAGTACCCAAGAATGCCGCTATTAATACATTAGGCTTAGCTGTTTTATTCTTGCATATAAATGGTGCTTCTCTTTTATATTCAGCTAGCTGGTAAGTTTCTATGTCCTCATAAGTTTTATAAGGGAATACTGGAGATAATTTATCAAGCCATAATTTTTCTATTTCCTCTAAATCTACAGTTTCACCGCATACTTTTATTTTGTATTCATTTATAGTTTTTCCTATAAGTACAGCATTTTTATAATTTAATTCATTTTTAGTTTCTACTATAAATGAAGCAGGCATTAAATTAAAGAAATAAAGCTCATCTTTTATATCAACACCTATTCTGTTACCGAAAGACATTTTTGTTAAAGCTTCAGCAATACCTCCGAATTTAATAGTATAAGCTGATAATATTTTTTTGTCTTTTATGTTTTGATGTATGAATTCAAAATTTTCTTTTATTTCGGAAATATTAGGCATATAATTTTCTAGCATATCATGTTTTATTAAGTAAACATAATTATTAGCAGATTTGAATTCGTGAGATATAACATCTTTAGAGTTTACAGTTGATACTGCAAATGATATTAAAGTTGAAGGAACTGATATATTATTAAAAGTACCGCTCATAGAGTCTTTTCCGCCTATAGCTGGTATATCAAATTCTGTTTGAGCATATATTGTACCAAGCAATGCAGAATAAACTTTACCCCATTTTTTAGCATCATTTCCTAATTTCTCAAAATATTCTTGGAATGATAATCTTATATTTTTATAATCAGCACCAATAGAAACAAGTTTTGACATTGATTCTATTACAGAATATATACCGCCATGAAACTCTGACCATTTCATTATAGAAGGATTATAACCCCAAGATATAGCAGAAGCAGTATTTATTTCTTTAGCATTATTATCGAATATAGGTATTTTTTGAATGCTTACATCGCTTGGGGTCATTTGGTATTTTCCGCCGAAAGGCATTAATACAGTTGTTGCTCCTATTGATGAGTCAAACATTTCAATAAGTCCTTTTTGAGAAGCTACATTCAAATCCTCTATCATATTAAACCAATGAGATGTTAAAGAACATGCATTCTTTGTGCTGAAAGGATTATTTTCAAAATCTATATTTCTAAGTACAGCATTAGTTTCTTGTTTAGCTCCGTTTGTATCTAAAAACTTACGGCTTATATCTACAATCTTTTTGCCTTTCAAATACATTACAAGTCTGTTAGTATCTGTTATAGTGGCAACCTTTGTAGCTTCAATATTTTCTTCATTGGCAAGTTTTATAAATGTATCTGCATCTTTACTTTCAACAACAACAGCCATTCTTTCCTGAGATTCTGATATTGCAAGTTCAGTGCCGTTTAATCCTAAATATTTAACAGGCAGCACATCAAGATTAATGTCAATTCCATCTGATAATTCACCTATAGCAACAGAAACACCGCCTGCACCGAAGTCATTACATTTTTTTATTAATTTAGTAACCTTTTTATTTCTGAATAATCTTTGTATTTTTCTTTCTTCTGGGGCATTACCTTTTTGTACTTCAGCACCGCAAAGTCTTAAAGATGTATCAGTATGACTTTTTGATGAACCTGTAGCACCGCCGCATCCGTCTCTTCCTGTTCTTCCTCCAAGCACTATAACTATATCGCCTGCTTTTGGTTTTTCTCTGCGAACATAGTTTACAGGAACTGCACCTACAACAGCACCTACTTCAAGTCTTTTTGCTTTATATCCTTCATCATATACTTCATTAACTAAACAAGTTGTAAGACCTATTTGATTACCATAAGAAGAATATCCTGATGCTGCAGTTGTTGTGATTTTCTTTTGAGGAAGTTTTCCTGCTAAAGTATCTTCTAGCTTTTCTAATGGATTAGCACTTCCTGTAACTCTTATCGCCTGATATACATAGCTTCTTCCAGAAAGAGGGTCTCTTATAGCTCCTCCCAAACAAGTAGAAGCTCCTCCGAAAGGTTCTATTTCTGTAGGGTGATTATGAGTTTCGTTTTTAAACATTAATAAATATTTTTCTGTTTTGTTTTTTCCGTTCTCATCAACGGCATCAACATCTATATAAATAGAACATGCATTTATCTCATCTGAAATTTCTAAATCTTCAAGTTTTCCTTTTTTCTTTATGTATTTAGCAGATACTGTTGCCATGTCCATTAAATTAATATCTCTTTTACTATCAACATCTTCTCCGTAAAGCTCTTTTCTCATATCATGATATTTATTAATGGCATTAAGTATAACTTCTGAAAAATTACTCTTATCATTCTCTAATTTTACATCATTGATTTTTGTCATGAATGTTGTATGGCGGCAGTGATCTGACCAATATGTATCAAGTACTTTTATTTCTGTTTCTGTTGGGTTTCTTTTCTCTTCATTTTTGAAATAATTTTGTACGAACTCTATATCCTTATAAGTCATTGCCAAATCAAGAGTATCTCTATATTTATGAAGTTCATCTATATTTAAATTAATGAAATTTTCTACATCTTTAATATCATCAGCTTTTTGATGAGGTTCTATTTCTAATTTGTTTAAATCTTTTTCTCTGCTTTCCACTGGGTTAATATAGAATTTTTTTATTTTTTCTATTGTACTGTCATCTATATTACCGTCAAAAATGACAACTTTTCCGCTTACTATAGTTATATCTTCTATATCATTATAAATAAGTTTCAAGCATTGTAATGCTGAATCTGCTCTCTGATCGAATTGTCCAGGTAAATATTCAACTGCGAAATGTTTTAAACCATCAAAATCTTTTTTTTCAACAATTTTATCAGTAGGAGGTTCTGAAAATATTACTTTAATTGAATTATTTAACTGATTTTCTTCAATATTAAAAATATCATAAACATTGAGAAGTCTTACATTACATTTTATTTTGAAATTTTCTTTTAATTGATTTTCTAATCTTTTAGCTTCCAAATTAAAGCCGTCTTTTTTTTCGATGAAAATACGATAGTTCATTGATATAATTTCCTAATTTTAAATTTTTAATATAATGATTATATATGCAATGGTTATTATATCAATACTTCTTATAATATAAGTTGAAAAGCGTATAACAGATTTTATTTAATATAATACAGAAGTTTTTATTATTACTTCAAGAGCTTTTACTATCATATCTTTAGTCATGTATGGAGTATTAGGCTTATCTAGTATTTGTTCTATTATATAAGGAACATGTATAAATCCGCCTTTAATATTTAAATCATTCTTTTTTATGTAGTATAACAAAGAATAGATTATATGATTGCATACAAAAGTACCTGCAGTATTTGAAATAGCAGCTGGTATAGAAATTTTATTTAATTCTTCTTTTATTCTTTTTATAGGAAGCGTAGAAAAATAAGCATTCTCTCCGTCATTAAATATAATTTCATCCATAGGCTGATTTCCTTCATTGTCTTTTATTCTAGCATCATCTATATTGATAGCCACTCTTTCCAATGATATTTCATATCTTCCGCCAGCCTGCCCCACACATATAACTATATCAGGTTTAATATTTTCTAAATTCCCAAAAAGTTTATTATAAGACTTTTTAAATACAGTAGGAAGTTTTAATTTAATTATTTCATTACCCTCTATAATATTATGTAAACTATTAACTGTCTCCCAAGAAGGATTAATTATTTCTTTATCAAAAGGTTCAAAGCCCGTTATTAATATTTTCATCTTATAAACTCCTTATTAATAAAATATAATATTTTAATATAAAAATAAAAACTTAAATAATAAATAGTTCATAATTTTTTAATTAATTTCTATTATATAAGGTAATTAAGTGTTTTTAATTTTTACATTAATGTTATAATATTAATCACAACTTATTTAAGGCTTTAAAATGAAAAAATTATATTTTTTATTATTAATGATTTTATCTGTATTATCAATTTCATGTTATGATAAAATTACTCATAAAATAAAAGTTTATCATAATGGAAATATAATTACTATGAAAGGCGATGAAGCTGTTTATGCTAGGGCTATAGAAGTAAGAGATAATACAATAATGAAAGTAGCTTATACAGAAGAAGATGAAAAAAGTATTTTGAACAATGTATATGCCGAAGTAGTAGATTTGCAGGGTAAAACTTTAATGCCCGGATTTATAGATTCTCACAGCCATTTGGTTAGATTTGCTCAAGCCCTCACTACAGTAGATTTAACAGGCTCTACTAATTTACTTGAAATAGCTCAAAGGATCACTAATTATATAGAAATAAATAAATTAAAACAAGATGCTTGGGTTGTGGGATTTGGTTATGATAATAATTTACTTCCTGATAATAAAAATCCTAATAGAGATGATTTAGATAAAATTTCTGATACCCACCCAATATTTATAACTCATGCTTCAGGACATGTAGGAGCAATGAATTCAAAAGCATTGGAAGAGTTTGGAGTTGATGAAAATACACCGGATATAGAAGGCGGAGTAATAGAGAGATATCCTGACAGCAGAAAGCCTACAGGATATATGGAAGAAACAGCTTTTTTACATTATGCCAATACTATTAACTTTGAATTGACAGATGAAGATTTAATGAGATTTGTAAATCAAGCTGAAGATGTTTATTTAGGATACGGTATTACAACAGCACAGGATGCTTTATTATCAACTGCTGAATTTCCTCTTGTAAATAATATGATAAAGAATAATAGATTTAGAATAGATATTATAGGATTTATAGATTTAAAAAATTCTGACTCTATAGTAGAAACTAATAAAGAAATGGTAGGAAAGTACAGCAATAGATTTAAAATAGGAGGCTATAAAATATTTTTAGACGGTTCTCCTCAGGCAAAAACTGCATGGCTAGAACAGCCTTATGTAAGCGGACCAGCAAGATACAGAGGATATGGAATATATAGTAATGCGGCAGTAGAAAAATACGTTGAAAAAGCATTAGATGATGAAATGCAGCTTCAGGCCCATTGTAACGGAGATGCAGCAGCAGATCAGTATATAAATGCATTCAGCAATGTTATGCAAAGAAGAAATACCACTAACAATTACAGAGCAGTTTTAGTTCATAGCCAAATTATAAGAGATGAACAATATACATCAATGTCAAATCTAAATATCATACCTTCAATATTCGTAGCACATGTTTATCATTGGGGCGATGTACATATAGAAAATTTGGGAATGGAAAGAGCATCTCAAATAAGTGCTTCTAAAACAGCATTGAATAATAATCTAGCTTTCACATATCATCAGGACACACCTGTAATAAAACCGGATATGCTTGAAACTATTTGGTGTGCAGTTAATAGAATAACAAAAAACGGCGTATTACTAGGAGATAATCAAAAAGTTACGCCTTATGAAGCTTTAAAAGCTATTACCATTAATGCAGCTTATCAAAATAAAGAAGAAGATTTAAAAGGAACTATTGAAGAAGGAAAATTGGCTGATTTAGTAATATTAAGCGATAATCCTATTACATGCGATCCTATGAAGATAAAAGATATAGAAGTAATTGAAACTATTAAAGAAGGAAAAACATTATATAAGAAAAATACTGCTTTATAAATGATTAAACAAAATAAAAATAACAAATTACTGCATTCATTATTTTTATGATAGTAAATGCAGTAATTTTTTTATATTCAAATATTATGTTTTTCTAATTTTAAAATTTTTCTTATTTTAGTAAAATAAATTATATATATAATCACTGTAGATATTAAAATGGCAAGCCCGAATCTTAAAGTGATATTCAAAAGTGTAATCTCATAAGCACCTTTTAAATACAAAATAAAATATGGTATATTGAAAAAAGTATTAACTATAAAAGACTGAAAAAGCATATATTTAATCTGTCCTATAGCGTACAATAAATTAGATATGATATTATAATATGCATAGAATATATAAAAAGGAAATAGTATCATAATCAATGACATAACAGATTCAAGATTCTGTGCATTCATTATATACTTCATAAAATACTTATATGTAGGTATTAATGCTATCCATATAAGAACGCATATAGTTGTAAGAAGAACATAAGGCTTTAAGCTTCTGTTATGATCCTTAGATAAATCTGTTCTTATTAATGTGCCTATTTGATTTATAGGTATCAAAAGCCAAGCCCAATAGAATGAATTTGCCACCCAATAATTACCCTGCTCTCCTACAATATTAATCATTCTTACAAGTACTATGCTGTAAATCAAATTTCTATAAAATGATTCAAGTCCTGATATTACATTTAATGAACTTACTTTTTTATTCCATAAGAATTGAACTTTTATTTTATCAAAAATATTATATCCGCATTTACTTAATAGTATTAAAGCTATTATTATAGAAATTAAATTTGATATTATATTATTATAAGCTATTCCATTAACTCCGAAATTTAATGATATAGGATATTGAGAAACAAAAACTATATCAAGGATAATAGTTAAAAACATTTTTATAGTAGTTATTACAAAAATAGATTTATAATTTTCCAAAGCAGTATGAACTATTATTACCAAATGAAATAATACAACAGCAATATTAGCTAAAGATTCTAATCTTATATATGTGGTAGTTTGCGCATAAAGTTCTGTCTGCTGCTTCATAACAGTAACTAAATTGCCGGCAAATACATTTATAATAAAAGCCATTATTATATATATAAAAGTTATTATCAATATAGAACTTCTGACTTTATTTATAAATATATATTTTTGCTCTAATGAATCTTTATCTTTTATCTTACCGAAGAAGAAAAAAAGAGGTGCTATTATAGCTTCTTCAAATACCTCATATATGATTCCAAGCCACATTTGCTGAGATGCAATATTTATACCACTTGCACTTGGATAGCTGTCAAGCAAATATATTCTAAATGTTGAATATATAGAAGGCATCAAAGCTTGTATCATAAGAACAATAAAAAGTCTGAAATTAATTTGCCTTAACGAATTTGTATACATAATCTATTTCCTGATTAATTTACTGATTTTATATTATATATAAATATATTTTAAATATATAGCAAGCATAATAAATAAAAATTAGTATTTATTAACAATTTATTCATTATTGTTTAATATTAAAAATAGTATATAAAATTTGATTTTTGATATTTTTTTTACTATACTTGAGTTATCATGCATTACTTAGTTTTCTATGAATCAGCTTATTCTTTAAGCTTCTTTAGAAACAAATCAAATAATATAATAAATAATCTATTATATCAAAACAATTTCTGTTACCAAAGGAGGAATGTTTATGGGAAAAATTTATAACCCAGAAAGTATTCGTAATGTTGCACTTCTAGGGCATGTAGGAAGCGGTAAAACTAGTTTGAATGAAGCCTTACTCTATAGAGCTAAATCTATAGATAAAAAAGGTGAAATCGAAAGAGGAACTACAGTCAGTGACTATACAGACGAAGAAATTAAACAAAAAATGTCTATACGTACTTCTTTAAGTTTTATAGAATGGAAAGATCATAAAATTAATTTGCTGGACATTCCTGGGGCTGGTGATTTCAGCGGTGAAATTAATCCTGCTTTAAGAGTAGCTGAATCTTGTATTGTTGTTATAGATGCAGAATTCGGTATACAAATAGAAACTGAAAAACATTGGCAAATGGCTAATAATTTCAGAAGACCTAGAATAGTATTTATCAATAAAATAGATAAAGAAATGGTTGATCATAAAGCTTTATTGGAGAAAATCGAAAATAACTTTAAAGAACCGCCTGTAGTTCCCATACAAATACCTATGGGTAATGGTAAAGATTTTAAAGGTATAATAGATGTTATTTATCATAAAGCATTTTTTAGAGATGAGCATGGAAAAATTGTAGAAGCAGAAATACCTGAAGAGTATTATGAAGAGTACAGAGCAACACGCGACAGATTAAAAGAATTAGTATGCGAAGTTGATGACAGTCTTATGGAAAGGTATTTAGATGGCGGTAAATTTACAGATGAAGAATATATTGAAGCTTTAACAAAATCTATACTTCAATATAAAGTAGTACCTATACTTTTCGGTACATCTATAAGAGATATAGGTATGGGAGCTTTACTTGATACTATTATCAGATATATGCCTTCTCCTTCCTATGTACCTGTTACAGACGGTACTGATCTTTTAACTAATGAACCTGCAACAAGAACTATATTAGGCGATAATAATCCTTTTGCAGCATTTGTATTTAAAACTACAATAGACCAATATGCAGGAAGAATATCATTCTTTAAAGTTCGTTCAGGAAGTATAAAAAGCGGAGATGAAATATACAATTCCAGAACAGGAAAGAAAGAAAAAGTTTCACATATATATATAGCTAGAGGAAAAAAACAAATTGAGGCAGATACAATTACTTCCGGAGATATAGGAGTATTAGCAAAACTTTCAGACTGCCGAACAGCAGACACTATAAGTGCTCCTTCAGCTCCATTCCAGTTCTTACCTCTTAAAATACCTCAGCCTATATACTTTACAGCTATTAAAATATTGAAAAATGATATAAAAGCTCTTGAAGTTCTTGACACTATAGCTCAGGAAGATTTAACATTCAATGTAGAGTATGACAGCGAAACTAAAGAAACTATTATTAAAGCTATGGGGGCTTTACAGGTAAAATTAGCATTAGAAAGAGTAGTATCTCTTACTAAAGCAGAAATAGAACAAAGTGTTCCTAGAGTAGCTTATAGAGAAACTATAAGAAAACAGGCTCAGGCTCAATATAGACATAAAAAACAATCCGGAGGAAGCGGACAATTTGGAGAAGTTCATTTAGAAGTTTCACCTCTGCCACGTGACGGCGGTTTTGAATTTATAAACGATATATTTGGAGGAGCTATACCTAAACAGTATATACCGGGAGTAGAAAAAGGTATACAGGATGCATTAGCACAAGGTCCTTTGGGTAAATATCCTATGGTTGATATTAAAGTAAGACTATTTGACGGTAAATACCATGATGTAGACTCTAACGAATTGTCATTTAGAATAGCAGGTTCTATGGCAGCAAAAGAAGCATTCAAAAATGCAAGCCCTGTATTATTAGAGCCTGTGATGAAAGTTACAGTCTATGTACCTGAAGAGTTTACTGGTTCTATAATGAATGAACTTACAGGTAAAAGAGGCAAAATTTTGGGTATGGAGGCAGCATCTAATACAATACAAATGATTAAAGCCGAAGTGCCGCTATCTGAAATGCTTACTTATTCTATAGAAATGAAAGCATCTACTTCAGGAAGAGGTACTTTTGAAATGGAACATTCTCACTATCAAGAGCTTACAGGTCCTTTGGCCGATAAGGTTATAGAGGAAAGAAAAGCATTGCTTGGAAGCGGAGAATAAAATTAGGGTTTAGTATATAAAAATAAAGTTGATATTTTTTATATACTATCATATAATATTAGAATATGTATAAAACTAGGAGATTGTATGCTCAAAATAATTGACAAAATCACAAAAGAACATGTATTTGAAGATTTGGAATCAAAAGACAAAGAATCACTTTTTAGAGCGTTAAGTGAAAAAATTGCACCAGTTGCTTCTGCATCTGCAGATGCTATCTTTGATGCATTCAAAAAACGTGAAGATGAATACACTACTAATATTGGAAACGGGGTTGCTGTTCCTCATGGAAGAATACAAGGTTATGGAAGAACTGATATATTCGTTGGTTTCTTAAAAAATGAAATTAACTATGATTCAGACTCTGATGAAAAAAGCCCTGTTAAACTTGTATTTGCAATACTTTCAGATCTTGATAACCCTCAGGATTACCTTTTAAATCTTTCTCAAATTTTCTTCTTAGTTAACCAAAAAGAAATACTTGATAAAGTAATGGCTACTAAAAGCTATGATGAACTTGCTGGCGTTTTAGAATCATTCAAAAAATTAGATGAAAAATTTGAAGCTGAAAAACAAATCAAATTCTTAATCGAACTTGAAAGAGCTGAAATACAAATTAAAGCTTATGAACTTTATAGCTCTACTCACTCTCAGCAAAAATCTGATGTTGTTTTAGAAGAGTATAAAAAATATAAAGATACTATTCTTAGCAAAATTGATGTAGCTGTTTTAGAAAATTATAAGAGAATCAAAGAAAATAAAGGCGAGGCTTTAGCTAAAATTGAAAATTACAAATGCAGTGCTTGTAATGTAGCTATACCTAAAATGACTGTTAATGAAGTTAGAAGACAAAATCAAATTATTATGTGTTTCCACTGCGGAAGAATATTATTCACTACTGACTGATAACATTAATGATAAGTAATTTATTAAAAATATGGACAGCTAAAAGAAATATTTTAATAATACTTCTTTTAGCTTTCCTTTATATTTCATGCTCGCCTAATAAACCTAGCTCAAGCATTTCTGAGTTTTATAATTATCCTAACCCATTTAGTCCGTCTAAAGAGAATACTACTTATAAAGTTTCTATTAATAGTGGAGAAATTATAAGTGCTAAAGTAGAAATATACTCTCAAAACGGCGATTTAATGGACTCAAAAGATTTAACTATTGACGCTTCCAAAAAAACAGCTACTTGTATATGGTCTGGACTTGATAAAAATGGAAAATATCTTCCATCTGCTGTTTATGATGCTAAAGTAACAGTAAAAGATAATCAAGATTCCACATTTACAGCTGAATTCAAAACTTCTATAAGATAAAAACTAATAAATATAAAATTTAAATAATAATAAAATAAGTTTTATACTGAAAATTTTTAACTTTGTCAACTATTCGCCATAGGGTCTTTCCGCACTGTATTGTAAATCATTATGGATAGCCAACTATACGTGCGGCTGATTACTTATTATTGTACAAAAATTAATAATTTATATTACAGATAAAACATATTTAAACAATATTAGATAATCTTTTATTTTATAAAAAATAATAATTTATATTAATAAAAAAGAAAAATTGACAAAATATAGTTGTTCAGGTATATATAAAATATAAACCGTTATTTTTTTATTTATATAATAAAAAATCAGCTGACAACTAAATTATCAGCTGATCCTTTATAGCTTTAAAAGTTATAACATAACTATATTTTTTATGAATTAGAATTCTTTATTTTTTCTATCCAACTATTATATTCTTCATCTGATATCTCATCTAGTATTTTTACATAAGGTTTCAATTTCTGATGAGGTTTTGTGAAGTAGCTTATATCCCATTTTACAGGTTTTGTCCACATTCCTTCACTATCCATAATCAATATATGAGTGCCGTCCAAATCAGGAATTTCTTCTGGAGACATATCGCTGTATAATATTTTGTAGCAATCCAATTCTCCGTTCTCATCTTCAATATTATAAGTACCGTCTTTTTGAAGTGCATATATAGTATAGTATTGCTGATGTGCCTCTGCTTCCATTAATTCCTGAGGATGCTCATTTCCAGCGGCTATATTATAAATAGTTTCATTAAACTCATAATTATCTATACCGTATCTTTTTAATAATCCTTTTTTATATAATTCTGCTTCTAATAAAGTTATAAGATAGTAGCCATTGCTCATATCTGAAGCCTCTATATAAAAACCTCTCTGTACTTTAGGAGAAAGAACTAAAATTTTTGTTTTATAGCAAGCCTCTATACCAATATGTACATAAGATAAAGCATTAACATAACCTTCCAAATATTCTATATGATCCTCAAGTCCTAAATTTATAAAATATTTTCTTAAATCCTGATTAGAACATATAACTGTCATAACAGGAGGTATCATCATATCAATTCCAATAAATGCCTCTAAAGGTTTATAATCAAGTCTGTACATAATATCTATATTAATACGGGCTATATCATCATCGGTAAGATCATCTTCATCTACATTATAAAGCTGAGCGGCATTTTCTATGAAACGGCAGGCATTATCTATATTTCTAAAAAATAAATTAATAATATTTTTTCCTATTTCATCATCTATTATATCTTCATGATGAAGTGAATGTCCTACAAAATTAGCAGCATAATATGATTTTAGTATATCCATATTTTCAAATTCTGATGCTATTTGTCTGCATATATCCAATTCTTTATCATGATTTTCTTTTACATATTCTTTTAATTTTAAAAATTTTTCATTTTGAGATACAAGTTTTTTATTTGCTACCTCTTCAATATTTGATTTTTGCTTAGTGTAGTCAATATACTCTTTTACTATGTCTTCCATTGATAATATCTCCTAACATTTATAATATCATATTAATATATTATATCATAAAAATTGAATATAAGGTATAAGTAAAACAAGTAAAATAGAATAAATTAATGCAGGAAGGAAATCTCCTGTTTTTATTTTGGCTAATTTCAATAAATTTATTCCTATCATCATAACAGTAGCACCTCCTACAGCGGAAACTTCATTAAGCATAGTTTCAGAAACATAAGGCTCTAAAAAAGATGAAAGTATAGTCAAAGCTCCTTGATAAACAAATATGCTTATTATTGAAAAAGCAACACCTATACCATAAACTGTAGACATAAATACTGCAACAAATCCGTCTATTACGCTTTTTGTAAATATTAAATCATATACGCCTTGAGTTCCTGCCTGAAATGAACCTACTATAGACATTGAACCTGAACAAAAAAGTATTGAAGAAGTAAGAAAACCTAAAGCAAAATTTCCTGAATTCTCTTTGAAAGCAAATTTATTTTTTAAAAACTCTCCGAATAATTCTATTTTTTCTTCTATCCTAAAAAATGTACCAGTAACTCCTCCAAGCATAATTGACACTGCAAATATTAATATATGCTTTGTAGTTATAGCCATAGTTATACCTATAGTAAGAGATATTATACCGGCAGCAATAAAAACAGGCTCTTCATACCTTTTTGATAATTTATTTTTGAATGCAAAACCTATAAGAGAACCAACAAGTACAGCTATCATATTAACGAAAACGGCTATCATATTTTAATCCTAACATTATTATAATATATAATTTGCTATATAAATAAAATAATATAATACTTCTTTTTGTTTTTATCAATAGTAATTTTTAAATATAATTAATGATACAATCATAAAATTTTTTAAAAGTATTATCAATATTATCTTCCCAAGTATTATGTGTGAATATAATATGTGCTGATTCTCTGTATAAACTATCTCTTTGTTTAGATAATTCTAATAATTTATTTTTATCTTTAGCTAGAAGAGGTCTTTCTCTAGGGTCAATATTTTCAAGTATAATATCAGGATTTCTATCTATAAAAATAGTTAATCCTTTATCTTTCATGATGTTTCTATTTTTTTGAGCTAGAACAATACCGCCTCCTGTGGATATAACGGCATTATTTAAATTGCTTAATTCCTCAAGAACTTCGCTTTCAATATTTCTAAAATAAGGCTCTCCATTTTCAGCAAAAATATTTGTTATAGTTCTGCCCTCTTTATGCTCTATAAAAGAATCCATATCGTACAAATCATAATTTAATTTTTCAGCAAGCATTTTTGATAATGCACTTTTTCCGCATCCGGGTAAACCTACGATAAATATAATATTATTATTTTTTATATTATTCATTATACACACCTAAAACAATTAAATTTTCTACACTGTTTTTGAACTCTTCAAATTCTTCTTTACTTTTTTCAAAATCACCTGTCATATCAATATAAAAATAATACTGCCATTTTCTTTCAATATGCGGACGGCTTACTATAGAAGTTAAATTAAAACTTTTCAATTTATTCAAAGAATCTGCCAAACTGCCGTTTTCATGAGGAAGTAAGAATCTTATAGTCATCTTATTGCCTTTTTTCAAAGCATTATCATAATTAGCAACTATAATAAAACGGGTTGTATTTCCTTTAATATTTTCAACATTCTCTTCTAGCATTTCTAAATCATAAATTTTACAAGCATGCTTATTAGAAATTGAAGCCAATTCTTTATCATCTCCATTAGAAACTATGAATGCTGCTTCTGCTGTATTAGATGCTGTCATCTCTTCAAAATTATTTTCTTTTATAAAATTAGAACATTGCTTCAAAGCCTGATGATGAGATATAACTTTTTTAATATCCTTTATATTAGCACTTTTTTTTGCCATAAGTCCGTATTCTATAGGAAGATAAACCTCACCTACTATTTTACAATTATAATCTGCAAGTATATCCAAAACTTCATTAACCATTCCTGTAGAAGAATTTTCTAAAGGCAAAACTCCATAATAACATTCTCCGCTTCTTATACTCTCAAGCACATCATCAAAATGTTCTTTCTTTATTAGTTTAGCATTCTCTCCGAAAAATTTTAAAGCAGCTTCATGTCCGTTTCCGCCCTCTCTGCCCTGATACACTATCTTTTCATCGTATTTTATATTTTCTTTATCATCTTCTTTTTTATCTTCTTTACTATTACATTCATCAATCAAATGTTTCTGAAGCTGTTTTGATGTATACATTATATCATTATAAATAGTAGTAATTAAACTAGACAATTCTTTATTTTCAAGCAATTCTATTTTTTTTGCTATAACTTCTTTTTCTCTTTTTGGATCGAATATAGGGGCATTATATTTCTTTTTTGTCTCCCCTACTTTCAAGCTTACTTTCATTCTTTCATCTATCAAATTTACTATTTGCTTATCTATTCTATCAATATCTTTTCTTAATTCCTGTAATTCATCATTAAGCATAGTTATGTCCTTTTATAGTTTTTAATATTTAAGATTATACCTAAACAAATATACTTTGTCAAAAAATAGTTTTTATATTTTTATTATTTTCGGGGACTAGCCACCGAACCCCCAGTTCTTTTATTGATATAAGGCACAGCCCACCTCGCTGTGCGTGCCTTCGGCAGGCGAGAACCTATATCCTCGACAGGCTCGGATACGCTTTGCGAAAAACTGCATTTATGGTCTAAATTTAGGTTATATCCTATATTTAATAAGTATATATTTAATATAAAGTTCTAGTAATTGCGTTTTTGGCAAAGCGTATCCGAAGGATAAAAACTTTGACGAAGTCCGCAGAGCGTGTGCGTCAAAAAAGTTGATAATACATCTAAAAAAAATATCAAAATTTACAAAATATATTTGTTTCAGTATATACTAGATATAAAATTGTAAAGAATTTACAGCCAATTAAGAAAAAGCATGCCCACCCAAGCGTTTTTTAAATTTGAGAGCTTTAACAGCACGCGGTAAGCAGAATTTAAATTTATAGTAAATGTTTAATTATTGATTGATTTTATTTTTATAGCTAGTTCAGCGTGTGGTAATACGACTTTATAGATATAAAAAAACCTATCATAATAAAATATTAAGACAGGCTTTTATTAGAATATTGATTGATTTAATTTATAGCTGCTTCCAAGTTCCGTCTGTTTGTCCAATACTTAAAATTAATTTGAAACAGTCTGTTGCTACATAATTTATAGCATCATCAAGCATATATCCGCTATTGTTAAGTTTTACAGTAATTGTAAGTGTTGCTTGCTTTTCAGTATCTTTTTTTCCTTTAGCACTAAATAAAAAACCTGTTGCTTTAGCTTGCAAAGTAATAGCACTTTCAGCACTACTAACATACATACTTCCAGAAGTACTTTGAGCTGTAGCTGTAAATCCTGAAGTTTTATTTAGTGTAAAACTAGATAAACTAAATACCCATTTAGGTCCTGTACCTACAACTAGATTTCCTTTTCCTGTATCACCATCTTATGCATTTTTCATTGCTGTTTCTATATCAGTTTGATTTATTATATCTATATTAACAATATTTAATTTAGTTTCTGATGTAGCTGTTTTATTATCTGATGTTCTTGTGAATAAGAATGTAAATGTATATTCAGATACTTGTCCAGCTGTTGCTTTTTTTACTTTTTCAATTCCTGATGCAGATAATACTATTCTTATTTCATTTGCTGTTGCTGATACTGTAGGAGTTAATACTTCAAAATCTGCAGGCTCTAATGACACGCTTCCAGATGCTGTAACAGGTGTAACTTTACTTATCTCAACTTTAGCATCTGTACCAGGATAACATCTAATTTTTCATTCTTTTGTGAAAGAAGTTTTTTCTGATGAAGTTCCTATTGTTTTGTCTGCTGGTTCTGGATAAGACTCAAAATTAACAGTAAATTCTCCTTGAGTTGGATTTGTAGGGGAATCATTATTTCCTCCGCAGCTTACTGCAAATATTACTGCTGTGAGGCATAAAAGAAATTTGAATAATTGTTTTTTCATTTTAGTTGCTCCTTAAATATTTTTTATTTATAACAATTAAAGATTTTTTATAATCTTTAATTAAATTATCAAATGTTTTAAAGCGTTTATCTATATTAAATATATTTGCTCTTTATTCAATGTTATTAATCAATAAAGTATGCACCTAAGTATGGTTAGGTATGATTTTTATTTTCACTAATGATTTTATAAAACTGTTTAGAGAATTTTTTCTTGTCAAAAGAATTATTATCATAAGAATTATACAAACTTAAAAGTATTAAAGATAATAATAATATGCTTGATTCATCAGTATTTAAATTGCTCTTTTTATAATCATTCAATATAGTGTTTAAATATTTATCATTAAAAGTGTCTTTAAAATCATCATCATTAATATTGAAAATTGTTTTAATTTCATTACAAAGCGAAACTGCTAATTTGTTTTCAATCTCTTCTATATTATTTATTATGTCTTTCATCTTCATAAATAACTCTTTATTTTTTATTATTTTTGATAGGAAAAGTATTTCAAAAGATTTATTTTCAAAAATAACCTTTTCTATCTCTCTTATTTCAAGCCCGTAGGATTTTAGTTTCACTATCTCTTTTACAATATCAATATGCTCCACTATATAGTATCTGCTTTCTGTTCTAATCATTCCTTTTTCAACTCTATATGCTAGAAGAAGTTCTTTATTATCCCATTCTCTTAATAAATTAATGCTCATATTCTTTATATTATTTTCTTCCAAAAGATTTAAAAATTCTCCTATAGACATTAATCTTTTTTTGCTTTTCAAAATAAATGAATATCTTGGCAAGTAATATTTTTTATTTTTTATAAAATAATATAAATCAAAATTGTTTATGTCTCTCTTAGCATTTTTATCTATATTGTTGTTTTCATCTCTTTTAGCCATACAGTCAATTACCCAATAATTAAATTTTGAAAGAACATTTTTACAAAATATTAAATTAATATTATACAATTCATTAAATAATATTAATTTTATTTTCTTATACCTTACCATACTTATATGTAAAGTTTTTATATTGATACATATAAGTATGGTTATATACTAACAGTTTTGATTTTTTTGTAATTTTACATGTTTGTATGGAGGTCAATTGAATTGAAATTAATAAGTTTTTTTAATTTTTTATAGGAATTTCTATCTGTTTGTATATATTATAGAAATTATTGATTTTTCTTATTATGTCTGATAATTCTTCACAGCTTAATTTATATTCTTCTTCTAAAAATAAATAAAATAATTTATATCTATCATATATAATTTTACTTTCTTTTATTGGTTCTATTTCTTTTATTATTAATTTATATACTTCAAATTCTTTTATACTTTCTTCTATATTTATAAATTTTTCTTCATCTTGGATTAAATCACAAATATAATTTATTAATTCTTCCAACTTAAAGCAATTATATTTCTTATACTCTTCATAATCAATAATATTAATAAAGTATAAATTATTAAGCATTATATTAAACTTATTAATATAATTTTTTATTTTTTTAAACTCTTCTTTATAGGTATTTTCTAAATTTAATATTATATTATCTGGATTTTTTCTCTCTCTTCTTTTATTTCTATTCTAGTTTTTATATAAGCTTTTTCATCTCTATGATAGCCTACAATATTGTATGCAATACTCATCAATATAAACTTATAATAATAAATGTATATTTCTTTATAATCATATATTGAATAATTTTTAACTATTTTTTCTTCATTTTGATAATAGTAAACATAATAATTAATAATACCGTAATTTTCTATATTATACTTTTTTGCTGTTTCGTTATTTAAATAAAATTTGTAAAATCTATAAATATTATGATTTCTAAGTGTATTATATTTATAAATATAAAGCTCTATTATTTTTACATACTCTTCTTCATTTATAATTTCTTTATTAAATAAATATCCTATAAAATATTGTAAGTAATGAAAAACACTGTCATAATATAAAATGCCTTTTTGTACCTGTTCATCTTCTTTTATATTATAGTTCTTATTATCTCCTATCAGACTAAGTATTGTATCATACAAATAAAATATTATATTCTCTAAGTCATTTATTTTTATAGTTTCAAAATTATTAAGTATATTTTTTATATCAATTTTCTTTATTTCTTTTTGTCTTTCTTTATCATCGCTTATATTTAAACAAATTCCTTTTATATATTTTTCACTTCTGCTGTACATCTCTAATTTAAGTATTTTATCAAAATTAAATATTTCTTTTGCTATATCTTCAGCATCATCTAAATAGCTTATATTCCTAATAAATACAAAATCTGTAGTTTTTATATCTTTATATATTCTTAATATTTCATCTAAAACTATTAAACTTTCTAATGTATAATATCTAGTATCTTTTTCTTATCTTCTTTATACAATCCATATGAAGGAAGAATTGGAGTAGTATCTTCTTTATTATTATCATCAAAATATTCCTGCATCACTTTCTTTAATCTTTCAATTTCTCTATATTTGATTATAAGTTCAAAATCATTTTCTTTTATATTTTTTATAATATCTTTATAACTTATTTCTTTATTTAAAAAGCGGTAATTATCATATATTAATTTATAAGGGCTTATTATTTTATTAATTATTTGATAAATATAGAAAGCTTGTGAAGAATGAGTATATTTAAATTGTTCATAAGATTTTAAATTATTGTATAATTCTAAAAATACGCCTATTTCAAAAAAGCAAATTTTATTTTCATATAAAAATAAATAAATATCATCTGTATAATCAGAATCTTTTTCTTTATAATGCAAATTTTTATCAAACTCTATTTCTATATATTTATACTTTCCTTTTTTTAATTGTGTAGACTTTCCTGAATTCATTGATACTAATAATACTTTTATATCATTATTTTCTTTTTTAAGTGCATTAATTTTATTTACTATATTTTCTAGAGAATGAAGAATATAATAATTATCATAGCGTTTATTTATACTACTTTCATATGAATCATATTTTGAAGATGTATTATATTTTTCAATTATATATCTTCTATTATGTTTTTTTATATTGAATTGTTTTGCCTTACTATTTTTATTTGAAGCCATTATAAAACCTAAAAATACTTTTATTATTTTTCATATATTATACTATAAATATTATTTGAGCAATTATTGACTTTATAAACTATAAGTATAAAATAAATCAAAAAATTGTAAAAATAAAAAACTATAATGAAAAACTTCATAAAAAATGAACTTCAAAATTGGAAAGCCATAGAAGTTATATGGATTATAATTGCAAGCGCTATAATATTATCGCTTTCTATTTATTGGAAAGAAAACATTATTGGTATAGTATCATCAATAAGCGGTATATTATGCGTTATACTTACTGGTAAAGGAAAATTATCTTCATATATATTTGGAATGGTCAATACTATTCTTTATTCTATTATAGCTTTTAATGCAAAATATTACGGTGAGTTTATGCTCAATGTATTTTATTATATACCTATGAATATAGTTGGTTTTGTATTATGGAGCAAAAATATAAATAGTGAAAGCCAAGAAGTAATAAAAACAAAATTAAATAATAAATTTAAAATAATAATATTTGCTTTATCTTTTATATCAATATTTATTTACGGACTTATATTAAAAAAATTAGGCGGTTCGCTTCCATTTGTTGATAGTGCAAGTACTGTATTTGCTGTAACTGCTCAGATACTATGCGTAAAGAGATGTACAGAACAATGGATAATGTGGATATTAGTAAACATTTTAAATATTTCTATATGGTATATTAATTTCTCAAGCGGCGGAGATAATATAGCAACTTTGCTTATGTGGAGTGTTTATTTAATTAATGCTGTGTTTATGTTTATTAAATGGTATAGAGAAGCTAATTTACAAAAATAATTTGGAGTTTTTATGTATAGTGTAGGAATGTACGGAGGTTCTTTCAATCCTCTTCATCTTGGGCATGTAAGATGCATAATAGAAGCTGCTAATCAATGTAAAAAACTTTATATTGTTTTGGCTGTAGGTAATAACAGAAATGAAATTGATAAAAAAATAAGATACCGCTGGCTTTATCAATTAACAAAGCATATTGGAAATGTGAAGATTATATTTATAGAAGATAATGCAAATACAAAAGAAGAATATACAGAAGATTTTTGGGAAGAAGATTCTATAAAAATAAAAAATGCTATAGGTGAAAAAATCGATGCTGTATTTTGCGGAGATGATTATAAAAATAAAGATTCTTTTTATACAAGATATTATAAAGATTCAGAGTTAATATTTATAGAGAGAAATGAAATAAGTTCTTCAAAAATTAGAGAAAATGTTTATAAATACTGGGATTATTTGCCTAATATAGTAAAGCCTTATTATACAAAAAAAGTTCTATTATTAGGGAGCGAAAGCACAGGAAAATCCACTCTCACAATTAATTTAGCAAATTACTATAATACCAACTATATAGAAGAAGCAGGCAGAGAATTATCCGAAAAATCTGGTACTGATTTACTCATGCTTTCAGAAGATTTTACGGAAATACTTCTTACTCATAAATTAAATGAAATAAAATCAATAGAAAGCAGCAATAAAATATTATTTGTTGATACTGATGCTATAATTACAAATTTTTATATGCATTTCTTAGAAGATGAAAATATTATTGATAATGAAAGACTTGCAAAGGCTATTATACATATAAATAAATATGATGCTATACTATTTTTAGAGCCTGATGTTGATTTTGTTCAGGACGGCGACAGAAGCGAAGTAATAAAGAATGACAGAATTAAATACAGCAATAAAATAAAAGATATACTCCATAATTTAAATATAAAATACTATTCTATAAATGGAGATTATCAGTCAAGATTTAAAAAATCTGTTTATATAGTAAATAAATTATTAGAAAAATAAAATGATATTTTCATAAATTATTTGCATATATTTTTATTATTACATTTAATTTAAATATACATCTATTGGCTATATGATACTTTACTTTTATCCGTATTTTAGTATAATAATTTAGCAAATATTACTTTGCTTTATTTATTATGTTTTAATATTAAAATTATGATTAGGAAAATGTGTAAATGACTTTTGTATCTCCGAAATTTTTATTCTTACTGCTAACTTTACCTATTATAATATTTTTATATATACAAACAAGAAAGAATCATTCTTATTCTGTAAAACATCCAAGAGTAAGTATGTCTAAAGTATTAAAATCAAGATATTATGTTAAAGATATCCCATTTATGCTTATTATTTTGGCACTTGCTTTTTCTATAATAGGTTTAGCACGTCCTGCAAAAGTTTCACATCTATCAGATATTAATGGAGAAGGTATTTATATTTCTCTTGTAGTAGACGTTTCTCCTTCTATGATGGCTGAAGATATGATGCCTACAAGGCTTGAAGCTTCAAAAAAAACTATGATAGACTTTATAAAAAAGAGAAATTTTGATAAAATAAGTTTAGTATCATTTGCTTTACGTGCTTCTGTGCTTTCACCTGCTACATTTGACTATACTTCATTGGAAGAAGAAATAAAAAAAATAGAAATAGATGAAGAAGGTTCTACATCAATAGGGCTTGGAATAGCTACTGCTGTTGATATGCTTAGAAGTGTAAAAGAAGATAATGAAAAAATCATAATACTTCTTACAGACGGTGAAAATAACTCTGGAGAAATAGATCCTAAACTAGCCTCTGAAATAGCATCAAATTTCAACATAAAAATATATACAATAGGTATAGGTGATGCCAATGGAAGTCATGCTTGGGTTACTTATGATGATCCTAGCTATGGTAAAAGAAGAATAAGGGCAGATTTTACACTCAATGAAGAATCTTTAATAGATATAGCAGCTACTACAGGCGGTAAATATTTCAATGCTAAAAACGCTTCCGCTTTAGATAATGTTTATAATACAATAGACAGATTAGAAAAAAAGCCTATATTAGATGATGACTTGATTCAGTATGATGAACTTTATAAACCATTTATTATAATAGCTTTTCTTTGCTTATGCCTGAGTATTATACTTTCTACAACCAGATTTTTGATAATACCATAGTTTGATATGTATGATAACATAAAAATAATACTATATATAATAATAGTTTTATAGTTATTTATACTAATTTGTAATAATTATCAAATAATTCCTTGACTATTTATGTTAACCAATATACAATAACATGATTATATTTTAAAAAGAGGTAAAACTATGGCAGAGATAAAGAATTATTATTTCTCTTCTGAGTCGGTAACAGAAGGCCATCCTGATAAGATCTGCGATGCCGTAAGCGATGCGGTCTTAGACGAATGTTTAAAACAAGATCCTAATTCTAGAGTTGCATGTGAAACTTTGGCAAAAACTGGAATGATCATGATTGCCGGAGAAATCACTACAAAAGCTAAATTGGATTATCAAAAAATCGCTAGAGATACCGTAAGGCGAATAGGATACACAAGCAGCGATATGGGTTTTGACGCTGATACTTGTGCTGTCATGGAGTCTATTGCAGAACAGTCTCCAGATATAGATATGGGAGTTAGTGCCGGAAAAGGATTATTCAATTCTGAATCATCAAATGTTTCTGAGGGTGCAGGCGACCAGGGTATAATGTTCGGTTATGCTATAAATGAAACTGAAACATTCATGCCTTTAACTATACATTTAGCCCATAGATTGGCAGAACGTTTAACTAAGATTAGAAAAGACAAAGTAGTTGACTATTTAAGACCAGACGGAAAAAGTCAGGTTACTGTTGAATATAAAGACGGTAAAGCTGCAAGAATAGAAGCTGTTGTTATTTCTACTCAGCATGCTGCTGGTGTTGATCATAAGCAGATAGAAGCTGACATTAAAAAATATGTTATTAATGAAATATGTCCGGCTAATATGCTTGATGAAAACACAAAATATTATATTAACCCAACAGGTTCATTCGTAGTTGGCGGACCTATGGGAGACTGCGGATTAACAGGAAGAAAAATCATCGTAGACAGTTACGGCGGACATGGTGCTCATGGCGGCGGAGCTTTCTCTGGTAAAGATCCTACAAAAGTAGACAGAAGTGCTTGTTATATGGCTAGGTATGTTGCTAAAAATATTGTTGCTTCTGGTATAGCTGACAGAGCATTAGTACAGTTTGCTTATGCAATTGGTGTTCCTGAGCCTTTATCTGTATATGTTAATACTTTCGGTACAGCAAAAGTACATGATGAAGTATTAGCGAATATAGTTGCTAAAGAACTTGATTTAACTCCTGCAGGTATAATCAAAAGATTAGATTTAAGAAGACCTATCTACGAAAAAACTACTGCTTATGGACATTTCGGCAGAGAGCTTCCAGAGTTCACTTGGGAAAAAACAGATATAAAAGATTTGTTTGCTAATGCTAAATAATTACTTTTAAGAAAATAAAATATAAAAAGTTTTAAACATTCAGGGCTTGTTAATATTTATATATTGACAAGCCTTATTTTTTATTTTTAAAAAACTTAATAATATAAAACACTACTATTTTTAATATTTTAATATATAATACTTTTCACTATAATATTAAAGGCTTACAAAATGATACTTAAAGAACTTACATTACGTTCTTTTAGAAACTACAATGAAAATATATTTGAATTTTCTGATAAAATTAATGTACTTTATGGTCATAATGGCTCCGGCAAAACTAATATACTTGAAGCAATATATATGCTTGGAAATGGAGTATCATTTAGAACCAGACTTGACAGGGAACTTGTAAAAAATGGTAATGATAATTATTTTTTACGCGGTGTTTTTAGAGAAGATGAACTTAATTATGACACTAATATAGAAATAGCATATCAAAAAAAAATAAAAAAAGTATTTATAGATAAAAAAGAAGTATCATCAAGAAAAGATTTAATAGGAAAAATACTTTATGTTATATTCCTTCCCAATGATACAGATTTGGTAATAGCAGAACCAAAATTAAGACGCGATTATTTTAATATGCTTATATCAACAATATCATTAGAATATTTACAATGCTTAATCAAATATAATAAGCTTTTAAAAATGAGAAATATTTGTTTAAGTACAAAGCCTAATGAAGCATATATTTATAATAGCGACATGGCAAAACTTTCAATTTATATAGCTAATGAAAATAAAAAATATTCTAAAATTTTAGAAGAAAACATGAATGAAATTTATAAAAATATATTTCATAATGAAAACCCTTATGCAATAAAATATCAATCTACAATAGAAGATATAAATAATGAAAGCGAATATATAAAAAAACTAGAAAGCACATTACAAGAACAAATAAGAATGCGTACAACCTATTTCGGTATACACAGAGCAGAGTATCAATTCTTCTATAAAGATTCATTATCAAAGAAATTCTCATCACAGGGCGAAAAAAGAATGTTCACTCTTATAATGAAATTGGCAAGTGAAAAAATATTATCAGAGTACAGGAAAAAACGCCCTATTCTACTAATAGATGATGCCATGCTTGAACTTGATAATACAAGACGCGATAATATACTTGAATATATAAAAACTTTGGGACAGGTATTCATAACAGTAACAGAAAAAGAGAAAGTGAAAAACTTTGAAAACGGAAAAGTATTTGATATACCAAATATAAGAATGTAAAAATTATAGAGGATCTAAAAATGAAATATAAACCTCAGACAAAAGATGAATTAAAAGAATTGTTAAAAGATGAAAATATATATTTAGGCGATATTAATACAAGTTTAATAACTGATATGAGTACATTGTTTTTTAATAATATAAGAGAAGATTTTTCAGGTATAGAAACTTGGGACGTTTCTCATGTAACAAGTATGGGCGGAATGTTCAAAAATGCAGTTAATTTTAATCATAATATAAATAATTGGGATGTATCCAATGTTACAGTTATGTCTGCTATGTTTTGCGGTGCTAAAAGTTTCAATCAGCCTTTAGATAAATGGAATACTTCAAATGTTAAATACATGATGGAGATGTTTAAGAATGCTGAAAATTTTAATCAAAATATAAATAGCTGGGACGTTTCTAATGTGGAAAGTATGAGAGAAATGTTTTACGGCTGTATAATATTTAATGAACCTTTGGATAATTGGAATACTTCTAAAGTTGACTGTATGAACGGTATGTTTTTTGGAGCTTCAAGATTTAATCAGCCTTTAAATAATTGGGACGTTTTTAATGTAGAATTTATGGATAATATGTTTGAAAGAGCTTCTAATTTTAATCAGCCTCTTAATAATTGGAATACTTCTAATTTAAAAAATATAATAAATATGTTTTGTAATTGCTCTTCATTTAATCAGGATTTAAACAGTTGGAAAACAGAAAAAATAGAATATATGAATCAAGCATTTCTTAATGCTTCATCTTTTAATCAGGATAATATTAAAAACTGGAATTTTAAAAATGTTAAAGAATTCGACAGAATTTTTAATAATGTTTCATTGAATTTAATTTTAAAAATATATTCTTTTCAAAGCTCAAAGTCTGCTATATCAAATCTTGAAAAAATTATAAGTAAATTTGATAAAAAAGAAGTTTATAAAATCGGATTAAAATATAATAAAAAATCTGTAGCTGATATTCTAAAAAAGTTAGAAAATACTTGTTATGATGAATTAAAAGAACTAGTTGATAGTAAAGAAGAAATTATAAAGGAATATAAAGAATTAGAAAAATCAGAAAAGAAATTAGAAACAAAAAAAGATAAAAAAGATAGTAAACAAACTAAAATGTATCAGCCAAAAAACAAAAATGAATTAATAAAACTAATAGCAGAGAAAACAAAACTTGATAAAATAGACACTTCTTTAATAACAGATATGAGTAATCTTTTTAAAGGTTCCAAATTAAAAAAGTTTGACGGTATAGAAAGTTGGAACGTATCTAATGTAGTGAATATGGAAAGTATGTTTGAGGGAGCATCAGGTTTTAATCATAATATTGAGAGCTGGGACGTTTCAAAAGTAGAAAATATGAGTTATATGTTTAAGAAATGTAAAAAGTTTAATTATCCGCTTAATGATTGGAATGTGTCATCAGTTGTTAATATGGAAGGTATGCTTTCTAATTGTGAAAGTTTTAATCAGCCATTATACAAATGGAATGTAAGTAATGTAAAAGATATGTCTAAAATGTTTTATTATACTAAAAATTTTAATCAAAATATTAATGACTGGAATGTATCTAATGTAGAAAATATGAGCTGTATGTTTCAAGGAGCTGTTAATTTTAATAGTGCTTTAGACAAGTGGAATGTATCTAATGTAAAATATATGTCGTTAATGTTTTGTTTTACTAAAAGTTTTAATCAGAATTTAGAATCTTGGAAGTTAGGAGAAAATGTTAGTATAAAATATGCTTTTATTGATTCTCCTATAGAAAATAATCCTCCTTCTTGGTATAAAAATTAAAAGTTATTTATACTGGATTGTAATATACTTTATAAATTGTATATACTGAAATGATTTCATTTTGCCAACTATTCGCCTATACCCATTGGGTACGCTTCGCGGAGGCTTTCCGCACGGTACTGCAAATCATTATGGATAGCAAACTATACGTGCGGCTGATTACTCATTATTTTACAAATATATAATTTTATATTACATTTAAAACATATTTTGCTACTATATGCTAATATTTCATATTATTTATAAGTTATAATAACATTGATAAAAAACTAAAAATTGACAATTTAAAATTGTTTAGGTATATACTGAAAATTTTAGAGTTTGTCAAAAAACACAATTTTAAATTTAGGTTATTTGTGGGGACTAGCCCCCACACCCCCAGTTCTTTTATTGGTATAGGCGAAGCCCGCCTGCGGCGAGAACCAAAAGAACTGCATTTTTATAGGTTATATATTATATTTAATAGGTATATTTTTAATATAAAGTGTAGCAATTAAATTTTCGCGAAGCATGCCTATGGCATCAACTTTAACGAAGTCCAGAAAAAGTTGAGATAAAAAATTATTTATGTAAAATACTCTAATTTTACAATTGAAAAATACACATAAGAATATAGAATAATAAAAAACAATAAGGAACATAATAATGAAATACAAACCTCAGACAAAAGACGAATTAAAAGGATTATTGAAAGATGAAAATATATATTTAGGAAATATTGATACAAGTTTAATTACCGATATGAAATGTTTATTTGCAAATAGCAAGAGAGAAAATTTTGATGGCATAGAAACTTGGGATACTTCTAATGTTACAGATATGTCTGAAATGTTTATGGGAGCTTCTTATTTTAATTCAAACATAAATAATTGGAATGTTTCAAAAGTTACTAATATGTCAGGTATGTTTGCAAGTGCTAAAAAATTTAATCAGCCTTTAAATGACTGGGACGTTTCTAATGTAAAAGATATAGAGTTTATGTTTTCTGAAGCTGAAAGTTTTAATATGCCTCTTGATAAATGGAATACTTCTAAAGTATTTACTATGAGCTGTATGTTTTATAAGGCTATAAATTTCAATCAGCCTTTAAATAATTGGAACACTTCTAATGTTGAAAATATGCAGAGTATGTTTGCAAAGGCATATAATTTTAATCAGCCTCTTAATAATTGGAATGTAAATAAAGTAGAAGATATGACTGCTATGTTTGAGGGAGCTAGAAGTTTCAATCAGGATATAAATAATTGGAATGTTTCTAATGTAAGAAGAATGGCTCATATGTTTAGCGGTGCTGAAAGTTTTAATTATTCTATAGAAAATTGGATCATTAATGAAGGCTGTTCTATTTGGGAATTTTTTTTGGGTGCTTCTTCTTTTAAAGACATAAAATCCATATTAAATATTTATTTTATATCTAAAAAAGTAAATGATAGGAAAAAACTTTTAAATATGCTTGAAAACTGTGATATAAAAGAAGTGTATAAAGAAGTTATTAAATATAATAAACTTAAAGATTTTATTAATAAACTTGAAAATACTTATTATGATGAATTAAAAGAACTAATTGAAAATAAAGATAGTATTATATCAGAATATAAAAAATCAAAATCTAACAAATTAGAATTAAAAGATAATGAAAAGTATAAACCTAAAGACAAAGTGGAATTATTAAAATTGATAAAAGAAAAAGTAAAATTTAATAAAATAGATACTAGCTTAATAACTGATATGTCAGGATTATTTCAGAACTCAAAACTTAAAAAATTTGACGGAATAGAAACTTGGGATACATCAAATGTAGAAGATATGCATAACATGTTTAGAGGAGCTTTGCATTTTAATCATAATATTAATAATTGGAATGTATCCAAAGTTGTTAATATGGAACATATGTTTTCTGGCTGTGAACTTTTTAATCAGCCATTAAACAATTGGGACGTTTCTAATGTAAAGTATATGGCTTTTATGTTTACTGATTGTTCAAGTTTTGACAGTGATTTAAGTAATTGGAATGTATCTAATGTTGAGAGTATGGAATATATGTTTGAAAATGCATATTCATTTAATCAGGATATTTCCAAATGGAATATAAGCAAAGTAAAAAAATTATATTCTATGTTTGAGGAAGCTAAAAGTTTTAATCAGCCTTTGAATGATTGGGATATGAGTAATATTGAATCTATACACGGAATGTTTAAAGGGGCTTCAAGTTTCAATCAGCCTTTATACAAATGGAATATGTCTAATATTAAAGATATATCATTTGCCTTTGCCTATTGTATTAATTTTAATCAGGATTTAGAATCTTGGGAGTTAGGAGAAAATATTAATATGAAATATGCTTTTATTGATTCGCCTATAGAAAATAATCCTCCTTCTTGGTATGTAGAAAAATAAGAAATTATATCAAGATTATATATAACTTGTTAATTTGCACTTTCACCTGCCGTAGTCGTACTTCGTATGGTTCTTTGACGAAGTATGCAGAGTATATACCACTGAAAAAGTTGAGATAAAAAAATTATTTGTATAAAATACTATAATTTTAAAATTGAAAAATATATCAAAGAATATGAAATTTATAAAAAACAACAAGGAAACATAATAATGAAATACAAACCTCAAACAAGAGAAGAACTACAAAAGTTAGTACAAGATGAAAATATTTACTTGGGTGATATTGATACAAGCTTAATCACCGATATGAGCGGACTGTTCTCTTTTGAAAGAAGAAAAGATTTTTCAGGCATAGGAAATTGGAATGTTAATAAAGTTACCAGTATGAGAGGAATGTTTTATAATTGTTATAGTTTTAATGAAGATATAGGAAAATGGAATGTTTCTAATGTTAATAATATGGGAGATTTATTTTATAACTGCATAAATTTTAATCAAAATATTTCTGAGTGGAATGTATCAAATGTTATCAATATGCGGGGCATGTTTAATGGTTGTAAAAATTTTAATCAGCCTTTGAGTAAATGGAAAACTTCTAATTTAGAAAACACTGAATATATGTTTAGAAACTGTACTAATTTTAATCAGAGTGTAAATCATTTCAATATGTCAAAAATAAAAAATGCAATTTATATGTTTGAGGGATGTAAAGAATTTAATCAGCCTTTAGATAAGTGGGATACTTCAAATATTGAATATATGAATGGAATATTTAAGGACTGTACTAATTTTAATCAGAATATAAATAATTGGAATACATCTAGCTTGGCAATAGTAATAGAAATGTTTAATGGGTGTGAAAATTTTAATCAGCCTTTGAATAAATGGAACATATCAAAGGTAAGACATTTAACGGCTATGTTTAGAGATTGTCATAATTTCAATCAGCCTTTAAATGATTGGGATATATCAAAGGTTGAAAATATGAGCGACATGTTTGAAGGATGTAAAAGTTTTAATCAGGATTTAGATAAATGGGATACTTCAAATGTAAAAAGTATGAATTCTATGTTTTGGAAAGCTAAAAGTTTTAATAAGCCTTTAGATAAATGGAATGTAAGCAATGTTAATGCTATGGTTGCTATGTTTTATAATAGCGGTTTTAAAGAATATGATTCTCTTAATACTTGGGAGCTTAATGATAAAGTTATAATCGATAATATTTTTGATGATAGTGCAGTTAGTAGTTTAAGTTTGAAATGGATTTTATATTTATATACTTTTTCTAATATTAATGTTTTAACTGTTTTAGAAAAAAATATAAAAGAAATTTATGAAATAGCATCAAAAAGTAATAATAAAAAAATCAAAGCTGTTAAAACAAGATTAGAAAATCTTTATTATAATGATTTAAAAGAATTTCTTAATTATGAATTATTTTGTAATATTGAAAAGTATGAAGAAAGTATTAATAAAAAATTAAAGAAAAAAGATGAGGCAAAAGTTTCTTATATAGAAAATTGTAATGTATTAATAAAAGATAAATCGAGAGAAGTTGATATAAAAGTGATAAAATATATATACTTAAAATATTTAGAATTAAAAAGAGATATTTATCATTTGATTGAAATAGATTCTATTATTAATTTACTTGATAAAGAAAGTTTTATGACTTTTGCTAAAAATATTTATAAAGAAACATACAAGGAAACCACAGCAATTATTTATAGTTTGTATGGCGGTGATGAGGCCTTAAGAGAAATATACAAGAAAGAAAAAGATTCTAAATTCTTCTTAATGATTTTGTCTTCAATAGAAATTACAGAGATTACTGATTATGCTATAAAACTATTGTATGATATTTATTCAAAAGCTAAAAAACATGAAATACGCAGTTCGGCATTACATTTATTAAAAGAAATATCAAAAGAAAAACATTTATCACTTGAAGATTTGGAATTGAAATTTACTTCAAATTTCGAATTTGATTTAAAAGGCGAAAAAATTATCAATGATGATTATAAATTGATTTTAAATAGTGATTATTCTGTGAATGTATTTGATATAAAAAATAATAAACTCTTAAAATCTGTACCCAAAGATTTTACATCATCTATAAAAGAAGAAATTAAATACATAAAAAAAGAAATTCCTGATATTATAAAAAAACTTTCTTTAAAATTGTATAAATCATTAATGTATGAAAAGAAATATAATTATAAACTTTTCAAAGAAATATTTATTGATAATCCTTTAATGAATAAATTTTCTTCTTCACTTATTTGGAATTTATATGATAAAGATAATTTGTTTTTAACTACATTCAGATATGCAGGTGACGGAAGCTATTCAAATTGTGATGATGAAGAAATTAAAATTAATGATGACAGTTTTATAGGTTTAGCAAGTCCTATAGAAATGAATGAAGAAACTATTACAAAATGGAAAAAACAATTAGAAGATTATGAATTACTTCAGCCAATTAATCAATTAAGCATAATAAAATTAGATAAAAATAATTTGGAAAATGAAATAAACAAATTACAAAACATTGAAATAGCTTATGGTACTTTTAAGGCTTTCGGTGATAGGTATTCAATGCTCCCTAGTTATATGGACTATGGAACAGTTAAAGAATATAATTTAAAAATAAATAATGGAGACAATTTTGATATAATAATAGATGCTGAAGATAATATTGATTATAAAAATAAAGTAAAAATAAATATTAAATTCTATAATGAGAATAATGAAAAAGTATCAGAAAGATTTATTTATACTTTATTAATTCTTATGATATTGGATTTTAGATTAACAGATTTATTTTGATTATATAAAATTATAATATAGCTAAACAACTATATTTTGGCAGATGTATTATCTACTTTTTTGCCGCACACGCTCTGCGGACTTCGTCAAAGTTTTTATCCTTCGGATACGCTTCGCGAAAACGCAAATGTAAAATTAGTACTAAATCATACTAATTTTGTTTTTAAATTAATATAAACTATTAATTTAAGCTAAAATATAGCCCTTTTGCTTCTTTGTGGCAATACCACAGGCACTTCCTTCCGTCGCAAAAGAAGTGGGGGTGTGGGGGCTAGTCCCAACAAATAATAAAATAAGAAAATAATTTTTGACAAAATATAATTGTTTAGGTATATACTGAAAATTTTTAAGTTTGTCATTTTTTAGTCAACTTTTTCCCGCCGCAAAAAGTTGCAAAAAGTGCAAGATATAAAATTAGTACTAAATCATACTAAAATTATATTGTATGTAAGATAACCTATTAAATTAAAGCCTATGTGTAGCCTTTCTCGAAGCGTATCCGAGCTTGTCGAGGATATAGCTTCTCACCGAAGGCGTACTGCGTATGTGGCAATACCACCCTAAAGGACTTCCTATGGTCGCAGGCACTTCCTTCCGTCGCAAAAGAAGTGGGGTGTTACCCTACGGGTACGCAGAGCGGGGGCAAAGCCCCAGATATAAAAACAAAAATATAAATTTATTTTTGACAAAATATAGTTGTTTAGGTATATACAAATAATTATCTTTTTAAATATTCATCAAAAAGTTTTATTATATCATCTCTTTTCTTTCTTGCCGCCAATCTATATGCGGTATTTCCATAACTGTTTCTGTCGGTAGGACTTGCCCCTGCTTTCAAAAGTTCTTCTATCACATTTATAGGAGTACCAATAGTTCTGTATACTTTTTTATTCAAATTACTATCCTGAATAGGAGCTTCATATTCATACATTACCGCCCTTATTAAAACAGTATTTCCATTCCTATCGCGTGCATTAACATCAGCACCAAGCTCTATAACTTTTTTTATCAATTCAAAATCTAATTGCCTTTTTTCTATCAAATACATAAGAAGCGTCTTTCCATCATTTGTACTCATAGAATTCACATCGGCACCTAAATTGATATATTCATTTAATATTGCAGTAGAATAAGAACTGTCAAAATTTGTTGATATAGTTTCAGCATTATATATTACAGCTTCATTTAAATTAGTTGCCCCTGCATTTACTAATTCTTTTATTATATCAATATTAGTTGATGCTGTTAATGGTGATTTTCTCTCAGCACCTTTATAATTTCTATATACTTCTATATATGCCCTAGTATTAACATTAGCACCCTTACCTATTAAATATTTTACAACCTCTAAATGATTACCTTCGCATGCAGATACCAATGCCGGATTAAGATCTTTAGCACCTAAATCAATAAGTTTTTCTACTATATCTAATTGTCCGCCTATGGCAGCATAAGACAATGCAATATTATAATTACTAGCACCAGACTTCATTATATCTTCTGCTATATTCCAATAACCTTCGGCACATGCCACATAAAAAGCAAAGTCAAAATCTTTAGCACCGAAATCTAATAATTCCTGAACTATTTCTTCATTGCCAAGTTGAGCCGCATACATTAAAGGACTCATACCATAATTGATATTGTATAAATCTAAGTTAATGCCCTCTCTTAATAATATTTTTACTTTATCTATATCATTATTTTTTATAGATTCCATTAACTCATCATTTTGAGCAAATACTAAAGAAGTATTAAATATTATAAATAATAATGCAATTATTTTTTTCATTATAAAATCCAAGTTATAAAATACCGTTTCTATTATCGGAAATAATGAAACTATACTTATAAAATAAAAAATTTACTGAAATTATAATAAAAATTCTATAATTAGTAAACATAACAGCAATTATGAATATAATATGTATTGATATTTATTTTTATAGGTTTATAATTCAAATATAGGGGTAGAATTAAATATTTAAGAGGTGTAATTTATGGAAATAAGTATTCGTAATAATGCTCCTTATATAAGAAACACTAATAATATAAGAAATAATAACAATAATATCAATAATATTGTTCAGGAAGCAAGCCAAAAAACTCCTATAAGCGAAGTTGGAGTATGTAAAACTTGTGCATCAAGAACATATCAAGATGGTTCTAATGATATAGGCGTATCTTTTAAAACTCCTACTAAAATAGATCCTTCAAGTGCTCCTTCTATGGTAGCATCACATGAACAGGAACATGTTGCCAATAATCAGAGATCAGCAGAAAAAAGCGGCGGAGAAGTAATTTTCCAAAATGTAACATTAACTACTAATATATGCCCTGAATGTAAAAGAGTTTATGTTTCAGGCGGTGTTACAAAAGCAGCAATAGCCAGCTCTTCTAGTAAAGGCAATAATGTAGATACATACGCATAAAATAAATAACAAAATTATATTCAATTATTAAATATACCAATACATTATTTACTGCTATAAAATTATACTATATCTAATATAGAATTCTTTTTCTACTTAATACTCTATTTATTTTTAAATAATATTATATATTTTTTAATAATTATATGTGAAAAATACATTGTAAGAATTTATTTTCAGCATCTTTAAGACTTCATACAGTAATATTTGATCAAGTAATATAAAACAATAAATAATAATTTTTGTAAAAACTTTCATTGATTTTTATTTTTTTAAATATAAAATTGCATATCACAAAACATTGGAGTATATACCAAAATGAGAGAAATAATCAATTTTAATACAAATTGGAAATTTACAAAAGAATGGAATGATAATATAAAAATTGAAAAATTAAATGGAGAAAATATCACATTGCCTCATACAGTTGCTGAAATACCTCTTCATTATTTTGATGAATCAGACACTTGGCTAATATCAGGATATCAAAACACTTTTAAATATGATAAATCAAAATTACAAGGTAAAAGAGTATTAATCAATTTTGAAGCTGCTATGGCCGCTTGTGAAGTATTTGTTAATGAAAAAAGCTTTGGAGAGCATAAAGGCGGATATTTACCTTTTGTATATGATATCACAGATGAATTAAAAGACGGTGAAAATATTATAGCTGTAAAACTAGATAGCACAGAAAGAGAGGATATACCTCCTTTCGGAAATGAAATAGATTATTTATGCTATGGCGGAATATACAGAGAAGTTCAAATTATAATCGTTGATGATGTATCAATAGAAAATGTTATGCTTACAGGTCTTGCTAATCAAAATATAACAGGAAAAATAAGAATAAGAAATAGTAAAAAAGAAAGTGTTAAAGAAACGATTGCTATTAACTTGTATAATAGAGAATATCATATATGCGAAATAAAAAAAGAAGTAACACTAAAAAAAGATGAATTATTTACTGATATAAAAATAGATGAGCATATAGATTCTGATAGAATAGAATTATGGGATATGGATAATCCAAGACTTTATAGATTAGAAGTATCTCTGCCTAATGAAGATAGCGTTTCTATAAAAATAGGATTTAGAGATGTTAAATTCACAGAAAACGGATTTTTCTTAAATGATAAAAGAGTAAAATTGAGAGGATTGAACAGACATCAAAGCTTCCCTTATGTAGGTTATGCTATGCCTGAAAGAATGCAGAAAAAAGATGCTGATATATTAAAATTTGATTTAGGTCTTAATATAGTACGCTCTTCACACTACCCTGCTTCAAGACATTTTTTAGACAGATGCGATGAAATAGGATTAATGGTATTTGAAGAAATTCCAGGATGGCAGCATATAGGCGATAAAAAATGGCAGAGTGTTTCTATAGAAAATGTAAAAGATATGATAGAAAGAGATTTTCATCATGCTTCCATAATAATATGGGGAGTAAGAATAAATGAAAGTCAGGATAATCATAGCTTCTATAAAGAAACTAATAAAAAAGCCCATGAACTTGATAAAACAAGACAAACAGGCGGAGTAAGATATTTAGTTGGAAGTGAGCTTTTAGAAGATGTATATACTATGAATGATTTCAATTATGACGGTGTTGCAGATCCTATAAGAGCACCAAAATTCGTAACTAAATTAGATAAAAATGTTCCATATATGATAACAGAATATAACGGACATATGTTCCCTACAAAAATGCAGGACTGTGAGGAAAGATTAATAGAACATACTAAAAGACATTTTGAAATAATCAATGCTGTTGCTATAGACAGACATATTTCTGGTTCTACAGGATGGTGTGCTTTCGATTATCATACTCATTATAATTTTGGATCTGGAGATAGAATATGTTATCATGGTGTTTATGATATGTTTAGAAATCCTAAATTGGCTGCTTCTGCATATTCATCTCAAATGAGTACAAAAAATGAAATAATATTAGAACCTATAACTATATATGCTAGAGGAGAAAGAGCTATAGGCGGAATATCTCCTTTAATGGTTGCTACAAATTGCGATTATGTAGAAATTTATTATAGAGATGAATTAATGGCAAAAGAGTATCCAGCAACAGGTAAATATCAGGGATTAAAACATGCTCCTGTCATAATAAAAATGGAAGTAAATATACCTGGCGTAAGCGATATGGGTTGGGGAGATATGAAATTAATAGGATATATAGGCGGTAAACCTGTTATAGAAAAAAATTATTTGAACAACCCTACTTTCAAAGCCTTGGAAGTAAAAGCAGATGATAATGAAATTAATGCTGTAAGTAATGGCTCTGCTTGGGATGCAACAAGAATAACTGTCAAAGCAGTTGATGGTATTGGAAACAGACTTCCATATATTAATGAGGCTATTACTATAGAGGTAAAGGGAGCTGGAGAATTAATAGGAAATGATACACCTGTACTTGAAGGCGGTTATTATTCTTTCTGGGTAAAAACCAACAAATCTAAAGGAAGCATAAAAGTTACAGTAAAAAATAAAAGAGTAAAAGAAGAAACAATAGAAATAAAAGTAATATAAAACAATTTTTATAATAATAACAAAATAAAAATTGTGAGCATCTGGCAGACACTATCAGCGAACAATTTTTATTGATAATAAAAGAGTTTGAGATGAAAATTTCAAACTCTTTTTTTATAAAAAGCTGTCTTGTTTTATTTTCAATTTATGTTTAATATTAATAAAAATATATTAAAGAATGGGATAAAATTATGAAAAATGAAGATATAAAAAAATATATGGAAGTCATATATGATTTTTGGTATACTTCTAATAGATTTTATTACTTATGGGCTAAACAGTATGGCATTACAGATTTGGCTTTATTCAGTTTATTTATAATCTATAACAGCGGAGAATGTGTACAGAATACTATCACAGAAAAACTATCTGTTCCAAAGCAGACTGTATGTTCTATATTGGATAATTTTGAGAAGAAAGGCTATATCAAAAAAAAGATTAATCCAAAAGATAAAAGAAACAGATTAATAAGTTTAACAAAAAAAGGCTTAACTTTTGCTGAACCTATATTAAAAGAATTAGAAAAATTAGATATGCAAATGCTTAAATGTCTTACAGAGGATGAAATAAAAAATTATGTAGAGCCTCAGAAAAAACTTATGACATTTATGGAAAATTATTTTAATAATTAAAATATTGAATTTAATTTAATTATTATTATAATTAAGTATATTCACAAAAAAGGTGGTTTTATTTTGAAAGTTATACCTTCAGATAGTTTATTAAAAAATAGAAAAGAAAAAGTAAGTGAAAAATTATGTGCTGACTGCAATTCATTATGCTGCCATGATTTGGTTATGGAAATATCTCCGCCTAAAAATGAAAGCGAACTTAATACTTTAAAATGGTATTTGCATTTCAGACATTCATTTATATTTATATATGAAAATACTTGGTATCATATGATAAGAAGCGAATGCAGATATTTAGATAAAAAAACATACCTTTGCAAAAACTATGAAAATAGAAATGAAATTTGCTCAAAACATAGTCCGCCTAAATGCGAAAGATATGAAGAATGGTATGATGTAATATTTGATGATCAATACGAATTAGAAAAATATGTATATGAAAATAAAATAATTAAGAAAAAATCTTCATCTACAAAGAAAAAAGTAGCTAAAAAAACTAAATAATATATTTTTTATAAAAAAGATGAAAAAAAAAGAAATTAAAAAAGTTTGTATAACATATCCGCCTTTTGAATATAATAATGGATATCCGTTAATATCTTTAAATAGACAATTTCAATGGTTAAAAAATCCATCATATTCATATCCTATGCTGCCTTCTTACGCCGCTACTTTATTAAAAAATAATGGAATTAATGTTATATTTTTAGATACAATAGCATCTAATATTACAACTATAGATTGGTTTAATGATATAGATAATATAGCTCCTGATTTAATATTTTTTGAAGTAAAAACTCCTATCATTAATTATATTTGGGATACTATAGAATCAATAAAAGAAAAATATGAAAATATATATATAGTTTTAGCGGGAGATCATGTTACTGCTTTGCCTGAAGAAAGTATGCAGAAATCCAAAACCGATTTTATATTAACTGGCGGAGATTATGACTTTCTTCTTTTAAATTTGGTTAATCATATAAACAATGGTGAAAAATTAAATAAAGGAATATACTACAGAACATCTAATGGAAATATAAGAAATACTGGAAAATTTGAGCTTGAAGAATCTTTAGACAGACTTCCATTTATAGATAGAAATCTCACAAATTGGAAGCTATATTCCAAAACAAATGAATACTTCAAAAAAACACCGGGTACATTTATAATGTCAGCAAGAGGATCTTCATATAATAATTACAACAGTAATTCTTCTAATGTTATTTTTGATAATGTAAGGGTGAGAAATCCTATAAACGTTATAGATGAAATAGAATATCTAAATAAAAGATACGGAATAAAAGAAATATTAGATACAAGTGTTTATTTTCCTACCGGAGAATGGCTTTCATTATTCTGCGAAACTATGAAAGAAAGAAAACTTAATAAAAAAGTTTATTTAGACTGTTATATCTATCTTGGAATATTAGAATATCAAGATTATAAAATGATGAAAAAATCAGGATTCAAAACTATAATTTTTAACTTACCATCAGGAAATACAAAAACTATAGAAAAACTAGGTATTACAGATAACTCTGTAGAAAATGTTATAGAATCTATAAAATTAGCTAAAAGAGCAGGATTATTCACAGATATAATGGTAAAAATAGGTTATCCTTGGGAAACAGAAGAAGATATAATAAATACATTCAATATCGTAAAAGATTTAATGCTTAATGGATATATTAATTCTATGAATATTTCACTTTTTATACCATATCCCGGAACCAAATTATTCAAATATTGCGACGAAAATGATCTTATAAAAACAAAAAATTGGTTTGATTATGATATGAGAAAAAGTATTATGAAATTAAATATGGATGATGAGCAAATATTTAAATACATTGAATATTTTTATAATTTGTCATTTACTCCTAGATACGTTTGGCAAAAGATAAAAAGTATAAGAGATATTTACGATATAAAATACAATATAAAATCATTTAAGAATATACTTTCATTCTATTTAAATGATTAAAAATATACTTGCATATAAGCTATTTTAATGATATTCTTTTTAAACGGTTTATATACATGCAATAATTATTAAGGATTAAAATTTATATGAGAAAAATAATAGTTTTTATATTATCTTTTATCTTTATACAAAGTAATCTTTTATTTAATGATGTTGTTAATAGTATAGTAGGTATAGTAGGTTCTATGCCAATTACTTATGAAGATTTTTTAAGCAGAAAAACTTTTTTAACATTACAAGCTAGATCTATAGGTCAAAAAATTACAGATGATATGGTTTATAAAGATTTAGTTGAAGAAAGAGTAATGTATCTGAAACTTAAAGAAAATAATTTTGTTATAGAAGAAAATGATGTAAAAAGAAGATTAGAAACTATTGCTAAACAATATAATTTAACTGCTAGTCAGTTTGAAAAACAATTAATGTCTGAAGGTATATCTTATGAAGAATATAAAAATTCCATAAAAAAACAAATAGCTATGGAAAATTTATACGGACTTGTGGTTAATAATACAGAAATAAGTGATAAAGAAGCCGATGAATTTTATAATAACACTAAAGATAAATCCGCATTTGAGGCAGATACTTTGGTAAAACTTTCTTGGATATTCTTCAAAGCGGTTACATTTACAGAAAAAGGAGAAAAGCAGGAATTAGCTACTAAAGTAAGAGGCATGGCGGCAAGAGGAAAAGATTTTGCAGAACTTGCTAAACAATACAGCGAAGATGAAGCTACAAGAAACAATGGAGGAGATTTAGGATACAATTTACTTTATGATGCAGGAAAAAGATCTTTGCCTGCACAAATAAATGCAGGACTTAATTTAGCAAAAAGAGGATATAAAGTTGGTACTGTAAGCAGTGTACGTGAGTTAGTAGGAAAAGGATTTTATATAGTAAAAATAATGGAAATAGAAAAGGATATGGAAAGCATAAGAACTAGAGTGAAAAACTATTTAGGTGAAGCTCGTATGAGAGAATCATTTATAAAATGGCTTGATGAGGAAACTAAAAGAGTATCAGTTCAAATTTATAAATAATTCATACATATTAATAAAAAATAATTGTAAAATAAATTATTATATGTTATTATAAAGAAAATAAAAATGAAGAAAAAATAATATGATTTGGAAAAAGTTTAAACTAAAGAAAATACTGCGAAAAATGCAGTTTTTGATAATCTTAAAAAGATTGGAGATTGACTTTCAGTTGATTTCCAATCTTTTTTTTATTTTAAATAAAAATCTAAAAAAAATTTAGACTAATAGGAAGGTAAAATTTGAAACGATACTTAATACTTGAAGACGGCAGTCATTATGAAGGAATAGGTTTTGGGGCAGATAATTTCCAAATAGGTGAATTAGTTTTTAATACATCTATGACAGGTTATCAGGAAGTATTATCCGATTTATCTTACTGCGGACAAATTACTGTTATGACTTATCCTCTTATAGGAAATTACGGAATAAACAGAGATGATTTTGAAAGTTTGAATCCGGCAATATTCGGACTTATAGTAAAAGAAGCATGTAAAAGTCCTAATAATTTTAGGAGTGCAGAGAATATAGACGAGTTCTTAAAACTTAAAGGAATACCCGCTATAGAAAATATAGATACTAGAGCTATAACAAAGAAAATAAGAGAAGTAGGAACTTTAAAAGCAATAATGAGCGATACTATAGAAAATAAAGATGATATAGTAAAAATGCTTAAAGAAACACCATATATGAATGATCATGTAAAAATGGTTTCTACAAAAAATGCTTTTCCTATACCAAATAGAGGAAAGAAAGTTGTATTAATAGATTTCGGAGCAAAACTCGGAATAATAAGAGAATTAAGTAAAAGAAACTGCGATTTAATTGTAGTTCCTTATGATACAGATTTTAAAACTATAATGAGTTTAAATCCTGACGGAATAATGCTTTCAAATGGGCCTGGAAACCCTAAAGATGTTAAAGAATCTATCAATACAATAAAAGAACTTATAGGTAAAGTTCCAATGTTCGGTATATGTTTAGGACATCAGCTTATAAGTTTGGCATGCGGTGCTGATACAATTAAATTAAAATTCGGACATAGAGGCGGAAATCATCCTGTTAAAGATTTGGAAACTAATAAAGTAAGCATCACAAGCCAAAATCATAGCTATGCAGTTGAAAAAGAAAGTTTATCGAATACTGATCTTATAATGACGCATGTATCTTTGAATGACGGGAGCTGTGAGGGAGTTAAACATAAAAAATATCCTGTATTCTCTGTTCAATATCACCCAGAATCTAGTCCTGGACCTGAAGACAGTAAATACTTATTTGATAATTTTATTGATATGATAAACAACAATTATGGAGAGAAAAATGCCTAAAAGAACAGATATAAAAAAAATATTAGTGATTGGTTCAGGACCTATAATTATAGGACAGGCTGCAGAATTTGATTATGCCGGTACTCAAGCATGTCAGTCTTTAAGAGAAGAAGGATATGAAGTTGTACTTATAAATTCAAATCCTGCCACTATAATGACTGATGCAGCTGTTGCTGATAAAGTATATATAGAACCTATAAATTTAAACTTTGCTAAAAGAATAATATATAAAGAAAGACCTGATGCAATATTGGGTTCTCTTGGCGGACAAACAGGATTAAATCTTGTTGTTGAACTTGCTGAAAGCGGAATATTAGATGAATATAATGTTGAAATTTTAGGTACTGATTTGAATGCTATAAATTGTGCTGAAGACAGAGAACTTTTTAAAAATCTTATGAATGAAATTAATGAACCTGTACCTGAAAGCATAATAGTACATAGTGTTGAAGAGGCAATCGAGTTTGCAAACAAAATAGGTTATCACTTAGTTGTTCGTCCAGCATATACATTAGGAGGAACAGGAGGCGGATTTGCACGCAATGAAAAAGAATTGATTGAAATATGCGAAACAGGTTTGAAAATAAGTCCTGTACATGAATGCTTAGTTGAAAAAAGTATTGCAGGTTATAAAGAAATAGAATATGAAGTAATGCGTGATAATAATGACAATGCTATAGTTGTATGTAATATGGAAAATGTTGATCCTGTTGGAATACATACAGGAGACAGTATAGTAGTTGCTCCTTGTCAAACTTTAAGCGACAGAGAAAATCAAATGCTTAGAAATGTGAGTCTTAAAATAATAAGAGCTTTAAAAATATGCGGCGGCTGTAATGTGCAGTTAGCATTGGATCCCAAAAGTTTTAAGTATTACATAATAGAAGTTAATCCTAGAGTATCTCGTTCCAGTGCTTTGGCAAGTAAGGCTACAGGATACCCTATTGCAAAAATTAGTGCTAAAATAGCAGTTGGTATGACTTTAGATGAAATACTTAATCCTATAACTAAAAAAAGTTTTGCATGTTTTGAGCCTTCTATAGATTATATAGTTACAAAATTCCCAAGACTTCCATTCGATAAATTCCCTAATGCCGATAGACAATTAGGAACACAGATGAAAGCCACAGGCGAAGTTATGAGTATAGGAAGAAATTTTGAAGAATCATTTTTAAAAGCTGTTCGTTCTCTTGAAATAAAATGCGATCATATAATTCATAATGATGTTTCAGAGTATACCACTAAAAAATTATGGGAGCGTATAGAATTAAGAGATGATTTGAGAATATTTATTATAGCAGAACTTATAAGACGTAAAGAAGATATAAATGATATAATAGATATTACTCATATAGATAAATTCTTCTTAGATAAAATAAAAAATATAATTTCATTAGAAGAAAAATTATCCAAAAATAAAATGGATATAGATATTTTAAGAGAATGCAAAGAAAAAGGATTTTCAGATAGTTATATATCTAAAGTTTGGGAAGCTGAAGAAATTGATATATACAAATTAAGACATGAGAATAATATAATACCTGTTTATAAAATGGTTGATACTTGTGCAGGAGAATTTGAAAGTGAAACCCCTTATTTCTACTCTACTTATGAAGAAGAAAATGAATCTTTTAAAAGCGGAAAAGAAAGCATAATAGTATTAGGCTCAGGCCCTATAAGAATAGGACAAGGAGTAGAGTTTGATTATTCCACAGTTCATTCGGTAATGACTATAAGAGAAGCCGGATATGAAGCTATAGTAATAAATAATAATCCTGAAACTGTATCAACAGATTTTTCTATATCAGATAAACTTTATTTTGAACCATTAACTATAGAAGATGTTATGCATATAATAGAACTTGAAAAGCCTAAAGGAGTTATAGTACAATTCGGAGGACAAACTGCAATAAATCTTGCTGAAAAATTAGTCATGCATGGAGTAAATATACTTGGCACTTCTTTAGAAAATATTAATAAGGCAGAAGACAGACATGAATTTGAAGAGATGTTAAAAACTCTTAATATACCTCAGCCTAAAGGTGAAACTGCTATAACTGTTGATGAGGCTTTAGTAATAGCAAATGATATTGGTTATCCTGTATTAGTTCGTCCTAGTTATGTACTTGGAGGAAGAGCTATGGAGATAGTAGATAATGATGCATCTTTGAAAGTTTATATGGAAACTGCTGTAAAAGAAGTAAGCAATAAAGCTCCTATATTAATTGATAAATATGTTATAGGTAAGGAAATAGAAATTGATGCTATTGCCGACAGTGAAAATAATGTATTTATTCCGGGTATTATGGAGCATATAGAAAGAGCAGGAATTCACTCAGGAGATTCTATAAGCGTATACCCTACTCAAACAATATCAAATAAAGTAAAAGAAACTATAATTGATTATGCAAAAAGAATAGGAATAGGATTTAATTTCATAGGGCTTTACAATATACAATTTATAGTTGATAAAGAGAATAACGTTTATGTACTTGAGGTTAATCCTAGAAGCAGCAGAACAGTACCTTTTTTAAGTAAAATAACTAATGTTCCAATGGCTAATGTTGCTACTATGTGCATACTTGGTAAATCATTAAAAGAACAAGGATACTACAACCTGTATAAAGAAGAATCTAATAAAGTATTTGTTAAAGCTCCTGTATTTTCTTTTGCTAAATTAAGAAGAGTTGATACTATACTTGGACCTGAAATGAAAAGTACAGGCGAAGCATTAGGATTTGATATTAATTTTGAAAAGGCATTATACAAAGCATTAATAGCAAGCGGATTAAGAATACCTTTACAAGGAAATGTACTTCTCACTATTTCGGATAATCATAAAAATGAAATACTTGATTTAGCAAAAAGATTTTCTAATATAGGATATGGAATATATGCTACAAAAGGAACTGCTAATTTCTTGAGAGAAAAAGGACTTTATGTTAAAGAAGTATCAAAAATTTATGAAGAAGGATTAGAGAATATAATAGATACAATAAGACTAGGCAAAGTTGATTATGTGATAAATACAATAGAAAGCAATAGCCAAACACATTCAGACAGTTTAGAATTAAGAAGAGCTTCTGCTGAAAATAATATATCTTGTATTACATCATTAGATACAGCTTATGCTTTGCTTAAAGTTATAGAATCTATGAATTTCACTATAATGGATTTATCTAATATTTAATTTATAAAAAAATATTCAGTTGTTATATATTGTATGTAACAACTGAATAATATTTATAATTATATGGAAAATTACTTTTAATATAACATACTTTTATTTATTATATTATTTATATTATTGCAAAAAATATATATATTTTTTTACAAAAATAAATATTATATATTGACTTTTAATATATTTTATATATAATTTTTTATGTTTGATAATTTAATATAAAAATATAAAAGGTAAAAAATGTTTGATATAATCGCATCGCATCGCATCGCATCGCATCGCATCGCATCGCATCGCATCGCATCGCATCGCATCGCATCGCATCGCATCGCATCGCATCGCATCGCATCGCATCGCATCGCATCGCATCGCATCGCATCGCATCGCATCGCATCGCATCGCATCGCATCGCATCGCATCGCATCGCATTTATATTAATTATTTCATAAAAAATCAACACATCAACTTTTTAACCAATCATTCTAGCTTATTTTCTTATAGGCTTTTTTGCATTGCAAAAAATATAAGTTAATAATAAACGATTACAATTTTTAAGGAGAAAAATATGATTAAAAAAGTTTTATTAATTGCAGCATTTATTATATTTGCTGTAAGCTGCTCAAAGGCACCAACAGATCCTACTAATAATGGAAATACTGGAGATAGCGGTATTATAGACGAAGGTTCTGGAACTTCAGATCCAACAGCAATATCAGATTTCCTAAAAAATCATAGCGGAAGATATTATTATCAATATGATGATGGTTCTTTTTATGTAAGAGAAAAAATTGAAAATGGTAAAATATATGAAGAAGGTGTAGAAATAACAGGTAATATGATTTTATTAGATAATAAATTACAGATAGAAACTGTAAAATATTATGAACCATTAAATAAAGTTATTTATTTATACACATTCAATAATAATGGAATAAGTAAATCTACAAAAAACATCTATGAGAAAGAGCCTGTATCATCTACAACTGGCTATAAACAATTGGCTAAAGTTAATGGATTAGAAAAATATGCAGGTGCTTATTATAATTATTATTACAAGTCTTCAGGAGGACTACCACCTCAGCCTGAAAAAAATATTAATATTATTATAGATAATAACGGATATATTTATGCCCAAATATCTGAACAAATACAGATAAACAATATAACATTAAATGGAGATACTCTAGTTATAAAAATGAGCCAAGTAGTACCTGGAGGAAATGGACAAAGTTATACATATAATGTTGAACAATCAATGATCTTTAAAAATAACTATGCTATTGATAATAATATAAAAGTGAATGGAGAATATCAAGGATTAGATGAATATAACAAATCAGATTTATTAACTTCATACATTGGGGATTATAATTCTACTGATGGAAGCGGTATTACATTAATGGTAAAATCAAATAAACCTACACTAATAATTAATAGTATAGGATATTCTGATGGAATATTATTAGGAAACACATTAACTATTTCAGCTTATATAAGTTCAAATAATTATAAAAAATATGTCATAGTATTCAGTGATGACAAAAAAACAGCTACTTATACAGATCCTGATACTCAAAAAAAAGTTACATTAACTAAACAAGGTGCTTAATTATAATTAAACTTTAAAAACTAAGCCTGTTCATAAAATATTATGAGCAGGCTTTTTTATTTAATGATCAATTATAATTATGTTAACAATAGCTTATCAAAAATTATTTAGTATAAATCTTACCGCCATGACGTTCTTTTATTTTACTCACAGTATCAGCCATCATATTAACAGAAGCCATGATCTCTTCAAAAGTATCAGGTTTTATAGACTGAGCACCGTCGCATAAAGCATGTTCAGGATCATTATGCACTTCTATAATCATACCGTCAGCACCAGCAGCAAGAGCAGCTAAAGTAAGAGGAAGTGCCATCCAAGCCTTACCGCTGGCATGTGAAGGATCGCCTATTACAGGTAAGTGACTCATTCTTTTTATCATAGGTATAGCTGAAACATCAAAAGTATTTCTAGTATAAGTTTCGAAAGTTCTTATACCTCTTTCGCATAATACTACATTGCTGTTTCCTTTATCCAAAATATATTCAGCACTCATTAGCCATTCTTCAATAGTATTTGCTAAACCTCTTTTTAAAAGTATAGGTTTTTTTAATTTTCCTACTTCTTTTAAAAGCTCGAAGTTCTGCATGTTTCTTGCACCAATCTGAATCATATCAACAGTATTTTCAAAATCTTCTAAATGTCTTATAGAAACAATCTCACTTACTATAGGAATTCCAACTTCTTCTTTTGCAAGTTTTAATATTTTAAGTCCGTCAAGAGCTAAACCTTGGAAAGCATAAGGTGAAGTTCTAGGTTTGAAAGCTCCGCCTCTAAGTATTGAAGCTCCTGCTGCTTTTACGCTCTTAGCAATATTAATAACCTGCTCTTCACTTTCAACCGAACAAGGACCTGCTATTATTACAGGTTTTCCGGCTCCTACTTTTACTCCGCTTACATCAACTATAGTATCCTCTTTTTTGAAAGCTCTGTTAGCTCTTTTAAAAGGCTCTTGTACTTTTAAAACTCTAGCAACACCAGGTAAAGTAGCCATTAATTCTCTATCAACTTTTGAAGTATCTCCTACTATACCTATAACAGTACAGTCAACACCTACTATTTTATTAGTGCCAAGTCCTGCTTCGATAAGTCTGTCTGTTATATTATTTATATATTCTTCTTTAGCATTTGGTTTCATTACAATAATCATAGTAATTATCTCCTTAAAATTTAAAATATTATGTTAATTATGATTGCTTTATTTAATCGTTTTCTTATAATTAAAAAATTAATTTATTATGTATTTGTTTTTATTGTTGTGAAAAAATAGAATATACTGGCGCCTTAAACGCCAAAAAATCTAAAGAAGAAGCAAAAAGAATTATTGCTGATAGAGTTAATAATAATCTTACCTTTCATAGTAATACATTATACACAAAAAACAATAAATGTCAATAAAAAATATATATAATTAACTATATAATAAGAATTATTAAATAAATTCATTGATTTTATTATAAAATATTATAGAATAAGCAGAGGTATATCTAAAATAATTTTTAAGGCGGTAATTTTATGAAATTAAATAAATATATGGTTTCACCATCCGTTCCAAAAGAATTAGAACCACTTATAGAAATTACTAAAAACTTTTGGTGGTGTTGGAATCAGAAAGCAGTAACTCTATTAAGAACAATAGATATTGATAATTGGGACAAGAGAGATCATAATCCTATAAGAGTTTTAGGAGAATCTCTTCAGGAACGTTTTGATGCTATGCTTCAAGATGATGCAGCTATGATGAATTTAGCTGAAGTTTATGATGAGTTTAAAACTTATATGAAGCAGGAAACTTGGTATAATAGCTTAGATGAAAGTCAAAAAACTCCTAATGAAAAAATAGCTTATTTCTCTTTTGAATACGGACTTCATGAATCTTTACCTAACTATTCAGGCGGTCTTGGTATATTATCAGGAGACCATTTGAAATCTGCAAGTGATTTGGGTTTGCCTTTAGTTGCTGTTGGACTTTTATATAGAAAAGGATATTTCAGACAATATTTAAATGCTGATGGTTGGCAGCAGGAATATGATATAGAAAATGATTTCTTTAACTTAGCTTTAGAAAAAGTTTTAGATAAAAACGGCGAAACAATGAAAGTAGATGTTGATTTGCCTGGAAGAAAAGTTTATGCTCAAATTTGGAAAGCTAATGTAGGAAGAATAGAACTTTATTATTTAGATGCTAATATAGAAGAAAATAGAGTTGAAGATAGAGATATTACTGCCCAACTTTACGGCGGTAACTTAGAAACTAGGATACAGCAGGAAATACTTCTTGGTATAGGCGGCGTCAAAGCATTAGATAAATTAGGAATTAAACCTACAATATATCACATGAATGAAGGACACAGTGCTTTTCTTTCTTTAGAGAGAATAAGACAATTAATGGAAAATAATCATTTAGATAAAAATACAGCAAGAGAAGTAGTATTTAGTTCTAATATATTTACAACTCATACTCCTGTACCTGCTGGTAATGATATATTCCCTATAGATATGATTCAAAAATATTTCACAGATTATGTTAAACATATAGACATGACTATGGATGAATTCATAAAGCTTGGAAGAATAAATCCTGATGATCAGAAAGAAAGTTTCTGTATGACTGTACTTGCTTTAAACTTATCTGCTGAAAATAATGGTGTTAGTGAGCTTCATGGACATGTATCAAGAGCTATGTGGAAAGATATTTGGAAAGGTGTTCCTGTTAATGAACTTCCTATAGATTCTATTACAAATGGTATTCACACTTTAAGCTGGATATCTTTTGATATGCAGAACTTACTTGACAGATATTTAGGACCTCGTTGGAGAACTAAACCTTTAGAATATGAAATTTGGGAAAGAGTTCAAAAAATACCTGATGCAGAACTTTGGAGAACTCATGAAAGAAGAAAAGAAAGACTTATTGATTTCTGCAGAGAAAGATTAAAAACTCAAATAACAAACAGAGGATTCACAAAAAGCGAAATAGAACATGCTGATCAAATACTTTCTCCTGAAGCTTTAACAATAGGTTTTGCTAGAAGATTTGCTACTTATAAAAGAGGTACATTGCTTTTCAGAGATTTAGAGAGATTAAAGAAAATCGTTACTAATTCTGAAAGACCTGTACAAATCATATTTGCTGGTAAAGCTCACCCACATGATAATGGCGGTAAAGAATTAATAAGAAATATTGCTGAAATATGCAGAAGAGAAGATTTCAGAGATCATATAGTATTTATAGAAGACTATGATATCAATGTTGCTAGATACATGGTACAAGGTGTTGATGTATGGCTTAATAACCCTAGAAGACCTTTAGAAGCAAGCGGTACAAGCGGTATGAAAGTTCCGCCAAACGGAGGTTTAAACTTCAGTGTATTAGACGGATGGTGGGATGAAGCTTATGATGGTCAAAATGGATGGCCTATCGGTAACAGAGAAGAGTACACTGACTTAGAATATCAAGATGAAGTTGAAAGTAAAGCTCTTTATAATGTTTTAGAAAATGAGATTATACCTCTATTCTATGAAAGAGGAAGAGATAATATACCTAGACAATGGGTTGCTGCTATGAAATGGAGTATGCAAACTGTTTGTCCAGTATTCTCTACTAATAGAATGGTTGCTGATTACTTCCATAAATTTTATAACAATGCAAGCAAAAGATATTTCAATATGACTGAAAATGAATTTGCTAAAGCTAAAGAATTAAAAGCTTGGAAACAAGATATTTATTCTAAATGGTCAAAAGTTCTTATTGAAAACACAATTTCAGAAATGCCTTCAAGAAATTTAAAAGTTGGAAGTAAATTTGAAGTTAAGACTATAGTTAATCTTGGAGACATAGCTCCTGATTCTGTAAGAGTAGAACTTTACCATGGTAAGTTAAGCATGAAAGAAGAAATCATAGATCCTATCACAGTAGAAATGAAGCATTCTGCTGATTTAGGAAACGGAAGACATTCTTTCTCAGGAACTTTAGAATGTACTAACAGCGGACAAAGTGGTTATGCTATAAGAATGTATCCATATCATAAAGATTTAAGCTATAAATTCGATATGAAACTTATTATATGGAGCTAATATTTAATTAAATAGAATAAAAATTAAAAGGCCTTCACATTTTAGTGAAGGTCTTTTTTATTATAAATTAATTATCTTCTGTTTTAATAATGAAAGGATAATCATTATACATATTAGTTGTTAAATCCATTTTTGTTTTAAATGGTATATATTCAAGTTTAGGTTCATAATTCCAATATCTAGTTTCCCCTATTATACTAGGTATAAAAAGTCTTAATCCTATTGGAAGAGAAGTAGTATCATTTATTATATCCTTATTATGGATATATATAATACGCCAAAAATTTCTCTCTCCATATATAAATGGATATGATGATATTTTTAATAATGTATCTCCTGCCTGTACTCTATAATATCTAGGAAGTACATCCATTGTTATATCATATCCTCTATCTCTATACTTTGAAAAATCTATATCATTAGTTATTATTAATACACTATTATTAGTACTTATTAATTTATCATTAGTTATAATTGATGTATTTTCATTTGTTAATTCTTCTATAGTTTGAATATCACCTTTTTTTTCAGCCTCATCTAAAATTTTATTTTTTATATAAATTTTTATTGGGGTTTCTTCTATAAATAATGGAGAGGACATTACTATACTGCAAAAAATAAATATCAAAATTATGATTTTTTTCATATTATAATAATATTAATTATTTTAAATATAATGGTAATTTTTATCGTTAAAATATTTTTTATTTTTAATCAAGAATGAATATTTTTATATAAAATTCTTTTTTTATTATTTTCATGTTGATTTTAGAAAATAATTTTACTATAATAAAAACAATTAGGATTATTTATGAAATACTTTTTACATGTTGCCTTCTTCTTATGTTTGCATATTACATATTTATATTCACAAGATATAAATACTGAATATAATCAATTTATAACTAAATATTTTCAAATGAATAATAAATATAATCAAGGCTATATCGATTATATTTCTAATAACGAATATATAATAAATTTTTTTAATAATGCCAAAAACTTTATAGAAAATATAAATCCGCAATTTTGGAAAGATGTACTTAACAATCCGGAATTAATAGAAAAATATCCGGAATCTCCTAATACAATACTTTTAATGTCAAGTATTGAATTTTTATATGATATTTATAATTTTAATATGTCAGTTGGATATGCAATAGAACAGAAAATTAAAAGAAAAATACAGTTTAATGCTGCTTCAGGAGATAATTATGGATTAATAATTCCTTTACATTTTCCATTAGGTACTGTAGGTATTGGAGCATACTTAAATTTTCAGCTTGAAGATACAAAATCTTCATTAAGTTATGATAATGATTTTGCCAGACTAATAAATTCTATAGATAAAGTACCATTTCCATATATTGAAGTTTTTGGTTCTATTAATTGCTGGACTGCTCCTATGTCCATAGGATTAAGATTTGCATTTATGCCAGGTTACAGCGAATTTTATAATCTTTTTGTTAAAGATACAAAAATAGAAACATTTGGATTACATGGCGGTATGGACTTAAAATTCTATATTTATAGAGATAAATATTTTTTTGTTGATGCCAGAGCAGATTTCAATGTTGATTATGGAAAATTCAATATGGCTTTCATGAATGATAGGTATGTATTTCAGATGCATAATTCCGCAAACAGCACATATACAGGAGCATACTTTGGAACATCAGCCGACATAAAAAGTAAATGGATAAGTTTTGCTTTAACTCCAAAATTAGTTGGAGGATTAAAATTAAGAGATAAAGTTCCATATATAGATTATTTTGCAATATATGGATTTATTGGAGTTGATTTAGTATATAGTTTTGTAGATTCTGATTCTGAATTTGGTATAAATACTGTAACAGAAAATATTAATAATCAAACTTATGAATTTAATACAAGTATGCCTAAAATATCAATAAAAGATAATTATTTCAGTTATGATATAAGAGTTGGTGCAACTATTGATATATTTTACCAATCTTTATCATTTGAATATGCTATATTTTCAAAGAGTTTTTCAGTTATGTTTGTACCATTTGTGTATAGATTTGCTGGAGAACCAAAATTATAAAGGAGTCTAATTTATGAAAATAAAAAGTTTTATAATTCTTATAACTATTATTTTAATTTTTATTATATCTTGTAATATTCAATATTTAAGTCCTGATAATGCATTAGAAGAAGCAAATAAAATCAATTTTTTTGTATACCAAATTCATTTACCATATACTAGCGGAGGAGGAACTTTTCAATGCCCTGTAATATATGATGCTATAGATAGAAGCGGAGGAAGCAGATTAGGAATTAGAGGAATTATAGATAAAACTACAATATTGAGTATAGCAGAATGCTTAAGAAAGCAGCCTGATAAGCATGTATTTTTGTATGCAGAAAATGTTATTTTTGAAGGAAATGGAAAGAAATGGCCTAATGAAAGTTTTATGAATGTAAAAAATCTTACAGGTGTTTATTTTCCAGCTGATATGGAGGCTATAGGAGATAATGCTTTTGATAATTGCACATCTCTTGAAGCTATAGTTTTAGGTACTAATTTTAAAACTATGTATCCTAGTATGCTTGCTGGTGTAAAAAATCTTAAGCATGTTGTGTATTATGGTACAAGATTGGATTTTACAGGTGCTAATAATGGAGATGCTTGGAAAGGAATAGATCAAAAACAAATGACATTATATTTGGGAAATTTTGACGGATATAAAGAAATTATATCAGGAGGAAAAAAATATACTACTACAAATTGGGCTAGATATACTTGGAAAAAAGTTTATTATAAAGGCGAATTTAGTATCGAAGATATAATAGAAGTATTAGAATAATATCATTAATTTATAATAAATCAATAATAATATGAAAAAGATATACACAATAAATATTGACTTTTAATATTATAAAGTGTATTATATTAGTAAATTTTACAAGGAGTATTATTATTATGAGAAATGTTTTTATCACTATTAGTGCCATTCTATCATTAATATTAATGATTGGATGTCAAAAAAGCAACAATCTCAACTACATTTTTGCCACAGGAGGAACAAGTGGTACATACTATTCATTTGGCGGAAGTATAGCTAGTATATGGAATGCCAACATAGAAGGAATGAATGTTACTGCTCAATCAACAGGAGCCTCTGCTGAAAATTTAAGACTTCTTAATAGACATGAAGCTGATTTAGCATTCGTACAAAATGATGTTATGGATTATGCTTATAACGGCACAGATATATTTGATGGCGAAGTATTGTCAAATTTCTCTGCTATTCTTACATTATATCCAGAAATAGTACAAATAGCAGCTACAAAAGCAAGCGGAATTAAAACAATAGCTGATATGAAAGGAAAAAGAATATCAGTTGGAGATGCTGGAAGTGGCACAGAATTCAATGCTAAACAAATATTAGAAGCTTATGGATTGACTTTTAATGATATAAACAAATCAAATCTTTCATTTAAAGAATCAAGCGATGGACTACAAAATGGTACTTTAGATGCTTGTTTCATAGTTGCAGGAATACCTAATGCAGCTTTACAAGAATTATCTCTATCAAGCGATATAGTTTTAGTATCTTTAGACAAAGTTCAGGTAGATGATATCTTAAATAAATATAAATATTATACAGAAGTTACAATACCTGCCAATACATATAATAATGTTACTACAGATACTACTGCAATAGCAGTAAAAGCAACTATTGCTGTTAATAACAATATACCTGAAGATGTTGTTTATAATTTAGTAAAAACTTTATTTGATAAAAAATCTGATTTAGCAACTGCTCATGCTAAAGGTGAAGAATTAAATATTGATGATGCTTATAAAGGCATATCAGTACCTTTCCATCCAGGTGCTTTAAAATATTATAAAGAATTAGGATATAATATAGAATAATTACAAATATACACTTTTAAGATACATTCATTATTATTTATAACATAGATAATAATGAATGCATTAATAATATTCTAAAAATTATATATGTTTAAAAAAGTTATTATATGTATATTTGTCATTGTAGTAATTATTGCTTTATTATTTATACCTCTATTTCCAAGACTTGTATTAAATAGTGTTAAAAATAATAAAGTTAATTTCATATTTAATATTAATAAAAAAGAATTTTTAATTTCATATACCCATTCTGTAAATAAGGGAAGAATTAGAGATTATTATATTATAAATACTAATAATGATATTGTACTGGATAAGACAAGGTTTGTATCTTATGGGGCAGGTATGTCGGATCCGCAAGATAATGAAAATATAATTATTACAGATGATTATATAGAAATAAATAATATTAATAAAATAATAAAAGATTTATATTTATTTGTCGGAATTGTAGCTGACCATAGAATAGAACTTGATGGAAAAGAAATAAAATTAAATACTCTATTCAATCCTCAAGTAAATATAAAAATACAATATAAAAGGGTGTCATTATCTACAATAATAATAAATTTAATGAATAATAAAATATTAAGGGGGAAACAATGAAACACAGAAATGATATTCACATTCCAACAGTTGAAGAAATTGATAGTTACATGAGTAAATATGATAGTGAATCAAGATATAGAAAATATTCTGATTGGAAAAAATATTTAATAATTGTTATATCTGTCGTATTTTGTTTATTTCAATTATATTCAATACTTTCAGGAAAAATTACAGCCCAGGTTGTAAGGGCTACACATTTAGCATTTGTTATACTTCTTGCTTATTTGCTTTTCCCTATGAAAAAAGACATGCCTAAAGATAAACTCCCTTGGTATGATGTAATATTTGCTATAATTGGTGCTGGTTCTTGGAGTTATATTACAATTAATTTTGAAACAATAGTAAGAAGAGCTGGTATATATACAACAACTGATATTATAATAGGAATAATAGGAATACTTCTTGTATTTGAAGCATGCAGAAGAATTGTAGGACTTCCTATACTTGTAATATCTATAATTTTTATTATATATGCATTATTCGGAGCCTATGCACCTGGTTTCTTAAATCATAGAGGTTATTCTCTTCAAAGATTAGTATCACATTTATTTTATAATACTGAAGGAATAATGGGTACTCCTATAGGTGCTTCAGCTACATTTATATTCTTATTCATATTTTTTGGAGCCTTACTTGATAAAACAGGAATAGGTCAGTTTTTTATAGATATATGTAATGCTATAGCAGGCGGATTTGACGGAGGTCCTGCTAAAGTAGCAGTACTTACAAGTGCTATGTTCGGTACAGTATCAGGAAGTTCTGTTTCAAACACTGTAGGTACAGGAAGCTTCACAATACCTATGATGAAATCTTTAGGTTACAGACCTGAGTTTGCAGGTGCTGTTGAGGCTTCAGCTTCTACAGGCGGACAGTTAATGCCTCCTATAATGGGTGCTGCTTCATTCTTAATGGCTGAAAGTTTAGGAATTCCTTATATGGAAGTTGCTAAAGCTGCTATTATACCAGCTATACTTTACTTTACAGGCATATTTATAATGGTGCATTTAGAGGCTAAAAAAACAGGACTTAAAGGTTTATCAAGAGATTCTCTTCCTAAAATAGGAGAACTTTTGATGAAAAAAGGTTATTTAGTTATACCGCTTGCTACTATAATATATTTCTTTGTACTTGGAAAAACTGCTATTTATGCTGGTTTAATGGGTATAATTGCTGCTGGTTTAGTTGCTATTGTAAACTCAATAGTTGACATAATAATGAAAAGAAAAGTAAGTTTCGGATTTAATGACTTAATAGATGTTTTCGTTAATGCTGCTAGAAATATAATAAGCGTTGCTGTTGCTTGTGCTATGGCTGGAGTTATTATAGGTGTTATAACTTTAACAGGTTTAGGCTTAAAAATAGGAGCTGGTTTAATATCTATATCAGGCGGAATACCTCTATTATTATTGTTCTTAACAATGATAAGTTCTATAATACTTGGTATGGGAGTACCTACTACAGCAAATTATCTTATCACTTCTACAATAGCTGCAAGTGCAATTATAGGTTTGGGTTATGAACCTTTAGCTGCTCACATGTTTGTATTCTATTTTGGAATTATAGCTGACGTTACTCCTCCTGTTGCTTTGGCTGCTATGGCTGGTGCTGCTATTGCTAAATCAGACCCTCTTAAAACTGGTATTGAAGCTACAAAACTTTCTATTGGTGCTTTTATCATTCCTTATATGTTTATATTCAATCCTGATATATTAATGATAAACACTACCATTTCTGATGTTATACCTATACTTATAACTTCTCTTATTGGTATGTTCGGAGTATCTGCTGGATTAGAAGGATATGTATTTAGAAAATGTAAAGCTTATGAAAGAATATTATTTATCATAGCAGGTTTATTATCTATATATCCTGAATTTTATTCTGATATTATAGGAATAGCTATTATAGCAATATTAGTTATTGTACAAATAGCTACAAGAAATAAAAATAAAATGAATACTGCAGCTGCTTAATAATATAATAATATAAAAACAATAAAAAGAGGAAGTCTTACAATTTATAAAGGCTCCTCTTTTTTCTTTATAATATTATTTAAATAAAGTATTAATTCCAATTTAATAAAAATTAACTAGATAATAGATTTATTTTATATATTATTATAAAATAAATTTGTATAATTTTCACAAAAGGATATTTAATGATAAATTTTGATGAATTGATAGACAGAAGAAAAACTAATAGTACAAAATGGACTAAAGCTTTCGGAGAAAAACATTTAAAAGAAAATCAAATTCCTATGTGGGTTGCTGACATGGATTTTAAAGCAGCTCCTGAAATTATAGAAGCAATAAAGAAAGAAGCCGATTTCGGTATTTTTGGTTATTTTACATATGATGAATATTATGAATCTGTTATCAAATGGCATAAAGAAAGATATAATTGGGATATAAAAAAAGAATGGCTTAATTTTACTCAAGGATTAGTACAGGGATTTAATATAGCAATATCCGCATTGACAAAACCTGGTGAAAGTGTACTAGTTTTGACTCCTACATACTACCCTATGTTTTCTGGAATAAAAAATCAAGGCTGTCAAATAGTTGAATCAAATTTAATATACGATGATAATACTTGCAGATATACTATAGATTATGAAGATGTAGCAAAAAAAGTAAAAAATCCTAATCTAACGGCTGCTTTAATAGGAAATCCTCATAATCCCACAGGAAGACTTTATTCTATAGAAGAATTATCAAAATTAGCAGATATATTAATAGAAAATAACGTCAAAATAATTTGCGATGATATTCACTGCGATATAATAGTAGATCCGTCAAAAAAATATACACCATTAGCATCTATGGAAAAATACGCCGATCATATAATTTCAATGAATGCTCCTTCAAAAACTTTCAATCTAGCAGGAGCAAAGGTATCAAATATAATAATTCAAAATGAGGAAATAAACAGAGCTTTCAAATTTCAAATGGAAAGATTCTGTGTATCTGTTTCTATATTATCATTAGCAGCTTGTAAAACAGCATATTCAAAATGTGCTTATTGGGTTGATGAAATGAAAAAATATGTTTGGGGAAATTATAATTATATTAAAGACTATATAGAAAATGGTATATTAAAAGATTATATAAAAATTGTGCCTTTAGAAGGTTCTTATTTGATGTTTGCAGATAATAAAAATTTAATGAAAGAATTTAATATGAATCAGGAAGATTTAAATAACTTTTATTATGATTCTTGTAATTTATCCTTAGATGAAGGAGATGCTTTTGGAAATGCAGGTATAGGATTTATGCGTTTTAATCTAGCCACTCAAAGATACTATGTTGAAAAGGCTATGAATAATATATCAGAAGCTGTAAAAAAATTAAAAAAATAAAATAGGAGCTATAAAAATTATGGATATAGAAATAGTAGAAAAAAAAGATTTTGAAGTTATAGGAAAGGTAGCAGAGGGAGAAAGTGAAAAACATTCAAAATGGGTATTACCTTTATGGCAGGAATTTAATAAAAATATTAAAGAAATAATCAATTTAGTAAAAGTTGATGAAAATAATAATTTATCTGGTATATGGGGAATAATGAATGATATAAATGAAACATTTGCTCCTTGGAGAGAAAGAGGAAAATATATGGCAGGTGTAGAAGTAAAAGAAAATTCTTCTGCCCCTGAAGGTTGGAAAAAATGGAATATAAAAGGAGGTAAATTTATAAAAGTTAAATGCAATATAGAAAATTACAGCAAAGTATTCACAAATATAGTAGAAAATTATGCCCCAAAAAACGGCTATACAATAATAGGAAATGTTATGGAATATTATATACCTAACAGCAAAGATTTTTATCTATTTTTTAATATAAAAGGAAATTAATATGCTTGAAAAATTAGTAATAGCAACAGCAAATCAACATAAATTAAAAGAAATAGAATCTCTATTCAAAGGAACTGTAATAAAAGAAATATTATCTATGCCTTCAGATATAGGTGAAATAATAGAAGACGGCAGCACATTTATAGAAAACTCTCTTATAAAAGCAAAAACAGTATATAATCATACTAAATTACCATCTTTGGCAGATGATTCAGGACTATGCGTTAATGCACTTGGAGGAAAACCCGGAATATATTCGGCAAGATACGGAGGAGAAACACTAGGATACAAAGAAAAAATGCAGATGCTTTTAGATGAATTAAAAGATAAAAATGATAGAACAGCATATTTTATCACTTCTGCTGTATGTGTATTAGATGATAATTATTATATAGCAGTTGAAGGACGAGTTAATGGTAAAATAATAGAAAATCCAAGAGGTTTTGAAGGTTTCGGATATGATCCTATATTTCAGCCGGACGGATATAATATCACTTATGCTGAAATGAGTTTAGAAGAAAAAAATTCTATGAGTCATAGAGCATTAGCTATGAATAAAATGAAAAATATTTTATCGTGCATTTCAAATTATTAATTAATAAGAAATATATTATATAATTTATATATACATTGTAAATATAATACATATAAAACAAAAACTATAAAAATAAACAATATATAATAATTATATGATTAATATGTTTTATATAAATAATAAAAATTAAAACAATGTGATTATCAAAATATTTTTAAATAATAACAATTACTATTTAGTATGTATAGTAACTTGACAATGAAAAAAAACTTTATATAATATATAGCATGGAGATGAAAAATGGCTAAACTTCACATCGATAATGAGAATGTAAAAAAATACATATTCAATGTTTCAGAAAAACTTATGAGACATTTTGATCTAGAGTATGAAATTACAAAGGAAGATGAATATTTTGATCTTTATGCCTTTCATAGAAACGATTTTTTCAAGTCATTTATAACTAAATCTACGGTTTATGAAGGTTATTCTGTATTTGAGCATATGCTTTTGAGATTTATTAAAGAATTAAAAAAAGAAGATATAGAAAATTTTCAAGATATGCTTATTAGGCTTACCCCTATACTATCTAATCCTAATAAATTTCATAAAAGAAGTTTAATAACAGGAATACTAGTAACAGAAAGTCCTTTAGATAAAGAATGGGAAAAAATAACTAAAAAATTCTTCTATAAGGTTAATTATAAATTATTATTTCATGGATGGTCAGAAACACAGTACGCTATAGTGTCCATGACAGATAAAAATGTATATCTACCTAAGATGCGTAAGAAAGAATTAAAGCTTCTTCTTTCGGATTTTTAGGAAGTTATAAAAAAAATAAAAAAAGGAGATAAAAAATGAATGCTTTCATTCTTCTATTGTTAGGTATGGTCATATTTTTCGTAGCCTACATTACTTATGGTTCATATTTAGCAAAGAAATGGGGTATAGACCCTGGCAAAAAAACACCTGCTCATACTCTTAATGACGGTAAAGACTATGTACCTACTGATGCTAAAGTTCTATTGTGACACCATTTCTCTTCAATAGCCGGTGCCGGTCCTATCACTGGTCCGATTATTGCTACTATGTTCGGATGGCTTCCAGTATATCTTTGGATCATATTCGGATGTGTATTCTTCGGAGGAGTACATGATTACGGTTCATTAGTTGCTTCTTTAAGACATGAAGGTAAATCTATTGGTGAGGTTATAAGACATAATGTTAGCCAAAAAGGTAAAATAATGTTTACTCTTTATGCATTTATTACTATTTGTTTAGTAGTAGCTGCATTCTTAGATATTACTGCTGGTACTTTTGCTGTAAACGTTGACAACTACAGAGAATCTGCTGCTGCAGGTACTGCAAGTATGTTGTTTATCGTTTTAGCTTTATTATTCGGATTTTTAGTATACAGAAGAGGTGCTAGTGTTGCTGTTTCTACAATTGTGGGAGTAGTATTATTAGCTGCTATTATTTTCATTTCTGATAAATTCCCATTCTTAACTTTAGAAAAAGTACATTGGCAAATAATATTAGTTATTTATATAATATTAGCTTCTTTAATGCCTGTTTGGATATTGTTACAGCCTAGAGACTATTTGTCTTCATTCTTGCTTTATGCTATGGTTGTAGGCGGCGTTGTAGGTTTAGTTATAATGAGACCTGCCGTACAAACTCCTGCATTTACTAGCTTTATGCCTAGTGAAGGTAATTATTTATTCCCAATACTTTTCATTACTGTTGCTTGTGGTGCTATATCTGGTTTCCATGCTCTTGTTAGCTCTGGTACTAGTGCTAAACAGCTTAACAGTGAAAAAGATGCAAAATTAGTAGGATACGGTGCTATGCTTATTGAAGGTATAGTTGCTATAGTAGCCTTAATGAGTGTTTCTGCTGTCGCTGGTAACGGTGAAGGTACTCCTGCTGCTAGATTTGCTACTGGTGTTGCTACTTTCATGACTTCTTTCGGAGTTCCTCTAAGTATGGGTAAAACTTTCGTTACTTTAGCATTTGCTTCTTTTGCTTTAACTTCATTAGACAGTGCTACTCGTATAGGAAGATACTTAATACAGGAATTAGGTGAATATACTGGTGCTGACGGAAGAGTACATAAAACTTTCTTAACTAATCCTTATATAGCTACTGGTATTACAGTTCTATTCTCTTTAGGATTTACTCTTTACGGTTATGCTAGAATTTGGCCTATATTCGGAAGTGCTAACCAATTATTAGCTGGTTTATCATTATTAGCAGTTGCTGCTTGGATAAAAAATCGTCAGAAAAGAACTTCTTGGGAAAATATTATTCCTTTGACTTTTATGTTCGCAGTTACTCTTTCAGCTTTAGCTTTAGTTGTTTACACTAACATTATGAAAGCTACTTTCGACGGTTATGTATTAGCTGCTATTGCTGCTGTTATGATCATATTGGCTGTTGTTGAATTATTCATCACTGGTCAATGGGCTCGTGGATTATCTAAAGAAACTGCTTCTAACCCTAATGATCCTATCAAAAACAAATAATTTTATTTAATATAGAATTTCCCCTTTCATAATTATTTTATGGAAGGGGTTTTTTATTTTACTATATTTTAGTACCATAAGTATTATTTAAATCAAATTTTTAATCTAATTAAATTTTTAACTTTGTCGATATTCTATATGACTCATATTTTAAACAAAGGTGAATATTTTCTAATATTATGTCTAGTAAAAAATTTAAATTAAAAGAAGAAAAAGCAGTGTTTGCTGATATTAGATCTGCAATATCTATAGCAATATTTGACAGTGAAATTAATAATTATGACGGCAGTGTTGATACAGATGTAAGAAGAGCTGTTATGTATAATAAAATAGTATTTGAAAACTTAGTAAAGCGTCTGTTCTCATATCAAGCAAGCAGAGAAGATAAAAAGGATAGATTAAAAGAACTTTCAATTATAAAAATGATAAAAAATGAAAGTAATTCCATATCTAAAGAAAGGATTTACTATGTAGAAAATCCTAATGAGCAAACTTTTGAATTTTTAAATGATGTTTTAGATAAAGATAAAAAGGTAAGAGGATACAGTGAATATATACTATATTCGCTATTTAATCATTATTTTGACTATATAAAAAATTGATAGTTTTAAATATTATCCTTACAATATAAAGAGGATCATATTATTATGAAAAAAATTCTTTCAATAATTATAATATATATTTTTATATCATTATCATCAATATTATTAGCGCAAAATGCAGCACCAAATGATGAAAGAAATATTGACAGAGAATTTTATAATGCAGAAAAACTTTTCTTCCAAAAAAAATATAATTTTGCGAGAGAAGCATTTCTTTTATATTTAAAAAGAAGACCATTATCTACAAATGATATGCTTTATTATTATATAGGAGCATGTTATTTCCAAGATAAACAATATGAAAATGCCATAAATTATTATAAATTAGCATTCGATATCAATGATTCATATTCATATTGTAATAATATAGCAAACTCATACTATCAATTAAAAAATTATGAAGATGCTTTGCTTTGGTATAACAGATCAATAGAACGTCTTCATTCACCATACACAACTAAATTAAATCATGAAGTATTGACTAATTATACAGTTTCACAAAATGTAGTAACAAATACAATATTTATTTTTGATGTTAATGATACTTCTTCTAATGAATCTATGACTAATATATCTATAGGATCAAATGATTCATTAACAAATACATTTATATCAACAAATATATCTAATCCGACTATAACTACAAATACAGTATCAACAAATTTATCATCTGATACTAATGCAATATCCGATGCCATAAATAATCAAAATATTGCAAATGAAAATATAAAAAATACATTGGATAATACATTTACAAAACTTCCATTATTTACAAATGTAGTTATAACAAATACATATACAAATAATTATGAATTTACAAATACAACAGTAATATTTGAAGCAAATGCTAATTTTAATTTAGAAGTAGTAGATCCTTCTGTTTCAGAAACTTCACTTCCTCCAGACAATGTAACTAATGAAGCAGCTGTAGGAGACTCAAATACTGTAACTATGAATACAAATTCTACAGTTACTGGCTCTACTTATGTAATAACAGAAGAAAATCCATTCATTGTAACAAATATAGTTATAATGACTAATGTTATGGATACTAACGGAAATATGGTAGAGATAAAAACAAATATAGCTTCAGTAGATGCATATAATACTTGGGCTTTATATTATAGTGCTTATCTTAATATGGGGCATACTTTCTTGGCGCTTGGTGAAATAACTAATGCTGCTATATCTTATGAAATATTTTTAACTAATGTAGGCGGAGACTATTATCAGAAAGAATCTTTGGAAAGAGTTATATCTCTTATAAGAAGTAATGATACATCAATAAAATTTATGCCTTTCACCAATAATCATAGGGTAAATACAAATAATGACGGAAGCATAACAACAGAAAATATATTCCCTAATTTTGATTATGAAAGAGAAACTATATATCCTAATGGTGTAAGAATAGTTTATGAAAATGGAAAAATAGAAAAAACAAAGATGTATTCAAACAATTATGAAGTTTCAGATACTATATATCCTTATGGAAAAAGAGAAATAGAAACAGTATTTGAAAATGGAGATAAAAGATTAGAAACATATATGGCGGATAATTCAAAATCTATAAATACAAAAAATTCTGCCGGAGATACATTTGAATACACTTTATATCCTGACGGTTCATTCATAAATAGAAAAACTTTAGACAGCAATAAAGCATTTGTAGTAGAAAGATCTGACGGATCTATTACAACAAACTATAAAGATGATAACGGAGCATTCTTCTATACAAGAAGCTTAGACGGTACAGAAGTAAAAAGAACTGAGGATAATTCCGGAAATATTACAACTGAGACAAGAAGAGTTGATGGAGCTGTTATAGTAAAAACAGAGAACCCTGACGGAAGTTATGTAGTAGTAGCAAATTACATAGACGGAAGTATAGGAACTACAACAGTAGATACAAATGGAATAAGCAATTTAAAAATAGTTTATCCTGACGGAAGAGTTGAGGAAAGAAATTCAACAGGAGCAGGTGCAGGTACATTCTCATACAATGTTAAATCCGATGATGGAAGTATTATAACAAAAACTTATAATGAAGACGGATCATTTACAGTAGTAACTAAAAAAGTAGACGGTACAGTAATAACTGATACAGTTGCTGAAGATACTATAAGCGAAATAAAGATGCCTGACGGTACTACTATAAAAAGAGTAATAAGACAGGATGGATCAAGAGAAACTACTACCCTTAACAAAGATTCAAGTACAGTAACAGAAGTAGTAGCTGCAGATTCAAGCAGTATAACAACAACTATAAAACCTAACGGATCAAGTATAGTAGTAGTGAAAGACATACAAGGAAACACAGAAACTACAACAACAGAGGCAGACGGAAGCACTTCCACTACAAAAACTTATATTGATGGAAGATCAACTGTTAATGAAGTGAGAGCTGATGGAGTTTCTATAGATATAGAAAATGACGGAAGAAATAAAACTACTGTGGCAAGAGATGCTGAAGGATATGTACTTGAAATGAAGCAGTACAGGAATGAAGATCCTGAAATAACTTTAGTTGATTCTTTAGGAGAGCCTGTTGAAGCAGAGATTGCCAAAACAGTTATTAGAAGAATGGATTTAAATATAAGAGTTGAGGATATTGATAATCTTAAATTACCTCCGCCTCCTCCAGAACCAGAACCTGTAGAAGATACTACTATCACTGATGACACTACTACAGAGGATACTACAGTTACAGAAGATACTACTGCCACTGATGATACTACAGTAACAGATGACACAACTGCAGGTGATACTGTTACAGATGATACAGCTGCCGATACAACAGGGGATACTGCTACAGATAATACAGGTACTGATACAACTGCAAATGATACTGCTGATAATACAGCATTACCAGATGCAACAACAGAATAACAATTAAATTAATATAAAAATAAAAGAGCCATGAAAATCATGGCTCTTTTTTATACTCTAATTATTTTATTTTAAAATAAACCTTTTATCTTGCCATTTTCATCTATATCAATATTGCAGGCAACAGGAATTTTAGGAAGTCCCGGCATATCTATAATACCGCCAGCCATAGCAATAATGAATCCTGCTCCTGATGCAAGTTTTATTTCATCAATATTTAATGTATAGCCTTTAGGGGCATTTAGTAAAGCAGGATTATCTGATATTGATTTTTGAGTTTTTGATATACATATAGGAAGATTGCCGAATCCCATATTTTCTATTTTCTTCATCATTTTTAATGCTTTATTAGAAAATTTAATTTCCCCTGCCGAATATATTTCTTTGCATATAGTTTCTATTTTTTCTTTTATACTTTTTTCTAATTCATATAAAGGCTTATAATTTGATTCTTCAGAAGCTGCTTTTAAAACTTTATGAGATAATTCTATTGCCCCTTCTCCGCCTTTAGCCCAAACTTCGCATAATGAAATATCTACCCCTTTACTCTCGCAATGTTTTGTTATGCATTCCACTTCTTTATCAGTATCAGAAACGAATTTATTAATTGCCACTACCACAGGTACATTATATTTCTGCATATTCTCAATATGTTTATCCAAATTTTCAAAACCTTTAGTTAAAGCTTCTAAATCTTCTTTATTAATATCAGAAGCTCCTCCATGATGTTTCAATGCTCTTATAGTAGCAACCAATACAATACAATTAGGCTTTAAACCGGCAAGACGACATTTAATATCAAGAAACTTTTCAGCTCCTAAATCAGCAGCGAAACCTGCCTCTGTAATAGTATAGTCGGATAATTTCAAAGCCATTTTTGTAGCAAGTATAGAATTACATCCATGAGCAATATTAGCGAAAGGACCTCCATGAACTATAACAGGAGTATTCTCAAGTGTCTGTACTAAATTAGGTTTTATAGCATCTTTAAGCAATGTACATGCTGCACCTTCTATTTTTAAATCTCTCACTCTCAAAGGATTATCATTAATATCATAAGCAAATATAACATTTCCTATTTTCTCTTTTAAATCCATTAATGAATTTGATAAGCAGAGTATAGCCATAATTTCAGATGATACAGTTATTTGAAATGATGACTGCCTTACAACACCATTCTCACTTCCGCCAAGTCCTATAACTATATCTCTCAAAGCTCTGTCATTCATATCCAAAACTCTTTTGAATACTATTTTATTAACATCTATTTTTAATTCATTTCCTTGTTTAATATGATTATCTATACAAGCGGATATTAAATTATGGGCACTGCTTATAGCATGAAAATCTCCATTAAAATGAAGATTAATATCTTCCATAGGTACAATTTGAGAATAGCCTCCTCCGCATGCCCCTCCTTTTATACCGAATACAGGTCCAAGAGATGGTTCCCTTAAAGCAGCAACAGCATTCACTCCTATTTTATTTAATCCCTGAGTAAGCCCTATTGTAACAGTGGATTTTCCTTCTCCAGCTGGTGTAGGAGTTATGGCAGTTACCAAAACTAATTTTCCATCTTTTTTATCTTTTAATTTATTTAATAATGATAATTCTATCTTTGCCTTATATTTTCCGTATACCTCATAATCATCATCAGTCAGATTCAATTTCGCTGCTATTTTTTCTATTCTTTCCAATTTGCATTCTTGAGCTATTTCTATATCTGTTTTCATACATACTCCAATCAAATAATTTTTATATACGTTTAAAATATACTATACTTTTAAAATATTTGATAGTATATAAAATTTTATAAAATAAAAAAATATTATTGAATTTTGTAGAATTATTATTATAATCTTTAAACGTTTAAAATATTTATTACAAATAAAATTTATTTAAGCATTTAATTATTAATTTATAAAAAGGATAGTCAATGGATAAAGTAAATATAAGTATTATAGGTGTAGGAAGAATGGGTCAATTCCATTTAAATGTTGTAAGCCAAATAAATCAAATAAATTTATCAGGCATATATGATGCTGATGAAAATCATTTAAACGAAATATCACAAAAACATAATATAAGAAAATTTAATAGTTTAGATGAAGCAATAGATAATTCTGATGCTGTTATAATAGCAAGCCCTACAATGTATCATTTTGAAATAGCTAAAAAAGCTGTAGAAAAAGGAAAGCATGTATTAGTAGAAAAACCAATGACTGAAACTTATGCTCAAGCATTAGAATTAGAAGAAATCGTTAAACAAAAAAATGTTATACTTCAGGTTGGTCACGTTGAAAGATTTAACGGTGCTGTACAGGAACTTCATCATATAATAGAAAAACCTTATTTAATAGAAGCTAGAAGATTAGCTCCTTTTACTCCTCGTATTACTGATGTGGGTGTTGTATTTGATATAATGATTCATGATTTAGATATAGTTACTTCTTTAGTGAAAAAACCAATAGTAAGATTTTCAGCAAGCGGAAAAAGAATAAGAACAAATAATGAAGATATTGCAAGTGCATTATTAGAATTTGAAGATTCAACTATAGCAACTATAAGTGCAAGCAGAGTAACTCAGGAAAAAATAAGAACTTTAGCTATCAGTACAGAGGAAGCATATTTCATATTAGACTATGCTACTCAAGATATAACTATACATAGACAGGCTGCAAGTCAAAGTAATATAAAAACTTCAGTTGGTATTAATTATAAGCAGGAATCTATAATAGAAAGAGTATTTATACATAGAGATAACCCTTTAAAATTAGAAGATGAACATTTTGCTAATTGTATATTAGGAAAAGATAAAAGATTCGTATCTATTGAAGATGATGTTAACACAATAAAATTAACTGAATCCATTTTAAAAGAAATCAAAAAAACTTGGTAATAATTTTACCGCACATAACAAATATTGCCTAGTATTAATTTTGTAATTAATACTAGGCAATTATAATAATTAGGAGAAGCAGTTTAAAAATAATACCTTCCTCCGATACTCATTCTGCCAAATCCGGCTTTATTAATTTTTGCAGGATATCCAAGTTCTTTACCGTCAGGAACAAGATGAAGTCCACCGCCAAACTCTAATACTATACCAACATGTTTACTCACATTAATATTAAAACCGGCTCCTCCCCCAACCTCCCAATAGTATGGAGAAGCAAATAAAAATTTCCCACTTTTATCAGGATCAAAAGATAAAAATCCAAAACTAAAAAAAGCAAATCCATATCTTGATATACCTATCTCGCCAGTATATTCATCATTATTGCCAAAAGTAAATTTTTGCATAAGTCCTAGCTGATACATTTGTGGATTATCATCATATATTTTTGAACCTGTTACGGCAGTATAGCTTTTTATTTGAAAATTATTATATTTCATTATCTTGAAACCAAATTCTATATTAACAGTTGTCTTGATAGAATCCGCACTGCTGAATAATCCTATAGAAAAAAATCTATTATCCAATACAGACTGAAAACCTTTTTTTTCATTATCTTCTTTATTTTCCTCTGTATGTACTATAGTAAATAAATTAAAAAATAAAATATTCACCATAAAAATATATCTTAGTATTTTCATCATATCTCCAAATCAAAACAAAGGGAAATATCAATAATTCAAAAAATGTTATTATTTATTGCTTTCTTCTAATTCTGTTATTTCTTCGCCTTCTTTTATAGTTCTTATTTGAGTAAAGAAATAGACATACTTAGCAATAAAAAGTATTAGAAGAGCAATTCTAGCATGTAGATTATTTACAAAAATAAATGTAACTATAAGCATAGCACTTACAGGCAAAAGTATAGTGAGTTTAGCTTTTAAAGTCATAGCCCTTGATTTCACAAAACTTTCTAAATATTTTTTATATAGTTTTGTAGACATAAACCAATCATGAAATTTTTTAGAGCCCTTAGCAAAAAAGAAAGATGCAAGTAAAAGAAAAGGTGTTGTAGGAAGTATAGGCACAACTATTCCCACAGCACCTATACCTATAAAAATAAAACCTAAACATATAAATAATATTCTCATATAACACCTTCAATAACTTTAAATATTTTTCTTCATATTGCATACAAACATAACAAAAACATGTTTCAAAGCAATTACAGGACTATAAAAAATCATTCTCTTTCCAGAAAAAATCATTATATTTTTTATTTTCTCTCTCATATCTTTTTTATAGCAATGAGAAGAGCATGCACTGCAAAATGTTTTTGTAGAAATGAATCTGCATTTTGAAGTTCTTTCGCAAGCATAATTATAAACTTCTTCACATTCTTTGCAAATATTTTTACTTCCAAATGTTTTATTATAATTTTTATGATACTCTTTATGATTATGTTTACAATACAATTTAATCATATAGAGCAGCATATTTTTTTCATAATCTATTTTTCTTTTTATTTTTTTAATATTATTTTCTTTATTTTTTAAAATAACTTTCATATTAGTAGTTTTCATATTGGGCATCTTATATTCTAAGACACCCAATAAATATATTTTCCCAAAGATCAATAAATCAATAATTTAGCAAATTAAAATTTCCAAGTGATACCAGTACTTCCATTGAAAGCCAAACCTCCCTGCTTGCTGTCTCCTATACTATCAATAGTAGTAGCACTTCCTATTTGAGCCTCAAAATACCATTCTAAATTAGGTTTAGGAGTTATATATAATTCTCCATATACCAAATATCCAACCGAATAAAATAAAGGCGGTACTCTTACAGGCTTAGCACTGCTTGCATAAGAATTAATTCCTCCTGTAATCATAGAGAATGATAAAGCAGGCTCTAAATACAATGTAATAAACTCGCTTTCAGCAGTAAAACCCACAGGTACAGATATTCCTAAAAACTGCGGTTTTGTAAGATAATACTCTGCACCTCCTATTTCTATTGAAGCGCCTTCACCGGTAAATGCTATATTATGAGCTGTAAAATCATAATATGGAGCCATAGTAAAACCTGTATCACCTATTGAAAAAGCACCTATAGGATTTGAAGCATCTATATTGTAGAGTCCGAATCCTGCCCCTCCTTCTTTAGTTCCAGCAGGTGTTGTTACTTTATATGAAGTGCCAGTAAAGTCAGCTATAGAACCTTGATATAATACTCTTATCTGAGGCTCTACTAATACAGGATCTGTTGCCGCTATAAAATAACCCCTTACATCTATACCTATAGAATGAGCTGTAGTATCTTTAATAAATCCGTATTTTCCATTCTCGCCTACAGTTCCATTCACAGTACCAATATTTATATTTCCGCCTCCTGTTAAATCTCCTCTTCTGCTATCATTAGCTTTTAATCTATACATACCATATTTAAGATTAACTCTTATTCTGCTGAATATATTATTTCCTGTATAATATTCTATTCTAGTATCTGTAGAAACTGCTATATCTCCGTCATTAACATTTCCGCTTCCTACTCCTATTGTAACAGGTACATTGATTCTTAAATTATCATTCAAAGCTGTTGCTGTTATTATAGGAGTATGCGCCTGCCAGCTTCCTGATACATATTTAAACTGATAACCTAAACCTATACCGAAACTTTCTGTTTTATATCCAAATCCTGCTATTGCTGCCGGTCTGAATGTATTTACTCCTCCTTTACTACCGCTGTCTAAATTATCAAGCAATACTCCTGCTGTTTCGCCTGATACTCCAACCATAAATCTTAAATTTTCAGTTCCTGCCAATACACCTAATCTATCAAGTCTTATCGTTAATTGATTTTCATCAACTAAAAAGTCATTGAAATCTTCCACAACAGTATAACTAAATGCACTATAAGCAGTTATTAATAAAGCTGCTAAAATAAAATATAAACGTTTCATATATAATCCTTTATTTTGTTTATAATTTTTTTAACAACTTTGTACTTTTATTAATTCAAATATATTTTTTATCCTATCACTATTATTAAACTGTTTTATAACGGCTTATTTTTAGTATTATTTCTCTCTATAGCCTCCTCTAATAATTTTCCATTAGGATATATTTTTTTGCTCATTTCAATTAAATATTGATAATTTTGATTATCTTTAATCTTGAAATAATATTGTGATAACCAAACATAAGATAAATATTTCTGATATTTTTCTTTACTATTATTTAATGCTTTATTAAAATACTCAAAAGCCTTTTCATTACTTCCGCCTGCTATAGCCGGCGCATGCATATATCCAATAGCTGTACCTAAAAGAGCGAAAAAATTAGATTTATCTTTATGCAAAATCTTTTTATATATTTCTTTGCTTTTTGATCCGAAAGAAATTTTTTCTGAAAGTCCGCTGTAATAAACTATATAACTCATAAGTTCAGATACGCTTATTAAATAATCAATATCTTCTGATTTCATATAATTCGTATTCTCATTTATGGCTTCTTTCAAATAATTATATTTTTCTTTTTCATTAGTGATGATTTTTGATGTAACAAGAGCATATATATTTTTATAAGTTTTAGAATCATTGTTTTCTATTGACTTTATATTATATGAAGAAGAATAATATTCATTATAAAAATTATTTATCTCTTTAGATTCATAAGAGTATATTATATTTGTTATTATAAATAAAATAAGTATGTATTTCATTTATGCATCCACATAAAGTTAGTATATATCTTTAATTTGTTAGTATATTCTAACATTTAAAATAAAAAAATCAATAGCTGAAATAAATAAAATATTCATAATTTAGAAATACAAAAAAAGACATTAAATAGTATTTTAATAATTGAAAAAAAAACTATATTGATATATCATTACTTCAAATAAAAATTTGATTAAATAAATTTCATTGGAGGAAATATGGCTGTATCTAAGAAAAAAGCAGCAGTAAAATCTTCATCAAAAAAGGTTTCTAAAGCTGCTAAGAAAACAGTTGTTGACAAAAAAGCTGCATCTAAGAAAGCTGTTAATGTAAAAAAAGCTTCAAAACCTGCAGAGAAAAAAGTAGTTGCTCCTAAATATTATGTATCAGAAACTCCATTAAAAAGTGCTGATAAAGAAATATTTGCTGCAATGAAAAATGAGTATAAGAGAGAAGTTAATGGCTTTGAACTTATAGCTAGCGAAAATATAGTTTCACGTGCTGTTATGGAAGCACAAGGCTCTATATTTACAAACAAATATGCTGAAGGCTATCCATCAAAAAGATATTACGGCGGATGCAGTGAGGTTGATGTTGTAGAAGATTTAGCAAGAGAAAGAGCTAAAAAATTATTCAAAGCTCCTTTTATAAATGTACAGCCGCATTCCGGTTCTCAAGCTAATATGGGTGTTTATATGGCAGTTCTTCAGCCAGGAGATACTTGCTTAGGATTATCACTTGATTCAGGCGGACATTTAACTCATGGTAAAAATGTAAATTTCTCAGGAAAAATTTATAATTTCCAACACTATAATGTTAGCAGAGAAACTATGCAAATCGACTATGATGAGCTTAGAGATACTGCAAAAAAACTTAATCCTAAATTGATTGTTGCAGGCGGAAGTGCTTATCCTAGATTCATTGACTTCAAAAAATTCAGAGAAATAGCTGATGAAGTTGGTGCTTTATTAATGGTAGATATGGCTCATATTGCAGGACTTGTTGCTGCTGGTGTTCACCCTAGCCCTGTTCCTCATGCTCATTTCGTTACAGGTACTACTCATAAAACTTTGAGAGGTCCTAGAGGCGGATATATCATTTCTACTGAGGAAGATTTAGCTAAAAAAATAGATAAAACTATTTTCCCTGGCATACAAGGCGGTCCTTTAATGCATGTTATAGCTGCTAAAGCCGTATGTTTTAAAGAGGCTTTGGATCCTAAATTCGTTAAATATCAGGAGCAAGTTGTAAAAAATGCTGAAGCTATGGCTAATATGTTCTTAGCTAAAGGATACGAATTAATTTCAGGCGGTACTGATACACATTTAATATTGGTTGATGTTAAAAAATCTAAAGGCATAACAGGTCAGCTTGCTGAAACTATTTTAGATAAAGCACATATAACTATAAACAAAAACGGTATACCTTATGATACTGAATCCCCAATGGTTACAAGCGGAATAAGATTAGGTACTCCTGCTATAACTACAAGAGGATTAAAAGAAAAAGATGTTATGGAATTAACTCAATATATAGATGAAGTTTTAAGTAATAGTAATGATGAAAAAGTTATTAATGCTGTTGCTAAAAAAGTAGCTACTCTATGTAAAAAATTCCCTATGTATAAATTCATAGCTGATATGTAATATTTTTTATAAAATAATAGGGAGCTTCATTTATTTGAGGCTCCCTTTATTAATTTAAATATTAATATTAATTAAATAAATTCAAAATCTCTTCTGCTTTTAAATCTTCTTCTATTATTTTTTTCAATAAATCATCATCTCCAAGAACATCTGCTAAATCAGCTATTGCATCCTGATGGCTATCAGCATCCTCAGCTGCTAATGTAAAGAATAAATATACTTTTTTTTCTGTCTGATAAAAATCCACACCATTTTTTACTTTTAATAAACTCATTCCTTTTTTTATAACACCCTCTTCAGGTCTTGAATGAGGCATAGCAACACCGTCAGTTAAAACTATATAAGGCCCATTCTTTTTTACATTTTCTATAATAGAATCTACATATCTAGGTTCTATATTCTTAGCATCTAAAAGAGGCTTTGCAGCTATTCTTAAAGCTTCCTGCCAATCTTTTATGCTTTCTACAATTTGTACTTTACCATTTAGCATTTCTTTTAACATATTAAATCCTTTTTAAATCATTATTTTTATATAATATTATATAAATTTCAAATAATTATTAATAAATAAAAAAACATATATAACTAATCTTATAAAACTATAATTCTATATAATTAAATACTTCATTTATTTTATCTACAACTATATAAGCGCCTTTTTCAATAAGCTCTTCTTTGCTGTAACTATTAGTAATTCCTACAGATTTAATACCTGATCTTTTAGCAGCTTCAATACCAGCTAAACTATCTTCAAATATTATGACGTCATCTTTTTTCAAATCATTATTATATCCTTTAAGAATTTCAAATGCATACAAAAATAAATCAGGTTCAGGTTTAGCTCTTAATTTTTCATTAAAACAAGAATATCCTTTAATATATTTAGATATTCCTTTTATATCAGAATATTTTTTAACATAATCAATATTACTATTGGAAGCTATAACCATATTCAAATTTTTAAATCTTTCAAATGTTTCCATAACACCATCAAATACATTCAAATCAGTTTCGAGTAATTTATGAAAATATTTTTCTGTCTCGCTAAAAAAATTATCAGGAACATTATAACCTCTATCTTTCAAGTTATTGTATATATCTTCTGTATGCATACCTGTCATAGCTTCAAAATCAACATCTTTAAGTGTATCCATTTTATTAGCAATAGCTATTAATGATTTTGTATATATACTTTCACTATTAACTAATGTTCCATCAAAATCAAATATTATAGCTTTAGGTTTTATAATATCCATATAAGATCCTTTAAAATATAAAAAAATTATTTAAAGTATTAATTAATTTACAATATATAAAAGTATGATATAATAATAGTACTTAAATTTCAAGGAGTTTTTATTATGAAATTAGATAAAGTACAAAAATTTGGAAGATACCTAAGTAATATGGTACAGCCAAATATAGCAGCTTTTATCGCATGGGGATTAATAACCGCATTTTTTATTCCTACCGGATGGTTTCCTAATGAAACATTAAACGGTTTAGTTTCCCCAATTCTTACATATCTGCTTCCTATATTGATAGCATATTCAGGAGGAAATATGGTATATGGACATAGAGGAGGCGTTGTTGGAAGTATAATGGCAGCTGGTGTAATTGTAGGTTCAAATATACCTATGTTTTTAGGAGCTATGATTACAGGTCCTCTAGGAGCATTCCTAATAAAAAAATTAGATGAATTAATTACACCTAAAATACCTACAGGTTTTGAAATGCTTGTTAATAATTTTTCTGCCGGAATATTAGGTATGATTTTAGCAATTATATCTCTATTTATAATAGGTCCTGTAGTAGAAGCTATAAGCAGTGCATTATCATCTGGAGTACAAGTATTAGTTGATTTAAAATTATTACCTCTAGTTTCAATATTAGTAGAGCCTGCTAAAGTATTTTTCTTGAATAATGCTATAAACCATGGAGTTTTCTCACCTATAGGAATACAACAAGTTACAGAAGCTGGTAAATCAATATTTTTCACAATAGAAACAAATCCTGGACCTGGTTTAGGCGTATTATTAGCATATACTATATTTGGTAAAGGCCGTTCTAAAGCAACTGCACCTGGAGCTGCTATAATACACTTCTTCGGCGGAATACATGAAATATATTTCCCTTACATATTAATAAATCCTATATTAATTTTAGCATTAATAGTTGGAGGTATGAGTGGAGTTTTAACTACTTTGATACTTAAAGGCGGATTGATAGCTGTTCCTGCTCCTGGTTCTATAATAGCAATGTTAGCAGTAACACCTAAAGGCGGATTTTTAGCTACAATATCAAGTGTAGTAGTTGCAACTGTTGTAACATTCTTAATTGCTTCAATATTTGTAAAAAGAGCACCTGAAGAAGATTTGGAAGAAGCAATAGAAAAAAGTAAGTCTAACAAAATTACAAATAAAACTTCTGATAATACTTCAGATAAAAATGAAAATAACAATGCCGTAGAAATAACAGAAATCAGTTTTGAAGATGCAATAAAAAAATTAGAAATCAAAAAGATAGTAGTAGCATGTGATGCAGGAATGGGTTCAAGTGCTATGGGAGCTACAGTACTTAAAAAAATTGCTAAAGAAAAAGGTTTAGAAACTATCACTATAGTAAACTCAGCTATTTCTAATTTAGATGATAGTGCTGATATAATAATAACACAAAAATCATTGACTAATTTAGCTAAAGAAAAGATGCCTAACAAAATACATTTAAGTATTAATAATTTTATGGATAAAAATTTCTACAATGAAATAGTAGATAAAATTAAAGAAAATAAAAAATAATAAGAGGATATAATATCATGAAAAAAATGATTCAAATAGGCGCAGGAAATATCGGAAGAGCTTGTGTTGGAAGATTATTCCATGAAGCTGGATATGATGTATATTTTTCTGATGTAAATACTGAATTACTATCTTTAATATCAAATAGCAAGTCTTATAATATAAGAATGGTTGGAAAAGATGTTGATAAAACAATAAAAATAGATAAAGTTGATAAAGTACCCGAAGATGAAGAGAATTTATTAAAATTATTTGATGACATAGAAATTATAACAACTGCTGTGGGAGTTAATATACTTCCTAAAATAGCTCCATTTGTAGCTAAGGCTATAAAAAGAAGATATGAAACAAAAAATGAAAAAGCATTGAATGTTATTGCTTGTGAAAATACTACTGGAGCTTCTTCTAAATTAAGAGATAGTGTTTATGAACTTATAGATGATGGTATAAAAAAATGGATGGAAAATAAAATAGTTTTCCCTAATGTTGCTGTTGACTGTATAGTTCCTACTATAAAAAATTCTGATCCGCTTACTGTTACTTGTGAAAATTTTGCTGATCTTATAATAGACAGAGCAGTTTTCATAGGAGATTTGCCTCAAGTTGAGGGATTATCTTTAAAAGAAAATTTAAATGCCTATGTTGAAAGAAAATTATTTACTTTAAATACAGGACATGCAATAACTGCATATTTAGGATTCAAAAACAATAAAAAGACTGTATATGATGCTATAAATGATGAAAGCATTAAGAATACAGTATTAGGTGCTATGAGAGAAAGCGGTGCTGTTTTAATAAAAAGACATGGATTTAAAGAAGATGAACATGAAGCTTATATACAAAAAATATTAAGCAGATTTTTTAATCCTTATTTAGAAGATTCTGTTTTAAGAGTTGGAAGAGAACCTATGCGTAAATTATCATATAATGATAGACTAATAAAGCCTATATTAGGTACTTTAGAATATAATTTAAAACATGATAATTTGGTTAAAGGTGTTGTAGCTGCTTTCCAATTCTATAGTGAAGATGATAATGAAAGTAAAGAACTTAAAAAAATGCTTGATAGTGAAAATTTATCAGATGTAATTCTAAAAGTAACAGGTTTGAAAAATGAAAAAGCTTTATTTGATGAAATATATAATGAATTAAGTAAGGTATTAAAAAAATAAATAATGATTATGTTTGATAATAAATAGTAGATATGTTATAATTTCCAAGTAAGGGAATTTATGAAAAATCTATAAAATTAATAAAAAGGAGCAATCATTATGGGATTAAAATTAGTAATTGCTAAAGATGCTAATGCTGTTGGTAAAAAAGTTGCATCAGAAATCATTAATCTTTTAAAAGAAAAGAAAGATGCTGTTTTAGGACTTGCAACAGGAGGAACAGCTGAAGTTGTTTATCCTCATGTTATAAAATCTTATCAGAAAAAAGAAATAGATTTTAAAAATGTAAGAACTATAAACCTAGATGAATATAAAGGTTTAGACGGAAAAAATGAACAGAGTTATAGATATTTCATGGATAATAATTTATTTAATCATGTTAATATTGATAAAAAAAATACTTTTGTTCCAAAGGGTATAGGCGATAAAGAAAAAAACTTAAAAGAATTTAATGATAAATTAAACAAATATAGCAGAGATTTACAGCTTTTAGGAGTTGGACCTAATGGACATATAGCTTTTAATGAACCAGACGAATTCCTACATGCTGATGCTTTATGTGTAAAACTTGATGAAAAAACTATTAAAGCTAATTCAAGATACTTTGCATCAGAAAAAGATGTACCAAAAGAAGCATTTAGTATGGGTATGGGCGGAATATTAAAAGCAAAAAAAATAGTTATAGCTGCTATAGGTAAAGCAAAAGCTGCTGCTATGAAAGAGCTTCTTACAGGAGATAAAATCACAACTAAATGTCCAGTTACTTTCCTTAAACTTCACAATGATGTTGTTGTTGTTATAGATCAAGAAATCGCTGATACAATACCTGAATTAAAGCAGAAAAAAGGATGCAAAAAATAATAAATAATTATTAAGTTTATTATAAAAAAAGGATAGTTTCATACTATCCTTTTTTATGCCTAAATATTTGTATTTTTTAACTTATTTTACTACATTTAATACTTTATAATGCTCTATTATCTAATAAAATATCAATATAATTTTTTTTATTAGATATTATTTTATATAATTCTCAAAAAATGGTTATATTTATATTATATATAAAAACAAAATATAGGATAATAAAAATATGAATAAAAAGAAAGCCGTTTTAATAGTAGTGGATAGCTGCGGTGTAGGTGCTTTACCCGATGCTTCCGACTTTGGTGATGAAGGAGTAAATACTCTTGCTCATTTGGCTAAAGCTAATGGTGGAATAAGTCTTCCTAATATGGAAAAAATAGGACTTGGAAATATAATAGATATAGAAGGGGTTGCTAAAAATAATGATGCTATAGGATATTATGGTAAAGCTATGGAAGCCTCAAAAGCAAAAGATACATCTACAGGACATTGGGAAATAGCAGGACTTGTATCTAAAAAACCATTTAATACATATCCTAATGGATTTCCTGATATCACTATAAAAAAAATAGAAGAATTTTCAGGAAGAAAAGTTGTATGTAATAAACCTTACTCAGGCACAGAAGTTATAGATGATTATGCAGATGAACAATTAAAAAATGGTTCTTTGATAGTTTATACTTCTGCTGATTCTGTACTTCAAATAGCGGCACATGAAGAAATAATACCTATAGATGAACTTTATAATATATGCAAAAAATCTCTTGAAATATGCAATGAATATTCGCCTGTAGCAAGAGTTATAGCACGTCCTTATATAGGAAGCAAAGGTAATTATAAAAGAACTGAAAGAAGACATGATTATTCTGTACCTCCAAGCGGTGAAACTATGCTTGACAGATTAAAAAATAATAATATTCCAGTTGTAGGCATAGGAAAAACAAGCGATATATTTGCAGGAGTTGGAATTACAGAAAATAGACAGACTAATAAAAACAATCTTGATGGTATAGAAAAAACTATTAAGGCTATTAAGGAAATTGATGAAGGATTAATATTTACAAATTTAGTTGATTTTGACATGCTTTATGGGCATAGAAGAGATGCTAAAGGATACAAAAATGCTTTGGAAGAATTTGATAAATATATACCAGAAATGATAGAAAATTTAAATGATGATGATTTATTTATCATAACTGCAGATCATGGATGCGATCCTACATACAAAGGAAGCGATCATACAAGGGAATATATACCTATACTTGCTTATGGAAAAAATTTGAGAAAAAATGTTAATATAGGAATAAAAGAATCTTTTGTTTCTATAGCGGCATCAATAGAAAAGCATTTAATTGGTAATACTGAATTAGAAGGTTGTTTTTTATAATAAAATTTATATATTATAAATGACTTAAAAACAAATTTATCTATATGATAATAATGATATTTTTTAATAATAATACTCATAAATAATTTTTAGGCTGGCATTATTAATTTAATGTCAGTCTTAATTTTTGTAAAAACAAATTAAATATATTACTGCGTACGCAGAGTAAAATTAAAAATATCAATAAAGTTCTTATCACAATTAATATAAAAATAGCAAACAAAATTAAACGTACGTTAAGTTACATTTTAAATTATAATAAAAACTTGGGCGGGTATTTTTTATTTATAAAAATATAAAAAGCATAATTTAAAATCAATAATTCATAATAAAATTAAAAATAATAATGGGCGGAAATTATAGAATAATTTTAAAATTAATTATAAATCCCACCCTATTTCCTTATCATTATAATTAGTCATTTTTACTTTTTATTTCAATTTTATTATTATAGCTATAGCATGCCCCACTCTAATTTTTTAGTATTTATTATCTATCTCAGCACGCGTTTAAAATGAAAATTATTTTGCATATAAATCAATGATAGCATTTTTTTATATTTTAAAATCTAATTACCGCATGTAAATAATTTTATTGTATATAAAAAATAAGAGCCTAGCTTAATTAAGCCAGACTCCTATTGATCTTTTAAATAATCAACTATAATTATTCAAATATTACTCTTGGATTGTTGTCAATATAATCAGTCGATATATTATTAAGTTCTTTAATCTTTGATATTAAAGCATCTCTTATATCATTTCCTGTATAAACAGCATTTTTTCCTTTTCTTCCTATAGGATTATTTTCTGCATCAACATATCCATCTCCGCCGTCAAATACAAAATCTGATAAAATTACAGTATAATCTTTAGATTCGCTTATATCTTCTCCATTTAATTTAGCAGATACTAACTCACCATTTGCAGTATATTTTACTTCCATACCTTTTGAATATTGTAAAAATCCGCCCTTTCCTCTCTTTTCACCTGAAAGTTTAATCATATCAAGTACATCTTTTCCATTCAATGAAACTATAATAACTTCATTGTTAAAAGGAGCAAATTCATTCTGTATATTTCCTAAAGTAATATCACCAGCTTTTAATACAGATCTTAAATTTCCAGAATTAATCATTACAATATCAACATTTTCATAAGAATCTTTTACTAAATCACAAGCAAAATTTCCTATAGCCATGGAGTTTGATCTTATTCCATCATGAGCTAATTCTACAGGCAAAGTTCCTATTCTTACATTAAATTCTTTATCCACTGTACCTTTCATCTCATCAATAAATGCAAGCATATCTTGATCCTGCTCTATAGTCTGATCCATTGCTACCAATTTATAATCTAAATTATTTTTATCCACTACTCCATTATTAACATTTAAATTAACATGTCCTAAATAATGTCCGTAAGATCCAGCCTGTACTATAGGAGTACCATTAACAACTTCAGCTTTTTCTAATTCAGTATGACTATGTCCTCCTATTATTATATCAAAAGTATTAGGTATAGCCTCAGCAATTTTTTTATCGCCTTCATATCCTACATGACTAAGTAATATTGTAACATCATTAGTAGTATTAAGAGGAGTTTGTTTTATGAAATCTTTTAATGATTTAATTTCTTCTTCAAATATTAAACCCTCTATATTTTTAGGACTATAAACAGAATCTGTTGTTGTTACACCAATAATTGCCACATTAAGACCATTAACATTTGTAACTATATATGGAGTTGCATAATAACTATTGTCTGACTTATTTTTGATGTTTAGAGAAAGTGTAGGAAATTTTCTCTCTTTCATTATTTCTGTAAAATTACTAAGTCCGTAATCTACAAAGTGATTTCCAACAGCAGCAGCATCAACACCTATCATATTCATAATATCAACTTCATCTCTTCCCTGAAATACTGTAGAATAAACACTTCCTGTAATAGTATCACCTGCATGAAGAACTAATACATTGTTATTATCTCCTTTAACTTGCTTTATATATGAAGCTCTTCTAGCAGCTCCGTACATATAATTTGTTTCAGGAGGATTTACATCGCTATTAACAACTCTCTCTTCCTCATCTTTTCCATGAGTATCGTTCATATGTATTATAGTTAAATTACCTGTATTTCCTGTTTTTTTTGAAGCAGAATTAGAACAGGAATATGAAAACAAAAGTATTAAATATAATAACAAAATAACATGCAATCTTTTAAACATCTGAATGCTCCTTAAAAATATTATATTTAAATTATATATATATTATTCTCTTTTTCAAGACAATTTAAAAAATAATAATAAATATTAAAGCCTAGTATACTAAAAAATATACTAGGCTCATATATATAATAAAATATTAATTTTTTATATTAATTTTCTCTTCTTTTCATCTTTTTCAATACTATAATAACTACACAAAGAAGAACTATAACCCCCAAAGCAACAGGTATTACCCAACCTTTATATGTAGTGTCATTAGAAAGTATTTCATTCCATAAATCTTCCATTAATATATTAGTTTCATCAGGTAATGTTATATAAACTTCACAATTATCCAAAGTTTCCTTATCAGGATATATTATTTTATTGTTTCTAGTTTCAGTGCTCATTATAGCAATAGCTCCGTCATTTGGAGAAGCATAATTTATAAACTCTATATTAGCTAAAGCTATTTCAGGTTCTGATAAGAAGTTTATATACATTTCACCTAATTCTGGAGATCCTGAAGAAGCAGGTATACATATAGAATCTACAAATAAATTAGCACCTTTTTTAGGAATAACAAAATTTAAATCAGGGTTATTATCGATCATAGTTAATGAGTCTCCAGCATAGTAAACACCTATAGCAGCCTCTCCAGCTTCCATTTTGTCATACATCTCATCCATTACATAAGACTGAACTAAAGGTTTTTGACTCTTTAAAAGTTTTGCACATTCTCTAAGCTCTGATTCATTAGTAGTATTAAGAGAATATCCTAAATATGCCTGTGCTATTCCAAAAGCATCTCTAGGATTATAATACATAAGTATTTGTCCTTTATATTTCTTATCAAAAAGTATTTTCCAATCTATATTCTCAGGACTTTCCTCTACTAAAGTTTTATTATAAATTATTCCAGTTACACCCCAAGTATAAGCTAAAGAATATTCTCCTGTAGGATCGAATGGAAGATTCTTAAATCTATTAGCTATGTTAGTATGAGCAGGGATATTATTGTAATTTAATTTTCTTACTAAATTTTCCCTTATAAGTCTTTCTATCATATAATCAGAAGGAATAATAACATCATACTGAATACCACCTACTTTCAACTTTACATACATCTCTTCATTAGAAGCAAAAGTAGAATAATTAACTTTTACTCCAGTAAGTTCTTCAAATAATTTGTTTACATCTAATGATCCATCAGAACCATCTGATATATACTCTCCCCAGTTATAAACATTAACAGATAAGTTTTGTCCTTTGTACTTATGATAATAATTAGTATCAAATACACTAAGACTAACAGTTTTTTGTGCATTTGCTGCTATAGCAATTAATATGAAAATCGTAAAAATTTTCTTTTTCATTTTTTATTTTCTCCTTATAAATAATTTTTTTAATTAATGTTTATTTATTTTCCTTTTTAACTGCATCAAATATTTTTCCTTTTTAATCTCTTTTAAATTCATAATAACGAGACTTACAAGCACAACTATAAATATAACAGTAGATATAGCATTAATCTCTGGACTTACTCTCTTTCTAGTCATAGAATATATTGTAATAGGTAAAGTTTGAGAAGTAATACCTGTAGTAAAATAGCTTACAACAAAGTCATCTAATGAATATGTTAATGCCATTAAAAATCCTGCAAGTATTCCAGGAAGTATATCCGGTATGACAACCTTCCAAAAAGCCATTGATGGAGTACATCCTAAATCTAAAGCAGCTTCATATAAACTATTATCCTGCTGTCTTAATTTAGGAAGCACATTCAATATAACATAAGGTACATTAAAAGTTATATGTGCTAAAATCAAAGTAGTAAATCCGAATTTAAGTTTCATTATCACAAATAAAAGCATTAAAGATATACCTGTTACTATTTCAGGATTGATTATAGATACATAAGTAATACCCATAACAGCATTCTTCATCTTTTTATTGAAACTGTTTATTCCTATAGCAGCCATTGTACCAAGTATAGTAGCAAATACTGAAGATACAGCAGCAACAATTATAGTATTAAAAAAAGAATTAAGTATCAAATCATTTGAAAATAATTCTTTATACCAATGCAAAGTAAAACCGGTAAATACTCCTCTTCCTCTTGCTTTATTAAAAGAGAAAAAAATCAGTATAGCTATAGGAGCATATAAAAATAGAAATATAAAAGCAATGTAAGTTCTTGATAGTATTTTCTTTATCATAACGGCATATCCTTAAAATACTCTTTTAATTATAGAAACATACCCTTAACATCTTCATCTTCTTCATCTATCTGCTGCATAAGCATGATAGCGCATAAAGATATTACGATTAATACCAAACTTATAGCCGAACCTAAATTAGGATTATAAGACATGCCTAAAAATTGCATCTCTATTAAATCGCCTATAAGTATATTGGATCCTCCACCAAGCATACGCGAAATCACAAATGTACTTACAGCAGCCACGAATACCATTGTAACTCCAGCAGCCATTCCCGGTAAACTTAATGGAAATATTACTTTGCTGAATACATTGAAAGAATTGGCCCCCAAATCCTGAGAGGCTTCTATTAAACTCTGATGTATTTTAGTCATAACAGAATAAAGCGGAAGTATCATAAAAGGCAAATAGTTATAAACCATTCCTATTAGTACAGCTGCCTGAGTATTTATAAGTTTTACAGGAGAAAGTCCCATAAACATAAACATTTTATTTATAAGACCATTATTTTCTAATATTGTCATCCAAGCATAAGTTCTAAGAAGAAAGTTCATCCACATAGGAAGCATTACAAGCATTATTAAAGCATTCTGAACAGTTTTTTCCTGTCTTGATATATAATATGACAAAGGATAAGCAAGTATCAAACATATCAATGTAGCAATAAAAGCAAGTATTACAGAACGAATTATAACAGGAGTAAATCCTGTAACATTTGCAAAGTTGTTTAGAGTGAAATCTCCTCTTTGATTGGTAAAAGCAAAATATATAACTAAAAAAAGCGGTACTAATACAAAAACTAATGTCCAAATTAAATAAGGTATTGCTGGTATTTTTGTTTTCATATTATCACCTCTTCTATAGTTTTTTTCATAATATGTATATTTTCTTTAGCAATATCTATTCCTATTTCAGTGCCTGCTTCCCATTTTTCTGTAGAATGTATTATCCATTTATAACCATGAGCATCAAGTATCATCTCAAAATGCACACCTTTAAATATAGCAGATTCTACCAATCCTGATATATTAGCATTTTCAGGAGGTACAACTATTATATCTTCAGGACGTATAACAACATCGACTTTCTCTAGCTTTTCAAATCCCTTATCCACACAATCGAATATATAACCGGCAAACTCTACAACGTAATCATCATGCATAATGCCGTCTATAATGTTGCTCTCACCTATAAAGTCAGCTATAAATGCATTCTTAGGTTCATTGTATATATCTTCTGGAGTGCCTATCTGAAGTATTTCACCATCTTTCATTACTGCTACAGTATCGCTCATAGTAAGTGCCTCTTCTTGGTCATGAGTAACATATACAAAAGTAATTTCCAATGACTGCTGAATTTTCTTAAGCTCTATTTGCATTTCTTTTCTAAGTTTCAAATCCAATGCTCCCAAAGGCTCATCAAGAAGCAAAACTCTAGGTTTATTAATAAGTGCTCTTGCAATTGCTACTCTCTGCTGCTGACCGCCTGAAAGTCTGGCAATATTTCTATTTCCGTAATTTTCTAAGTTCACCATTTTTAGCATTTGATGAACTCTTTCTTTAATCTCTGATTTAGGAACTTTTTTAAGATTAAGTCCGAATGCAATATTTTCAAAAACATTTAAATGCGGAAACAAAGCATATCTTTGAAATACAGTATTTACTTCTCTTTTATAAGCCGGAGTATCATTAATAACTTTTCCGTCAAAAAGCACTTCCCCTGAATTAGGCTTTATGAAACCTGCTATAGTTCTAAGTATGGTTGTTTTACCGCAGCCTGATGGCCCTAAAAGAGTTAAAAATTCTTTATCTTTGATGTCAAGATTAAGATTTTCTAGTATAGAATTTTCATCATAAGAAACATTGATATTTTTTAAAGACACGATAATATTATCGCTCATAATGAAGCCCCCTATGCGTATATTTGCAATAGCCTCCGTAAAATTACGTATATACATCTTAACGTATAAAACGCAGTTTACTCGTCGCTTACCCGCATAGGGTTTTTTTCGTTCTAGCTAATTATAATTAATAATAAGCCTTTCTTAGTCAACAGATACACCTGCAAAGAATATCCATTACTTGAGCTATTGCATAATTATTTTTAATGGGTTTCAATATAATACAAATATAAATAATGTCAATAGTATATGAAATATTTTTATAATTTTTTTATATAAATATTTTTCAATACAAATAAAAACGAGGCTCTATTAAAAGCCCCGTTTTCTATTACAATATTAATACTATAATATTGTAATCCTATTTTTTACTAAGTAAAGGTGTTACAACTTCTTCTTTAGGTATTATTGAATCATCTGTATAACCTGTGATTTTACCGCCTTCTATTTTTGGATTAAATTTTATTGCTGTTTCTTTATCATACCTAACCAATTTTAATTTTCCGTCAGTATCCATACTTATTGAAGTTCCATTATAATAATTTCCAAATACATAATATGTATTGCCATCAGCTTCGAAAAATGAAGTTGGTATAATCAGCTTAGAATATACATCTGAATAACTTGTAATAGTTTTTGAATTAATAGTTAAAAAATATGATAAACCGCTTACATTCATACTTTCCCAATCCGCATACCAATCTTTAGGTATTTTATGATTTTCCTGTAAATCTGTACGAATTATACCTTCTATTGTACTTCCATCACTTTTAGTAATATTAACGCCTCCTTTACGGCCATTTACATCGGTAGGAAATATAATAGATCCTTGTAATTCATTATTATATATCAAATAAACTCTGGCATCATTTCCTAATGATTCAATTATATCACCTTCAGCATTTACACTATATATATCAGATTTAGTCAAATCAGATTTTACTCCGCTCTGCTGTAGACCTATTATTCCTCCATCTTTAATTGTTATTGTGTAAGTCTCGCCATCCATACTGAAAAACTTATAACCTATATTTTCATAAATAGAAGATATACCATTAGCTTTGTATTCTTTAACTTCAGGAGTGATTAGTTTATAATTACAACTTATCACTAAAAAAGTTGAAACTAATAAAGTAAATAAAAATAATTTTTTCATTATATTTTATCCTTTTTTTAATTTTTTATTATAATATGTATCTTTGTTTAATTATTAAATATAAAAACAGTTAATAATTAAAAATGAGTTTTCTAAGAACCATTTATTTTATTAAAATCAAAATACTTTTTACTGTTTCTTTAATACTATATAGCTGATTCAAATAAACAGTTATACTATTATTTTTTACTTAATACAGGTAAAGTTATTACTCCTCCTGAATGCGAATTATCTTGAGCTCCGGTAACTTTACCATCTTGTATAACTGGATCAATTTTTGTTATCTCATTCTTTTTAAAATGAATTGTTAATGTTCCAGCCCCATTCTCATCTAAAACCATACTAGTTCCAGTATAACTATATCCAATTACTTCATAGGTATTTTGTTGAGTAGACTCAAAAAATAAATTTGGTATCTTAATATCAAGATCTTTATAAATCATTGAAACAAGTTTAGCATCAATATTTAAAGTGATCTTTTCACCTGTTGCAGTCTGTGTACCTTCCCAAGGACCATAAAGAGTTTGGGGAATCTTTGAACTTTCTGGTAAATCTTCAGCAATTATTCCTTCTATTTGAGTTCCATCATTTTTAATTATATTTACACCTATACGATTATTCTTAATCATAAGAGATCCTTTTAATTCATTATTATATATCAAATAAACTCTAGGAATATTACCAACAGCATCTCCTTCAAGATTTTTACTATATATGTCTGCTTTAGTCAAATCAACTTTTACTGTACCCTGCTGTAAACCTGTTATAGCTCCATCTTTAATAGTTATTGCATAAGTTTCACCATCCATACTAAAAAACTTATAAGAGCTATTTGCATAAATAGAAGATATTCCATTAGCTTTGTATTCTTCAGTTGTAGGTTTTGTAGTGCTGCCATTTGTAGGATTTGTAGGGCCATTACTACAACTTATTACTAAAAAGCTTGCAACTAATAAAGTAAACAAAAATAATTTTTTCATCATAAGTTTTGCTCCTTTTTTAATATATTTATATTGTATATTTTTTAATAAATTATTCAATGAATAAAAAATTAAATTTATATTAATAATATTGATAATAAAATTTTAATTTTATATACAAAAAAAGGAGCTTATTAAAAGCTTCATTTATTTTTTATAGTTTATTTCTTACTGTTTTGTAAGCGTGCCCGATAATTGCTTACCATTATCATAATATACTATTGTTACATCTAATGATGTGCTGCTGAACTGCAAGTCAAAACCGCTTGTTCCCTGTGAAGCAGTATATTTGCCATTACCTAGACTTATTATGTTTTTTGCTTCAATTCTTACTGTGCCATTTAAATTTAAATCAAAAGAACCATCACTATTTATTGAAATTTCAGCTTTTGAAAGTACTCCTGATTCATCAATAAGATCGCCTGAATATCTGTTTCCTCTGTACTCTTTTTCTATGCCTTCATCTGAACCTGTTACATCCAACATACTGCAGCTTAAAGAAAATAAACTCAAGGTTAATAAAATAAATAAAAGTTTAAAAATGTTTCTTTTTCTTTTCATAGAACCCTCCCAAAGCTTTTAATTATAAATATATTTTTTACTATGTCAATATAAAGTTTTCATAATTAAAATATTATGATTAAAATTAATAAGGATATAGGGTTAATAGTTATATTCCAATGATATTTCAAATGTATGCTCTAAAATTTCATCATTATTGAAAGGAGTATAATAATTAAAAGTAAAATTAAAATTATTATAATTAATAAGAAGTTTTGTATTTAAATCCATTTTATAATTAGGAGAATGAGAGAAATAAGTTATTATATTAAATAAATTATTAAGTAAAGATAAATAAAGCCCTATAGAATAAAAAGAATGACTATCCTCATAAAAATATTCTACATAGGGACTAAGTATAAAATTATAATTATAAATAAAAGCATAATTAATGCCTAATAAACTTTTTATATCATTGAGACTCTTTCCTAAATTATTACTGCTTAAAATATTATAAGTAACATTTCCATAAAGTTTAAAACCTATATCGAATATATATGAAGCCTCAAAACCAAGCATTAAATTATTTTTCTTTTGTAAATCATAAGTATATTTTGTTATACCCATTAATCCCAAATGAGATGAAGAATATTTTAAATAATACCAAGAAGTATAATACTCTGGTTCCTTTAATAAGTCTATTGATTTAGTGTCCGTAATAAATCCTATTGAATGAGTAATATTTCCTTGATAAAAATTAAGCTCTGTATTATATAAAGACTCATAATCATTATAAAGTACACTTTCACCAACAAACATATATTGCCTGTTGAAACCTTCTCCGAAATGAAATTTCCTCTTTCCTATATAAAATCCTAAAATCTCATTTATATAATTAAATTGTATTTCATCAAATGTAAAAGAAGCATAAGCCTTATTATTATTTTGTTTTATAAGACTTCCATTCTCATAAATAAATTCTGTATCATCTTTAGTATATATCTTAATTGCAGGTTTAAATGAAAAATAAAAATTATTGTCAATATATTCAAAACCTAAATAGATATATGTTTCATTACTAAATATTGAATCTCCTAGATATTCATTTTCTTTTAAATCTACATAATTAAAACTATTCTTTATACCAAATCTAGGAATCATATCAGCAAATGCTATAGATGATACAATAAATATAAAAAAAGTTAAATATACTATTAATCTATTAAACAAAGTAGGTTTCATTATTTTTATTATTCTTTAAACAAACCAAAAAGCATTTTCATATTATCACTTCTGAAATATGAGCTTGAATAGCTTGAAGATTCTATTTTTTCTACATGGCATACCGTACTTATATTTTTACTAATAATCAAATTATAGAACTCCATATCATTAAAATAATTATTACTTATCTTATATATTCCTCTTTTCAAAGCCTTACCGCTATTATCAAAAAAGTCTATAGTATATCCTCCAGACATTTTTTTTAAAATAGCTTTGGAATAAGGTACACTCTTATTTTTCTTTACTAAATTTATTTCTTCAGTACTAACAATTTTTTCTACTTCATAATCATCAACAAAATTAATCGACATCAAATCATTCATATTTGCTGCACCTGTTACAATATAACTTCCAGAAATTTTTAAAGGAGAAATCTGCCCTCTTGACTGGACAAAAAATCCCTGATTATTAGCAAGAAAAAGAGTATTATTATTTTTTAAATACATTAATTTATAATCTTTTCCTACTATCATATCAAAATCATTAACTTTCTTTTTACCATCTTTTATATCTGTGAAAGTGCCGGACATTTTATAACTTTTTCCATCTCTATTATAGATTTTTACGAAATCACTAAATATGTCCTGACCGTACAAACTAAAAGATAAAACACTTACCATTAATAAAATTTTTGTTATTTTTTTACACATACTTTATCACCTCTATTATAGGCATTTTTATAACCTTTATTATTGGATAAATACCTGCCAATATTGATACAGATAATACCCATGCAAATATTAAAACAGTATCTTTAAATGTTAGTAATAAACTTAAAGGATAACCGTCTGTAGCACCTGGAAATTTCATTATAAAGTTTGAAGCATTCAATATACCTGAAGCTCCATAAGAAATTATTATTGAAATAACAGAACTCAATACTGCCATTATAATAATTTCCAAAAATAAAAGCAAAGTTACATTTTTTATATTTATACCCAAAGCTCTCATAGTACCAAATTCATTTAAACGCTCTAAAAAATTTGTTGTAAGCATTTGCATAACTGAAACAAATACTAATATACTTAATATAAGTAATGCTATTAAATAATTATTAGTATTCATATCAATAACAGAAAGTAAAAATGCATTTAAATCCTTCCAATCTTTAGCTTCATAATTTAAATTATTTTCACTAAAATATTTATTAAGATCATTTTTTATCTCTTCTGCTTTTTTATAATCTTTTAAATATACTAATAAATTATGTGCATTACCATATTCAAGTCCAAATACTTCATATACTGCATTAAGCGGAGTATATATTGTAATTTCATCAGCAGCAGTATTATTTAAAGATATTAAACCAACAGCCATTAAAGAACCTAAATTTATACCATCTCCAAAATCAGTCATCAAATTTAAATAAGGCTCTTCATCATAATTAAGATTAAAAAATTCTCCTAAATCTTTACCTAAAACCATTGTACTAATATCATCGTCAAATATAGGAGTTCCTACTTTTAAAGAAACTGATGACATTATTTTTGAAGGTTTTTCATAGGCATAACCTGAAAAAAATTTACTTTTATTTTCATTACCTATAAGTCCGCTTATATCAAGTTTTTTCTGATAATCATTAACTTCATTTATAGTATCAAGTTTTTTATAAATTGCTTCAAAATCATTGTTATTAAGCATATTAATTTTTTCGCTTTTATTATCCCAATAAGATTTATCAGCTATTACAACAGAACCTCCACTCATATTGATGCTAGTAATAATACCTTCTTTTGTGAAGTTATTATATCCACTTATCATCATAAGAGATACAAAAGACACTATAATAAGTATCATATTCAAAATAGTTCTGGTTTTATTATACCAAAGGTTATCAAATGCTAATTTTATTATATTCATTTATTTATCCAATTATAGTCATTAATATAATTTTATTATATATTTAGTGTTACACCACCATCTCTCATAATATATTTTTTATCCACATAATCTTCTATTAATTCATCATGCGAAATAAAAAAACCTATACCGTTTCTTTTTTTTATAGTGTTTCTTATATATTCATAAATAAATTTGCTTGTTTCAGTATCTAAATTCGCACTGATCTCATCTCCAAATATATAAGGTGCTTCACTTACTAATGCTCTAGCTATAGCAACTCTCTGTTTCTGTCCTCCTGAGAGCTGTTCCGGTTTTTTATTTTTTAAATTATCTATTTTTAAATTTTCTAATATCTCATTAACTTTTTTATTTATATTAGAATAACTTTCATTTAAAAACTTAAGAGGCAATGCAACATTATCAAATACACTCTGAGTTTTTAAAAGTTCAAGTGACTGCAAAATAAGACCTATATTTGAAAGCCTAAAATTGCTTCTTTCTCTATCACTTAATTTTGAAACCTCATTATCATTCCAATAAACAGAACCTTCTGTAGGAATGTCTATGCTTGATAATATATGAAGAAGTGTACTTTTACCAGCTCCGGAAACTCCAGCTACCCATACAATTTCTCCATCTTTTATTTCCAAACTTATATTTTCATTTGCTGTTATATTATAATCCTTAGTTTTATATATTTTTGAAATATTTTTGCATCTTATCATAATTAAAAATCAGCGCCCTCCGCACTTAAAAATCCATCCTTGCCTTTATCATAAGAACCTTTTAATAAATATCCATAAAAACCTTTAGGATACATTTTTAAAGCCTCATCTAATTCTTTAAAAGCTTTGCTGGTTTCATTTACTTTCATATATGCCATAGATCTGTAAATATAAGCCCTATAAACCATATAGTCTGGTAAATTAGTTGTATCATTTAAAGAACTTATTACAGAATAAAAAGCAGCATTATTATAAAAACCCAAAGTAGCTATTTGCCACATTCCATATACTTGTTTTGCCTTTATGTTATTTCTATCTTTTAATAAAGCCAAACGTGAATAAGTATACATATCAACTATTACACTATAAGGATATTTTTTATTAAAAAATGCAAGTGAAGTAAACGAGTTTGCAAAATTAGCAAATGCAGCATAAATATCTGAAGAACCTTTTTTGAAAACTTTATCTTTTTTAAGATTATTATATATATCACTCAGAGTCTTATAATCTTCTTCAAAAGTTCCGCTTGCAATAGACACATTAGCCCAAAGAGTATAGCATTCTATACTTAAATGCATTTTCTCTTCTTCGCTTAAATTACTGTTCTTAACTCTATTTAAAATATCTTTAGCTTCACTAGTTCTTACAAGTCTTGCTCCTGAATGGTATTCATTATTTTTATTATCTATTTCTTTTAATACAGCATTAGCCTCGTTTGAAATCTCGCCATATAATCCGCATAAAAAGAAAGCGTTAATAAAAATCAAAACAATAACTCTAAACATTTTAATATCCTTATTTCATATAGACACTGCAAGTCTTGCGAAGTGTACTACATATAAATACGCCTATAAAAACAAAAAACTTTTTTATCTAAAAAATACAACTTTTAACCTCATAAACATATACAATATATCTTAATCATTATCTTATTATTAATTAAACATTCCTTTTCCTTTAGTGTTCATATCAATAACATTTTTTATAAAAACTCCTTCTGGGAAAATATCTTTTGCCATTTTTATATACTTATCATAATTGGTTTTGTCATTATTTTTAAAATAAGCCTGAGAAGTCCATAAATAAACTGTATGTTTTTCCCATTTCTCTTTGGCATTAATTTCAGCCTTTTTAAATATTGGAATTGCTTTATCTATTCCTCCTCCTACAAATTCAGGACTGTATGCTGTAAGTATGGCTTTACCTAAAAGTGATGGAAAATGATTCGCATTGATTTTTAAAGCATTATCATATATCTCCCCTGCCTTACCTGAAAGTTTTATAACATCATTAAATGAAGAATAATTAATAGCTCCACTCATAACATCAGCAACAGAAGCCATATAATCTACATCTTTCTCCGATAAAAGAGGAGTATTCTTTTTTATGTTATCATTAAATAATTTATAAGCCTCTCTTTTACTTTTAGGATTCATATATATATCCATAAGTAAAATAAGATTATCATAAGTTTGCCTTTCTATTTTTCCAACATTTGCCTTCTTCATTTTTTCTATAGCAATATTTAAATCATCTTCTTTATTGGCATTAGCCATATAATAAAGATTATAAAGCTCATTAAAATCTCTACTGTACGAAAAAGCTGAAAAACTAAAAATAAAAGACAAAAATAAAAATGTCAAAATCTTTCTCATCATATTAAATCCTCCTTAAATACTGCACAATACCCATTAGAATTATTAACATTATTCTTATTTAAACTATTCAAATAAGGAAGAAGTTTTATTATGCTAAATACAAGTAAAAATATATAACTTGCAATTCCAATCCCTATTGAATAAACAGAAGTATACAAAAAACCAGGCAGTATAAAAAATATTTTTAATAAAGTAAAGCTCTTTAAAAAAGGCAAGAAAGAACAAGCCATATAAAGTACAAAACATATAAAATAAAATATTATTTTATTTTTAATACTTACCATTAATAATAAACTCCAAAATATTAAAACACTATAGTACTAATTATCAAATTCATAACTAAACTATTATTATTATCAACACCAAAAGTTAATTGTAAAGGTGTTGTACCATAAAGATTATACCCTATTCCTCCTCCTACTACATATAATAAATTACCTTTATCAATACTATCCTCAAAATATTTTCCATAACCTACGTTTCCAAAAGCAACTAAATATATATCATTAAAACCGGAAGGAAGAAATCTCATAAAAAATTTATATTCAAAATGGGCAAATGTAAGAAAATCCATATTTTTAACATGTGCCTCTAAATTTGATAAAGGCATCATCATAAGAGAGTATAAATATTTAAATCCAATAGAATATTTTTTCTCGCTTTTATCAAAATAAGCACTGTACCCTATATAAGGCATAATTCCAAGTTCTCCCCAATAATGAAAGAATGAATAAGGAATACTGGCTGAAACATTATAAGAATACTGCTTTTCGTTAGGTATAATACTAGCACCTACACCAGCATTGAATTTTAACTTATTAACTCCATCATCAACAAATGTAGAACTTAAACCAATACTTTGATTAATTTTAAATATAGAACTTAATCTATAAACCTCTCTCTCAGAAGCTATCATTTTACCTATATTCATACCATAGGAAATAACAACACTATCAAAAGAGTACCCTAATCTTAATTGTCCATAATATTCCAAATCTTTATAATTAAATGTAGCAAATGGAGGGGTAATTCCTTGTTTATAATTCAAATCTATAAAAAACCTTCTATATCTGTATTCCATACCAGCATTAGCGAATATTCCAAATGATGATTCTGCACCATAATCAAAACTTATTCCAATGCGAGGAATATACACGAAATGTGAATTTTTCTTATATGCGTATCCAAAATCTACAGAAAATGGGAATCCAAAATAATTATAGCTATAATGAAAACCTGAATTTACAAAATCATTCTGAGCAAAAAGAAAGCTTGATAATATCAAAAATACAAATAACAATTTTTTCATAAAATACAATACGCCTGCTATTTATCTTATCTTAATATTATAACAAAAGTATTATCTATGTCAATATACTTTGAGTAAAATATTAATGTTTTTATTCTTATATATAAATATTTTACTTATAATTAAATAATAATTTGCAATTATAGAAATAGTCCAATTTAATATTGCATTAAAAACCTAAATAAACCACAAATAATTATTTTACTTAGTAGTGATAATATTGATAATAATAATTATTATTACCAAATAAATTATAACAGCAATAATAGAATTTTTCAAATTATATATATCATAGCTATATTCTCTTATTTTTGATTTTATATTATCAGAAAAATTCCAAAAATAGTAAATAGCTATATAAATAATACTAAATAAAAATAAGACACAGTGAGTTTATAGCCAATTTTAGTAGTTTCATTAAAAAGTCCAATTATATACAATTAAAGCAAAAATAAATGCTAAAATAGCTGTATAAAAATATTATATTAAAGATGTTAATATTTTTATATATAAATTATATACAATTTTCCATCTTTGATTATATCATCAAAAACTTCATTAATATTTACAAGTCAATCTATAAATTTGCTGATTATTTTTTATATTTTATTCTATTTTTAACATAATGCGAACTTTAGAATTTAGAATATCTTTCATTTCATATAATTGCCAATAACTTCTTTGGTATTAGTATATTTCTTTTTAATATTTTTGTAATAATTTTTAAAAAATTGATGAAATAAAAACACACTCAAAGATAAAAAGTTTATAATAAAAAATGCAAACCGAATATGATGAAGAATAAAAAAATATATTAAATATAAATACAGATATATATAATAATAAAACTTATTATAAAATATTTCAAATTTATTTTACAATCATTATAACTATATTCTACTATTCTGTATATATTACAAATATTAATAAACTGTATAACTATGAGTAAAAAATACTAATTATTCAATAAATAATAAAAAATATACTAACAATCAATTGATTATTTTATAATAAAAAATCCTATATTTTTATTATTTTAGATATAAAGCATAATAATAAACTAAAAAATGCCACAATAACAATATCAATAATATATCAAATAAATATAATCTGTATTCATTAACTATTTTTGCATCATTTGATAATTGAATCTACATATCCATAAGATTTAAGTACCTTTTTAAAAGCTTTTTCTTTAGAATCATTTATATATTCTTGCTTTTCATATATAAATAATTTATAAGCTCTCTCATATGATCTATAATTTTTGAGTATTATAGTATTTATTTTTTTATTCATTACAAAAATCATCTATAATAATATTTTCTTATAACATTCTATATATACAATATATATTGAATATAAAAAAGTTTATCTATTATTTTTTACTGAATAGCCGTATTTCTATCCTGCAAAAATATTTTTTTCTTCTGTAATCTTATAATATTTTATTATCCCTAAGTAACTTTCAGCACCATAATAACTTTCTATTAAGTTCTAGCTTCAAATCTTCTTATAGCACTGTATAAAGTATGCTAGTAATCTCATATTCTCTATAACTCTTACCAGTAATTAATTTATAAAGTTCATAACTATAAGAATCATTATCTTTAAAAAAATTCAAACAACAGCATATATCTGATATATTATTATATAACTTTATATATTATACATTAATATTAAGCTTAAACTAATTATAATTATTTTTTATAACTAAAAAAATATACGATTTTTTCAATAACCAAAAAATAATTTATACCTCTTCAAAACTAGTTGAGAAAGTTATATATGAAATTATTGTAATTTTTTAACTATTAATATATTACATAAAGTATACTAAAAAAATTTTAAATTTATAAAAAATTAGTTTTTTAATTTGTAGTGGATTTACACAAGTACTATGTGTACCTCATAAACCTCAGTTCTTTTATCTAGTAGATACTTCAGTATTAAGATAAAACATATTATGTGCTCAATTATCTGATACTTAGCACAAAACTCTATATTTCTAGATTAAAATCATTGATTATACAATATATAAAATATTATTATATAAATAAAATTATAGATATTAATTTTATAAAGTAATTTCAAAACAAGTCCATTATTATTTATCAGCATATCTGAAAGTATTAACAGCAAGTATCAAAGCAACTACTAAGCATACTAAAATTACAGCTATTCCTGTAAAATATGCATAAAAATCAAAATAAAAAGCACCTCTAAAAGCATTCAAAAAATGCTGAAAAATATTTAATTTACTTAAAAATTTTATTATATTTGGAGCATTGTATAAAGAATAATATCCATCACTCAAAAACATAGATCCCATTAATATAATATTATACAATATGCTTGCTACTTCATTAGTTTTTACCAAACTAGAAACAAAGAAACTTATAAATATATAAAGCAAAGATGCAAATATAATTACAGGCAAAAACAAAAGTATAGAAACAAAAGAAAACTCTAATTTAAAAAATAAAGCACATACACAAAATACAAATAAACAACTTATAATAGATATTATCACCCAAGCACATGACAAACTTATTATATATTTATATAAAGGAAGAGGTGTTACTTTAAGTAGATTATAAACCCCTCTTCTTCTCTGACTAAGAACATTAAAACTTGTAGTCATAAATGAATAAGCAAGTACACTAACACAACTCATAGCAGTAAGTATATGAATAGTATAACTTTCCATTTTGAAAAAGATTCCCATTGATATAACTATAACTAAAGGAAAGAATATAGACCAAAATATAAGGAAAGGGTCTCTTATAGCTTTTTTCATTGTAAGTTTAAATATAGTTTTCATAATTATTCTCTCTTTTATATAAATATATATCTTATTATTAATTTGATTATCATACTTTATTATTGATATTGATTTATCATACTAAACATACAGACTATATACCTAATAATTTATTTATAATAAAACAAACACAGATTATAGTAATAATAAAAACTGAAATTTTATAAATTTAAATTTCATACTTATTTTAAATAAATATATTAATATTTATAATATTAAAAAATCAAAATTATATAATGAAATAAAAATTAAGAAATTTAATAATTTTATTATAATTCAAAATTAAGAATTAGTAATATGTAAATAGACCTTCTCTAAACTATCAAAATTATATTTCTTTAAAAGTTCATCTTTAGTTCCGCTTTCTAATATTTCTCCTTTATATAAAAATACTATTCTACTGGCTATATCCTCAACCTCTTCTAAATCATGAGAAGTAAAAAGTATAGTTTTATCCTCTTTCACAAGTTCCAATATCATATTTTTTACATTATATCTTTCTCTTGGATCTAAACTTGCTGTAGGTTCATCAAATATAAGCAAACTTGGATTTTGCATAGTAGCTATCATTATAGCAAGTTTCTTCTGCTCACCACCTGAAAGTTTTATAGCAAGAGTTTTTTGATCTAATCCATATTTTTTTGTAATGTTTTCTATTTCTTCATCACTAATTTTCATATCATATAGAGCTGAAAACATTAATATATTATCTCTTACACTATAACCTTCAAAAAATGGAGTAGATTGAAGCTGAATACCTATATGTTTTTTATAATTATCTATGTTTATTTTTGTTTCTCCGCAATCAGGTTTTAATATACCTAGTAGTATATTTATAAGAGTAGTTTTACCAGATCCATTAGGGCCAACAATTGCTACAACTTCACCCTTATTAATATTAAAATCAACATTTTTTAATATTAATCTTTTATTAAAACTTTTTTTTATGTTATTAGCACTAATTAAAATTTCCATAATATCCAACTTTATTTTAAAATCGCCTGCTATATTAAAAAATAATATAGCAGACTTATCCTTACCTAAGGTATAACAATAAATTATTTAGTTACTGTTACACTTATACAGCAAGAACAACAACAAGAACAGCAGCAACCGCCTGGAGCCAATACAACAGATTGACTTTTTAAAGAACAAGTTGTACTTAATTTAGAAGAATATTTCATAAGAAACTCCTTTTATTTAATTTATATTAACTTTATAAAAAATTAATATCTAAGTTTATTATAACTAGCTAGCATATTATCAATATGCCCAATATAATAAATACTAAAAAACGTAGTTGCCAATACAGACGGTATCAAGCTTTTAGTGTATTCAATTATTATACCATTAATAAATATAATAAAAAAACAAATTATTGTCAATATCAAAAATTGTTTTATACTATTTAATCTCAAAATTTCCTCTAATATAGATAATAAACATATTATAAATATAATTGTAAAAATATTATACTCATTAAATTCTTTTTTTATAGTAAAATATAATACTCCATTAAAAAATATAGATTTTATTATACTTTCCAACATAATTAATGTCCACTTATTATTTCCCTTTAAGTAGTAAAGTGAAGAAATATAAGGTATTAATAATACATTTTTAAATATATTATTTTTTATATCTATACTAATTAGACTTAATATACTAATGATTAATTCAAATGAAGAAATAATAGCAAAAATATTTATAAAAATATAAATTATATATTTTTTATCTATAATTAAATATGATAAAATATTTTGTTCTTTCCTAATACTTATTATAACAGCAAAAATAATTATGAACAGCCAATATATATAAGTACTTACATAAACATATATTTCGTCATATTCAAGTTTACTATAATTCATTACATTGAAACAAATATTATTAATTATATTAGTGTGCTTTAAAAATTTAATTATAATTCCTAATAGAAAAGATATGGCTATATATGGTAAAAGATTCAAAAATATCAATTTAATGCCTCTCTTTTATTTCTTTTGAATGACAATATATATAAAATAAAATTCTGCGCAAAATGAGTAATTACGGGTATCACTATACAAAAAGATGAATATACATATAATAAAGAATATATAATTCCTATAATAAATTTTTGTAATACAACATTAGTTCCAAAATATATATGATTAATAGAATATATAAATGCTGAAAGCATAACTACAACATAGATATTAATACCTAGTAAATTATATGTAATATTAAAAAATACCTGCCTAAAAATTATCTCCTCACACAAAACTCCAAGAAATATAATTATCGTATCAGACAGTATGTTATTTTTTTCAATTACTTCATGAATTTCTATGTTTTTTATCCAAAATTTGTATTTAAAAAAATGAACCAACATAGCCTCAAAAATTTCTATACCTATACATACAAAAGACATAATAAAAGCTAAAATAATAAAATAAACATTAACATTATAATTTATATAACCCACATATCCTGTAAAAAATACTATTAAAACAAATATTAGATGACTTAAAGTATTTGGAAAAATTCTATTTATTCTATCAAAATGTAATTTAATAAATATTCCTGTTAAAGAAGTTGGAAAAGAAACAGAAAGTAACACAAGAATTTTATCAAGGTAGAGGGTGTGGAAATTCATTGTTTGAAACGCCTCCATTTGCAATAATTCTAGGATGCTTATTATAAGGAAAAGCTGGCATAGACATCTGAATAAGCTCAGGAACATACACCCTAATAACATGTAAACCCTTATCATATATTTCAACAGGGGTAATATCTAAATAAACAGCATATTTTGATATACTATGAAGTCCTTTTATTAAATATTCCAAATCTGAGTTGGTATCTACTTCTAGGTTTTTATATTTACTTAATTCAATTTTATCTTTAATTTTACTATCAATAAATTTCAATTTTTTTTCTTTATCTATAAGATCACCCCAATAATTAACATTACTATCAAGGTTAATATAGCTTTTTTGAGACACAGTCTCCAAATAATCTAATGGCATTGATAAAGGACCATTAATATTTAAGATAAGTATAGCTAAAGCCTCCATAAAAGCTCTATATATTACTTTTCTAGGATTAAGCCCTGAAGAAGCTCCAACTACAATGTAAGGAGATTCTTCGCTTTTATTAACAAGCATAACGGTAAAAACATATCCTAACTTTTCATCAACTGTATAATCAAAAACTCTAACATTATAATCAATATCTTTCAAAATACTATTTATAGCGTTATTAAGAATATCATCATCAATTATAACTTCTTTAACATTACTTTCTGTATACCATTTTATCATACATGCATCGCATTCTATTATTTCAGTTATAGCTGATTTTAAAGCAAGAGGTATATTCTTATGACTTGCACTTCCTTTTGAAAATCCGCTTATAAATACTTTTTCCCCCTTATCTCTTCTAATAGGATGAGATAAAAAGAAATTCTGTGCTGGCATATAATATTCTTTCTCTTTGTCAAATAAAGAAGGAAGAAGTATCCAAGATAATATATCATCCTCTGTTATATTTTCTAAAATACCAATACTATTTAATTTTTGACATTCATCATCACTATATATTTTAATGTATTCAAATGGTATTACATTATTAGGGTATTCTTTTTTTAACTGATTATAAGAAGCGTATTTTAGTTTTTCTTCAAAATACAAATTTGAAGTAAATAATGCATATCTCTCTACACCTTCACCTAATAACCTTATAATAGCCTCATCTCTATAAATACCATAACCTGAAAGGTGATAATTAACCTCAACATTATCTCCTAATAATATTTTATGATAATCAGGAAGCATTGCAGTACATGTATTCATATTCTCAGATATAATAGAATTAGATTGCATTATAATAAGAGAATTCATAATTCCTGTTTGGTGTCCACAAATAGAATTAAATTTGTTTAATATATTTTTATGATTTGGATAGTAATTAATCATATATCATCCATTTATTATAACTTTACTAGAAAGATTTTCTATTATTTTTCTTGACGAAGTATACATCTCATCATATTTAGCTTTACTTATATGACCACATGCTGGACAAAAAGGAACTCTAAGTAAATCCTGAATCTGAATTTCTATTAGAGGCATATAAACATTTATAACTCGTCCTGCAAGTTTGCATCTACCTATAGTTGCAAATAAAAACGCCTCGTATAACGCAAGAGAAGTAAATGTTTGCAAAATAGGTGTTATATAAGTTTTTTTACTGTTTAATTTAAAATCCATAGTTTGTTTTACAAATTTATTATAAACCGACAAACTTTCATTTCTAGCTACCACCCTATTTTCAAAGCATTCATAACAACCAGTCTCTTTACCTTTTATAGTAGTAATATTTAAAAACGGTCCATCTAATATCGATATAACTATTGGTATTGATTTATCAAGAAGAAGCCTATTTATATTTCTAAGCAAATTTAATCTAGGTTTCTCTACACTTACAACAACACATGATATACCATCAAATAATTTTATTAATTCTTTATAAGCTTCAATATTTTCAATGGCATCACTTGTATCTGTAAGATTTGCTTTTTCAAGATTTTTTATATCATCAGAATCCATCATAGCAACATTCATATATAAATCTTCTGATGTCAATTTAGCATACTCTTTTAATCTTGCATTATCAGTTATAAACATTACTTTATTTTTCTGTACTTTACTTTCATCTGGTATATCATAAAAGTATTCTCCTATAAACTCATAAACCGTATTAAGCATATTATTTTTTTTATCATCATACTCTAAAAATCTATTACCTATAAGAGAAGATATAATTTCATCCAAAAAATTACTGTCTTTCTCATTAAGAGAAAATTTCTTTACTATATTTTCAAAAGAAATTAATTTATCATCAAAAAGTTCTTTAGCAAAGAATATTAAAGCTTCTTTTATATTATCATTTAAATCATTAAGCCCTAAAGTAGCCTCTTCAAAATTCCATATTCCCTTTCTAAATCTAATCTCATCATTAGAATTAAAAAAAATAGTTACATTATCATAAAGTTTAATATTTTTATTATCCATTTTATTCACCTAAATTAAATATATATCATTTTGACAATAAAGTCAAGTGAACAATATGATTAGTTTGACCATCTATATTTAACAATTGTTCAGATAGAGACTTATTAAATCCACCAATATCGCATGCTGAAATACCGCTTGCAGCAGCAGCAAGCTGTATATTTTGTGCTATTTCACCTGTTTCTATCAAAGCAAAAGACAATGCCATATCTCCATATTTTCTTGTATTCTCAAACAAACTATAAACATAATAAACAGATAAAGCTGTTTTTCTTAAATCTATACCCCCACCGAATACATTATCTTTACAATAATTTTCTACATCTTCATCACTAAATATTTTTATCTTTTCAAGAGAATGAGTATAAGGCATATATTTATATACACCCTTATCAATACCTTTTATATTTAATGCCACAATATAAAGATATATAGGATAAAGACCTCCGCCTGAAGGAGCTGTACGGACTTTAGATATATACTCATCGCCCAAAGTTATAGTACCATAATCTTCTTTAGGAAAATTAAAACTAAAATCTCCAGAGATACCGTCTCCATAATATAACAAAGTAGACAAATCTACTAATGTTAATGCTTCACCTTTAAAATCTCTTCTACTTCTTCTAGATCTTATTACAGCACCTATAGGAGCATTAAGATTTTTATAATTTGGTAGCTTAATAGCATTTCCTTTTTTATGAACATCATCTTCTAATAGTTTTCTATTACTAAGAGAAGCCCCTATAGGAAATAACGAATAATTTCCAACGTTTAGCAATGATGTTAAATCTATTGATGATTTTTTAGAATTCAGTAGATACTCTTCACTAATATTCCTATTTACTTCAGAATACATCATAGCCCTATACGAAGATTCTGATGTTTTAATACCTATACTATCAACATACATAGAAATATGTAAATTTGAAGAAAAATTTACAACACTAAACAGCAAAGGAATTTCTTTTGCTTCTAATTCTTCTTTTGATACTTTTATTTTATTATTTTTTACATCTTGTTTTTTCATATGAAATAACCTAATTAAACTATATTTATATAACAAAAATCAATTAAATTAGTAAAAATATTTAACATATTTTTTATTAAATTAATATTTTTTATAAAAATGAAACTATAGAAGATATTTTGAGGCTTGCAAGAGGAATATCTTTAAAATCTGCATGCGCCGGACTTGATTTAGGAGGCGGAAAAACTGTAATAATGGCCGATCCAAAAAAGTTAAAGGAAATGAGCTTTTCTGGAGATCTTACGGAAGATTTATAGAATCTTTAAATGGAAGATATATCACTGCTGAAGATGTAAACACAAGTACTGAAGAAATGGAATATCTTGCTAAAGAAACTAATTTCGTTGCAGGACTAAGAAGCAAATCCGGATACCCTTCTCCTATGACTGCTTATTGTGTTTATATGGCTATAAAGGCAAGTGCATTAAAGGCATTCGGAACTGATAATTTAGGAGGAAAGAAAATATCAATTCAGGGATTTGGACATATAGGTTTGGTATTATGCGATTATTTAGCTAAAGATAATGTACATTTATTCGTATCTGATATTGATAATGATAAAGTAAAAAAGGTTGTTGAACTCTATAAAGCTAAAGAAGTTGATGTTAATTCTATATATGAACAAGATGTGGATATATTCGCTCCTTGCGGATTAGGTGCTATAATAAATGATGAAACTATACCAAAATTAAAATGCAAAGTTATAGCAGGTTCGCCTAATAATGTTCTTAAAGAATCTCATCATGGAAGAATATTGAAAGAGAAAGGTATTGTTTATGCTCCTGATTATGTTGCAAATGCAGGAGGCGTTATCAATGTGGCTATGGAAAATCCTACCTATAATTATGAAGCTGCTAAAAGTGCTACAGAAAAAATATATAATAGAATATTAGAAATATTTGAAATATCCGACAGAGAAAATATTTCTACAAATGAAGCTGCCGATAAATTAGCTATGCAAGAATAGAATCTATAGGCGAAATACATTCAAGACATATAAGAAGATAATTAAAAAATAAATAGCAATAATAATAGGCTTATTTAAAAGCTTTTTATTATTGCTATGCTCGCCTAAAACTATGAGCATAAAATAAATAAATTTATTTTATATTTTCGGCTCACTTTTTTATATTGTTATATTCTCCTATCAATATAATCAAAAAATAAAAATTATAAAAAATCTTATAGTATAAAAAGCATATATAACAATTCAAAATGAACTTTTTATCATAAAGTTATTATTTTCTTGCTTTTTATTTTTTTTGATATTAGAATGACGATTCAATTAAAAACAAATAAGGATACCTCTATGAATACTATCAAAACTATGATAATTATGCTTATATTAGCAAGCCTTTTATATTCTTATAATTCAAAGGATATTAATAATTTTTACAATGACTATTATTCATCAAACTATAATATAAAAACTATAGAAAATAATAATTCACAAACTTATAAAAATATTTATTCTCTTATAAAAGCAAAAACTATGACTAATGATAAAGAAAAATATAATTACTTAAAAGAAGCTATAAATCAAAATAAAGATTATGAAAAATCTAATGATGCTGATTATTTGATAAGCGTATCTGAACTTATGAATTATATTGTTTATTATTCAGGACTTTCTGAAAAGATTTCTTTCGGATCAAAAAGCAAAGATATATACAAAAAAATATTAGAAACAGATGATAAAAACTTTTTTGCACTTCTTGGTACAGGCGTAGGATATATGCATGCTCCGGCAATAGCAGGCGGAAGCGATAAAAAAGCTTTTCAATATTTTAATGATGCTCTTGCAAATGCTAAAGAAAAATATCAAAAATATTTATCTTATGTTTGGATATCTCAGTATTATTTCAAAACAAAAGATGAAGAAAATTATCAGAAATATATCAATATGTGTAGAGAAATATATCCTAACGGAGAATTATTAAAAGAAGCTTTAGATAGAAACAATACAAAGAAAAAAACTTTGTAATTATATATTATTTTTATTGACAAAATTGAAATATAGTCTATAATGAACAATGTTCAATATAAAGGCGTAAAGCAATGATATATTGAACATTTATTTTACTCAAATACTGAACAATGTTCAATATGAAGGCTAAATTATGAGAATATTATTTATATCTTTAGGTTTTTTATTTATGGGCATAGGTGTTATTGGTGTGGTAGTTCCTATACTCCCAACAGCACCTTTTTTGCTCTTATCAGGATTCTTTTTTGCTAAAGGGTCTAAAAAATTTCATGATTGGTTTATATCAACTAATCTTTATAAAAAGCATTTAGAAAGTTTTGTTAAATCAAAAACTATGACTTTAAAATCTAAATTAACTATATTGATACCAGTTACTATTATGCTATCAATAGCATTAGTATTTATAAATCATCTGCATGCTAGAATAGCATTAGTTGTAGTCCTATTAATAAAATATATATATTTCTTTGCCTATATAAAAACCACAAAAGAATACAGCGGCAGCATAGAAACAAATATCGAATTGGATAAGGAAAATTAATTATTTGGATACGGTTATGAAAATATATAAATATATTATTGTTATAAATATTATTTCATTGAGTTTATTTGATATTGCTTATACAGAAGAGGATAAAAAAAATAAATTTGTATCAGGACTTGATAATAGATTTTTTTCTATAGGACTTTACAGCAGTGCTGATACTATAAAAACAAGTGTTAATATAGAGTTTGGATTTAAATTATTTAAATTTAATAATTTTGAGATGAAAAGTTATACTTCAATAGTAGGTTCAAAAATATACGATGAAAATCCTGATATGTATCAATTAGGATTCATGCAAAAATTTACTTTTGGAAGTAAAGATGAATACACAGGAGAAATAAGTATAGGAAGATACGCTTTTACTTTTGTAAGTTTCGGATTTTTATCATTCGATCCGGATACAAGCGGAAAGTTTTTATTTTCAACACCTATGTATTGGGAAGTAGGAGGAGGTGCCGGATTTAATATTAATGTAAGCAGACATGTTGCTATAATGTTAGAATTCGGCGGAGGTCTTCATGATGTATATGACGGAGCAAAACTTGGATACCCGAAAAAATTAAATACGGCAGGTTTTGGAAGAATTAGTATAGGAACTAGATACTATATTAACTAGTACAATTTAAGGAATTAGTATATGAACAATATTGTAACTTCAAAAGAAGAAATACTTAGAGTAAGCAGAGAACTTATAAAAAAAAGAGGGCTTAACTCAATAAATATGCGTTCTCTTGCAGAAGCATCTAATATAGCTGTTGGATCTATATACAATTATTTTAAATCCAAAGAGGAACTTACTATAGAAGTTATAGGAAGTGTATGGATGGATATATTTCACCCTTCAAATGTTTGCTTGGAATCTGATAGCTTTTTAGATATTGTTGATACTATTTATAAAAACTTGGAGAAAGGAAGTAAAAAATATCCTAGTTTTTTCTCTATGCATTCTACTATGATGTTTGGAAAAAATAAAAGCAAAGGTATCAATATGATGAATATGGTAAAAAAGCATATTAAAGAGGGATTATATAAAACTCTTATTAATGATAAAAAAGTAAGAGAAGATGCTTTCAATGATAATTTTACTGCTGATAAATTTATAGATACTATATTCTCATTTATTATAAGTTCTATGATTAATGCAGATTATGATGGTTCTATGATAAAAGAAATAATAAAAAGAACCATTTATTAATATATTAAAATAAAAAATAAAGGAAAGTTTATGATTAATAAAAGACTTATATCATTAATGGGAAATGCTAAAAAATACATAGCATGGCATGTGATAATACAGCTTGTGAATTTGGCTCTAAATATAACAGCTGTAATTTTCATGGCTGATATAATACAAAAAGCTTCACAAGGAAATGTATTAAAAGAAGATATATTAAAAGTTGCTATTGCTATTTTTGTTATAGTAATATTGAGATTCAGATTCAATATTTTAATGGCTAACATGTCATATCATGCTTCAGGAAGAGTAAAACAAACTTTAAGAGAAAAAATGTACTCAAAACTTCTAACACTTGGAAGCAGATATAAAGAAAAATTCTCTACAAGTGAAATAGTACAGATATCTATGGAAGGCGTTGATCAATTAGAAACTTATTTCGGACGTTATCTTCCTCAGTTTTTCTATAGTATGATAGCTCCTATAGTGCTTTTTTGCGTACTTTCTACTATAAGCGTTAAGTCGGCTGTTATACTTTTGATATGTGTTCCTCTTATACCTATATCAATCATTGCTATAGTACAAATTGCTAAGAGAATATTAAAAAAATATTGGGGAAGTTATAGTGATTTAGGTGAAATATTTTTAGAAGATGTACAGGGACTTACTACTTTAAAAATATATAAAGCAGATGAAAAGAAAAATGAAGAAATGAATATAGAGGCTGAAAAGTTTAGAATTGCTACTATGAATCTTCTTTTTATGCAGCTTAACTCTACTACTATAATGGACATAATAGCTTATGGCGGAGCTGCTTTGGGAGTAATAATATCTGTACTTGAATATATGAAAGGAAATATAAATTTAGCAGGCACATTCACTATAATAATGCTTTCTGCTGAATTCTTTATACCTTTAAGACTTTTAGGCTCTTTCTTCCATATAGCTATGAACGGAATATCAGCAAGCGATAAGATGTTTGAAATACTTGATATGGAAGAAGATGATAAAAGAGTAAATAATATAAATAAAGAAAATGAAGAGATTACTTTTAAAGATGTAAGTTTTGCATACAATAAAGATAAAACTATATTAAAAAATATTAATATGACTATAAAAGAAAAATCATTCGTTTCTATAGTAGGCGTTTCAGGTTCAGGAAAAAGCACTATAGCAGGACTCATATCTTTGAAAAATGAAAATTATAAAGGTTCAATAAAAATTGGAGATATAGAACTTGATACAATAAATAAAGATGATTTATACAAAAAAATAGTTGTTGTTGATCATAACAGTTATTTATTTGAAGGAACTGTATATGATAATTTAAAAATGGCAGGAAACACTATAACAGAAAAGCAAATGAATGAAGCATTAAAGAAAGTTGAGCTTTATGATTTTCTTCAAACTGAAAATGGACTTAATACTATAATAATGGAGAAAGCTGCTAATTTATCTGGAGGACAAAGACAGAGATTGGCTTTGGCTAGAGCAATACTTTTTAATGCTGACATATATATATTTGATGAAGCTACTTCTAATGTTGATGTTGAAAGTGAAGAAAGCATTATGCAGATTATAAGAGATATTGCCAAAGAAAAAACTGTTATATTAATATCCCATAGACTTTACAACTGTATACCTTCAGATCATATATATTTCTTAAAAGACGGAATAATAATGGAAGAAGGAACTCATAATAAATTGATGAACCTAAATGGAGAGTATGCTAAAATTTACAATGAACAAAGCAATTTAGAAAGCATAACTAAAGGCGAAAGTTTAAGCATAGCCATTTAATTTTCATCATTAATAATTATAAAAAATAAATTTAATAGGAGTTTATAATGCGTAGAAGCGGTATAAGAATTATGGCGGAACTAATTGGATTAATTGCTCCGCTTATGCATGTTATGATATTAGCTATAACTACAGGAGTGTTAGGTTTTTTATGTGCTATATCTATAACTATATTTGGAGGATATGCCATATTAACATATTTAGGTTTGGATTCTCTATTTACAATAAAAACTATATTTATAACTGTTTTAGTGCTTGCAGCTTTAAGAGGCATACTTCACTATATTGAACAGTTAAGCAATCATTATATAGCATTTAAATTACTTGCTTTAATAAGAGATAAAGTTTTCAAAGCTTTAAGAAAATTATCTCCTGCTAAACTTGAAGGAAGAGATAAAGGAAACTTAATAGCACTTATTACAAGCGATATAGAATTATTAGAAGTATTTTATGCCCATACTATTTCACCTATAGCTATAGGAATATTAACTTCTCTTATAATGACAATATTCATAGGAAGTTTTAATATCATACTGGGTGCTATTGCATTTTTGGGATATTTTACTATAGGTTTTATTATTCCTTATTTTTCATCTAAATTTGGAAAAAATGACGGAATGGCTTATAGAAATAATTTTGGAAAATTAAACAGTTATTTTCTTGACAGTTTATGGGGAATAAAAGAAATACTTCAATTCGGATATGGCGAGAAAAGAACAAAAAATATAGAAAGCAAGACTGATGATTTGATGGATTTAAATAAAAAATTAAAAAAATATGAAGGTATAATATCTGGTCTTACAACTTCTGCTGTATCATTATTTACATTAGCTGTTCTTATTGTAAGTATAATGATATCAAAAGAATCAAATTTTGCTGCGATTATAATACCTACTATAGCAATGGCAAGCTCTTTCGGCCCTGTTATAGCATTGAGCAATTTGTCAAACAATTTATTTATGACATTAGCTAGCGGAGAGAGAGTACTCAATTTACTTGCTGAAAAACCTATAGTAGAAGAAGTTTATGAAGGTAAAAAAGATATTTCTTTCAATGGTGTTGAATGCGAAGATGTATATTTCGATTATGAGGGCGAGAATATATTAAATGATTATAATTTAGAGATAGAGCCTAACAAAATAATAGGTATCAGCGGAAAAAGCGGAAGCGGAAAATCAACACTTCTTAAACTTTTCATGCGTTTCTGGGATATTAAAAAAGGAAATATTAAAATATCAAATACTGATATAAAAGATATTAATACAGATACATTAAGAGATATGGAAAGCTATGTAACTCAGGAAACTTCTATATTCAAAGATACTATAGAAAACAATATAAAAATAGCTGATAAAAATGCTACACATGAAGAAGTTGTAGAAGCATGCAAAAAAGCTTCATTGCATGATTTTATTATTAGTCTGCCTAATGGTTATGATACAAATGTAGGAGAACTTGGTGATACTTTATCAGGTGGAGAAAAACAAAGAATAGGAATAGCAAGAAGTTTCTTACATAAAGCTCCTTTCATACTTCTTGATGAGCCTACAAGTAATCTTGATAGCTTGAATGAGGCGGTTATATTGAAGTCAATAAAGGATAACAGTGCAAACAGAACAGTTGTTTTAGTTTCTCATAGACTTTCTACTCTCAATATAGCAGATAAAGTTTATAAGATGAAAACTGACAGAGTAAGTTAAAAAGAATCAAATAAAATTAAGTATATAATGCAAATATATATTTAATAGATTTGCATTATATACTTAAATCATAAAATATTTCAATCTTTATAATATAGATATATTCTATTATAAAAAATCAAAAATATAACCATAGAAATTTGCATATTAATTAAAATGCTTATAATTTAATAAATATAGCTAGAAATAACTATAAAAAATATAAAATATATTTAATCATAAACTAAAATGATTTATAACTATATTTAAATTAATATAATATATACCTAAAAATAAATATGAATAAATTTACTTTTTAAATAAATGCAAATATGGAACATTCATTATCTCTGCCAAAGCAAGAGCTGAAAAATTTGCTTCTTCTATATTATAATCTGCTCCATTATCCAATAATACTTTTATGACTTCTTCAGGCTGATTTTTGATGATAGCAGTATGCAATGGGCTAACTCCCCTTTCATTAATGGCATTAACATTAGCACCTTTTTCTATTAAAGCCGATACTACATCAGGATTATCTATCTGTACAGCAAGATGAAGACAGCTTATTTTATTATCTGCATAATTTACTTCTTCTTCTGTACTTTTTGATATAAGCTCCAATAATTTATTTATGTGATCCTCTAGGTCAAAATTTTCATCATCTTTCTTTTTAATGATCTTACTAAGCAAATCATATAATTTGGATCTTTTATACAAATTAGCATTAATAGGCATTAACTAAAACCCCTAAATTTAATATGCCAACATTATAATATAAACTTGAAATTTTGCAATAAATAGACCGTAATATATATGCAAAAAATTGATAAAATAACTTTATAAAAATGGGATTTAGTATACTGCAATAACAAAATATTATATAATTTTATCTATATATTTACTTATAGTACTGCCAGATGAAAAACTAAAAAATCTTTTTACTATATTACCATTTCTATCTATTAAGAATTTTGTGAAATTCCATTTTATATCTTTATTAAATAAATAATTGCTATTATTAATAAGATATGAATATAAAGGCTCTATATTATTTCCTTTAACATCTATTTTTTTAAATCTATCAAAAGTAGTATTATATTTAAGTTTACAGAAATTATCTATTTTTTCATCCGATTCAGGAGCCTGATTCAAAAATTGATTACAAGGAAAATCTAATATTTCAAAACCTCTGTTATTATAATTTTCATATATATTTTCTAAATCTTTGTATTGATTGGTGAAACCGCATCTAGTAGCTGTATTAACTATCAAAATAACTTTATTTTTATATTTTGCCAAAGATACATCATTACCATTAATATCTTTAACATTAAAATCATATATGCTCATTTATTTTCTCTTTCTTTTTTCTTATATTCATTCCAGAGTTGATCCATTTCATCTAAAGACATATCTTCTAATTTCTTATTCATTTCATAAGCAGTTTTTTCAACATAATTAAATCTTTTTCTAAATTTTTCATTAACTTTAATAAGAGAGTTTACAGGATTAATCTTATTCATACGAGCAAAATCAAGAACAGTCATAATCAAATCACCTATTTCTTCTTCCAAATGTTCCTTATCTTGCTCTTTATATGCCTCTTTTACTTCCAAAAGTTCTTCTTCTACTTTAGATAAAGAATCATCAATATGCTCATATTCAAATCCGACACTAGCTGCTTTTTTCATTAATTTGTAGGATTTTTCCATAATAGGAAGTGATTTAGGTATTCCATCAAGCACACTTTTAAATTCATCTGAGCCATCAATACCTTTCTCTTCTTTTTTTATTTTATCCCATTGCTTAAGTATACCTTGCACATCTTTTACATCACTATCAGCAAATACATGAGGATGCCTTCTTATAAGTTTTTCATTAATATTTTTACAAACATCATCTATATTAAATTTATTTTCATCTTTTGCAAGATCTGAAAAAAATACAACATGTAAAAGCACATCTCCAAGCTCTTCTTTAATATTCTCATAATCTTTATTATTGATAGCTTCTACAAGTTCATAAGACTCTTCTAAAAAACAAGGTATTAAACTATCAAAAGTCTGCACTTTATCCCAAGCACATCCATTTTCACCCCTTAAAGTTTGTATTATAGATATAAGTTCTTCAAATGATTTCATTATTATGACTCTTTAACTAAGTTTTGATTTTTTTACTCTCATATAATTAATTCTTCTAGGTTCAAGTATAGCATTATATATTATAGCATTCTTTATATCCAATGAAGATAACATATGATTAACTTGTCTTTTATTTTCTGATGTTATGATATTATTAAAATTACTGCTGACCGTTTCTTCTTTTATGGTATTAATTTGAGCCAATTTAGAATTATATTTTTCCTGCAGTTCTAATATTTCTCTGTCATTATTTGAAGTTTCATAACTACTAGTATACACTTCTTCTCTTTTTGTATTTTCTCTGAGAACTTCTTCATTATAGTTCTTTAAATTTTTAATATTTCTTTGTAATTCTTTAAATATTTGTTCTTCATTTTTATTATTATTAAATCTTTTATTATTAACTTTTTTATTATTTTGAGTATAAGTTTTTTGTTTTGGTTTTTTGTTTTGTTTATTTCCCTTTGTTGCTTTTTGAATCAAACTTACTATACCCCATATAACGGCTATTATTAAATATATAAGTAATTCACTCATTTTATACCTTTTATATTTTATTCTTTTGAATCATTATCTTCTTCATAATTATTATCATTTTCTTTTTTATCTTTATTTGCTCTACTATTTACAATTCTAGTTGTTATAGAATATACAGCCAGTAATATAAATCCAATAAGAAGCAGTAAATTTATATTAGACATAAAAACTCTCTTTTAAATAAAATATTTTATTAGTTTAATATAAATTTATATTAATTTCAAGTTATTTATAAAATTTAAATAATAAAAAAGGTGAAGTACTAATTAATAATACTTCACCTTTAATATTCATTTCAACTGGTTATTATTACCAAGTATCTAATGGGTCATCTTCTTCTCTATAAGTTTCTAAGTACATATCTGTTTTAGCCATTAATTGGTCGAAATAGATATAGTATTTACCATAAGAATCTTTAGGATCAACTTTAACATGTATACCCATAAAGCTAATACCTTGTTCAACTTGACCTCTGAATTCTTCTTGTCTTACATTAGCAGGAACTTGTACAGTAATGTTTTTCCAACCCATAAAGTTAAGAGCTTCATTACCAACAGATTGAGGTTTACCATTTACATCGTAAATGTAGAAACTCATTTTGTTATTATGGTTACGTCCTGCTACCCAAACACTAAGTTCTTTAGTATAACCAGGTATTTTAACAGGTCTAGGAGGAGTAACAGAGAACCAAGGATAACCTGTTCTGAAGTACTCTACTTTAGCACCTAAAATATATTTATTATTTTCAGCACCTTCAGCTACAACATCAGCTGGACCGCCTTCACGACGAATAATACTAACTACACCATAATCTCTAGGCATAGAAGCTTGCCAAGTATTAGCAAATTCAAAATCATCTATTAAGTAATTAGTGATAGCCTCAGTTACAAAGTTATTACCATTTTCACCCTGATTTTGAGTAGTTTGCTCACCTGTTTGAGCCGCATCTTGGGCAAACAACAAGAATGCAACAGTTAGAATTAACATTGTTATCAAGATACTTAATCTTTTCATATTCATTCTTCTCCTTACTTATACATTATTGTTGCGCTTCTTGTGGCTGTTCTGTAGTAGTTCCAGCATTACCGCCGTCTTCACCTACTACTTTAGCTCCGCCTTCTGTATATTGTTCAGAAGATCTTCCACCAACTTCCTGACCTAATGTAGTTTCAATATCAGAACCGTCATAAGCTTCTCTGAATGTATCTGTTACTGTTTGGAAGTAATCCAATAAAACTACAAAGTTATCAGCTCTTTCCTCTGGTGATGACCAGAAACGGAAATTCATAAATCTTAAACCTTTAGCTCTAGGAACATAAGGCTCTTCTTGAGGAATGAAAGATGGTACTGCTGTACTCATATTTCTCCAACCTATATATCTTATAGATCCCAAAGGTAATGTATAAGTATAACCACGATAATCTTCAAATATCATTTCCATAGTATAGTCATAATTACCACCCCATACCCAAACGTCGAAAGTTTGAGCTTTACCTGGTATGATTTTTTGTACTGTTGGAACTAAGTCAAAGAAGTTATAAGATTTTCTGAAAAAAGAAACACTTACTGATAATGAATTAGTTGAATTATAACTTTGGTTACCCATACCATATGGTTTTGTAGCGAACAATCTCATGTTAGGATATTTCATTACAACACCATTTTCATTTGTTCTATCACCTCTAAACATAAAACGGCTAGCATTTGATATTGGTTGCCATTCGTCTAATGTTTCAAAGTTGTAAAGCAATCTAGTTTCCATGTAAACACTAGAAGTTTGTCCATAAACAGCAAATGAACATATGCTTATGAATAGACAAATGATTATGAGGTAGCGAGAAAAATCTCTCGTACTTCTATAGAATTTCATAGCGCACTCTCCTTAATATTTATAGCTAAGCAATTATATCCAATAACTTAGCACAATTATATTATAATCAACAAAAATTGTCAACTATAAAATATAAAATTCTAATATATTATATCGATATCATAACTATATAATTTTAGTCAATATTATTAAAATTTGATTAAAAATTATATTATGTTAATATGTAAGCAAAATTTATTAGAAAAAGACGGATAAATGAGATTAAATAAATATATAGCATCTTTAAATTTGGCTAGCAGAAGAGAAGCTGACAGACTTATTCAAAACGGAAAAGTTAAAGTTAATGGAATAGTGAATACTAATCCGGCTACTCAAGTTGATGAAAACGATAAAGTAGAGTGCAGTATAGAACAATATAAAGAAGATAAAATATATATAAAATTAAATAAGCCTAGAGGTTATGTTGTATCATCAAATAAAAACGAAGGAAAACCTATATACAATCTCATAAAAAATGATTTTGATAATATATATCCTGTGGGAAGATTGGATAAAGACAGCAGCGGACTTATACTTCTTACTAATGACGGAGTATTTGCTAAACAGATAATAGGCGAAAATACAAACTGCGAAAAAGAGTACTATGTAAAAGTAAATGACAGCGTGCCTGACGGAGCTTTAAAAAAATTAGAATATGGTATTTCATTAGACGGACAAAAACTTAAGCCTGCTAAAGTAAAAAGAGTTAATAAAAATTCTTTTCATATAATACTAACAGAAGGCAAAAATAGACAGATAAGAAGAATGTGTCAGACAATAGGTTTTGAAGTTATAATACTTAAAAGGCTTAGAATATCCGGTATTTTATTGGGCGATCTTAAAGAAGGCTCTTTTACAAATCTCACCAAAGAAGAAATAGATTCAATTCTAAAAAATGAACTATAATTATATTTTAGTCAAATTATAACAACTATATATCATTGAATAACTCTAATATATGCATATAATTAATATATAGGAGTTTTATATGATTGAAATAGCAATGGCAGTTTCTATTTTATCAATTATCATTTTATTTTTGATATTCTTGTCTAAAAAACAAAAAGATACAAATTACAAAAAAGATGATAATAATCAAGTAAATAGTAATGATAAATACATATTCAATAAAATAACAGATCAAAGATTAAAATACATAGAAAGCGGAAATATAAAAACAAAAAAAATTATGAATATAGAAGAAAATAAAATCTTTTATTCTATGGTGAAAATACTTAATAATTACAATATCAATCCTCAAGTATCATTCAGAGCATTTTTAAAAGGCGAAGAAGATACTGAAACTTGGAAAACTTTCAGAGATTTTTACTGTGATTTTTTAGTAACATACAAGAGAGGAAGTAAAATAAATGAACCTGTTGCTGTTATAGAATATCATGGAGGAGGACATTTCGGAGATACTGAAAATCAAAAAAAGAAAGTAGAAAATAATGATTATGTAAGAGAAAAACTTTTTAATAAAATAGGACTTAAATATTTTATAATAAAAGACTATGAAATAAAAATGAAATCCGGATTAATAGATGAAGAGAAATTAAACTCATTTCTTAATGATATTAATAACATTTTATCTAATCAAATAAAACAAAATTAAAGGAAAGTATATGGCTATTATTGTATTAGTACTTATATTATTTTCAATATTATTTTTATTATCTAAATCCAATTATAAACAAGGGTACTATAGAAGAAATAAATATTATAAAAGACATAAAAAAACAGAAGCAGAAAGAATACAGGATATAACAGAACAAAGATTATCAAACATGGAAACAGGCAATATATCAATAAAAAAAATCATGAACATAGAAGAAACAAAGATTTTTTATTCTATGCTTAACATATTTAAAGATTATAATATTTATAAGCAGGTATCATTCAAAGCATTTTTAGATGCTGAAGAAGATACTTATGTATGGAAAAGCTTCAGAGATTTTTACTGCGATTTTTTAATAACATACAAAAAAGGAAATAAAATAAATGAGCCTATTGCCGTAATAGAATATGACGGAGCGGGACATTTCGGTAATACTGAAGATATGAAAGAAAGAATAAAAAACAATGATATGATAAAAGAGCTGTTAATTAATAAGGCTGGAATGCAGTATTTCATTATAAAAGAGAATGATATAAAAATAGATTCAAAATTTATAGATGATAAAAAATTAGAAAGCTGCTTATCTGATATAATGAACTCAATAAAAAATGATAACTAACTCTATATAAATAAAAATTAGTTATCATTTTATTAATGTCTATACTATTTATTATAAAGAGAAAAATATTTTTCCATTTTCCACATTAGAGCTGGCAACCAAAACTTTTACTCTATCACCTAACTCATAAGCCTTTACTTTATCAACATATACGCTTTGCATATCCTGATAAAATCTATAATTAGAACCAACATAAGTAGCCTCAATAAAGCCTTCTATTTCCAAACCTTCTATTTCAACATATATTCCCTTTGGAGTGATAGAACTAACCGCTCCATAATACTCATCACCGAGTCTGTCTTTCATATATCTTGCTGCTTTTATTTGAATGAGATATTTTTCAGCCTTCTTTGAAGTTTTATCAAGCAGAGATAAACTTTCAATAGAATCCTTACATATATTTTTTAACTTTTCATTTATCACATCTTTATTAGATAAAATAGTATCTTTAACTATTCTATGAATGAGTAAATCTGCATATCTTCTTATAGGCGAAGTGAAATAAGTATAATAATCAAGTCCCAAACCAAAATGGCTCTTATTAACTATACTGTAAGATGAAGGAGTCATAGAACGAAGAAGTACAGGTATAAGCAAATTTTCTTCAGGTTTTCCTTTAACATTATCAATGAATCCTTTTATATCATAAGTTTTATCAGGATTTTCTTTTAAATTATAACCTTTAGTATGGGCAAGTATTTTAAAATTATTGAATCTGTATTCATCAGGAAGTCCATGATAGCGGAATATAACGCCGTCATAATTAGATAACTTCTCAGCTATTTGACTATTAGCAAGAAGCATTAATTCTTCTATTATAGCCATAGATTCTTTTTTCTCTTCTGCATAAAACTCTATAGGCATACCTTCATCATTGAGAACTATTTTTATATCCTGATTTTCAAACTCTACTCCCCTGCCCTCTTTTCTTTTTTTATACAAAATATTTTTTATATTTAAACCATTATCAATAAGCTCTAAAATCCAATCCTCATCACTTTCTTCTTTTTTTATAAGCTTCTCAGCATAATCATAAGATAATTTTCTGTCTGATCTTATAACGCTTTTACAAACAGATGAAGATAATATTTCACCTTCATTATTTATATCAAAAATAAAAGTAATAGAAAATCTATCTTCATTCTCATTTAAAGAAATTATATTATTAGACAAAACTTCAGGAAACATATTATAAACTGTATCAATCAAATAAGTAGAATTTCCTCTTGCCCTAGCCTCTAAATCTAATGGAGAATCAAGCTCTATAAAATGGCTTACATCAGAAATATGAACATACACTTTATAATTATCAGTTTTTTCTATACTGAAAGCATCGTCCAAATCTTTTGAACTTTCACTGTCTATAGTTATTGTTTTTAAATTTCTTAAATCAACTCTGTCATCTTCTATATTTGTGAAATCAGCTTTATTATTAATTTCTTCAGCCAATTTTAAAAGCTCTTCGCTGAAATCCAATTTTATATTATAAGATTTAGCTATGATCTTAGAATCTGATTTAGCATCTTTAGGATCAACATTCACCCTTACAGATTTTACAGTTTTAGGAGCTTCCTCTTTACCTTCTAATTTATTAATATATTGTCTTCCCTCTTTTGTTACACGAAGTAAATTACCTGCTGTTTTTTCTATATATCCGCTGCTTATAGCTTTTCTTATCAAATTAGTGAGAGATGTTTTTTCTAAAGCTGTTTTTGAATTAAATTTTATAAATATATTATAATCCATTTGATTTTTCATTAATTTTTTTATTAATTCTTCTGGAGTTTTCATTAACACACCTTTAATTAAATTTATAAATAATAATATACTTTTTTTATACTTATTTCAAATTAATGCTTAAAAATATAAATCTTTTAATTACTTTATATGGTAATTTTTATTTTTTAGATTATAATATATATTCAAAATGAAAATAGATAATAGAGAAGAATAAAATTATGAGTGAAAATAATATAGTTTCTAAATTAACAAAAATATATGAACAATACGGATACAAAAAAATCAAATTAAGTAAATTTGAAGATTATAATTTATATAACAATTATAAAGATTTTCTTCAAACAGAACATATATTAACATTCATGAATTTAAATGGAAATTTACAGTCATTAAGACCGGATGTTACATTATCAATAGTTAAAAAAGTTTTGAAAGATAATAATAAATATACAAACAAAATTTATTATATAGAGGATATTTATAAAATAGACAGCGTTTCAAATGAATATGAAGAAATACAACAGGTAGGAGTAGAAATAATAGGAACTCTAAGCACATATTCAAATTTAGAAATAATAAGTATGGCAGTAGATAGTTTAAAATCTATAAATGATGAATATATATTAGAAATATCAAGTATAGATTTTATGTTTTCTTTGATAGATGAACTTAATTTAGATGAAGATAAAAAACTAGAAATACTTAATTTCATATACAGCAAAAATAAACATGATTTAGAAAAAACATTAATATCTAATAATATAGATGATAAATACAAAAACAATATAATATCATTAATAGACTTATGCGGAAACTATAAAGAAATATTAAAAAAAATAGAAAGCATAATAATAAATGACAAAATGCAAAAAGCATACGATGAATTAAAAAGCCTATCAGCTGTATTTGAAAACTATAATAACTTTGATAAAATTTTACTTGATTTCTCAATAGAAAGCAAACTTGGTTATTATAACGGAATAATTTTTAAAGGATATATAAAAGGCAATAATGATGCTGTATTATCAGGCGGAAGATATGATAAACTTCTTGCAAAATTTAATGCCCATACTCAAAATGAAAAAAACAAAAAGAATGCAATAGGTTTCGCTGTTTATATGGACAAGCTATACACAAACGACATAGCTAAAAATGAATATGATTTTGATATACTTATACTATATAAAAGCGGCGATGAAAAAATTTTATTAAGCAAAGTACAAAGTTTTATAAAAGAGAATAAGAAAGTAAGAACTGATATATACAGCGATGATTATAATACAGATTATAGCTACAGAGAAAAATACATATTTGAGAATGATGATTTAATTAATTCATAAAAATTGCGAATGCCTGACATTTGTAAAAATGGCATGGATTATAAATGAGCAATTTTTATTAGCAATAATATAAAAAATTTTATTAAGCAAAGTACAAAGTTTTATAAAAGAGAATAAGAAAGTAAGAACTGATATATACAGCGATGATTATAATACAGATTATAGCTACAGAGAAAAATACATATTTGAAAACGATAATTTTGTTAGTTTATAAAAATTGCAAATGACTAATATTTGTAAAAATGGCATGGATTATAAATGAGCAATTTTTATTAGCAATAATATAAAAAATTTTATTAAGCAAAGTACAAAGTTTTATAAAAGAGAATAAGAAAGTAAGAACTGATATATACAGCGATGATTATAATACAGATTATAGCTACAGAGAAAAATACATATTTGAAAACGATAATTTTGTTAGTTTATAAAAATTGCAAATGACTAATATTTGTAAAAATGACAGTTGTTTATGAATGAGAAATTTCTATTAGCGATAACAAAAAGAACAGATACACACACTAATAACTACAATACAGAATATAAATACAAATAGAGAAATTTGAAAATGATATTTAACTAATAATGCATAATTATCTATTAGCGTTTATCACTATCAAACAATACTATTCTTGTAACTGTAGGATTAACTTTTACAACTGTTCCATCATCTAATTTATGTTCGGTCAAGATAACCGGTAAATTTTGTAATTTTTTAGTTTTTTTATTTGACATATACTGCACTCCTAATTTAAAGTATATAAATCATGTTATTATTGTCAAGAAAATATCAACAAATATTATTTTTATTAAGTATTTTTTACACATTATTTATAATAAGATACTAATAAAAGTTATTGATACAAAATTCTTTATACAGTATACTATTTTACAAACAATATATTAATACTTTATTTCACATTATTTGTTTTTTATAATATAAAACAAATATTTGAAACTTTTTAAATATTACTATTTGAAAAAATGTCTTATTAATATTATAATATTTTCCAAAATTTAAAATATATCAAAGAATACAGATTATGATTAATATAGCATTACCAAAAGGAAGATTAGTAAATAAAGTATATACTCTATTTGAAAAAATAGGTTATGAGAATAAAGAACTATTAGAAGATAATAGAAAATTAGTATTTGAAAATAAAGATAAAAATGTGAGATATCTAATAGTAAAGCCTTCTGATGTTGGAATATATGTTGAGAAAGGTGTTGCTGATATAGGTATTGTGGGAAAAGATATACTTCTTGAAAATAATCATGATGTATACGAACTTCTTGATTTAAAATTCGGAAAATGCAGAGTTTGTATGGCTTCTGTAAATGGATATAAAGAAGATATTGAAAGAAGATTAAGAGTTGCTACAAAGTATGTTAATATATCAAAAAATTATTTTAATTCTATTAACCGAGATGTTGAAATAATAAAATTGAACGGCTCTATTGAGTTAGCTCCTATACTTAATCTTTCTGATGTGATTGTTGATATAGTAGAAACAGGAAGCACTTTAAGAGAAAATAATCTCACAGTTATAAAAGAAATTATTGACTATATAAGTGCAAGATTAATAGTTAATAAAGTAAGCTATAAGTTTAAAAATGATTTAATAAAAACTATAGTGAAAAATATAGAAGAAGTTTTATAAGGAAGTTTTATGATAAAAGTAATTAATTATAAAGAATGCAAATCGTTAGATGATATATTATTAAGAAGCCAATTCAGTCATGATGATGTTAATGAAAAAGTGAAGGCTATATTAGAAGATGTAAAACAAAATGGAGATAATGCATTAAAAAAATATTCTAAGATGTTTGATAATGCTGAAATAGAAACTTTAGAAGTAACAGAAAAAGAAATAGAAGAAGCATATAACAGAGTTGATGATAAGTTTAAAGAAACTTTAAATCTAGCATATAACAATATAGAAAAGTTCCATAAAAAACAATTAAGAAATAGCTATATAACAAATGAAGAAGACGGCATAGTAATGGGACAGATTATAAACCCAATAGAAAAAGTTGGAGTTTATATTCCTGGAGGCACAGCAGTTTATCCTTCTACAGTACTTATGAATGTAATACCTGCAAAAGTTGCCGGAGTAAATGAAATAATATTGGTATCTCCTCCAAACAAAGAAGGAAAAATAAATGATAATATATTAGCAGCAGCAAAAATAGCAGGAGTAAACAGAGTATTCAAAACAGGCGGAGCTCAGGCAATAGCAGCTTTAAGTTACGGCACAGAGTCTATTCCAAAAGTATATAAAATAGTAGGGCCGGGAAATATATATGTTGCTATGGCTAAAAGACTTGTATATGGTGAGGTTTCTATTGATATGGTGGCTGGTCCTAGCGAAGTATTAATAATAGCAGATGAAACAGCAAATCATATACATATAGCTTCTGATATGCTTGCACAGGCTGAACATGACAAATTAGCTTCAAGCATATTAGTAACAATATCTAAAGAAATAGCTGAAAAAACAAAAGAAGAATTATACAAACAATTAGAAAAATTAAGCCGTAAAGATATAGCTTTAGAATCTATAGAAAATAACGGAAGAATAATAATAACCGAAACTATAGATGAAGCAATATATATAAGCAATGAAATAGCACCGGAGCATTTAGAGATAAGTATAAAAGAGCCTTTCAGTGTATTAAGCAAAATAAAAAATGCAGGTTCAATATTTTTAGGAGATTATACACCGGAAGCATTAGGGGATTATTTATCAGGGGCAAACCATGTAATACCTACAAGCGGAACAGCTAAATTTGCTTCTCCATTATCAGTAGATGACTTTATAAAGAAATCTTATATTACATACTACACTAAAGATGCTTTGAGCAAAGTAAAAGATAATATAATCAATTTTGCAGAGCATGAAAGTTTAGAAGCACATGCAAACTCTGTAAAAGTAAGGTTTTAATAGTATTTAATTTATAAAAAGTGAAAGTAAATTTTACTTTCACTTGCCCACCCTTTTTGATTTATAACTTCAATTTATCATTTTTACACTATTTTTCTTTTTAGCTTTTACTGTAATTATAAATCCCACCCTAGCGTTATTTAAATTTATAATCTCTTCACCGCACGCTGAACAAAATTAAAAATATAAATTGATTTTGAATATTAATTTTATTTAGATATAAAGTTTAGCTCACCGTGCGTTGAATGCATTTTTAATTTAATAAAAACTTGGGTGGGTGCTTTAATTTCTTATTAAACTATAAAGATAATTGAAATTAGATTTTTTCATTAAACAATAATGAATAAAGGGCGGGATATGTAATTAAAGCTAAATAGAAAATATTACAATTTTTAATAAAATATACCCAAACAATTATATTTTTTCAAAAATAATTTCTTACAAAATATAGTTGTTTAAGTATAAAATAAAAATATATTTATATTACTCTATTAATATAAATATATTTATTAATTATCAAAAATATTATTTCTTTTCTTTTATAACATTATTATGAACGAAGAACATCATATTAACAAATACATAAATTATCATCATACTTGCAACTATAAGTTCAAATATAGAAACAATATTCCATATATAATAATACTCTCCATTAATGCTTTTAGAATAATTAGCATATTTTAGTAAGGCTTGAGCACCAACCGCCAAAGGGAAAGTATAAGCTGCAAATAAAGGTATAAATTTTATTTGAAAAGCCCTTATAAGAGATAAATATACTTTGAATGTAGTAAATAATCCCAATGCCAAAAGAAAATTAAGCAAAGCAGTATTATAATCGGTAAATGCACTTAAATAACCGCATAAACAAAGATTAGCAGGTGCACCCATTACAGCAAATGCCGGAAATCTGTCATCAGCCAAAGGATCATGAAAAATTATTCTATAAAATATAAATGGAAATAGTATAATATATAGAACTGTACCTATATAAACTATAACTTGCGATACTTGAGGAAATCCCATATTAGTACCAGTAACAGCAGCTACAACTATTCCCACAGGAGGAACAAACCAGCTAGGAAGTATATGATGCAAATCTTTTAAATTGATTCTATGAGCTAAAAAAGTAAAAGCAAATATCACATGAACTGCAATCGCTGTAAACCACATAGCAATACCAAGGGGTTTTACAAATTGAACTACTGAAGATGATATCACCATAACAGCCATATCAAGAGTAGGAATAGTGCTTCCTGCAACAGGATGTTCTAAATCATTAAGAAAATCTCCGAATGATGAAAATATTTTAGTTATAATGGTTAATATTAAAATAGATGAGATTAAAGCACCTACATAGGCAAAATATTTAATACCTGTGAATATAGTCCAAGCATTAAATATACCTCCTACACCAAGTGCTAAACCAGTGAGAGCCAAAGGCATTTTATTAATTTTACTTATCATTTTTTATTACACTTTATTATTTAGATTTTTGAATTATTCATTATTAAGACTTTTTAAATTAGAAATTGATAATCAATATAATTAAAGAGGTTTCCATAAATACTTATGAAAACCTCCTTTATTGAAATGATTTATTTATACAGTTATTTGCATAACCTCTTCTTCTTTAGCACTATTATCTATATTATCTTTCTTATCCAAGTCTCCGCTTTGCTTGTTGTAGACATGAAGTTTGTTATACAATTTAACACCAGTACCAGCAGGTATTAAATGTCCTATAATAACATTTTCTTTTAATCCAAGCAATTTATCAACTTTTCCTTTAATAGCAGCATTAGTCAATACTTTAGTAGTTTCTTGGAATGAAGCAGAAGATATAAAGCTTTCAGTATTAAGAGCAGCTTTAGTTAAACCTAAAAGTACAGGCTTACCACTTGCAGGAGAACCGCCAGCCTCTTCATAGCGTCTATTTTCTTCTTCAAACTCATATTTATCAACATACTGACCAACAATATATTTAGTATCGCCTGGATCAGTTATTTCAAGTCTTCTTAACATCTGTCTTATGATAAGAGCGAAGTGTTTGTCGTTAATACCTACACCCTGCTGATTGTATACTGTCTGAATTTCTTCAAGCAAGTAAGTTTGTAAAGCCAAATCACCTTGAGTTTCCAATATATCATGAGGGTTTATCTTACCAGCACATAATTGAGTACCTGTTTTTACCTGGTCTCCGTTTCTAACAAGAAGCATTTTACCATGAGGTACTAAATGTTTAGTTTCATCAAATTCATTTCTGATTTTAACTACTTTTTTACCCTTATGAGAACCACCTATTTCAACTTCACCGTCAATACCAGCAATGATAGCAGTATCTTTAGGTTTCTGAGCTTCAAGCAATTCCTGTACTCTTGGAAGACCTCCTGTAATATCCCTACTTTTCTGCTGTATACGAGTAGTTTTAGCAATAACCTCTCCTATTTCAACTCTTTGGTTGTTTTCAACTAGAAGCTGTGCACCATTAGGTATATCTGTTTCAAAAGGATCTCCCTCTCCTGTAATCAAGATTTTAGGCTGCATACTAGCATCTTTAAACTCTTGAATAATATTAGTTACATTTCCTGTTTGATCATCTATAGATTCAACCAATGTTCTTCCAGGAATGATATCCTGCCATCTTACTATACCAGCTTTTTCTGAGATGATAGGTTCATTATAAGTATCGAAGCTAGCAATAACTGTATTAGCTTCTATAAATACATGCTCATCTACTTTATATTCACTTCCAACTTTAATTACAATTGTATGCTTATCACCAGTAATCATTATATATTTATCATCATCAGTGATTTTAAAAGTACCATTATAAGTAGCTTTAATTTCTGTACCATCTTTAAGAGTAGCTATAACATCTCCTATAAGTACTTTAGTATTATGTTCTGTTATAATATCTTTTAGAGCAGATTTTTCCCATTTATCTAAAACTCTTCTAATAACCAAATCACCCTTTCTAGCTGTTATTTTAATACCATTAGGCTGAACAACATAGTTAGAGAATTGTTCTATATATATAGGATAATTAACTTTAATTTCATTTTCTTCTACCATCTGAGTAGCAACACCACCGATGTGGAAAGTTCTCATTGTAAGCTGTGTACCAGGCTGTCCAATACTTTGAGCGGCAACTACACCTACAGCCTCACCAATAGAAGCTAAATTATTTGTAGATAAGCTTCTTCCATAACATTTCTGACATACACCCATTCTGCTTTCACAAGTAAGAGGATGTCTAATGCTTATTTTTTCTATACCAGCTTTCTCTATTAAATCACCTATTTCTTCTGTAATTTCAGTATTAGCAGAACATATAAGCTCTTTAGTAACAGGATGGTATATATGCTCGCTTGTAAAGAAACCAACAACACGCTCTTTAAGAGATTTTTTGATTTCATCTCCATTTTTTATGGCCTCTATAGCAATACCTTTAACAGTACCGCAGTCATGTTCTGAAACAACAACACCTATTGCAACGTCAACTAGCTTTCTAGTAAGATAACCAGCACTTGAAGTTTTTAACGCAGTATCTGCAAGACCTTTTCTAGCACCGTGAGTAGAAATAAAGTATTCCTGTACAGTAAGACCTTCTTTAAAGTTTGAAATAATAGGAAGTTCGATAATTTCACCGGAAGGCTTAGCCATCAAACCTCTCATACTAGCAAGCTGTCTTATCTGCTGTTTAGAACCTCTCGCACCAGAATCAGCCATTATATATACAGGGTTGAATCCGTCTTGGTCTTGTCTTAAATTATCCATCATAGCTTCAGTTATTCTACCTTCAACAGTAGTCCAAAGGTCCATAACCTTCTGCTTTTTCTCATCAGTAGTGATAATACCGTTCATATACTGATTTTCAATGAATTCTACCTGTTTAGTAGCTTCCTCGATTTCTTGTTTTTTCATTGGAGGTATAAGTATATCAGCAATAGAAATAGTAGAACCGAATACTGTAGCACTTTGATAACCAAGTTCTTTAATATCATCAAGCATATTAACTGTTACTGCTGTACCATGTTTTAAATATACCTCATGAATAAATTTAGCTAAATCTTTACTGTTAAAATCTCTGTTTTGATATCTGAAATCTTCAGGAATAACTTCATTGAATTTTAATCTTCCAACAGAAGTTTCAACAAATTCTTCCTCTCCGTCTTTATTTTTCATTAAAACTTTAATTCTTGATTCAAGCTCTACCAAATTATTATCATAAGCAAGCAAAGCATCTTTAGGAGATGAGAATATTTTTCCTTCACCTTTACTTCCTGTTCTTAACTTAGTAAGATAGCTGATACCAAGTACTATATCCTGTGTAGGGTTAACAATAGGTTCACCGTTAGCAGGGTTTAATATATTATGAGGAGCAAGCATCAAAGTCCAAGCCTCAATCTGAGCCTCAGCAGAAAGTGGAGTATGTACAGCCATCTGGTCACCGTCAAAGTCAGCATTATAAGCGTGACATACTAATGGGTGAAGCTGAATTGCCTTTCCTTCAACAAGTACAGGTTCAAATGCCTGAATACCAAGTCTGTGAAGAGTCGGTGCTCTGTTTAAAAGTACAGGATGTTCTTTAGCAATATCCTCTAATACTCCCCAAACTTCTTCTCTGCCCTCTTCTACAAATCTCTTAGCAGATTTTATATTATGAGCTGAATTAATTTCAACTAATTTTTTCATTATGAATGGCTTGAATAATTCTACAGCCATTTTTTTAGGAAGTCCGCATTGATGCATTTTTAGTCTAGGACCTGCAACGATAACGGAACGTCCTGAATAGTCAACACGTTTACCCAAAAGGTTCTGTCTGAAACGACCTTGCTTACCTTTAAGCATATCAGAAAGAGATTTTAAAGGTCTGTTTCCTGGTCCTTTAACTACTTTCTTTCTTCTGCTGTTATCAAATAAAGCATCTACAGCTTCTTGTAACATTCTCTTTTCATTTCTTATGATAATATCAGGAGCTCTTAAAACCAATAATCTTCTTAAACGAATATTTCTGTTTATAACTCTTCTATATAAATCATTTAAATCTGAAGTCGCAAATCTTCCGCCGTCAAGCTGAACCATAGGTCTTAACTCTGGAGGAATAACAGGAACTACATCAAGTATCATCCAAGTAGGATCATTTCCGCTTGCTTTGAAGTCTTCAAAGATTTCAAGACGTTTTCTCAAACGCCTATCACTCTTTTCACCTTTTTTAATCATTTCCTCTCTGAGTTTTCTGATTTCTTCATCCATATCAAGGTCTTTAAGCATATCTCTTATGCCCTCAGCACCTATACCTATTCTTATATTATCACCATATCTATCTAAAGCTTCATTATATTCATCTTCAGTTAAAAGATCTCCTTTAGTATAAGAACTATCGCCTGGATCAATAACTACATATCTTTCAAAATAAAGTACGCTTCTTAAATGGGCAATATTCATATTTAGAAGAAGTCCTATTCTTGAAGGAGTATTTCTATAATACCAAATATGAGCAACAGGAGCAGCTAATTCTATATGCCCCATTCTTTCTCTTCTAACTTTGAAATGAGTAACTTCAACACCGCATTTATCACAAACTACACCTTTATAACGAATACTTTTGAATTTACCGCAATAACATTCATATTCTTTAGTAGTTCCGAATATCTTTTCACAAAAAAGTCCGTCTCTTTCAGGTCTTAAAGTTCTGTAGTTGATAGTTTCAGGTTTTTTTACTTCACCATAACTCCATTCTCTCATAACCTGAGGACTTGCTATACTAATTTTTATTTGGTCAAAGTTTGAAAATTGCATATACCTAAACTTCTCCTAATTATTTAAAAATCTTGGTTTGTTTCTTAGTTTTTTGTCTAAGCTCTTTTTCAGTAGAAGGAAGCTGATTGCCTTCTTCATCATGAATAGTAATATTAAGACCCAAACCTCTAAGCTCTTGAACTAATACGTTAAAGCTTTCTGGTATACCCGGAGAGGATATAACATCACCTTTAACAATAGATTCATATATTCTAGCACGTCCTGTCATATCATCTGATTTAACAGTTAAGAACTCTTGAAGCATATTAGCAGCTCCATAAGCCTCTAATGCCCAAACTTCCATCTCTCCTAATCTCTGACCTCCGAATTGAGATTTACCACCCAAAGGCTGCTGAGTAACAAGTGAGTAAGGACCTGTACTTCTAGCATGTACTTTATCTTCAACCAAGTGATTAAGCTTAAGCATATACATATATCCTACAGCTACATCATTTTTGAAAGGTTCTCCTGTTCTTCCATCATAAAGTCTAACTTTACCATTAGGATTCATACCGCTTGCAACGAATGCTTCTCTTAAAGCCTCTTCTTTAGGACCCTCAAATACTGGACAAGCATATTTAAGTCCCATTTTATGACCAGACCAACCAAGTAACATCTCAATTACCTGACCTATGTTCATACGTGAAGGTACACCTAATGGGTTAAGACATATATCTACAGGAGTACCATCTTCTAAGAATGGCATATCCTCTATAGGCATGATTCTGGCAACAACCCCTTTGTTACCGTGACGTCCTGCCATTTTATCGCCTTCCTGTATTATACGTTTCTTAGCAAGGAATACTTTTACAACTTCCTCTACACCAGGCTTTAATTCATCGCCATTTTCTCTACTGTATACTCTAACATCTATAACAGTACCATCCTTACCATGCGGTACTCTTAAAGAAGTATCTTTTACATCTCTAGCTTTCTCACCGAATATTGAGTGAAGAAGTCTGTATTCAGGAGTTATTTCTGTTTCTCCTTTTGGAGTTACTTTACCAACTAATATATCTCCTGCTTTTACTTTAGCACCTATTCTTACAATACCTCTTTCATCTAAGTTTTTGAAAGCTGCATCTGATACATTAGGTATATCTCTAGTAATATTTTCTTTATCTAATTTTGTTTCACGAGCTTCAACTGAAAACTCTTCTATATGTATAGAAGTAAATACATCTTCCTGAACTAATCTTCTGCTTAAAAGAATAGCGTCCTCGAAGTTATAACCTTCAAAAATCATGAAAGCAGCAAGAACGTTTCTTCCCAAAGCTAATTCACCATGATCTGTTGCAGGACCATCAGCTAAAAGTCCTCCAGCCTTAACTACATCACCAACATTAACTACTGGTCTTTGGTGATAATTTGTATCTTGGTTGGTTCTTTGATATTTTACTAATTCATAAACATCTAAATCATCATCACTATTTTGTTTAGTAGGCTTAATTATGATTTCATCATGAACTACTTTTATAACTTTACCAGCTCTTTTAGCATGAACTGCTATACCTGTTCCAGGCTGACAAATCTTAGCCTCTACACCTGTTCCTACTATAGGAGCTTCTGGATACAATAAAGGCACACTTTGACGCTGCATGTTTGAACCCATCAAAGCTCTGTTAGCGTCGTCATGCTCCAAGAATGGTATCAAAGAGCTTGAAAGTGAAACGATCTGCTGAGGTGAAACGTCCATATACTGTACCTGATCTGGTGAAGAATATGGGAATTCACTTCTAAATCTTGTTGAAATAAGATTATCTTTGAAAGTACCATCTTCATTCAAAGGAGCATTAGCATCTGCTATATGGTATTTTTCCTCATCATGAGCTGTCAAATATTCTATTTCATCTGTTACTTTTCCATCAACAACCTTTCTATATGGAGTCTCTAAGAAACCATGCTTATTAATTTTAGCATAAGTAGCAAGAGATACTATAAGTCCAATGTTCGGACCTTCAGGAGTTTCAATAGGACATATTTTACCATAGTGTGTATGGTGTACGTCTCTTACTTCGAAACCTGCTCTGTCTCTTGTAAGACCTCCCTGACCTAAGGCATTTAATCTTCTTTTATGTGTAATCTCTGATAATGGATTGTTCTGATCCATGAACTGAGATAATTGGTTTGTACCGAAGAACTCTTTTATTACAGCCTGTATAAGTTTTATGCTTACAAGAGATTGAGGAGTTACTGCCTCCATATCCTGCATCTGCATTCTTTCTTTAGCTATACGCTCCATTCTAGTGAAGCCGGCTTTTATTTGTATAGATAATAATTCACCTACACTTCTTACGCGTCTGTTTCCTAAATGGTCAATATCATCTAATTGTTCTTCGTTTATGAATACTTTAATCAAAAAGCGAATAGTTTCTATTATATCTTTATGTCTTAAAACTTTATCCTGTTCGCTTTCTGGGAAATTCAATCTTTTGTTTAATTTATAACGTCCCACATCTCCTAAAGCATAGGATTTAGGATCAAATACTAAATCATTACAAGTTCTTACAACGTTTTCTATTAAAGCAGGCTCTCCAGGTCTTATAACATTATAGATTTTAGTACAAGCCTCTTCTTGGTTTTTAGTTGTATCTTTATCTAAAGTATTAATTATGGTAACATTGTCTTTTATTGCTTCCATATTTAATACGGATATTTCTTTAATACCGCTCATTAAAAGTCTTTCAGCTAAGTTAGGGTTGATAAGTTCGCCCGGATTCAATATAATTTCATCAGGGTTTTCTGTATCAAATACTGTAGAATAAGATCTTCTACCTATTAAAGCCTCTTTAGAATTTTCATCTGAAAGTTTTTCTAATGATATATTATCTACTTCATAAAATAATTTCAAAATTTCTTCATTAGTTGTGATACCAATAGCTCTTAAAAATACAGTAACAGGAAGTTTTTTCTTTCTGTCTATTCTTACATACATTATATCTTTTTTGGTATCGAGTTCGAATTCAAGCCAAGTACCTCTATCTGGAATTATCTTAGCTACGAACATAGCATCTCTGTCGCTGCGGTTGAAAACTACACCTGGAGATCTATGAATCTGAGAAACTATAACACGTTCAGCACCATTAACAATAAATGTACCTCTGTCTGTCATAGCAGGTATATCACCCACAAATATTTCCTGTTCAATGATTCTTTCAGGGTCTCTTACGGTTAATTGTACTTTTATTTTGAAAGGATAAGCATAAGTTTTATCTCTTCTTCTAGCCTCTTTTTCTGTAATTTTAGGCTCGCCTATAGAGTAAGAAATAAATTCTATCTGCATTTTCTCGTTAGAAGCTACTATAGGGAATATAGAAGTCAAAACTTCCTGCAATCCCTCATTTTTTCTCTTATTTTCAGGAACATCCTTTTGAAGGAAGCTTTCATAAGATTCTTTTTGTATAGCGAGGAGATCGGGAGGTTCTATTACAGAAGCGGTGCGTGAAAAGTTTACACGTCCGTTTTCCATCCTATATTTTTTTGCGAACTCTACCCCTCTTTCCGGATATACTTTATTATCTATCTGAATATTATTGGCCATATTAAAAGATCTCCGCTTTTACGCTTTTAGTTTTACTGACTTATTAAATACACTAATAAGAAGGGTACAAAGACTCATACCCTTCCTATATACGAATCATTAAATGTTAATGATATATTTACAAAAATAATTATTTAACTTCAACTTTACCACCAGCAGCTTCTAATTGTTTCTTAATAGCTGCAGCTTCTTCTTTAGAAACGCCTGATTTGATAGTTTCTCCGCCTTTTTCAACAGCATCTTTAGCTTCTTTTAAGCCTAAGCCGCTAACTGCTCTAACTTCTTTAATAAGAGCAATTTTTTGAGCTGCATCAAAACCAGTAAGAATGATATCAAATTCATTTTTCTCTTCTTCAGCTGGAGCTGCTGCACCGCCTGCTGGAGCTGCTGCTACTGCTGCAACTGGCATAGCTGCTGTTACATTGAATTTTTCTTTAATAGCTTCTACTAATTCATGAAGCTCTATAACTTTCATTTCTTCTATTGCTTGTAATATTTCTTCTTTACTTAAAGCCATTGTTTATCTCCTTAAAATTGTTAAAATAGTTTTTTAATTAATAATTTGTCAGCATATTAAGCTGATTTTTTCTTTTCTTCTTCAACACTGTCAAGCACATAAGCAAGTTCTGATATAACGCTTTGCAAGCTGTTTGCCAAGCCAGATATAGGAGACTCGAGTGCTGTAACAAGATGAGAAAGTAAAACTTCTCTTGGCGGAATATTAGCTACTACTTGAACATCTGCCGGATTAAGCAAATCTTCACCCATATAGCCGCCTTTGATTTTTATCTTATCATTTTTCTTAGATGCTTCACTTATAACTTTAGCTGCGCCAGGAACATCTTCCTTAGCAAATACTACAGCTGTAGGATTAACGAACATCTCATCTTTTACTTCTCTGCCTAACTCTTTTAAAGCAATATCAACTAAAGAGTTTTTACATATTTTCATTGAAGAAGAAGTCTTTGCTAATTCACGTCTTAACTCTGTAAGCTGTGCTACTGTTACTCCTCTGTAATCAAAGAATACTAAACCAGCACATCCTCCCATAGTTTCTTTAAGCAATGATACTGTTTCAATGTTTTTCTTATTAGGCATAAATACCACCTCTATTATATTAAACTATTTTGATAATACTATTCATATAATGGGATCACAAAATATGACTTCGCTTAAGCAAAATAAGTTTATCGCTAAATTAATTACATTTTGATTCTTTTATGATCTATTTTTATACCTACACCCATTGTAGATGTTACACCTACTGCTTTAATATATTCACCTTTTAAATCTGTAGGTTTTTTTCTTAAAATTTCATCATAGAATACTTTGAAATTTTCATTTAACTTATTAACATCCATTGATGCTTTTCCTATACCCATTCTTACTATACCATTTTTATCAGCTCTGTATTCCATTCTTCCAGCTTTAAAACTTTTTACTGCCTGAGCTATGTCAAGAGTAACTGTTCCTGTTTTAGGGTTAGGCATAAGTCCTTTTCTTCCAAGAATTTGTCCCAATTTACCTACTTCTTTCATCAAATCAGGAGTAGCAATAGCAACATCGAAGTCTGTATATCCGCCTTTAACTTTATCAATTAAATCTTCAAAACCAACTTCCATAGCACCAGCAGCTTTTGCCTCATCAGCTTTTTCACCTTGTGCAAATACTACTACTCTTTTTTCTTTACCAAAAGCATTTGGGAATGATAATGTGTCTCTTATTGAGTGTTTAGGTAAGATATTAAGGTTTATTGTTACCTCAATAGTTTCATCAAATTTACAGGTAGCGTTTTTCTTAGCTAATTCAATAGCTTCATCTACGGAATAGAGTTTTAATTTCTCTACTTGCTTTCTTATAGCGTCGTAACGTTTGCCACCTATTTTTTTCTCTTTTGTAGCCATAATTGTTTTCTTCCTTTTCTTTCAAACGTTTACTCCCATTTATTATCAATTAATAAATGGTATGCTTCTTAATTATTATTCTACTTTAATACCCATAGCACGAGCTGTACCCGCAACTATTTTTTTAGCTGCTTCTATATCATTAGCTGACATATAAGCCATTTTTTCCTGAGCAATTTCTTCAAGCTGCTTTTGATTGATTGTAGCAACTTTAGTTTTGTTAGGCTCTCCAGAACCTTTTTCTATGCCCAATTTCTTTTTGATTAATGTAGAAGTAGATGTTCCTTTAGTAACGAATGTATAAGTTTTATCTTCATACACTGTTATGTAAGTATTTAATAGCTGACCTTTCATTTTAGATGTTTTAGCATTAAAATCCTTAACGAAAGCGGCTATTTGTATCTGCTTCTGACCCAATGCAGGTCCTAATGGAGGAGCAGGAGTTGCCTCTCCGCCTGGTATGCGAACCTTTACAATACCAACCACTTTTTTAGCCATTTTTACTACCTCTTGATTTATTTATTTTTTAATATCTTTATAAATTATAACTTTTTTACTTTACTAAATTCTAATTCTGTAGGAGTACTTCTTCCAAATATTTCGATTTTTACTGTTACTCTTCCTTTATCAGAATTAATATTTTCTATTATACCATTAAGTCCATTGAAAGGCCCATCTATTACTTGAACCTTTTCTCCTATATCAAATTCCATTCCAATAATTTCATTGATACCAGTTTTGGATTTTTCTTCTCTATTTTCAAATATACGTGCAACATCTGATTCGCTTAAAGGAGTAGGAATAATATTACCTTCTTCTTTAGTTGTAGCATGACTTCCTATAAAGCCTGCAACTCCTGGAGTTCTTCTAACCATAGACTGTGTAGCATCATTCATTATCATTTTTACTAAAACATAGCCAGGATAAAAGAATTCTTCTTTAGATACTTTTTTACCATTTTTTGTAGAAGTTACTGTTTCTGAAGGTATATATATATCAACTATTAAATCAGTCATACCGTTTTCTTTAGCTCTTTTCTCTATACGCTCACGAACTTTATTTTCATAACCGTGCTGAGTATGCACTATATACCATTTATAATCTTTTATATCAGATATTTCTTCAGACATGTTTTTCACCTATTATATCTATTTTTTCTCATATAGCGAATAGCAAAATATATCACAAACAAAACAACTACAGCAAGAATTAAAACTAATGTAATTTTAGAAGATATTAAGCTACTCAAAATAGAACCGTCTAATAACGCCCTTGTCAAAAATGTTACTACATAATCAGCAGCACCCAAAAAAGCTGATGCCAAAATAAGCAATATTATAACAACAACTGTCTGATTTATTACATCTTGACGAGTAGGCCAAACACTTCTTTCAAAGAGTTCTTTTTTTATCTCTTTGATAGAATCAATTATATTATTTTTCTTTTTATCAGCCATAAATATTACCTTAAATTATATTACAACAATTTAGAAAAGAATCAGGTCAGACAGGAGTCGAACCTGCAACACCCGGTTTTGGAGACCGGTGCTCTACCAATTGAACTACTGACCCAAAAAATTTATAAACAATCTTAATTAAAAGAATTATTTATCTTGATACTTTCAATTCCTTGTGAATTGTATGTTTTTTATCATGAGGGCAATATTTTTTTAATTCCAATTTTTCTGGAACATTTTGTTTATTTTTTGTTGTTATATAATTTTTTCTTTTGCATTCTGTGCATTGAAGATGGATTTGTTCTGTTTTTACTTTAGCACCTGCCATTTTTTGCTCCTTAAATTTATCTTAAACAAATTTCAGATAACCTATAATTTACAAGGTATGCTATTATATACCTAAATAAATTTTATGTCAATATAAAATATAAATAAATATATTATATTTTCTAAACTTTTCTATTGAAAAAGAATAAATTAATATATATAATCTATACCAAAAAAATTAACAAATAACAGATAAATGGAGTAAATATGAAACTCATTAAACAATTTGCTATAATATTTTCTATATACTCGATATCTGATATTCTAAGTAAAACTTTAAAATTGCCAATACCTGGAAATGTAATAGGTATGATGCTCCTATTTATATTATTATTAACAGGAATAGTAAGAGAAAGCCATATAGATGAAGCAAGTGACTTATTAATAGCAAATATGTCATTATTATTCATACCGGGAACTTTGGCTATAATAGATGAATATCAATATGTAAAAGCTGAAATTATACCATTTGTAGCAATATGCATATTTATGGCAATAATTATTATGATAGCTACAGGATTATCAGCACAGTTTTTTGAAAAATTATTCTCAAAGTTTAGGAAATAGAATTATTTAATTAATTTAGCCTATATAGTGATAATTTAATATATTACATTAGACCGGCATATAAATATAAAGTAATGAAATTTTTTGTAAATATTGTTTTGCTTAAACATATAAATTAATAAAATAAACATAAAAACAATAAAAATAATTAGAATTTTACATATTGACAAGCATAGCAATAAAAAAGCGATACAAGATGCCAAGTAATGAAATTACTCGGGACTATTTGGCTTGTCGAGCATAGCAACAATAAGGATTAATATATGAAAGAATTATTTATACAAAACCCTATTATACCAATAGTTATAACTTTAATAGCATATATAATATCATACACTATATATATAAAAACAAAACTACCGATTTTAACTCCATTGGTAACAAGCGTTATCTTGGTTGGTTTTTCTCTCTATTTTATGCAAGTACCTTATAGTGTTTATAATGAAAGCGGCGGAAAATTTATAAATGCCTTGGTAGGACCTGCTACAGTTGCTTTAGCTCTTCCAATATATAGAAATCTTCCTATATTAAAAGCTAATCTAGCTGTAATATTTATAAGTATAGCTATAGGAAGTTCAATAGGAATAACAGGAATATTTATATCCGCTAAATTGCTTGGTATATCAGATGCTTTATTTCCTTCTTTGCTTACAAAATCTGTAACAACTGCTATTGCTGTAGATATAACTGCTAATATGGGAGGAATAAGATCTATAACTATTTTGTCAGTTATTATATCAGGAGTTACAGGTGCTATTGTTGCTCCTACTGTATGCAAAATATGTAAAATAAAATCATCATTAGCTGTAGGACTTTCTATCGGAACTGCATCTCATGCTGTTGGAACAAGTAAAGCTATAGAATTAGGAGAAACTGAAGGTGCTATGTCTGGATTAGCCATTGGTATTGCAGGCGCTTTATCAGTTGTACTTATACCTATATTATATAAACTTTTATTAATGATATGGGGATAATTTATCTTATTCTAGATTCCATTATATCAATAATATCATTATCTTTAAAATATACACTGAATATATTTTCATCATCTCCGCAGTCAATTTTAGAATCTATACTACCGTCATCATTTATTTTTATTAATATTTTATATATCTCTAAATTATCATACCAATTATCATCTACATCTATAAACATAAAATCGCCATAAGCAGTTTTTAATTGTTCTCTTGAATCTGATAATAATGTAATATGATCTTTCAAATTATTTATAATATCTTCTAATTTCCAAGATTTATGAATACCTATATCAAATAAACTTTCTAATTGTTTACCGAAAATTTTCATAGGTTTGAATACTTTATACAATTTCCAATCATCTTCATTTATATTAGCATCTTCTACATCTACTAAGTCTTCTATGTTTATCATAATCTTCTCCGTAATTTTAGAATGAATAGTTTTTTAATCGATTTTTTTATTTACAATATATAATGAAGGCAATGTAATCACAGCAAATAATATTACACTATAAAAAACATTCTCAACATCTAAACTATATTTTTTATTATAAATCATTTCAGTTTCTTTTCTAAAAGGAGTTGGCTTACTGTCTCCATCAGGTCCTTTACACTCTTTTTCAGAAAACATAACCAACAGCATAAATGACATTATAAACAAGTACTTTTTCATAAATAAAATCTCTTTTAGTTTTGCTATATATAATTTTTAGTATATTAAAAAAAGTCAATATGTCAATACTTATGCTAGGACCTTAATAAAAATTCTTTACAATATTAAATAATACTATTATAGATATAATAAAATTACCACTTTTTAGAAATAACTTCATCATAAGTTGGTATAGAATCTATTGCTCCTTTTCTAGTAACTGTTATATTAGCAACTTTAGTAGCAAAAATTATGGCTTCTTCTATAGATTTATTATTAGCTATCATTCTTACAACTCCGCCCAAAAAGCTATCACCTGCAGCAGTAGTATCAACAACATCTACTTTGTATGCCTCAAAATGTTTTCTTCCATCTTTATTTATTAAATCGCATCCATTAGCACCCAAAGTAAGTATTATATTTTTAACTCCGCATTCAAATACATAATCTATACCGCCTATAATATCTATCTCTGTTTCATTAGGTATCAATATATCAACATAACTTAAAAAATCTTTATTGAGTTTTACAGCAGGAGAAGGATTAAGCACAACTGTTTTTCCAAGTTTTTTAGCAATATATGCCGAGTATTCAGCTATTTCTAATGGAATTTCAAGCTGCATAACTACAATGTCATATAAAGATATTAATTCTTCCTTTATATCATCTTTTGTAATTAAAGCATTAGCTCCTTGTGCCACTATAATATTATTTGCGCCATAATCTGTAACAGTAATAACAGCAATACCTGTAGAAACATTGTTTTTTATTATTAAATTATCAGTATTAACATTATTATAAATTAAAGCATTGCATAAATCTTTTCCAAAACTATCATCACCTACAGCACTAAGTATGCTTACATCACCGCCTAATTTACCTATAGCACAGGCTTGATTTGCTCCTTTTCCTCCATTTCCTGTATAAAAATTGCTGCCTAATATAGTTTCCCCTTCCTTAGGAAAACGCGGGGCAGTTACAACCAAATCTTTATTTATACTTCCTATAATTAAAATCTTTTTACTCATATATAAACTCTAATTAAATTAAAAATTTATTATTTTGCATTTACAGTGTTATTTAAAGCAAAATCATTAGCACTTTCCTGGTCTTTTTTATCATAATCTTTAAGAGGTATTTTATTTCTGATACCCGCATAAATAGTAGGTACTATAATCAATGTAAACATAGTAGAAACGACAAGTCCTCCTAATAATGCTATAGCCAAAGGTTTATACATTTCATTTCCGCTTCCTATACCCAAAGTCATAGGCAATATACCTAATATAGTGGTAAGAGTTGTCATAAGTACAGGTCTTAATCTTCTTTTTCCAGCAAGTAAAGCAGATTCATCTCCATTTATATGTTTTTCATGCATAAGCTGATTCATATAATCTATTAATACTATACCATTATTAACAACTATTCCAATTAATACTATAAAACCTATGGCACTATAAGCGTTGAGTGTGGTATTAGTTATAAATAAAGCAATGAGCGAACCGGCAAATCCGAAAGGTATTGCAAATGCTATTACAAATGGTGCTATCAAAGATTCAAATTGACTAGCCATAATAGCATAAACTAAAACTAAAGCTAAAACCAAAGCCTGTATTAGCTGAGAAAAAGCTTCATTCATATCCTCATAATCTCCGCCATAATTTATAGATATTCCGTTTGGTATGAATACATTATTATCTATATTATCTTTTATTTCAGAAATAACTTCATTTAAAGGTCTTTCATAAACATTAGCGATTACAGTTGTAAATCTTTTTCTATCTTTTCTATATATTCTATTAGGTCCATAACTTTTTACTATATCCGCTATTGAGGATAATGGTATCAATACACCTTTTACAGGTATACTCACTTTTTTTACATCATCTATTGTAACCTTATCAATATTTTCTAATTGAACATTAACATCTATATCTGTAAAGTCAGAATTTTCAGGTGTTATTGTAGTAGCTGTTCTTCCTGCAAAACTTGTATTTATTATTCTTGCTACATCATTAACTTTAAGCCCCATTTTAGCAGCTATATCTCTATTAACATATATTTGAAGTTCTCTGTTTGATTCATCAATATCAACCATAGCACCTCTGACACCTTCTATATTTGATATTGCACTTACTATTCTATTTCCAAGTTCTTCTGCCTGCCCAGCATCATCTCCAAGCATCTCTATTCTTATAGCCTCACCTGTTCCTCCTCCTGAAGCTGAACCTAATGTATTAATATTTATTCTGGCTGGATATTTCTGTAGTTTTTCTCTTGTAAGTTCAACATAATCTTCAATAGTACCTTTTCTTCCTTCGCTTTTAGATTTTAATTCTATTCTTATATTAGCATTATTTGCCTCATCGCCTTTTCTTATCCTTGACTGAATTTTTACTAAATCATCTTTAACTATTTCTCTTATATCATTTTCCATAAGTTCAATAAATGATTGAGTTTGTTCGTATTTGGTACCTATAGGCATAGTTATACGAACCATAAACTGTCCCTCATCTGTTTTAGGAAATCCTTCCTTACCAATAAACATAACTCCTAAAAATATTACAGCAAATACTAATATGATAGAAGGTATAAGTACAGTTTTTTTTCTTCTTATTGAAAAATGCAAAATTTTATCATAGAGTTTACTCATATTATCATGTATGTATTTATTGCTTAAAGCTTCAAGTTTTGAAAATAGTTTTAATCTTTTATTTGTTATGAGTCTTGCCCCAAACATAGGTACTATTAAAAGAGCAACTAATAAAGAGGCTATCATTGATACTGTAACAGTAATGCATAAATCTCTAAAAATTTGACTAACCATACCCTCAATATATAAAAAAGGAAGGAATACAGCAATAGTGGTGAAAGTAGAAGCTGAAATTGCAAGCGATACCTTATAAGCACCATTAATAGCCGATGAATATTTTCCATATCCATGATGTCTATAATAAAATATATTTTCAAGAACTACAATAGAATTATCAACCATCATTCCTATTCCAAGTACAAGCCCTGAAAGTGATATTACATTTAAAGTAACTTTCATAAAATACATAAGAGTAAAAGTTACTATTATAGAAATAGGTATTGATATAGCTATTATTGATACGGTTCTTATATTCCACATATAAATCATAAGAACTATAATAGCAAAAAGTCCTCCCTGCCAAGCAGCCTCAAGAACTCCTTTTATAGACTCATTTATACTATCGGCTGTATTAAACATTATTTCATATTTCACGCCTTGAGGAAAATTATATTCTTCTAATTGCCTTATTACATTTTTTGAAACTTCGGCAGTATTGGCTCCTGACTCTTTACTTACAGCTATTGATATAGAATTTTCTCCGTTAATCTTTATTATATTAACATCATCATCATAACCCTGATAAACTTCTGCTAAATCCTGTATTTTTACTACAGAAGCATTTCCAATACTATCTTTTTTTAAAGAGATAATTGTATTTTTTATATCATCAAGGCTCTTTATTTCTCCCATTGTTCTTATTGTGTATCTATAAAAACCCTGATTAGCCTGCCCGCCTACTAAGTTATTATTATCTCTGGCAAGTACAGAAGCTATTTCATTGATATTTATATTATATGCTTTTAATCTATTTAAATTAACATCTATTTTTATTTCGTTTTTTAATCCGCCTAAAACTTCAGCCTGAGCAACTCCTTTAGCTTGTTTTATTTGAGGTGCTATTTGATTATCTGCTATATTATATAAAGCTGCCTGATCATTCATACCGTAAATAGCAACTTCCATTAATGAAATATCATCAGTACTGAATTTTCTTATTATAGGTTTTTCAGCACTATCTGGAAGCAAGTCTATAACCTGTTCCAATGCCTCTCTTATGTCTTCTGAAGCATCGTTCAAATCTGTTCCCCAATTAAACTCTATAGTTACATCTGATGCATTTTCTCTTGATGTTGAAGTGATTTCTTTTATATTATTTACTGTAGCTACAGCACCTTCAATTATTTTTGTAATTGATTTTTCTATCTCTTCAGGACCTGCATTTTTATATCTTGTATAAATGCTTACATAAGGAACTTCAATACTAGGCATAAAATCTATTGAAAGTTTTGATAGACTAACTGCCCCCAATATAATCACTGAAACAATAACCATGAGTATAGTTACTGGTCTTTTAACAACTGTTTCTATTATTGTTTTCATAATCAAAATGTTTTCTTAAATTTATATTTTATAATATCCAACTAGTATTATAGCATATTAGACGATAAAATGTAAAAAAAGTTTCAAATAAAAATCAACTGTATGTAATTTATATAAAAAATAGCATAGCAATATAATATATTTTATATAAATTAATTTTTTTAAATGATTTTAAATAAAATTTATAATTATTAAAAGTTTTTAATAAATAGATTTTCATTGCAAACTATAACAGTTTATACAGATTGAAAGCGTATTCAATAATAAAAATGATATATATTAATAAACAAATTTATCTAGTAAACATTTTTATAAATCTTTCTCTGTATTTATAAGTAAGTAACTTTTTATTATATAATTCTGATAATTTTTTTATTTCTGTATTATCCATTTTTTCAGTATCTATTGCATATATGTAACTGTCTTCTTTAAATCCTTTAATCATAATATTAACATAATTATTAAATTTTTTATCAAAGAATAATTTAAAGAACATTATAGAACAAGTAAGTATAATAGAATTCACTATTACATATATCAGTATAAACATATAATAAGGATAAATAAATTCCTTTCCGCTTCCCATAAATAAAAATCCATTTCCCTGCATAATAGCAGCTTCAAAAAGCAAATGCCTTCTTTCAAAATCATCCCAATCTTCTGATCTATATTTTAATTCATTGTCATAATATAAAAGCACCATATCATAACTTTTAGCAAAACCCTCATATTCAAGATCATCAGTATTTACATTCTGAGAAAATACAAGGCCTGCTTCATATATTATTTCATTTTTTTTATCTCCATAAGATGTAATTATCTTATTATCAAACACCCAATTTATTATTCCGTATAACACTATAAATATAACAGCCATTATCACTGAAACAACTACGACAAAATTCGAAGATATTAAAGAATAAAATGTATTTTTATTTTCAATACTAAATAAATAAAAAAAGTATATTATATGAGATATATAAAAAATAAACAGAACATGATATCCTCTAGTAAGAAAAGAAGCTATAATATTCTCTCTTAAAAATACTCTGTTCAAAGAGAAAAAGTTTGTTATATAAAAAAGTCCCAATATTGACAGTATAAAAGGAACTAAATATATAATTAAATAAAAGAAAGTCTCTACTCTGGAATATTTATTAATCTTATAAAAAAAGACGCATACAAAATAAAAAGAGCATAAAAATTCTATAAGCATTAATAACTTCATAATATATGTAGGTATATCTAGAATCATATATGCACACATTGATATTATAGTTAAAGATGATACAGCAGATACTATAAATGTAATATTATATTTACTTAATTTTTCCACTTTATCTCTCCTATTTTTGCTTTATCATATATAACTCTAATCATCTTATAATCTAATCCCAAAAAAGAAGCATTATTCACTAAATTATACAAGGCACTTGAAAATATAGGCTGAGTGTCTTCTATAATTTTATCAGTATAAGGGTATGATGCCATTATCCTTGATAAATTAAAAAGTATTGCTATTAACTTAGATGAAGAAGAAAGTTCATCATTCGTTATAGAATAAGGAATAACACTTTTTGCTGCTATTGCTATAAACATAGGATTAATATGCTCCAAAGTAGATATATTAGATATAGAATGATCTATCATTTCTCTAGCTTTATCAATAAATTCTTTTTGTTCATATTTATATTCATAGTATATAGGAAGAGATGCTATATAGCTTGTATGCATAACATCCCTTAAAACTAAAAGAATAGAAATATAATTAACTAACTCTTCATCATTAAGCTCAAACTTATCATCATTTATTATTTTATCTTCTTCTCCGTTTCCTTTAATCCAAGATATAGATAATATTTGTTTTATTATATCATTTTCAAATATTGTATATGTGTATGATATATAGTCTAAAAAAGATTCATTAGTATTTGATCTTTTCACTATATTGATAATAGATTCTCTTTGCATTTCTATAGTATCATTAGATCCAGGTATATGGGATAAAAAATTAAAGTTTATAATATTTTCTATATAATCTATAAACTTTTGATAAGCATCATTTCCTACAAGCACCTTTTCATATCCTAAAAATTAAATTTTTCTTATATGTTTGTACCATTTTCGGAAACTTTACAAAAATCACTAAATATTTTAAAATGTTAATAAATATATATATTTTTAATATTAATATATAACAGTTGATTTATTTATATTTTATGGTATTTTATTATAAATCATTAAATTGGATTTCTTTATATGGAAAACGAACAAAATAACATTAATGATAATAACTCTAAGAATCGTAAAAAAATTAGAAAAAAAATCAAAAAAATTCTAAAAAAACGAAGAAAACAAAAAAGGATTAATTATATAAATAATCTTCCATTGATAAGATTTATGTCAAATATAGACAACAAATTATTTTTAAAAATATTTAAAGACAATAGAAAAGGTCCTGTAAAAACTTTCATGAAATTTATGAGCAGAATGGGTGATGGATATATATGGATGACAATATATTTGATATTCTATATGTTTAGAATAGATTATGCTGCTTTATATTTTTCAAGAGCCGTAACAGGAATTTTTATATGTATATTTTTATTCTTATATATAAAAAGCTTCTTCAGCAGAACGAGGCCTTATAAAAAACATCAAAAAATACCTATAATGTATCCTCCTGACAAACATTCATTCCCTTCAGGACATACAATGGTAGCTTTTTCAGTATCATTTTCTATGGGAAGCTATAGTTTATATTCTGCTTTACTGTTCTATCCTATAGCATCACTTATAGCATTCAGCCGAGTATATGTAGGACTGCATTATCCTTTCGATGTGATATTTGGTATAATTTTTGGTACTATAATAGGACTTTTATCAAATGTATTATTTTTCTATATAACAGGTCTTCCTATAATAGGTCATTTATGATTTTTTCTAATTTTTTGAGATTTCATATTTTTAATAATCTCTTTATTTTCTTTTTTTAATTTCTTCTTTAATTTATTTGAGTCAATAATATTTCTCTTTTCAGATATAAAAATATAATATCCATTTTTTTCTTTTACTTTTACTCCTCCAAATACAGATGAAAGTTTATTTTTATACCAATCAAGCCTTTTAGTTACCATAATGAATTTACCATTCAATGCTAATTTATAAAATCCTGATTCTATAAAATGTTTTGCCACAGAAAAATCTGTATGATAAGGAGGATTTGAAAGTATCATAGAAAAATCATTATCAATTATATTTCTTAATCCATCACTTTGAAGAATATTAATATTTTCCACATTATTTAGAATAGCATTATGCTTTGATATTTTTACAGCTTCAGAATCTATATCGCACATAACTACTTTATCTTCACCTATTATTTTTGCTGCTAATATGCCCACAAAACCGTATCCGCATCCTAAATCTAAAATTTTATTTTCATTTTCAAAATTCACTTCATCAATCATAGATAATGTACCAATATCTATATTTTTAGGCGAAAATAGTTTATCATTCGAATTAAATTTTAAATCAATATTTTTTATTGTAATTTCTATATTATACATTTAAAGTATTTTATAATCGTTTATATAAATTGTCAATTTTTATTTATTGATATAAATTCCATAAAATATATTTCCGATAATTTATATATGTTTAAAGTAGATATTATATTAAAAGGAAGAGTTCAAGGCGTAGGCTTCAGATACTATGCTAAACAGGTGGCCGATGAAATGAAAATCGGCGGAAAAGTATGGAATAACTATGACGGTTCTGTAGAAGTGATAGGATATTTACAAACTAAAAATGATATTGATGAGTTTGTAGAAAAAATAAAGATAGGACCTCAAATGTCAAGCGTTAAAGAGGTAACTGTTACGGTTACACCTTCAGATCCTCTTGTAGATGAAGTTTTTGAAATAGCAAATTAAAGCCTTTATATTGAACTAAAAAATAACAATTATGAAAAATATTTTTAAATATGCTTCCATTATAGGATGCACTTTTGCCTCGCTTAATTTCGCGGCTGATTATATAGATTATAAAGTAAAAAACGGAGATACTTTATTTGGAATAGCATTCGCTCATGATATGAGTGCAAGCGAATTCTTAAAAATTAATAATATAAAAGACCCGGATAAATATAATCTTAAAGTAGGAGAAGTTTTAAAAGTAAAAGAGAAAGGCTATACTCTTGTATATGACACTGATAATAAAGTTTTCGGCTTGAAAGGAGAAGAAGGAAACTCATATAAAGATTATAAAGTACAAAACGGTGATACTTTATTTGGTATAGCATTCGCTCATGGAATGACTGCTAATGAATTTCTAGCTATAAATAATATTAAAGATGCCAATAAATATAATCTTAGAGTGGGACAAACTCTTAAAGTGGCAAATAATCAAAAAGAAAGTAATTCGCCTTCAAATAATATAATAAATAACAGCAATAATAATGATAATAATACAGAAAGTTATGATACTTATAAAGTACAAAGCGGTGATACTTTATACGGAATAGCTTTCTCTCATGGCATGACAGCAAGCGAATTTTTGAAAATCAATAATATAGATGATCCTGATAAATATAAACTATATGTAGGTAAAACTATGTATGTTAAATCATCTAAAGAAAATAATTTAAATACTAATAATGAAAAAGATACAGGAAAAGAAATAGAATATTATACTGTAAAAAGCGGAGACACTTTATACGGTATAGCATTTCAAAATGATATTAGTGTAAACGATTTTCTAAAAATTAATAATATAGATGATCCTCTAAAATACAAATTAAGAACAGGCGAAAAATTAAAAATATATGCAAGAGCAAATGCCTCTAACGCACAAAGTAAAACTATAAAAACATATAAAGTAAAAAATGGAGATACACTTGGAGAGATAGCATTAAAGAATTCTATGTCTTTAAAAGATTTGCTTCAGTTAAATAATCTCAAAAATAATTATGTACTTAAAGTTGGAGATACTTTAAAAATATATGATAATATTAATATAACAAGTTCTTCAAAATCAACAGAATACAGAACTTTAGAAAATTATAAAGTTAAAAGCGGAGATACTTTAAGCGAAATAGCTTTGGCAAGAGGAATGGATTTAGTAGAATTATATTCTATAAATAATATAAATGATAAATATATTTTGAAGGTTGGAGATACTCTTAAAGTATATGCTAATCCTAAAAAAACAACCACTTTAGTAATATCAAATTATAAAGTACAAAGCGGTGATAGTTTATATTCAATAGCTAAAAAGCATAAAATGGATTTAAGAGATTTAATGCAGCTTAATAATATAAAAAATGCCAATGAATATAAATTATATGTTGGTGCAAATCTAAAAGTAAAAACAGCTAAAATGGTTCCATATTCTTTTAATGATGATTCTATATTGCCTGAAAGTTCTTTTATATGGCCTTATAAAGGTATAATAATTTCAGGATATGGGGTAGCTTCTGACAAACTCGCAAACAGAGGCGTTAATATATTAGGAGATGTTGGAGATAAAGTTGTAGCTTCCGACGACGGAATAGTAGAATATGCTGATAATATAAGAGGATTCGGTACTGTTATAATACTTAAACATAAAAACGGATATAATACTTCTTATGCTCATCTTTCTAAGATAAATGTTAAGCTTGGAGATATAGTAAAAAAAGGAGATTATATAGGAGATATAGGTGATACAGGTATGATAGACAGAAGCGAATTATACTTTAAAATTTCTTATCAGGGAAGAGCAGTAGACCCTGTTAAACTTCTTCCTAAAAGTTAAAGAAAATTATTCCTACAAAAATAGAATTTTATATAAAAAAATAGTAAAACAATAAATATTAAATTGTTTTACTATTTTTCTATTTACTCTCAATTAATTTTATTTATTTCATTTTACTTACCATGACCAAATTTAAAGAATGACAATTCTTTCACTATATCTTCAGCCATTTTTGAAGTTTTAGCACTAGCTTCAGAGGCTTGTTTTGAAAGCTCTTCATTTTTGATCATTATTTCATTAATAACACCTATATCATTATTAATATTATTTATACGCTCTATCTCTTCATTTGAAGAAGCTGATATCTCCAAAAGTATAGATGAAGTTTCAACAGAACTTTTTGCTATATGATCTAAAGTTTTAGAAGTTCTTGAAACTGAAATACTTCCATTATCTATTTTAGTTACAGCATTTTCAACTATAACAGTAATGTCTTTTGTAGCCTGTGAAACAGTAGTAGCCAATTTTCTTATTTCGCTTGCAACAACAGCAAAACCTCTGCCCTGCTCTCCTGCCCTTGCTGCTTCTACTGCGGCATTAAGAGCTAGTATATTAGTTTGCAATGCTATCGACTCTATAGACTTTGTTATCTCGAATATCTTTTTACTTGAAGCCTGTATTTCATTCATATTACTTTCTATTTCATTTATAGTATCAACACCTGTTTGAGTTGTATTCTCCATCTTTTCCATAGAATCTTTAGAGGTGGCAACACTTATTGATGATAAATTAATTGCTGTTCCTATATCCTTTAGAGCCTCATCAAGCTTTTCAAGATGAACTGCTTGTATATAAGCTCTTTCAAGCAGCTTCTCACTTGATTGTGATATTTCTACACCTACTGCATTAATATCTTCTATTGCTTTTTTAATTTTAAATATCAATTTTCCAATATTTGCTTCCATTTTATCTATAGCACGTGCCAAATCACCTGCCCTATTGCCTTTTGATAATATGGATTTATCTATTCTATATGAGAAATTACCATCTGCCATATTATCAATAGCAGTAATTGCCATATCCAAATATTTTGAAAGAGGAAGAAGAACAATAGTTGTTAAAAATAATCCCATAATTAATAAAAATATCAGTATTGATAAAAATATAAAAAATGTTTTCTTAAAAATAGATTTATAATCGTCTAAACTTCCTTTAACAGCTAAAGCCATCTTAGTATTAGGTATTTGACGAATAGAATACCAATTATTATTTTTTATTTTAATAGGCGAAGATATATTATTAACATACTCTTCAGCACCTTCAAATGTTTTATCAGTATTAAATATAGTAACTCCTTCTTTTAGCACATAATCAGGATTGCTATGCTTAATATAAAGACCATCAGATGTAATAAGGAATATATTATTTTTATCTATATTGCCTTCTGTCCTTACATTACTTACACTTGAAAAATCTATACCTATAACACCTTTCAATCTTCCATTAGTATAAACAGCCTTTGAAAAAGTGATTAAAAGTTTTTGTGTATTAAAATCTATATAAGGATCTGTAATATATATTCCATTAGTGCTTAAAGCAGACTTATACCATATTCTTGAAGTTTGATCATAATTGGTAGGATATTGATGTGTTACGCTCAAAAATAATCCGCCTTCTGAAAATGGAACTGTAGAACCATAGAGTATATCAAAAAATTCCTGTCTTTTATTATAAACATTACTCATAGATAAACCCATTTCATAAGGAGTTAAATCAGCTACGGCATAAGAATCAAGCATATTTAATACCAAATTTACATTCTCAATATCTCTTTCTATATAATATCCTATCTTATCTATATTTATTGATATCTGATCTAAATAATCAGATTTATATGCTCTTGTAAACAAAACAAATATAATAGCAGATGTTATTATAATAAATAAAGAATATGGAATTATCAATTTTAATAAAAGCTTAATATTTTTTTTCATATTATTCTAATCCTTATTTGAACTTTTAAACTTAAAGAAAGAAAGTTCATCTACTATTTCATTTACTATTTTAGAAGCTTTAACACTAGATTCAGCACTTTCATTTGCAAATTTCGCATTACTCATTGTAATATCATTAATCTTCGCTACTATATTATTAATATTATCTATGCCTGATTTTTTATCATTAGACATTCTGTATATTTCTGATAAAGAATTTGAAGATTCCAAAGAAGATGATTCTATACTGTTAAGAACTTCAGATGATTTGCTTACGAATTCACTTCCATGCTCTATCTTTGAAACAGCACCTTCAACTATATTTGTAATATTATCCGCCGAATTAGTTACTGTTTGAGCAAGTGAGCGAACCTCGCTGGCAACAACGGCAAAACCTCTTCCCTGATCTCCGGCACGTGCTGCTTCTACTGCGGCATTAAGAGCAAGTATATTTGTCTGCGAAGCTATTGCCTGTATAGTTTCTATAATATGTGAAATTTGATTACTTGCCTCTGTTATCTCATTCATATTATCTTTTATTTCGCCGATCATCTTAACACCGACTTTAGTGTTCTCAAAAGATTCATCACTCATAGTCTTTGCAGAGTCAGTTTTTTTAGAAGCATACTCTATGGATGAAGATATTGCATTTATAGCATCTATTAAATTATTTAAAGACACACTCTGTTCATTAGCCTTGCTGGATAATTCCATACTTACATTTGCTATAGCCTCTCCATTTTTATTAACCTCTTCAACTCCTGTTTTTATCTTATACATAGTCTTTCCAATATTTCTCTGCATCTTTTCCATAACACTAGAAAGTCTTCTTGCACTGCTGTCCATCAATTTATGCTCTTTGATTCTTGAAGCAAAATCTCCATTAGCCATACTCTCTAAACTCACTATAACATCATCTAATCTATCAGAAATAGGTATCAAAGATATAGAAACAATTATAAGCTCGCCAATTATAAATAATATTCCAAAAGCAATTAAGAATAATATTAAATATCTAGTTAAATTAAAATAATATGAAGCATCGCCCTTAACTGCTATATACCAAGGAGCATTATTAACTTTTCTTACTGTATACCAATAATTATCTTTTATATATATTCCTGAGTCTTGCATATTATTTTTATATGATGAAAATAAATTATCATTAAAAACAAGCATTTTAGGATTCATAAGATATTCATTATTTTCATGAGTTATATATAATCCGTCTTCAGTAACTACATTTATAGAATCTATAAAATCCTTATTAGCATTTCTAACAACGGTATTCATATTATCAAAATCAATACCAAAATATCCTGCTAATCTATTATTAATCATTATCTTATTAATAAATGTTATAACTAAACTACCTGAATTAAAATCAATATAAGGAGCTGTTATATATAAACTATTCTGACTTTTTGAAGCATTTATATACCATTCTCTTGCAGTTTGATCATAATTGCTGGGATATGTTATTCTTGAACTTATAAACGTACCGCCTCTGCTATAAGGTACTGTATCGCAGTAAAACACATCGAAATAATTACCGAATTTTTTTACATTAGTAACACTTTGTGCTATATTTTGAGTATTGATGCCTATTTCAGCATAAGAACTTAAAAAGGTTAGAGAGTTTACAATATCATCAACTCGGCTTTCTATATCACTTTTGGCTAATTCTACGTTTAATGATATTCTATTGAAATAGAACTCTTTATTTAGAGGAATAAATATTGAAAGTAAAATAACTGCTATTATTGATATAAAAATGATGTATGGAATTGTAAAACTTAATATGAGTCTAATTCTATTTTTCATAATCATTCCCAATATAGGTTTTAAAATATGATATAGAATTTAGCGAAAAAATTCAAGATAAAAATATCTAAAAAAGATATTGTTTTGATTTTTAATATCAATTTCAATATTGACAATTTTTTTATAAATGATAATATAAATTAACATTTGTTCTTTGAAAGGGGATGCTCCGGCTTCGACTGCGATGGTTGGAACATATTTTGCATAGTCGTGCTAGGTGTATGCACGTTAATATCATACCGAAAAATAAGTGCAGACGAATATGCACTCGCAGCTTAATTGAAGTTGCCGCTGATTAAGTGATTTGTCTATGGGTTACTTTTTCGGTGCCAAAACACATAGAACTTGTATTAGGTGCCGTATGAGCCTAATATTACGTACACTCATGCTAGTCTTATAGTTTTTCTGCTTGTCTTCTACCTATAAGGCGAAACTTTCAAAGATAAGATATGCTATGTAGACGAATATGGTACGCTTCGTAGGACGCGGGTTCGAGTCCCGCCATCTCCAATTTTTCTAATACCATAATTTAAGAGATTTAAAATTATGAAAATAGATTTTAATCTTATTAAAGATATTCTTGAGTTTATACATAATAGTTCATCTTATCAAATAATTGGAAGTCATATATCACAGCAATTTGGCGTATATTTTGATTCTTTTTATTATAACGAAGATTTTCAAGATAGAAGAGCTAATTTCATAAATCATATACAGCTTTTATATGACAATAAATGTTTAGGAATAACTTGTTATCCTATAATTATTGAAGATTTATATGATAACTATATAAGAATAATGCCTAATGGTTATGAATTATTATACATATTAAATAATTATAATATTGAAGAAGAAATAAATAAAAATATACCAATATCAATAATAATTAAAAAATATCAAAATAAACTATTATGATTTATATCTGCAATTATTATTTTTATTATAGTATTATAACTATATAAAAAAGAGTATGCATATTAAATATACATACTCTTTTATTTTTAATTACTTTCACTTAAACAGAATAATTTAACTGTATATTCTGAAATCCATTTCTGGGAATATATCATCACGCCATTCTATTTTGCTTAGCCATTCTTCGTTTAAATCTCTGTTTTTAATAGCATAATAAAGATCGGTAAATCTCTTTATATATAATTTTGTAGTATTAACAGCATAATCAACCATAGTACCAGTATGCATAATGAAAGCCCAGTCACTGCTTTGAGCAAGAAGCAATTCACGTGCTGCCTGATTCAATGCTCTCTCATAAAGACCTGTTTCATTATAGTAATCATGAGCCAATTCAATCATTCTTTCAGCAGCTTTATGCAAGTGTCTGTATATCCAGCCATTAGTACCATTAAGCCATACTTCTCCATATCCATTAGCACCCCAACTTGACATTGAAGGCATTGATATTTGGTTTACAGGATGTCTTTCCAAATATTCTTTAGGTGTAATAGTTTCTATTGTATTTTGATCATAATGAATCTTTCTCATTAAGAACTCTATAAACATAGGACCTTCATACCACCAGTGTCCAAATAATTCAGCATCATAAGGAGATACTACTATAGGAGGTCTGTCCATAACAGAATCTAAATATTCAATTTGTTTTTCTCTATTGAACATAAAGTTTCCAGCATGATCTCCTGCAGCTTCCATAGCCCATTCAGGATTATAAGGTTCTTTAGCACAGTCTTTACCTGTGATTCTATAATATTTTATTCCAGTATTCTTTCTAAGCCCATTGCTTTGTATAAAATCTTTAATATACTCGAAAGGCAAATCATAACCTATATCTCTATAGAATTCTCTGTATCTGAAATCGCCTGGATAACCTACTTCGGCACTCCATACGCTTCTTGAACTCTCTATATCTCTTCCGAAAGCTGCAACCCTACTCTCTCTAGAACAGTATAAAGGAGCATAAACACCATATTTAGGCACTTTATCAGCATACATTATACCATGAGTATCAACAAAGAAATATTTAATACCATTATTAGCAAGATGCTTTTCAAGTCCTGGAAAGAAACCGCATTCACCAAGCCATATTCCTGTAGGCTTTCTTCCCAAATGTTTTTCATGGGTTTTTACAGCCATTTTTAATTGGGCTTCTATTGCCTTAGGATATTCCTGCATAAATGGGAAAAATCCATGAGTAGCACCGCAAGTAATTATCTCTAAATTACCTCTTTCTAAAAAATATCTGAATCCATTTAATAAGTTTTTATTATACTTATAAACAAATATATCTCTTATCTTTTTAAACTTATCTCTGTAAAATTCAGCTGTATGATGAAAGTTAGGATCTAATGAAGTTCTCTCACATTCCAATTCCGACAATTTTATTAGTTTCTCTATATATTTAACATATCTATTTTGAAGCAATTCATTAGCTAGCATATTCATAAGAGGCGGAGTTACACTCATAGTTATCTTAAAGTTTACTCCATCATTAACCATTCGGTCATAAGCATCTAATAGAGGGATATACGTTTCAGTTATGGCCTCATATAACCATTCTTCCTCCAAAAAATTTTCATGTTCAGGGTGTCTCACATAAGGCAAGTGAGCATGCAGCACTAAAGCCAAATAGCCTTTTGACATAATTATTCCTTAAATTTAAAATGTTATATAAATAGTATATAAAATATAAATATTAAAATCAAGACTTTCAATATACTTATTATTAAAAAATAAAAATCATTAATAAATTTATGCCAATAATATGCACAGATAAATTAAAAATCTTTACAATTTTTACAGATACCAGTGAATACAATATCATGTTTGAATATTTCTACATCATATTCTTTGGAAACTAATTCATCTAGTTTTTTCTGATATTCCATAGGTATATCTGATAATTTTTTGCATTTACTGCATTGAAAATGATAGTGATCATTTGTTATATGATCAAAACGAACAGCATCATCTATTATAGATAATTTCTGTATCTCCTTAGTTTCTGACAGTAAATTCAAATTTCTGTATACTGTGCCCAAACTTATAGATGGGAAGTTTGGCTTTATATGATTATAAACTTCTTCTGAAGTAGGATGATTTTTTAGCTCTCTTACGGCATTTAAAATCACTTGTTTTTGTATTGTATTTCTTGTATTATTCATAACCCTAATTTCCTTGCTAAAGCAATTAATAATTAATCTTATTTAGTAATATTATATCAAGTAAATTATTTGTCAAGAAAAAAAATAATATTTTATACAAACAATACAGAAAAAATTATTATGTGGTCAATAAATTAATATAATCTATAGATAAATTAATAGTATTTGATACATAAGTCTTTGTTATAACTATTTTGTAACTATCCGTTTGATGAGTATAAATTTCAGCTAAAAGATTTCCTTTTTCATCATCTAAAGAGTATTTTTCTAATTGTATATTATTTGAATATAAACTCTCAACAACATTTTCAAATAAATTTTCAACATTATCATAACTATTAACTGTTATTTGATATATAGAATTACTCCCTGTAAATACAATTAAATCAGCATCATCTTCTCTAATTTTTATATCTTTTTTTAATATATTATTCGACACAAAAGCAATCTCTATATCAAACATTTCAGATAAACTTTCAAAGGAATCTTTAAATGACAGAGAAGCCAATGATTTAATATCATTATTACTATAGGCTATCAAATTATAATAAGTAAAAGGAGTTTTTATATTAATAACTTCATAAGAATTAATATTCTTATGAATTATGTTTGCTATAACTATAAAAATAACTAAAAAACATGCAAATACTATAAATCTAATTACTCTCATCAACTTCTCTTCAAATATTCAAACAAACTGCACAATTTGATAGCAATAAATTATAGTTAACTAGGTATATTATGATTTTCTATAAGAATTATATCATTAACCTCTTCTATAGAAAATAGAGGCATATCTCCTGCATTATAATATGATGGCTTTAACTTGAAAGTTAATACATTTTCATATTGCATAAATTTCTCTGATTCTACAACTATATCAAGTTTAATCTCAACTTCGGCATTAGAATCCACTTTTTTAGGCATAAAGCAAAACATAAATTTACCAGGAACATTGCTTGATACTATAGCAGGATTAGGGAAATTAACTCCATATCCTTCTAATATTTTTCCTTCAGAAAATATATAAACTAAAGCATTTTCTATTCTCTCAAAATTATTAGAAGCTGTAATATTACCCATTATACTAGGATAAGTTAAATAATATCCGCTTTCGTCAATAGAAGGAACTGACTCCAACAATGTATTTTCTTTTCTTCTAGTAACTATTTCACAAGCATCTGCTATAATACTTAATATTTCTGTATTACTTTGTATAGGATCTTTATTATAACTATGAAGAACCCCCCTGGCACTTGTAACGTACTGAGGCTGCACTCTATTTAAAGTATACGCTATTATATCCATACGCATATTAGTGTTAACGGGAATATTTTTTTCTCTTAAGTATGAATCTGCTAGTTTTGAAACTTTCTGTTCCATAAGGTTTACTAAATACATAGAAAAAACTCCTCCTAATTAATATATATTATACAAAATAAACTGTTATTTGTCAAAGCAAATTCTATTAATATGAAATAAATTTATTAATTGTAATATAAAAGTTGTTTTATTTATATAATTTTTATGTTAAAATATTTTTTATATTAAAGAAACAACTAACAAATAATATATAAAATGTATTTTTGGCTTAAATATTTAGTATTAGTATACAGTCAAAAATTATAATGATATTGTTGAGGATATAATATTACTATTATTAAAAATTAATAAATATATTTAAAACTTAATTAAATTTAGGATAATATTATTAAAAAATTATCAATTATATAGAAAATATGATAATTAATTTTTATATTATTTAGTTATTGTAAACAAAAATAATTCAAAATGCGCTTTGAATATATTTGCAGGTGTAGTAACACTTAAAGTATTTAAATACGATATTTTTGATATTATATTTACTACCTCTTCTAATGAAAATAGTTTCAATGAAGTTTTTTTCTTTTTCAATATAAATTCAGGTATTTTTGTTAATTTACTTATTTCATTTAAAGTAGTTTGAGGAGGAAATATTTTCATATAATATATAGCCAAGAAATTATTCATCATCAAAGTTAAAGAACTTGAAGCATCTTGATCTAATCTATGCATTATACTGAAAGATTTTTTTCTGTCCCTCTCAAAAACAGCATCTAAAAAATCAAATATATTTCTATTTTTTGACACATAAGTAAAATCTGCAATATCTTCAACATTTAAATATTCGTTATCGTTATAGCTGCATATTTTTGCAAGTTCCGAATAAAGAGAATCATAATCCAAATTTATATTGTTAATAAGATATTCTATTGCCTCAGAGGATATTTTTTTACCTTGTTTAATTATATAAGCATTTATTAATCCTCTGAAATCTTTTTCATCTGGAAGCGGGAAATCTATAAAATATATATTATTAATATCTTTCTTTTTGGAAAAATATTTGTATATAGGATCTTCTTCCAAAGTATTTTCTGTTTCAAGTATAACTATAGAAGTTTTTGAAGGATTTGAGCAGTAATCTAAAAAATCTTCCTGAAAATTATTATATTTATAAATTACTATTAATCTTAATTTAGAACCAAATGGAGGAGTATCTGCCACTTCTAAAGGTGTAAATCCAATAGCATCATTCTTATCATAAAATAGGCTATAATTCATTTCGCTGTCTCCCTCATCTGGAAACATGCTTGAATGCATAGCTGCTATAAAGGCCTTTTTAAAAAGTCTTTCCTTACCTGTCAGTATATAAATACAGTGTTTAAAAGGCTCTTTTATATAGTTATCTTTAATTTTTTGAAATTCTATCTCTGTTTTTACTGAAACTCTATTCATAATGAATATATAATATCATATATTTCTTTATATGCAATATTATTAGTTACATAGCCTTTTTCTTCTTCTTGGCTATATCTATAAATACTCTTATTTCTATTTTACATTCATCTATGGCATCTAATTTTACATTTTTTATTCTTGCATATACTCTGTTTCTTTTATCCTCTAATTTATATGATATTAAAGGTGAGATAACGCTTGGAACATACCCTAACCTAAAATCAAAACTTCTATCATAAATAGCTATGGCGAATCTGTCATAAGGATTTGTTATATCACGAAGCAAATTTATAGGCTCATTTTTAAGTAATAAATCTATAACATCTTTGCCATTATTATATTTATATCCTGCAACAAAAAAATCTATATAGTATCTTTTTGTTTTGTAATTTCTATTTATAATGATCCTTTTGAAACTTTCTTCATGATTAATTAGACAAGTGATATGTTCTGTATTTTTATCCATAAGACCAAAGATTTACCTTAATTTCTTTAATGCGTATTTAAGAATTTTACTTCAATTCAAATTTTCTGTCAAGCATTATATAATACAATTAATAAAAATATTTATAGCACATATTTTTTATATTAACATATTATTAAGATGAACAAATATATAGTAAAAAATCATATTTTTAATAATTTCTGATATTAAATTTTAATGTATATATATCCGAGTCTATATAGGTGCATTTATTTTAGTTGTTTTTATAAATAAAAATTATATAATTTAAATATAATTATTATTTCAGGAGAGCATATAATGAAATTTTATAAATATATATTAATAATTTTCATTTTAATAACAGCATTCTCATGCAAAAAAACAACTCTTACTATAACAGAACCAGGTCCTGATTTCTTTTTAGGTAAAATGCAAAACGGTAATTGGGACAAAGTAAAAGTTGATGGAAATAAATTAACGATAAATGGTAAAGACTATACATTTGAAGATCAAATATTAGGTGTAGGTGGTGTTTATAAAGGCGGAGATAAAGGATATATAGTAGCAGTTCCTGGAGGAGATAATTTATATACTGTAGAGATGGATCAGCAAGCAAAAGAATCTATTGATGAAATTATGAATATAGTAGGGGAAGAAAATGTTACTGGTGTTATGAAAGATATAATAAATAGCGGAGGAGATCCTAGTAAAGTAGATGTAGATAAAATAGCTTCAACTTCAGGAGTTTCAGAAGAAGAAAAAAAGAGACTAGAGGATTTGTTTGGAGGATTAAGCGGCAATAACTTTAGCAATCCTAACACAATAGGTCCTGCAAAATCATAACAATAATTTTTTAAGGTATATTTTATGAAAAAAATCCTTACAGCTATTATAGTATTTAATATATCATTTATTAATTTATATGCTAATGGAATAGCTCTGTCCACACAGTCGGATACAAATACTTATAGCTGGATTAAAGGCAGACAAATAGTAAGCGTAAATTTAAGTCCTGGGTATGCAGGATTATTTCCTCCTATGCTTAATACAATATTTGATAATTATGAAACATTCAGCGGATTATTAGGTGTTGATTTAGGAGAAAGTGCAAAATTTATAAATGCTTTGGATGTAAAGGGAAGCTTCTGGTATGTTCCAAACATATCATATACATTATTGCTTCATCCTAGAATAGGTGTAGAAATAGGATTCGGCGTACAAGCTATGTCATTCCAACTTGCAATACCAAAGGATAAAGTAGTAGATTTAGCAGGTTCTTTACTTCCTAGTTCCGGAAATACAGGCAATATTATAGGAAATAATATTGGAAGTCTGATTGGATCTGATACATATCTTAAAGCATCGTTAATATATTTTCCTGTTACAATAGGAGTAAAATTCTACGGCGGTAAAAAAAGAGAAGTTGTTAATACATTCAGATTTGGTATAGAAGCTTTAATGTCTGATATAGAAACAGAAAATGGAATAAGCGGACTGAAAACTAAAAGACATACAATTGATGCCACTATGTATCTTTCTTATGAACTTGGATGGACTATAGAATTATTTCCGCATAAAGAATGGCCTGTTAAGCCATATATAGATATTTCAATACTGGAAATCGGATATTATATAAGATCCGGGATGTCTGGGGTTTACGGAGATATAAGAGAAGGCATTACTTTCTTTGGAAGCGGTTTGGTTGATGTAGGGGCAGTAATACCTAGTTGGAATTCATTCCCTGTATGGCTTAATTATGTATCAGCCATAAGATTTTCATTGTTCCCTAGAATAGGGTTCAGTCTAAGGTTTTAGTGAGGTATAAATAATGAAAAAGAATATATTAATAATTTTATTTTTATTTATACTTGCTAATAATATTCTAGCACAAGAACCTTCAAACAATATTATAAATAAAAATGCAAATAATAATAATAATAATAATTATAATGACAGTACAGCAAATAATAATAGTATAGCAAATATAAATGATGCTCTAAGCTCTCATAGACATTCTATAGGAGTTAATTTCGGACCTACAATTTTTTATATGCTTATAGCTCCGTCAGTTTTTAATTTAGCTCTGCCTAGTAATGATCCAAATAATCTCAAACTTCAAGGTAATTTTGGATTAGATCTTACATATACTTTCAGAGCAGCTGAAAAAATAGATCTTAATGTGGATGCAGGTTTTTATGCTATGAAAACATATTATAATAATTCTTCATCTGAATATAATGGAAATGTATACGGACTTGGACTTGCTGTAGGCGGAAGATTCTATTTTAACGGTAAAGATAGGGCTTCAGGTTTCTTCTTAATGCCTAAAGTAGGTACAACATTATTCATAACTCAAGGAAAAGAATTGCAAAAAGATACATCATCATATACTAATAGAAATAGTAATATATGGGATTTTTATATATCAGGAGAGATGGGATTTAGAATAGATATTTCAAGAGGTTTAGGAGTTAATAGCGGAATTCGTCCTTTCTTTGATATATCTATACTTGATATAGGTTTTTCATATAAAAGTATAATAAGAATTGTTCCGCTGCCAAGATTTGCTATAGGCATACTGTTTTGATGTTTTTAAGGAAATCATTTTATGAATTTTTTGATAAGAAAATTTTTATTAATCTCTATATTATCATCATGTTTCGCTAATATGCTTATGTCTATGGATATAGGAGCATATTTATCACCTAAATTCCTATTTGAAATAGAAGATTCAGGAATAAGAAAGCAAAATGATAATAAAAAAAATACACAAAACTTATATGTAGGAGGCGGTATTGCAATAGGATATAACTTCAACATATTTCATAAATACAGTACTGTAAGACTTGAATTTGAATATTTATATAGAAATCCTATGTTAGGAAATGTTTACATACCGAAAGTAAAAACAATGTATTCACATAGTTTTTTATTCGGTGCTTATTATGATTTTTATTTTTGGTATATAAATTATGACAATCCTGATTCAATTAGAACTAGAATTAATAATGGAAAAAGGCCTTTAATGGCTGTTTATGCTGGATTCTTGATTGGAGCAGGACTAAACACATATATAACTAGTAATACTTTTGAACAGAATGGTATTTTTCAATACAGTTATTACTATAATACAGTGCAATTTCTTTACGGACTTGGAGGCGGTTTGGCATTTCATATAACCCCGTTAATTAGTTTAGATTTAAGCTATAGAGTAACTTTCACTACAGAACTTCAGTCTAATCATGATATAGTAACATCTTTAAGGTTTAATTTTTAGGAGCGGATTAGATGAAAAGATATTATTTTATTATATTTATGATTGTGTTTTTATTTCATAATAATCAAAAACTATTTTCATTTATTCCTGAAGGTTTATATATTACTCCTAAGTTTATTTTTTCACATGATGGAAATTATGCTTATAAAAAAACCGGTAATAATCTAGGATATTTTAATTATCTAGGCGGAGGATTTTCTTTAGGATACAGTATACCAACTATAAATAAATCTTCTCCTGTAAGATTTGAATTTGAATATATGGGAAGAACTGTAATAGGAATGACTAATGATATAAAAATGCATACTCTATTAGGTTCAGTATATTTTGATATTAACTTTTTTCTTATAAAAGAAAAATTAACAGATGAAACATATAGACAAACTTTATTAAATGAATATCCGCCTTTTACTATTTATTTGGGAATATCCATAGGAACTAAAATAAATGATTATTTAGTAGGTACATATACTGATAATAATAAAATACAAAAGAGACTATCAAAAAGCACAATAGTGTTTGGATTCAGTGGCGGAATGGCTTTTAATGTATTACCTTATATGTCTATAGATTTGGGCTATAGATATTTATTGGATACTAAGGCTGACGGATATCATGAAGTATTATTTGGTTTGAGATTCAAAGTGCCAAAATTATAAATAATTTTACAAGTATTAATTTTTTTATAATAAAAATTGAATACTGTAAAAAAATGAATATAATACTTAGATAGAGGTTATTTATGATTAGAAATATTAAATATATTTTCATTATATATTTATTAGCTATTTCCTGCTCTAATTATAGAGTTACTGATCCATTTACAATTAAAAATAACAATAATAATGATAACACAAGTATTATACCAGAATATGTAGACAGTCAATATTTTATCAAAGCATCTTACACTGAACAGCAAATAGAAGATATAATGAATAAATATTTCAAAAATTTTGGGGAATATATAATATTTTTAGATGATACTAAAGATAATATAGATAAAAATAAAACAATAGAAACAATAAATAAAGTAGTTAATAAATCTGCTTATTTTCATAACGGAGTTGCTGTTGATTTAAGCCGAACTGATATGACAGAAATAGCACAAAATGCATTTAAGGCAAATAAAAATTTAATAGAAATTAAGCTTCCTAACTCATTAAAAATGATAAATTCATCTGCATTTGAATCATGTGAAAGATTAAAATATATAAATCTTGTAGACTCTATCACAGATATAAAATCTTTAGCTTTTAAAGACTGTATGTCTTTAGAAATTATTAATATAGCATCAAAAGTAAAAACTATAGCTAATAATTCATTTCAAAATTGTGTTACTTTGAGAGAAGTAATACTTCCTGAAGGATTAACTTCAATAGAAGATGGCGCATTCAATTACTGTACATCATTGGAATCAATTAATTTTCCATCAACTTTACAATCTATAGGAATAGCAGCATTTTACAGCTGTAAATCATTAAAAAATATAAAATTAAATCAAGGATTAACTAGTATAAGTGATAATGCCTTTAACCTTTGTTCTTCATTAACTGATATAAGTTTACCTGATAGTATAAAAACTCTTGTAAATCCATCAGAAGGTAAGGTTTTTTCTGATTGTAAAATGCTTCAAAATGTTGAATATTTGGGAAAAGATCCTGTAAAAATACTTCAAGAAAATGATACATTCATGGGTTCACCAGCAAAAGATTTATACCTTCCTAATGTGGCAGAAGACCCTAATAATGGAAGCTGGGATAATTTTTTAGCTGTTGCTTGGAAAACTATTCATTATGGAAAATCCATGCCTAAATAAAGGAAATTGACAATGAAAAAAATAACAGCATTATTTATACTTATTTCTTTAATGATTGTATCTTGTAAATATAAAATAGTATCGCCTATTATTGATATTGATGAGGGAAATAATATATATAATAATGGGAATAATGGAAATAATAATAATCAAAATTTGTATACTGTAGGAGCAAGCTCCAGTGAAGAAGAAGTACGAAATTCACTTGAAAACAATAAACAATTAACCGGTAAAAATTTAATAATAGTGGAAGGATATATAAATCAAAGTTCTTTAATATTTGATAATATAAAAAAAGTAATAAGCGGTAAAACAGATATAGAGTTAGACTTATCAATGTCTACATTGGAAAGTAATTTTAAAGGAACTTTAGAAAACTTTAAAGAATTAACAATAGTTCTTCTCCCATCATCTAGAACATTAGTTGGTAATTTTTTAAAAGGATGTACTTCTGTAACTAGTATACAATTACAAAAGACTTTAGATACAATAGATCAAACAAGTTTTTCAGGATGTACATCATTAAAAAATGTTGAATATTTAGGAACTTCTCCAAACATAATAAATGGTACACCTTTTACTGGTCTGCAGCCTACTGACTTGTATCTTCCAAATGTAAAAACAGATCCAGGGGATCAAAGCTGGGATAATTTTTTAGGTTCTAAATGGAACAAAATACATTACAACACTTCTATGCCTAAATAATTAATGCATATTTATACTTGATTATATATTTTTTTTATATATAATTCTCTAACTTATTTAAACTTCTTAAAAATTAATGTAAAGTTTTTTAAAAGATAAAATATGAGGAAAAATTATAAGAATGTTCATGAAGTTAAAATTATTATTATTACTTATACTATTAATATCATGCAATAATTATAAAGTTACAGATCCATTTTATTTAGATGAATCATATAGCAACAGTGATATCCCTGTTTCTAATATACCGGAAAATGTAGACCCAAAATATTTTATAAAATCAGATTATAAAGAAGATAAAATAGAATTGATAATGCAGGAATATTTTAACGAATATAATTGCTATATAATCTTTTTAAAAGATACTAAAGATAATATAGATAAAAATAATATAATAAGCACCATTAATACAATCATAAAAAAAGAGAAGTATCTTAAAGGTGTTTCTCTTGATTTAAGCAGAACAGATATTATAAAATTAGCAGATAATTCATTTACTGATAATAAAAATTTAATTCATGTAAAATTACCTGATACTATAACAACTATAGGTATAGGTGCATTTTCAGGTTGTTTAGTTTTAAAAACAATTAATTTTCCTGCTTCTATAACAGAAATTGCCCAAGAGGCATTCAAAAGCTGCAGATCTTTATATTTAGCAGATATTTCAAAAACAAAAATGACAATCATAAATAATGGAATATTTAATGACTGTGCTAGTTTAATTACTATTATACTTCCTGAAACTATAATGGACGGTATAAATTCAAAGGCATTCTATGACTGTGTATCATTAAAAACAATTAATATACCATCAAAAACAAAAATAATTGGAGATGCTGTATTCTATAACTGTAAATCATTGGAATCTATAAGATTAAATGCTAATATAACAGGAATAGGAGATAGAGTTTTTTCAGGATGTCCTGTTTTAAAAAATATAGAATATGCAGGAAATAAATCTTCAGATATAACATCCATAGGAATAGATATATTTGATTCTCAATTAACCGCAATAAATTTATATCTACCAAATGTAAAATCAGATGATGGAAGCTGGGACAATTTCTTGGGATATGACTGGAAAAATAAAGGTAGCATCATTTTTGGCAAATCTATGCCTAATTAAAAAAGGAAAATATATAAATGAAAAATATAGTTGTATTATTAATATTAATGATAATAACATGCTCATGCAAATATAAAATAATATCTCCATTTGATGGATTTAGTGACGGAATTTATGATAATAATTCAAACAAAAATCTTTATATAATTGATGCTAATGCCACAGAAGCAGATATTAAAGATGCTTTACAAAAAAATAGAAATACTACAGGAAAAAATATTATTGTTATTGAAGGATATATTGGGGCAAATTCTAAAATTTTTGATAATATAAAAAATGCTCTTAAAAATGAAACTAATGTTGAATTAGATTTATCTAAAGCTGTTATGGAAAGTAATTATATTTACACATTAGAAAATTCTTTATTTGTAACAACAGTTTATTTTGCATCATCTCAAAAAATAATAGCAAATTTTTTTAAAGGCTGTACATCTTTAGTGAATGTTCAATTACCTTCTCTGTTATTAATTATTGATAACTCAAGCTTTGAAAACTGTAATTCTTTAAAAAATATAGAATATTTAGGAACTTCTCCAAATACAATAGCTGGAACCCCATTTGCTGGAACCGTAAAACCCTCTGATTTATATCTTCCAAATGTAACAAAAGACCCTGGGGACGGCAGATGGAAAAATTTTTTAGGTGTTACTTGGGTTAATATACATTACGGCGTTTCTATGCCTGAATAATTAACATATTTTAACTTGATTATATACTTTTTGTATACTATAATTTATATATAGAATTTTTTAATTTTTTCTTAAAAAATATTTTTAAATAAAATAAATAATATAGAGAGAGGTGCATATATGGAACAAGAAGTAAAAGCTAGAATTGACTCTTGGCTTAATGGTTCTTATGATGAAGAAACCAAAAAAGAGATTAAGGCATTATTAGATGCTGGTAATGAAAAAGAATTAATAGATGCTTTCTACAGAGACTTAGAATTCGGTACCGGCGGTCTTAGAGGAATAATGGGAGTTGGTACTAACAGAATGAACAAATATACTGTTGGTGTTGCTACTCAAGGTTTGGCTAACTATATATTAAAACAGGGTGGAAGTAATTATAAAGTTGCTATAGGTTATGACTCAAGAAATAATTCTGATGTATTTTCTAAAGCCGCTGCTGAAATACTTTCTTCAAATGGAATAAGCGTTTATTTATACGATGATATTCACCCTATTTCACTTCTTTCTTATGCAGTTAGAAGTTTAGACTGTATAGCTGGTATAGTTGTTACTGCAAGCCATAACCCTAAAGAATATAATGGTTATAAAGTATATTGGACTGACGGAGCTCAGGTTATACCCCCTCATGACAAAAACATCATAGATGAAGTATTAAAAGTTAAGCCTGAAGAAGTAAAAATGGGAGATTCTTCAAAAGTTACTATCATAGGAAAAGATATTGAAGATAAATATATGAATGATTTAATGGGATATTTAGTTAACCCTGATATCATCAAAAAACATCATGATATAAAAATAGTTTATACTCCTATTCATGGTTCCGGATACAAAATGGTTCCTATGGCTTTAAGAAAGGCAGGATTCACTAATTTAACAACTATGGAAGGAGCTCAGCCGCCTAACGGAAATTTCCCTACTGTTGAATCACCTAACCCAGAAAACCCTGAAGCATTAAAAATTGCTGTTGATAAAGCTAAAGAAATAGGTGCTGAGCTTGTTATGGGTACTGACCCTGACTGCGATAGAATGGGATGTGCTTTGCTTACTAAAGATGGTTCTTATATGTACCTTACTGGAAACCAAATAGGTTCTATTATGGCTTACTATCTCATTACAAATAAAAAGAATGTTAAAAATCCATATATAGTAAAAACTATAGTTACTACTGAACTTGCAAGAGCTATTGCTGATGCTAATAATGTTAAGCTTTACGATGTTCTTACAGGATTCAAATGGATTGCTGATGTTATAGAAAGAGATAAAGAAGGTACATATTTATTCGGATTTGAAGAAAGTTTCGGATATTGTATTAATTCTAATGTACGTGATAAAGACGGTGTTAGTTCTTGTTTAATGCTTGCTGAAGTTCTTGCTTATTGTAAAGACAACAATATGACTTTAGCTGATTATTTAGAAAGCATTTATGAAAAATATGGATACTTCTATGAAGAAACTATATCTATAACTAAAAAAGGTGCTGACGGAGCTAAAGCTATAGCTGATTTGATGACTTATTACAGAAACAATTTACCTAAAGAAATTTCAGGTGTAAAAGTTGAAAGCATAAGCGATTATGAGAAAAAAGAAGTTTATGATAATACTGGTAAAAAAATAAAAGATATTACTTTACCTAAATCTAATGTTCTTCAATACATACTTGAAGATAAAACTAAAATTACTATCAGACCTTCTGGTACTGAGCCAAAAATCAAATTCTATTTTGAAGTTTGCGTAAAAGAAAGCAAAGATAAGAGACTTGCAGTTGCTAAAGAAAAAGTAGCTAATTTCAAAAAGTTTATTAAAGAATAATTTATATAATTAAATAAAATAGAAAAAGCCTCATTATTTTCAATGGGGCTTTTATATTTTAAACTTTATTATCACTCTCCCGCCCTATTTTCTTATTAATTTTATCAATAATATTTAACTACACTTTTCTAGAAAACATAAAAGAAAATATAGCACCCACCCTAGATTTATTTAAATTTATAATTAACTTACCGCACGCAGAGCGAAATTAAATATATGATTTTGTTGTAAATTGTAACTTTAAATGCATATAAAATTTAGCTAACCGTGCGTAGAGTAAATTTTTAAATTTAATAAACGCTTGGGCGGGTGCTAAAATTTCTAATTACACAATAAATATAATCAAAATTAAAATTTATAAATAAAACAATAAAATATAAAGGGCTGGGTATGTAAATAAAATTACATAATATAATAACTACTTTTTTAAATAATCTGTCCATTCTTTTGGAAATCCTATATGAACAAAATCTATATCATTTTCATATTCATTAATAAGCTTAATAAAATTGGGTAATATTTCATTATTCCATTTATCTTTAAAAGGATATAATTCCTTAACTAATAAAATAGCTCCCCATAATTTCCTTTCCGAATTTTTATCTAAATTATTCATTTGTTTTGGAATAGATGAAAAAATTCTATAATAAAGTCTTCCATAATGAGCACAAATATTTCTTAAATCCGTACAGCAACGAAGCCAACTTTCTAATTGTTTAGCAGTAATGTTATACATATCTTTCGCTAATACTTTTCTGTCGTCTAATTTTAAGTTAGCAAAAAAAGTTGATAACATTCCAAATGTAAATATTTCTGTGGCAACCCATATAGGAAAATAAGAATTATAATTATCTATATGATGTTTAACAAATAATACTTTTTCATTACTTTTTATTTCTCTTTGAAAATTGTTTATAAATTTTTTATGATAATTTATAATTTTATTTATATATTTTTGATTATAATTTTTATTATAAAAATTTGTTTCATACAAATATCCTAACGCTCCATATTTATGGGCATGATAATATGCTATTTTTGCTCTAATAAAAATTTCTATCTCTTCTAATGCATTAAATAATATAGTATGCAATTTTCTATCAAACTCATAAATATTAAAAACTTTTTCAAATGAAGTACCATTAATATAATTTCCGTTACTTTGTTTGAAAGGTAAAAAATAAGCACTAAAACGATAATAATTTACTGATTCAAGTATAGATATACATTTTTTATCGTCATTAATAATGCAGCCTCTATCTTTTAATTTTTGAAGCTGCTCTTTATATTTATAAGGACGTTTTATATAACACATAAAATAAGCACAAATAAAAAATGTCCCCCATGATGCATATCATATAAATGATGATGCTGGGGGTCCTGTTGATACAATCATATATTATATGATCTTTTTGTCAACATTAAATCAAAATATTTTATTATAAAATAAATTACTATAGTATGATTTTTTTATTTAAATAATAAATACTAAAGTATATAAAAATTTATTCATCTTTAACAATTCTGGATTTCAGATAATTAGCCTTTAATATAAACGCTTCATTTTCTTTATAAAAAGCTTCTTTTGAATTTTCATCTCTTAATAAAGAACGCATCTCATCTTTTGCTTTACGCATTATTTCCTTGTCTTTTATGATGTTTCCAAGTTTGAAATCAGGTATTCCGCTTTGCCTATCCCCTAAAAACTCTCCTGAACCTCTTAATTCCAAATCCTTTTCTGATATTTTAAATCCGTCAGTAGTTTCACATATTATGTTAATTCTTTCTTTTATGATGTCATTAAGCTCACTATGAAGTATCAAATAACAGTACCCTAATTTATCTCCTCTGCCTACCCTACCCCTAAGCTGATGAAGCTGCGATAAACCAAAACGTTCTGCACCTTCTATAAGTATTGTTGTGGCATTAGGATTATCAATACCAACCTCTATAACAGTTGTAGAAAATAATACCTTTATTTCACCTGAAGAAAATCTATTCATTATATATTCTTTTTCTTCATCTTTCATTTTGCCATGTATTACTTCTATTTGAATGTCTGAAAAATAAGTTTCTTTTGCCCTTTGAAATTCGCTTGAAAGAGTAATGAAGCTAGAATCATTATTTTCTATAAGGGGAAAAACGACATAACCCTGCTCACCTTTAGCTATTCTGCTTTTTAAAAACTTGTAGCAATGATCCCTCTCATAAAGCTCTTTATATTTTGTAAGTACGCCTTTTCTGCTGCTAGGCATACTTTTTATAATAGATAAATCCAATTCCCCAAATAATGTTAATGCTAAAGACTGAGGAATAGGAGTTGCTGTCATAAGTAAAAAATCAACATTATTTCCTTTAGAAAGAAGTTTGTTTCTTTGTGCTGCTCCAAATCTTTGCTGTTCATCTACTATTGCATAAGAAAGATTTTTAAATATTACCTCATCATAAATAATAGAATGCGTACCTACTAAAATATGACTTTTTCCTTCTCTTAATCTTTTTAATAAATATCCTCTTTCATTTTGATTAACTGAAGAAGTAAGTATATCTATTTTTATAGTATCTTCTAAACCGGCTGATTTAATAAGTTTCTTAAAAGTATTATAATGTTGTAAAGCCAATATTTCAGTAGGAGCTAAAAATGCGGTCTGAAATCCTGATTCTGCAGGTATTAATGCAGTTAAAAATGCCACTATAGTTTTACCAGCTCCAACATCTCCTTGAAGAAGTCTGAACATCTGCTTACTAGAAAATAAATCACTTTTTATTTCTTCAATAGCATTTAATTGGTCTGTTGTGAGTTCAAATGATAAACTTAATTTTACTTTATCTAATAAATTTGAAGAATTATACCTTTCTTCTTTTATAAGAATATTAGGTCTTCTCTCACTTAAATGTATATACTGAAAAGTTAAAAACTCTTCAAAAATCAAACTCTCTCTAGCCTCAGCTAAAGCTTCAAAAGAAGTGGGAAAATGCATCTCCATAATAGAAGGTACGAAACTTTTAAGCCTATATTTCTTTTTAATGATGCTTGGAATATCATATTTCATATTCTTTTCAAAGCCGACAAGCTCATCCACTATTAAAGTTCTAAGCTTTTTTTGTGAAAGTCCTTCGGTAAGCGGATATATAGGTACAATCTTTCCATATGATAAGGCATTTGATGAAGGCTTTTCAAATTCAGTCATTCTGCATTGCAGTTTGCCTCTGCCGCTTCTTACAAACTTGCCTGTTAAATAAAGTTTTGCCCCTTTAGTCACTCCTGCAGGCAGTCTTCCGCTATAAATAGGTACTTCACATACAGCAATTCCATCTGTAACTATTACTAAAGGTTTATTCCTATATTGAAAAGTAAAACTTGATACATCTATAACTTCTACATATACAACAGAAGTTTTATCTTTATTTTCCAATGCCTCATGAAGTTTTAAAGTTTTTCTTCTGTCATCATAAGTTCTTGGGAAAAATGCTATTAAATCATATAAAGTAATTATACCCTTTTTGGCAAGTATTTCTGCGTATTTAGGTCCTACACCTTTTGAATATTTGATACTTTTAGTAAATATATCTTTACTATAATAATTGTTCAGCAAAATTTATTCCCTATCTTCTTCAGTTTCTTCAATATCTTCTTCATCATCTGCTATTTCATATTCAGCCTCTTCAGACTCCTCATCTAATTCTCCATATTTCCAAAACCTATATTGCTGTAAATCAGTAGAAAAACATTTTATACATAATCCTATAATGAAAGCATCATCTAATAATCCAATAAAAGGAAATAAATCAGGAAGAACATCCAAAGGAAGTATTAAATATATTAATGCTCCAGCTACAGCAGATAAACTTTTCCAAGGCACATCCTTATAATTACCATTAATATAATCGCCTATCATATCTACCATCAATTGAATTTTATCTAAAAATTTGGAAAGATGCCTTGATGAAGATAAATTTAATATATCCTTTGATTTATCAATAATAGATATTAATTTTTCAAATGTAGTTTCTAATGAAATTTTTTCCCATAATTCTTTTGATTTCTCTTTTATTCCCATAAACCACTCTCTTTAAAACTTTTATCATTATTATAACATATAAACAGAAAATATGAATAACTAAAGGCTTCTATTTTTTTACTTAAAATATTGCATAAATAATAAATTATGTTATACTTAATAAGAAGTCTTATCAGGAGAAGTAATAATGGATAAAGAACAAGTAAAAGGTGTAATTATAGAAAATAATCCTTCTATTTTAACTAAATATAAAAATGCTTTTAATAATATATTTGATATAAGCACTTTTAATGATACAAGTTCTTCTTTAGGGTATATAATAGAAAATAACTTAAACATATATTTTTACATAATAAGATACTCTGAAAGTGAAAAAGACAGTATTAATTTATTTGTAGAAAAAGTAAAGAAAATTAATCCGCAAATAAAATTAGTAATTACAGAAGTATCAGATGATTTTGATGAATCTGTATATCCATACGCTTTAATATTCCGTAGAAATACAGATGTAAGCGTAATAGTACAATCCATACAAAATGAAGTTTCAAAAATATTAGATGACGGAAGTAAAAAAAGAAGACAATATTCAAGAGTTAATTGGCCATTAAATGTTATTATAGCATATAAAGATAAAATCAGAGGAACTATAGATAGAAATATCCTTTCTATAAGCGGTAACGGAGCTTACATATCATCTGATACTAATATTCCTGATAAAGGCGATATGTTAGGTCTTACTATATCTTTTAAAGACTTCAAATTATTTACTGAAGCTAAAGTAGTTTGGATAAATAATGAAAATCAAAAACCTGATTTGCCTAAAGGTTTTGCAGTACAATTTATTGATATAGGTATGGCATCACAAAAAATTATTGACCAAATTATTAGAGATAAGCTATTACAAGAATTATTAGTAGAATTAAAAGATGAAAACTTCTCCTAATGAAAGCAATATTAAAGAAGCAAAAAATTTAATAAGAGAATCCTTTAAACTCATTAGAAATAATTTAGATTCGGATTTCATTAAAGAAAAAAGTACTGTAATCTTTAAAAAATTTAGAAATATAGTAAATATTAATAAATTTAATTCTATATCAGTATATATAGATTTCAATAATGAAGTACCGACTAAAGAAATAATAGAATACGCTTTAAAAAATAATATCAAAGTATCTGTGCCTTTTCTTATAGATAATCATAATATGAAATTAAAATATATCAATGATTATAATAAAGATATAAATAAAAATACAAAATTCGGATGCGGTGAGCCTTTTGAACACTGTAAAGACTGTAATATAAATGAAATATCTATGTTTATTATTCCGGCTTTAGCTTTCGATGAAAAATGCAATAGACTCGGATTTGGAAGAGGCTATTACGATAATATGTTAAAAAGAAATAAAAATGCCTTAAGAGTAGGCTTAGCTTATGATTATCAGATACTTCCATCAATACCTAAAGATGATAATGATGAGATATTAGACATTATTATAAGCGAAAGTAAAGTAATAACTGCCACTTTTTAATTATTAACTCTAATTTTTAATCTTAACTTTCAGCGGAAGCAGGTTCTTCCTCTTCTTCATCTGTAGTAAACAATTTTTCTAGGTCTAAAACAACTAATAATTTATCTTCTAATTTACCTACACCTTTAATGTATTTTTGACCTATACCTGAAAGCATTGGAGGAGGAGGCTGAATATCAGAATTAGAAATAGATACTACCTTAGAAATAGAGTCAATAATTATTCCCATATCCACATCTTCTATTTTTACTATGATAATACCTGTATTTTTATCGCCTTCTGTTTCTTCTAAATTGAATCTCTTTTTTAAGTCGATTATAGGTATAATATTACCACGCAAATTTATTACACCTTCAACAAAATCTGGGGCATTAGGAATAAGAGTAATCTTTTCCATCTTGATTATCTCTTTAGCCTGCATGATGTCTATGGCATACTCGCCGCTGCCTAATCTAAAAGTAACAAGGTTTGTACTATCTTCGAGATCAACTCTATTTTCGGTACTTTCAATAGATTGTTGCTCTGTCTGCTCTGCCATTTTTATTATGCCTCCATAAAATTTACAGTTGTTCTATTATCGGAAATAATTTCTTATTTTTTATATATACAATAAATATTTGCAATTAAAAAATCTGAAACGAATTTTGTAACTATTATCATTTTATTATATTTTTTGTTAAAAGTCAATCTATATATAAATTTTATTATTTTATTATTACTATAAAAAAATACATTCTTTACTATAAATAATAAAAATTACTTATAAATATTGACATCATAATAAAAATATGTTATATATTGTTGTAATATTAATCATTACAATGTTTTAGAATATACGGAGTATACCCATGAATATAAAAAAAATCAATACATTTTGGAAGTTATTTCCACTATTATTCATACTTATAACTGTTTTAATCTTCACTGTAAAATACGGTGTTCCTATAGAATTTTTACTTACAATAGGCACATTAATAGCCTGCATAATAGCACATTTTGCAGGATACAAATGGAAAGATATGGAAGAAGCCTTCATAAAAAAGATTGTAGATACTTGGCTTGGTGTACTAATATTTATATTAATAGGTATAGTAGTTGGTTCTTGGGTATATTCTGGAACTGTACCTATGCTTATATACTATGGAATTAAATTAATTCACCCTTCATTCATACCTTTAATGGCATTTGTTATAACATCTTTTCTATCTATATTTACAGGTACTTCTTGGGGTTCTGCTTCTACTGCAGGAGTAGCATTCATAGGAATCGCACAGGCTACAAATACACCTCTTCCATTGGTTGCAGGTGCTGTTATAAGCGGTGCATATCTTGGTGATAAAAACTCTCCTATATCGGATACAACTGTTTTAGCCGCTCTTGGTGCTGGAACTACTTTACAAAATCATATAAAAACTATGCTTGTAAACACTATACCATCTGCAATATTAGCAGCTATTGTTTTTACTATATTAGGTTTCAATGCCTCCCCTATTAACTCTGATATTCTCAACTTAAAAGAAGCTAGTGAAATATTAACTTCATTAGAAAATATATACAATTTCAACATCTTTTTGCTTATCCCTCCAATATTCGTACTTATTGCAAGTGTGAAAGGAGTTAATCCTGTAATAACTATGTTCATTGGAAGTTTAATTGCAATAATATTAGGAGCGATATTTCAAAACTTTGGATTTATTAATGCTATGAAATCATTTGTAACGGGTTTTAATATTTCTATGTCGCCTACAGTTAATCCTGAAAGCATACCTCAAAATCTTCATACATTACTAAACAGAGGCGGAATGATAAGCACTATGCCTAGTGTATTATTTTTGATACTTGCTCTTACTTACGGAGCTATGCTTCAATTAATAGGTACTTTAAATACTTTAATAGAATTATTGGTGAAAATAGTCAGAGGTGCCAGAAGTTTAATATTTGTAACTTGGTTTACAACATTCACTATAAATTCAGCATTGAGCAGTTTACAATTTACTTTTTTAACTTTAGGCGATGTATTAAAAACAGTATACGACAAATACAATGTTAATAGAGGCGTACTTTCAAGAACTATGGAAGAAGGCGGAACTCTTACAGAGGTTTTACTGCCTTGGACTGTTACAGGAGTTTATATGACTTCTATACTTGGAGTGCATACTTTACAGTACATGCCTTATTCATTTTTTAATTTAATTAGTATAGCTATATCTTTTATTTATATGCTTACTCTGCCGAAATTTGCTGTACCAATCAATAAGGGCAATTAAAAAATTGAAATATACCTAAACAAATATACTTTGTCAAAAATAAATTTATATTTTTATTTTTATATCTGGGGCTTTGCCCCATACCCCAGTTCTTTTATTGGTATAAAAGAACCAAAAGAACTGCATTTTAGTATAAATTTATAATATATCCTATATTTAATAAGTATTTTTAAAATATAAAGTTCTAGTAATTGCGTTTTTTGCAACTTTTTTGTGCGGCAAAAAAGTTGATAATTCTATATAAAGTGTATCGGTTAACAAAGTTAAAAATTTTCAGTATATATTAAAATAAATAAATTGTAATTGAACTATAAAAAAGATATATTCAATCCATATTCTTCTGAATGGTATTTTATACTATAAGTTTTATTATGCTCAAGTAGTTTTATTTTTAATTTCTTTTGTTTAAATAGCCTTGAGTCATTACTGACAACTAAAAAATCTTTTTTATATATATCTTTCGGAATTCTCTTATTAGATAAATCTTTTCTCATAATTGATGGATTAGTTGTTTCATTTATTACAAAATACAAATATATTTTATTAATCTTAATTCTTTTAAAATAAGAAAATACAGCTAAAGCTCTTAAACAAGCACCTTCAAATTGTTCTTTTAATGTTTTATTCTTTTTATATGCAATACTAAATTCAAATATATGCATATCATATATTCTTGATTCTGTTTCTTGAATAATAACTTTATCAGCACACTTTTGATTTTTTAAATAAGGAAATAATTTATTACCTTCTAATGTTTTTATTGCTAATGAATTATTAAAGACTTCTACATTTACAGAAACATTTTTATCTTCTAAAAAATATTTATCATTATCATAGTCATAAAAAAAATTTTTATCAAATACTTTACTTAAAACTTCCCTAAAAACTTCAGGATAATTTTCATACCATTTCATTATTATAATTCTTCCTGAAAATCATATATTTCATCTGATATTTTTTTTAGTACTTTATTGAAAGTAGGAACTTCAAAACCGTACTCTGAACTTTCTAATTTTGTAACTTTTGTAAATCCGTCTTCTTCAATATCAAACTGATACATTCTAACCTTATCTTCTGAAATCAAATCGTCCTCATCATATCCGTATTTATTCATCAAATATTTTTTTCTTTCTTCATCATTTGAATTTAATTTAATCATATTATTTATATGCTGAATAATAGTATCGCTGTGAGTTGTAATTAAAATATGAATATAACTATTAACTAATTTAATAAAAACTCTTGTTAATTGCTGCTGAAGTTCTGGATGTAAGGAAATTTCTGGTTCTTCCATAATCAATCTTTCTTTAATAAAACCATATTTCAAAAATAAATATAATGGTGCTGTTTCTGTTATAACAGCAGATGATAAATACATTGGAAATGATGATCCTTTATTAAAATTTGGTATATAATAAATTCCGCCTGTTTCCTGATTAACATTTATCTTACCATCAATAATATTATCTTCTATTAATGAAACTATTTCTTTAAATCTATTTTCCTCTTTTATTTTACCTGAAAGATCTATTAGTTTTTTTAAAAAATCCTGCCAAGTATTAGATAATAATTCTTCTTTAATTAAATTATCATCAAAAGAATTTATTTTATTAAACTTATCAACATAAGATTTTAATATATTATTCTTTGTTGATAGTAATCCTGTTCTTGATACAGGAAAAAAAACTATATTAGCACTCATATATAATGATATATCAAAATGAGCTCTTATCATAAAACTCATTATAATATTTATTATATTAAAGCGATTTTCTTCTAAATCACTATAACTAATAATTCTGTTATAATCAAGTTCTATATTATAAAATTCTTTATTATCTATTTTTCTTTTATTAATTTCTATATAAATTTTCTCATTTATGTAACATGTAAAATCCAAATTTATATAATCTAAATGAATAATATCTGAAGAATTAAATATATAATTTATTAATTTATTAGAATATTTATTTAATAAAAAATTAAATAATTTTATAAAATCTTCTTTGTCTTCCAAACTTAAATTTACTTCTTCATTTTTATCAATTATATCATTAATAATATTTGTTACTTTTTTATATTCATTTGAGTTTTTAATTTCATCCGTATATTCAAATATATCGTATATTATCTTAGAAGTATATTTTATTAATCCATAAACTAACGTTGACAAATAAGTTTTACAGCTGTTGTTGTCGCCGACAAAAAGTGTGAATGGTGCTAATTCTATTTCTGCTTCTTTGATTTTAGCAAAATTTTTAACATATAGTTTAGGGTATTTATTTTTTTCTGACATAATAATTCTTTATACATTTATTTTTTTAAAATTATATAATATATTAAAAACTATATCAATACAAAGTAAATTCTTATATAATAGAATATATATTATTTAAATCTAGATAGCAGCCACATTATAAAAGATAATAATACACTGATTATAATACAGCTGACCAATGGAAATGAAAAAGTAAAATTCTCTTTTTTAATCATGATATCACCCGGAAGTTTGCCGAAAGGAATTTTTATATTAAATAAAAATAGTATGCCAATGATTATTGATATTATACCAATAACTATAAAAAGTTTAGCAATTTGAATATTCATTTATCATTCAGCCATTTTTTTATACATCTTTTCTATATCTTTATCATGACCTGCAATGATAAGTATATCACCTTCAACCATAGCTACATCAGGATCAGGAGTACAATCTACAATAACTTTTTTCTCTCCCAATATTCCTACAGTTTCTTTCTTTATGGCAACAACATTGATTTTGTATTTCTTTCTCAAATCAAGTTCTTTTAAATTTTTACCGGCAAGTCCGCCATGAACAGGGAATTCTACTATAGAGTGATATTCAGTAAGATCATAAAGAAGAAGAGTATCACCTACTTCAAGCTGTTCTGCAATATGCACTCCCATAGACTCTTCAGGGCTTACCAAATGGGTTATTCCTATCATACTTAATATGGCTCTATGCTTTTCATTAGAGTATCTTGCTATGATATTTTTTACATTAAGCTCTTTTAAAAGTAATGCTGTTAATATACTTGTCATCATATCTTCACCTATTGTAAGTATGACAGCATCAAATTTATTAATCTCAATGGCTTCCAATGCTTCTTTCTGAGTAGAGTCCAAACGCATAGCCTGAGTTACATTATTTTTTATAGCTTCTATTTCATTTATATCATTATCTATAGCAAATACCTCTATAGAAGGTTTTGTCATAAGTCTATTAATTAATGCCTTGCCTAAAGTGCCGATTCCTATAACAGCATACTGAAGCATATCAATCCCCTAATAGTTTATTTAATATTTTATTATTATAGAATAATATAAAAATTTGTCAAAAACATTATTAATTAAATTATAATAAATTACATACTATTGTTTTATACATTTGATACTAAAAACATAATTATTTTTTACTCAAAATAAACAAAAATAATAATTGATAAGAGGATTAAAAAAATATGAAAAGAATTATATTAATCATAAGTATTTTATCAGTATTTGCAGTAGCATGCGGCAACAAAGCAACAGGACCTGCTACAGGAAGTAAGCCATTAACTACTAATGTACCAAGCGATGATAAAACAGTAAGAGATGGTACTCCATTAGCCAGTTGGAATGGAAATAGCCAGTCTATAACAGTAAACGCTTCAGTTGCTGGTAATCAGGCTGCAGCTGCTCAAGATGGATATAACTTGTTAGAAAGATTATATTCTACTACTTGGTATCAGTCTGAAGAAGAAAGTGATGACGGAAGATTAGAAACAGAAGAAACATTTGTATTCTTTAATGAAAATTCTGAAATGATTGAAAGAGAATATGAAAATGGAATAATTGATGGAAGAGATGACTATGCTACATTAGAATATATTGAAGCAGTTAATATACCTAATGCTCAAGCTAACAAAGATATGAATGCATGTATAGTTAGAAATACAGAAAATGGAAAATATGAAAATGATACAGAATATGAAGGCTACTATTTAGTTGATAGAGATACTTTATATATAATTGACGGCGATAATCAAGATGACGTAAAAAGACAATTAAATGAATTAATAGGTGGAAATACTCAAAAATACAGAGAAGATAAATATGTATTATCTACTAAAGCATTAAATTAATACTGATAAATAACTAAAAAATAGAGGGACTTAAAAAGTCCCTCTTTTTATTTTAAACAAATAAATAAAAAATTAATCGTCTTCATTAGCTTGATAATTTAATTTTACCAAATAATCTATTTTATCAACAACTTTAGTGAAAGGTTTTTCTACACTGATTAAAGCTCTTTCAACATCATTTCCGTCTTCATCTTCAATATATATATCATAGTAAAGTTCTTTATGATCATATTCATTTTCAAAAGTAAGCCTTATAAATATAAAATTATTAATATTAATTCTATCCATTTTAGGCTCATACTCTAAACGCTTAATTTCAGTGTTTAGTAATTCTTTTCCTAAATTCTCTACTATGATCTTGTAAATAGATTCAAGCTCTTTTCTTATATAGTGAACATTGTTATCAAACATTATAAAACTCCAAATAAATATATAGATTTTTCCAATATAATAAATATACCAAAATAAAATAATTTGTCAAAGGAATTTATCAATATTATTAATATTTATCCAATATAGAAGCAACTTCCTCATCGCCTAATTCTCTAGCTATATTTGCCAAATCTTTAGCTTTTTTCTTGGCAAGATTAGGATTAGCATTATTTTCAAGCAAGATTAAAGCAGCCTCAAAATTACCATTTTCAATAGCATAAGATAGAGCTGTTTCTCCGTCTTTATCTATCATATTTACATCAGCACCATTCTCAAGTAAAATACTAATAGCCTCTATAGATATTTCTCTTCCAGCGAAAGATATTAAAGGTGTTATTCCAGCTAAATTAGCTTTATTAATATTAACTGTCTTGGATAATACTTTAACTGTTTCAACATCATTCGCTAATAAAAGAGGTGTTATTCCTTCATCAGACACAGCATTAATATTAGCACCATTATCAACTAAAAAAGCAACTATGTCGGAATTAGAATTATCAGCAGCAAAGAATAAAGGAGTCCATCCATAATTATTAACCGCATTAACATCTGCTTTAGCCATTACCAAAAGCTCAACCACATTAAAATTACTGTCAAATATTCCTATACCTTGTCTAGACCATATATCTGTAGCATATAAAAGTGCTGTATAATTTCTTTTATTTTTTATATTAACATCAGCATTATTTTGTATAAGGGCATTTACTAAATCAGCATATCCATAATATGAAGCTATCATTAAAGCTGTAGTACCTTCATCAAAGGTTACACTAAGATCATATTCTGTATCTTCTGCATTTACTATATTCGTAGTTTCTGTTAAAGTATTATTTATATTGCCTGAACTAATAAGATTTTTTATTATATCTATACAAGGACTTTCTTCATATTCTGCTATAGCATCTTCTATAGATAAATCCTGAACTATATTTCCGCCTTCCATAGATGTTTCATCATTTTGAATATTTTCATCAACATTGACATCAGACTTTTGAGTGCATGATAATAGTATTAATAATAAAAATGTGCATAAAATAAATCTCATAACAGCCCCCAATAGTTATTTACATATTGAACTATTATCTATATATTATCATATATTATTATCAATTACAACATATTTTCTACAAAATGATTTGTATATTTATTCGAGTAGCCTTTATAAACTCTTTTATTATAATCATCTAAATTTAACTGATACATTCTAAATATAACTTTTATATTTTTGGGCTGATATAATTCCTCATAGCTATATTGATAATGCATTCCTAATTTTTTCATTACTTCACCGCTTGCAATATTATTTATATCATGAGTAGCTGTTATATATTTTATATTATCTTTCTTTAATTCTTCTATAACTCTTTTTGAAGCCTCTGTAATTATTCCCATGTTCCAATATTCTTTTTTAAGTCCGTATCCAAAATCATTATTGTCATTATTGTTTTCAAGATGTACATAACCTATAGGTATATTATTTTCTTTTAAACATACTGCATATCTATAAAAGTTATGATTATCATTTGTATTTAAATAAAATTTTTGTAAATGTAATTTAGTTTCTTCTAAACTTTGAAAAGGAAACCATGGAAGATATTTATTAACTTCTTCATCAGATAAAATACTAAATAAAGCTTCAGCATCATTGATATTAAATTTTCTTATTATAAGTCTTTGTGTATTTAACATATTATTTTCTCAGTATAATGAATTAATTACATTTGCCCGCCCTTTAGGCTTTTTATATTCTCTGGTATTTACACATTATTTTTCTTCTTTGCATTCTTTAGTCATTTTTGCTGCCCGCCCAAATCTTTAAAAAAATTATGGCATCTTCACCGCACGCAGAGTAAAACTAAAAAATATAGATTTATTTTTAATTCAAATTTATTTATATTGAAAATTTAGCTAAACGTGCGTTAATTAAATTTTAAATTCTTAAAAAAATTTGGGTGGGTGCTAAAATTTCTAATTGAGCCATAAAGATAATGAAAATAAAAATTCAAAATAAAGTAATAAGGAATAAAGGGTGGGGTTCAAAATAAAATCTATATAAAAAAGCCTACAAAAAATATTTGTAAGCTTTTTATATATTATAAGATTATTTATTTATTTTTCCTAAAAGCTTTTCAGCAATAGCACGACCTGTAGGAGTATTGGCAAGCCCCCCTTGAGAAGTCTCTTTAAATCTCTCATCCATTCCATCACCAACTTCTTTCATAGCGGATACAACCTCATCAGCCGGTATAACGCTTCTAAAACCAGCACAAGCCATCTCAGCAGAAACCATAGCATGAACAGCAGCCATAACATTTTTACCCATACAAGGCACTTCAACAAACCCTGCAATAGGATCGCATATAAGCCCAAGCATAGCTGATATAGTAAGAGCAAAAGCATCAGCACATTGCTGAGGAGTTCCTCCCATAATCTCAGCACAAGCACTAGCCGCCATACCTGCAGCAGAACCGCATTCAGCCATACATCCACCTTCAGCACCTGCAAATGTTGCTATCTGTGCTATAATATCAGCTAATCCAGCAGCTGTAAACATTGATTTTACTACTTCCTCTTTTTTATATCCTCTATTTTCACATACGGTAAGTACAGCAGGCATTACGCCGCAGCTTCCTGCAGTAGGAGCAGCTATTATCTTACCCATACAAGCATTATAACCGCTTACAGCCATTGCAGCAGTTACAACCTCACCTACTGTTTCTCCCAATATACTTTTTTTATTCTTATAGAATTTCTCTACTATCTCAACACATTCATTTTGCAAACCAGTTACAAAATTGAATTTATCCTTTTTACCATTCTCAACAGCAGATTTCATTATATCATAATAAGAAGTCATATTATTAATAACAGTCTGCCTATCTGTTTTTTGAGACTGAGCCTCTATATCTATTACTATATCGCTTATTTTCACTTTTTTTTCCGTAGCTAAAGCCACTAATGATTCTATAGATTTTATATCCATAATATTTTAATACTCCATATAATATTTAATATAACTTATCTAAAAATACAAAGTCCCTTATATTTTCTATTTTTCTTATTTTTTCCTCTATATCTTTTGATATAACATCAGTCATACCAATAACAATAATAGCATATCCTCTATTAGGACCTTCAAATTGAGGAGTTACATTCATATTTTCAATATTTATACCCTTTTCAAATATAATAGAAGTAACTTTGGCTATAATACCCGGAACATCTTTATTAACTATAGCAATAGTAGGGAAATCTCCTTTATAATGCACTTCTATACCATTAACTTTATCCAAAACTATCAATCCTCCGCCTATAGAAGAAGCTAATATATCAATCTCATTAGTTTCGCCTTTAGCTTCAATATATACTGTATTAGGGTGAAAAGCCTCTCTTAATTTTGTAGGAATAAACTCATATTTAAGATTAGCCTTTTCAGCAAAACTGTAGCTATCTCTAAGTCTAGGGTCATCAGTTTCAAAACCCAAAAGTCCTGCCAAAATAGCCTTATCAGTTCCATGACCTTTCCAAGTTAGAGCAAAAGAACCATGCAAATATATTTTTGCCTCTTTTACATCTTCACCCAAAATCTTCTTAGCAAGTTTGCCAATACGGCAAGCCCCAGCTGTATGAGAACTTGAAGGCCCTATCATTACAGGACCTATTATATCAAATAATCCAGCCATATAATTCCCTCCATTTCATAATTATAATTTAACATAATAAATAATTTTTGAATATAGTTTTTTATTATTTTTTATTTATGATAAATAAAAAAATACAAATATTGTTAAAAAGCACAATTAATCTATAGATAATTACTATTAATAAGAATATTTATAATATTAGAATAATAAACTTATCTCAAGTCCAACCTTAGTTTCGTAAACAAAGTAACTAGATGCTCCTCTAGGCTTTCCATAACCAATCTTCAAAGACACAGCATATCTATAAAACTCAACACCAATACCAAAATTAACAGCAGCATGCCAAGGGTCTTTTATAAATCCAAGTTTATCTTTCTTATCTAAAATAGCAGCGATATTTATTCCTGTTATTAAGCTGATTTGATCTTTATATAAAGGAAATCTATAATCTAATCCTGTATGTATTCTAAATAACTGCGGACTATTTCCTACAGCATTATAAGAAATTTCAGAACCTAAATAAACACTGAAATTTTTAATATAATAATAAACCGCTATAGAACCAAATTCATAACTGCTTCCTCTTTTTATTTGAGTATCTCCTTTGAATCCGTCTACCCAATGTGTGGATTGATGGTACATAGGTATGAATCTTATTTTCATATTAATTCCAACAAGATTTTGAAGCCATAAATCAGCAAATACCATAAACTGCCCTGAAAAATCATAAACATCAAATAATCCGACGTTTCTTCCAAGTATAGAAATATCCATGGATCCTCCCATACCTACAGAAAAATATTTATTTCTATAAAACATTATTTCACTTGCTAGACGTCCTTCTACATATACAGACACAGACTTATAATCCCAATTCAAATCTGTAGCAATAAGAGATAAATTTTTATCTACATTAAAGTTTTTAGCAAATAATATTCTGCCTATAAATGCTCTAGGATCCTGCCATCCCATATAATATTTATCAACTTCATATATACGAAAAGGATTACTGAAAGTATAGTCATATTCCAAATAATTTAAATCGCTATTTAATTGATTTTCCTGAGAATATAAATTCAATGAACTTAATAATATTAACAATATTAGAATTAATTTTATTTTCATTTTACATCTCTTAATATTTATTTACTATAAAGCATCATATTTTAATATAATAAACACTTTTTGACAATAGAAATAAACTAAAATTATAAAAAATAAAAGAGCAATAATATAAAATATATCATTGCTCTTTATTATAGTTAAATATTTCAAAATTAATTTAATTTTTTAGGTATTCTAACATTCTTTAATGCCTCTAATCTTTGAACTATAGCCTTTTGAACATCAAAATTGCTAGGCTCAACATTATCAAAATCATACTTAATAGCAAGCATTAAAGTTTCTTTTTCCTGTACATAATTACGCATTCTTCTATATATTAAAGACATTCTGAAAAGAGATAATTTCTGTCTGTATCCATTAATATAAGCTTGTCTGTAATAATCTACAGCAGAAGTTCCTCTATTTCTATTTCCATAATGTTCTGCTAATTTGAAATATATTCTTCCTTTTTCATAATTTTTATATGTATTTTCAGCCATAGTAATAATCTCTTTTTCCATAGCAGCATAATTGTTTTCATCTATTAATTTTTCATATATGTATAAAAGACTGAAATATGCATCTAATTTATATGCTGGTATAGTAAGATTAGTTGATAAATTTATAGCTTTTTTGTATTCCTCTATAGCTAAACGATAAGAGGCAGCTCCGCCTTGTTCTGCAGGATTACCAGCTTCTTTTTCATATATTAAACCTAAAAAATAATGTGCATCAGCATTATCAGGATAATACATCAAAGTTTTATTCATTATATATAAAGCATAAGGAATGTCTCCTCTATGTATTGCTCTTTTGGCTTCTCCTATATATACCCAAGCAGGCTCTAATTTACCACTGAATAATGATCCATAAGCATTTGTATTAATTTCTACAGTTCTCACTGTATCTGCTGTTCTATTAGGTGTATTAAGGGATTGCCCCTGAGCATATATTGATAAACAAGTCAATACTAATATACTAAATATAAAAAATATACGTTTCATAAGCTAAATCAAAAATAAAGTTTTATTATCTAAAGTATCGGTATAATAAATTTTTACATTATATTATTTTTTTATTTTCTTATATACTGTTTTATATTTAAGAGCATTCAAATTTAATATTTTATTATTAAAATATATACTAACTTTATAGCATTATTTTTATTAAAATCATAAAAAAACTCTATTTAACAAACATTAAATAGAGTTTAATTTATTCTCATTTATTCATTTACCTAAATATTTATTGACTATCTCATCATCTTCTAAAGCGGTTAGTATTTCAACACCATCTTCTTTTACAGCTACAGTATGTTCATAATGCGCCGATAGAGAACCATCCCTAGTTATGATTGTCCAATCATCATCTTCTATTAGAATTGCATGATGTCCCATATTAACCATAGGCTCTATTGCTATAACCATATTAGTTTTAAGTATAGGCCCTGCTCCTTCTTTTCCTCTATTTGGTACGGCAGGCTCTTCATGCAAATTAGCGCCTACTCCATGACCTTGAAACTCTCTTACAAGAGAATAGCCTGCATCTTCAGCAGTTTTTTGAATAGCATGAGAAACATCACCCAAATGAACGCCGTCTTTTATCTTTTTCACACCATTAAAAAATGACTGCATAGTAACTTCAATCAATCTTGAAGCCTCTTCTGATACATTTCCTACTTTGAAAGTAAATGCTCTGTCTGAATGGTATCCTTTATAATATACGCCTATATCAAGACCTATGATATCGCCATCTTTTAAAATCTTCTTTTTGCTCGGTATTCCATGTATTACTTCATTATTTATAGAAGAACATATAGAACCAGGAAAAGGAGGATTACCATAGCCTTTAAATGAAGGTTTGGCATTATGTTTTCTTATATAATCATAAACAAATTTATCTATTTCTTTAGTAGAGATTCCCGGCTGAATTATCTTTTCAACTTCTTTAAATACATTAGCCAATATATGTCCGCTTTCACGCATTAAATTAATTTCAGCTTGTGTTTTTATTTTTATAGCCATTTATGAATACACCTTAATTAAAAAATACTATTATTTGAATTATTATTATCTGTATTATAAGAGTCATAACTATTATAAGTATTATTATCTGATGAGAAATTATTATCAGAAGTGTTATTATTTTCTGAAGCCTCATCTTCAATTTTTATACCTGTAAAAGATTCATGCACTACTTTTGTGATATCTTTTTTCTGTCCGCCTGTAATAGTCATTTCTCCCTGTATAACAGCACCTTCTCCTACATCTATTTTAGGAGCTTCTATATTTCCTAAAACTCTTCCTGTTTCTATCAATATAACTTCTTTTTCAGCTGCAATATTACCAATCAAAGTACCTGCTATTGTGATACTTTCTGTTATAATAGTGCTTGTTTTTACCTTACCATTAGGTCCTATAATTAAATGTCCATCTATTTTTAATTCACCTTCAAATTTTCCATCTATTTGAAAAGAACCTTTTACGATAAAAGTTCCTTTAAAAGATGAACCATCTCCTATAACACTGTTTACCATGTCTTTTCTTGCCATAGATTTAATCTCCTAAAGTTTCATTTTATAAGTTTAGTTATAAAAAGTCAATATTATATATTAGCCTACAATAATTATAACATAATTTTATTTTTTAGGTATACAAAAAAGTATTGTCTCTCCTCCCCAAGGAGAAAATGTTCTTATATAATATTCGTAATTTTCTGTTATTTCTTTTATAAATACAGGAACTTTATAAAAATCCTCCATAAAAAGCTCTCCTCCATGATATACAGCAATGGCAAGAGACGGACGAAATTTTTTTATTGTATTTAATGCCCCTTCTAATATATGTTTTTCAGCTCCTTCAACATCCATTTTCAAATAATCTATTCTTTCTATATTATTACTTTCAACAAATTCATCTATTGTAATAGCTTTCATCTTAACGGCAGGAGTATTAGGAGTCATAGATACAAAATCAATAGTTTCATTTTTATTAGAAAAAAGAATATTTTCTAAAATAACATTATTCAATTTGTACTTTTCTTTCATAACTTTTAATGTTTCAAAAGCATTTATATCAGGTTCAAAAGCATAAATCTTTGCATTATCATTACATTTTTTAGAAAAGAAGTAAGCAGTATCTCCTTTCCAAGCTCCAACGTCAAATACTACGCTATCATTGCTTACTTCAAATATATCTTTTATATTATACTGCTCAAGTCCGAATATATAAAAAAGTAAAAAATTTTCTATTTCACTAGGATATTTATATTTCTGTAAACCAAATAAAAATCTCTTTAATCCCCAAGAAAATATATTGATAGAGCCGTACTTAATACTTAATTTTATTTTTTCTTTTGAATTTGTATAAGCATCTCTATAAAACGATAATAAATATCTATATCTCACTATCTTTTTAAATAAATCTTTAGAATAAGGCTCTTCAAGCATATTATAAAAAATATCAAAGCTATTATTATTTTTTTCATTCATCATAGCTTTTATAAAATTATCATTATTTTCTATTTTTTCTATTTCTTCTTTACTGAAGTTTTTATTTACTATTTTTCTGCATTCTTCTAATATATTATTCATATTATTGCTAATAAAAATTGTTCGCTAATCACCTCTAGCAAATAAATTTGCTAGACGCTCACAATTTTTATGATACCCCCCAAAAAATTAATAACTGCATATAAAAAATATTGCTAATAAAAATTGTTCGTTAATCATCTCTAACCGCCTTTGGCGAATTTGCTAGACGCTCACAACTTTTATAATCCCCAAAAAAATTTAGCAATTATATACAACACTATTATTACAATATTAAATTACTGCTTTGCTATTTCTATTATTCTTTTCAAATCCATTCTACCTTCATATATAGCTTTTCCAACTATAGCCCCATTAATTTTCATATCTCTTAATTTTATAATTTCTTCTTCAAATGTAACACCGCCTGAAGCTATTATATTACATGAAATTTTTTCTCTTAACTCTTTATAAATATCCAAATTAGTGCCGGAAAGTTTGCCGTCTTTTGAAATATCTGTATATATAATAGTATCTATTCCCATGCTATCCAATTTAATACAAAATTCAACAGAATCTTCTTTTTTTATCTCTTTCCATCCCTTAACAGCTATCATTCTATCTCTTGAATCAATAGAAACTGCTATATGCTCTTTATACTTATTGATCATGTTATTAGTAAAATCAATATTTTCAACAGCTGCAGTTCCTAATATTGTTCTTTTTACCCCTATATCCAAATATTTTTTTATAGTTTCTTCATTTCTTATACCGCCGCCTACTTCTACAAATAAATCACATTTTTTTATTATTTTTTCTATTGTTTTAAAATTGATAGTTTCTCCGTCGCTTGCCCCATCTAAATCAACAACATGCAAATAACTGCTTCCGCTTTCAATAAAAAAATCCAAAACTTCTAAAGGATCTTTAAAATAAGTTGTTTTATTATCATAATCTCCTTCTACAAGTCGTACAACCTCTCCATTTTTCAAATCTATCGCTGGCAGTATATACATTTTTAATCCCCTAAAATATTATATTGATAATTGTATTTATTATAGCATATAATTTATAAATGTAAAAATTAATAAACTCTATTTTTTTCTCAAAACTCCGATATTTAATTTTAGATTAATTTAAATTCAATGGATTTTTTTATGATTAAAGACTTATATATAGAAAATTTTAAATGTTTTAACAAAATTAAAATAGATGATATAAAAAAAATAAATTTCTTAGTAGGAAAAAATAATTCCGGAAAAACTACTATACTTGAAGCCTTAATGCTTATTTTATCAGAATCCCGTATTAATGTAATAGAAAATATAAAAACTATTAGCAGATTCAAAGAAAATAAAACTGAAATAAAAACATTATTTTATAATTTTGATTATAACAACAATATAAATTTTAATTATAATAAATATGATAATACAAGCTACAATATAAATATTAGCCCAGTATTAAAAGATAATAAAATACCTAAAGATGATAATATAGAATTAAACTATAATACTATAATCAACAATGATGACACTATAGAAGAAAAAAAATTAAATATTCCAAACATCAATAATACAATATATATGATGAATAAAAAAACTGATAATGTAGGAAATAGAGAAGAAACATATATAACAAGTAATATAGAATATAATACATTAACAGCATATTTAATAGAAATCTTAAAAAATAAAAATGAAGAGCCTATAATAGAAATGCTTTCATTTTTCAATAAAAATATAAAAGCAATAAGTGTACTTAACAATGATATTTATATTAATATTGAAGGAATGAATAAATTAGTAATATTGAATTTAATGGGTGAAGGATTAAAAAAATATTTATCTATAATACTTCCTATAGCTGCAAATAAAAATAATGTGATTTTAGCAGATGATATAGCCAGCTCTTTAGACAATGAAACAGCTAAATATCTATTTAAAAGCATTTTAAATTTAAGCAGAAATAATGATATGCAAATGTTTTTCACAATCAATAATTATGAAACATTAAAACTTTTACATGAAACAGTAAACGATAGTGAAGAGTTTAATGATATAAAAGACTCAATAAACATTATAAACATAGCAAATACCGAAGAAGAAGGTTTTAAATCTTATAATTATAATGTTGATAGTGCAAGGGAATTTGTAGAAAATAATTCTAATCAATAATAAATTTTTATTTGCGGTAGTATTTATCTAAAATTAATTAGGTAATACTTCCACAAATATATAAAAAATATAAATTTATCATATACACTCCACAGCCATAACAATACTATGAATATAGATTAACTATAAATTACATACATAAATAATTACTTTTGTTAACTTTTGTATATACATAAACAACTATATTTTGTCGGAAATAATTTTTTTAAATTTTAAATATCTGCAGGGCTTTGCCCTTACGAAATACACAGCGTGCAGCACCCCACTTCTTTTGCGACCGAAGGAAGTACTGCGACTGAAAGGAGTACCTGACGAAGTCCACTGTAAGTGTAGGTGTGGTATTGCCACATACGAAGTACGCCTACGGCGAGAAGCTATATCCTCGATAAACTTGGATACGCTTCGCGAAAGACTATATTTGGCTTAAATTTAACAAATTATTTTACATGCAGTACAATTTTAGTATGATTTAATACTAATTTTATACTTGCACTTTCGCGAAGCGTGCCTGCGGCAGCAACTTTTTGCGGCGGGAAAAAGTTGAATAAAAAAATTGACAAACTTAAAAATTTTAAATCTAATAAAAACTTGGTGGGGCTGTAATTTCTGATTAAGCTATAAGTACAATAAAAATTATTATTTAAAAATAAAATAAAATAAAATAATAAAGAATAAAGGGCGGGGTATGTAATTAAAGCTAAATAGAAAATATTAAAAATATGTTTATCAATAATTAATATTGACAAATATATTTTTATTAGTATTATTGCTAGCGATAAACTCGCTTAAATGTAGCTGACAACTAAAGTTATCAGCTGCTCGTTTATCGCTTTAAAAAATTAATAGCATAATTAATATATAAACTTATATTAGTAATATTAATAATAACAAAAAATAAAATTTACTTAATAGGACATTAAAATTATGATAAATATATTATGTTATGGTGACAGCAACACATTTGGTTCTATACCAATGGCAAATAAGAGATATTCCATAGATGAAAGATGGACAGGAATATTACAGAATATTTTAGGCAACGATTATAGGATTATTGAGGAAGGTTTGGGAGGCAGAACAACAGTATTTGATGATCCATTTGAACCTGGAAGAAATGGAATTGCATATATAGAAATATCATTAGAAACACATAAACCATTAGATTTAGTTATACTATCTTTGGGTACGAATGATGTAAAGGCACATTTTTCTGCTACTTCTAATTTAATTGCTAAAGGAATGAAAAGACTTATATTCAAAATTAGAAATAGCGAGGATCCAATGGGATATAAAAAGCCTGAAATTTTACTGCTTGCCCCTCCTCCAGTGGGAGATAAAGTTGATATTGTTAATGATTTTTCAGGATTTAATCAAAATTCTGTACAAATATCTAAAGAATTAGCTTCCAAATATAAATTGCTCGCCGAACAAGAAAAAGTTCATTTTTTTGATTTAGGAAGTATAGTAAAGCCTAGTGAAAAGGATCAAATACATCTTGATAAAGAATCACATAAAATAATAGCTGAAAATTTAGCTAGAGAAATAAAAAATATTTTTAATAAATAATAATATTTGATTTATAATATAAACTACAAAAAAGAGTATAGACTTTTAATCCATACTCTTTTTTATTATTTCAAATTAATTATATTTTATTTTACAACGATGTTTACAAGTTTTCCTTTAACATAAACAACTTTAACAATGTTTTTGCCGTCTGTGAATGCTTTAACTTTTTCACTTGATAATGCCTGAGTTTTTGCATCATCTTCGCTTATATTAACATCAGCTTCTACCCTATCTCTTATCTTACCATTAACTTGGAATACAAGCTCGAATGTATCATCTTTGCAATACTGTTCATCATGCTCAACCCAGCTTTCTTCAAGTATCATTTTTCCGAAGTTTAATATCTGATAAAGTTCTTCTGTCATATGAGGAGCTATAGGATTAAGAAGTATTAAATATCCTCTTATAACTTCTTTAAACATAGCATAATCATCATTATTAGCTAATTTTATTACAGACATATCATTCAAAAGCTCCATCAAAGCAGCAATTGCAGTATTGAAATGGAATCTGTCTTTAATATCTATTGTAACTTTCTTAATAGTTTTATTATATTTTCTGAATAATTTTTGTCCTTCTTTTGAAAGATTATTATAATCAAATGATTTGCCGCTTTTGAATGCTTCTTCATCTTTGTATTTGAGGAATAAGTTCCAAATTCTGTTTAAGAATCTTGAAGAACCTTTAACACCTTCATCAGACCATTCCTTATCTTTTTCAGGAGGAGCAACAAACATAACAAATATTCTAACAGCATCGGCACCGAAAAGCTCTATAATCTCAGCAGGATCAACACCATTAGCTTTTGATTTAGACATCTTTTCCATTTTTATTATTATATCTTCTCTTTTAATACCGTCTTTCTCATACTCTTTATTATTCATTTGTTCCTGAGTATAGAATTTCTTTAACTCTCTTGATTCATAACTATTTGCTAAAACCATACCTTGAGTGAGAAGTCTATTGAAAGGCTCATCACCTTTAACAAGTCCTATATCTCTCATAAACTTGTACCAGAATCTTGAATATAAAAGGTGCATACAAGCATGTTCAATACCTCCTATATACTGATCAACTCCAAGCCAAGCATTTGCAATATCAGAATCGAAAGGCATTTGAGTGTTATGAGCATCTGTATATCTAGCATAATACCAAGAACTGCATGTGAATGTATCCATAGTATCAGTTTCTCTTCTAGCCTTGCCGCCGCATTTAGGACAAGTAGTATTAACGAATGATTCTGATTTTTTAAGAGGGTTATCTCCAACTGTAAACTCTATATCCATAGGAAGTGTTATAGGTAATTCGCTTTCAGGTACAGGAACAACACCGCATTTCTCACAATGTACAAATGGTAAAGGATTTCCCCAATATCTTTGTCTTGATATGAGCCAATCTCTAAGTTTATATTGAACTTTCTCTTTTCCAAAGCCTTTTTCTGTAGCATACTCTATTGCTCTTTTTATAGCATCTCTTGAAGAAAGTCCATTTAAAATATCTGAATTAACAACTGTACCGTCTTCAGTATAAGCCTCTATCATGTTTTCAGCTTTTAAAGAATTATCAGCATTTTGTATAACAACTTTTACAGGAATATTGTATTTTTTAGCAAATTCAAAGTCCCTTTGGTCATGAGCAGGAACAGCCATTACAGCACCACTACCATACTCAGCTAAAACGAAATTAGCAGCATATAAAGGAGCTTTCTCTCCATTAAATGGATTAACTACATATCTTCCAGTAAATACACCTTCTTTCTCATAATCTGTTTTTTGGTCAATCTTAGCAGACTTTTTAATAAACTCTTCTACAGCACTTTTTTGTTCAGGAGTACACATATCTAAAAGTCCGTCATAGTTCCAAGCTATAGCCATATAAGTAACACCGTAAATAGTGTCCGGGCGAGTTGTAAATATAGGAAACTCTTTGCCGTCATCTAAATTGAAATTAATATAAGCACCTACACTTCTTCCTATCCAGTTTTTCTGCATAGCTATAACATTATCAGGCCAATAACCTTCTAATAATTTCAAATCTGCATCTAATTGTTCTGCATAATCAGTAACTTTTATATACCATTGTTCAAGTTTCTTTTTAGTAACTTCTCCGTCACATCTCCAGCAAGTACCTTCAGGAGTAACCTGTTCATTTGCAAGTACTGTATTACAATGATCGCACCAGTTAACATCTCCGCCTTTTCTATATAAAAGACCTTTCTCATACATTTTTAATATGAACCATTGTCCCCATTTATAATAATCAGGCAAACAAGTAGTAACTTCTCTATCCCAATCATAGGAATATCCAAGCAAGTTTAACTGATCTTTCATATTAGCAATATTTTTCAAAGTCCATTCAGCAGGGTGAGTTTTATGTTCTATAGCAGCATTTTCTGCAGGCATACCGAAAGCGTCCCAGCCCATTGGGTGCAAAATATCATATCCTAACAGTTTATAGTATCTAGCTATAGAGTCAGCTATAGTATAATTAGAAACATGCCCCATATGCATTTTTCCAGATGGATACGGAAACATTTCTAGTACATAATATTTTTTGTTTGTAGGTTTAGATACTGTTTTGAAAGACTGATTATCTTTCCAGAATTTCTGCCATTTCTTTTCAATGGTAGTAAAATTATATTCCATGATTAACACTCCGTAGTTTGTTTGATAGATACTATTAATTTTTATTAAAATATTAAAATTTAGTTTACATATTTTTAATGTCGAAAATTATATTGCAAATTCATATATTTTTCAAGTATTATAAATTATATGACATTTATAAAAATAATCAATTTAATATTAATATATATTGATCTTTTATCCGATACAATTAATATTATGGAAAGTAATAAAATAGAAAATATAAAAATATCGAATATTACAGTTTTTAAATATGCTGATATAAATGTATCAAAAGGGTTAAATGTTTTTATAGGAAAAAATGGTACAGGAAAAACTCATTTATTAAAAATTATAAATTGTTTAGATAATAATTTTTATAATATAGATGAAGTTATAGATATAAATTCATTTGATTTTAATTTTGATATTGATTTAGATAATGATGAAATAAAAACAATAAAAATCAATAAAATAGACGAAAAACTATCTCCTTTTGGACAAGATGCTTTTAAATTACTAAAAATGGATTTAGATAATGAAGATTTAGATAATGAAGATTTAGATAATATAGAAAGTAATACATTAAAAGATTTGTTAGATATGATATTTGATAATGAAAAAGCTAAAAAATTTTTTAATGATACGGAATGTTTTTTTAATAAGTATTTTTATATAAAAATTAATGATACCATTAATCTAAAAATAAAAAATCTATTTCTAAAACCTAAAAAAAATATAAATAATTATAATTTATTTTTATCATTAGAAAATAATGATAATTATCTATTTCAAAATAAGAAGTTCACATTTATTCCATGTAAAGATATGTTAAGTTATTCTAATGGTTTTACAGCTCTTTATGATAAAAGAGATGTTAATTTTGAACCTATTTATTATAACATTTTAAAAAAAGCTGAACTTCCTAAATTAAGATCATTAGATAAAAAATTAGAAAATATAGCTATGGATATAGAAAATGCCATAGGAGGAAAAACTGTTTATAAAAATAATAGTTTTTTTATTAAATATAATCATATAGGAGAAGTTTCTTTTGATATGGTGGCAGAAGGTCATAAAAAACTTGCTCTTTTATATACACTGATAATGAATGGTGAAATAGATGAAAATACTATTTTATTAGTAGATGAACCAGAGTCAAACTTAAATCCTCAGCTAACTGATTTGCTTGTAAAAATTCTTTTAGATTTATCAAGATTGGGCTGTCAAATATTCATTGCTACACACAATGATTTTATTCTTAATGATATAGAATTGCAAAGAAAAAAAGATGACGAAATAATGTTTCACTCTTTTTACTTTGACGATGATAATATTAAAGATGGTGTAAAAGTGGAAAGTAATGAAATATTATCAAATTTATCATATAATCCAATAGAAGCTAAGATTATAAAACAACATAATGAATCTATAGATAAAATGTTTGAGTAACAAATATGGCAAATTTAATAAAAGATAATTTCACAATATCCTACGAAGATAATATTCAAATAGTAGATCCTGAAGAAAAAGAAAATAGAAAAGAAAAAATAAATCAATATTCTCATTGCTTAAGTAATGTAGACTTAATTATAAGGTTAGATGATAAAATATTATTTATAGAATTAAAAAATTTTAATAATGTTTCTCAACATGATTTTAAAGAAGTATTAAATAGTTTTAAAATAGATAAACCGCTTAATAAAGAATCAATAATTTATGAATTAATACAGAAAGGAAGAGGAAGTTTTATTAAAGAATATAGTTCTGAAAATATAAATGATAAAGATATATATTATTTTATAATATTTAGTTTAAATTTTAAAATTCGTGATCCTAGATTTATAAAAAACATTAATAATGCTATACAACAAAATTTACCCCTTATTAAAAACGACTGCATATATAGAAAACCATTTATTAAAAGTGCAGCAATGATAACAGTAGATGATTGGATAGAAAGAGCTAAAAATATAGGTGCTGGTAAAATTAATTTTAGCACCATATAAATATTTACATATCATTTATTTTATTTATTAATTATTTTTAATTTTTCAATTTTAATAAGCAAATAAAAAATAAAAAGTACAACACAGCAATTATTAAATATAAAAACTAACTCTACGTACGGTTAATGAAATTTTATATATAATAAAAATTAACATTCAAAACCAATTTATATTTATAATGCCATTCTCCGTGCGGTGTAGAAATTCAAAATCTAAAAAAATCTAGGGCGGGCGTTATACTAAAAATTTTTAAGTTTGTAATTTTTTTATTGTTCTTTTTCCCGCTGCATACGCTCTGCGTGACTGCGGCAAGGTTTAACCTAAATTTTAGATGTTAACACATACTTAATACATATTGAATAATACAAGGTTGTAATACTTGCGTTTTTTGCAACTTTTTTGTGCGGCAAAAAAGTTGATAATACATTTGAAAAATATCAAAATTGACAAAATATAGTTGTCTAGGTATATACTAACAGTAAAAACTAAAAAGAATAATAGAACAATAATAACAAAGAAAACTATAAAACAAAATGGGCGGGAATTAGAATAAAATTAAATATATGAAGAAATTTAAAAAATTGCTTGACTCTGGAGTTTACTTCAATGATATAATATAATTATAGAAATTTATGAAGGAGATTATAAAATGAAAAAAGCTATATTAATTATAATGATAGCAATATTATATGTGCTGTCATGTAATGATTCATCAAATGCACAAACAAGCGTAAATAATCAAAATAATAATGCGGTTAATAATCAGAATAATTCTTCAAACGCAATGTATAATCAAGAATTGAAAAAAGCCCCTATCAATATACAGACCAATGCAAACGGCAGAGTAAAAACAAGAGGCTTTGCAGCAATTTCAGCCAATATGGATTTTAAATACCATGAGTTTACAAGGCATGCTGTAGGAAGCAATGATGTTTTGATAGAAATACTTTATGCCGGAATATGCCATAGCGATATACATGTTGTAGAAGGAAAATCAAGCAATACTCCACTTGTAGTAGGACATGAAATAGCAGGTAGAGTCGTACAGGTTGGAAATGCCGTAACAAAATTCAAAGTTGGAGATTTTGCAGGCGTAGGCTGTATGGTAAACTCATGCGGACAATGCGAAAGCTGTTTGGATAATTTAGAACAGTACTGTTTAAATAGAGCTGTTTATACTTACGGATCAAGGGATAGATTCCATAATAATGAAATCACTCAAGGCGGATACTCTGATAATATAGTAGTGTCTGAAGATTTTGCAATACTTATACCAGATAATGCCGAACTAGATAAAGTTGCTCCGCTTCTTTGTGCTGGAATTACAACTTATTCACCTATACAAGTTATGAATGTACGAAAAGGCGATAAAATAGGTATTGCAGGATTCGGAGGACTTGGTTCTATGGCTGTAAAATATGCAGTTAAATTAGGTGCAGAAGTTACAGTATTTGATATAACAGAAGATAAAAGACAAGATGCTTTAAATATGGGAGCTGTAAAGTATGTTAATGTTAATAATGCAGAAGATTTAAAAAATGTTAACAATACTCTTAATTATATAATAAGTACAATTCCAGCTTATTACGATGTCAATATGTATATGCGTATGCTTAAAAGAGGCGGTACTATGTGTTTATTAGGTCTTCCACGTACTTCAAAAATGCCTACTCTTATAGCTATGATAGGTCAACATGGCAGTAAAAAATTATTTGGTTCACTTATAGGAGGCATAAAAGAAACTCAGAAAATGCTTAACTATTCTATAGAAAATAATATTTATCCTACTGTAGAAATAATAAAAGCAGATGCTCAAACTATATCAGATGCTTATAGAAAAGTTATAGACGGAAAAGTAAAATTCAGATATGTAATAGATATGCGTACTATAAACAAATAACTTGTAAAAATTTAATACTATATAAAAAATAAAGGCTGTAGGTATAACACTTTCAGCCTTTTATTTTTTTATATTTTTAATTATAGATTAATTATTTATATTCTTTAAGTGTATTTTTAGAACTGCCGCATATAGGACATTTATCAGGTGCTGAATTGGCTTCAACATAACCGCAAGTTTCACATAAATAATATTTCTCTGCTAATGGCTTATTATTTTGCAAATTGCTTATGGCTTGAGTAAATAAAGCATTATGTGATTTTTCTGCTTTTATTATATTATTAATCTCATTTGCCATTTCTTTTTTATTATCTTTATTTACTACTTTCAATAATTCAGGATACATTTTCGTATATTCATAAGATGTCATTGATTGAGCTGATTTTAAATTTTCAATGTCCGTTCCTACTTTAGGATCTCCTACTTGAGCTTGTAAAATGGTGTCTGTTATCTTATCTTGAATGGCAGCATTATATAAAATATTAGCATGCCAAGATTTTGAATCAGAAACAGCTTGAAATAAATTAACTATAGCTTTATTTTTTGAAGCTGCAGAAAATTTAGCATAAGCAAAAGAAGAATTAATTTCTACATCATAAGCTATAGACACAGCTTCTAAAGTATTATTAGCAGTTTTTGGAGTTTGAGAATATACTAAAAAACTGAAAATCAAAAAAATAGAAATTATTAATAATCTTTTTAACATAAATTCTTACTCCTTAATTTATTAAATATATTTTATCATAATATATCTACAAATACAGAAAAATCATTTGATAAATATTCATCAGATATTTTTATTTGGCATTTTAAATCCAAATCTTTTACTATATCGCAAACCATATTGAATACTTCATCTTTTTTATAGTAGTAATATTTATCACCATATTTTTCTTTGCATGAAATATCAAGCAAATTGAAGCATACGCCTTTCCTAGCAGCAATTAAAAAATCTCTAACAGCATTTTTCAAAAACTCTTCATTGTTGCCAAGATTAAGATTAAATATACCGGAAGAATATATATAATCAAAATCATCTTTTGTATCAGAATTCTTAAAAAAATCTATAGTCATAAATTGAGGATTAATATTTTTAAATTTCTTATGCTTAGCTCTTTCAATCATCTCAGGCATTATATCAATACCAATATAATAAGTATTAATATTCTGCTTATCTATGTATTCGGCTAAATGTCCAAGTCCGCATCCAACATCAAGTAAAATTGACTTTCTTATATCGAAATGACTAAGCAAAGCAGAAAATCTAGCCTCCTGAGCGTTCTGAGATTCCCAATCCAAAACTTTGTACTCTGGTATATTAAAATCTTTTACCCTTTCTATATAATGTTCTATTATTATTGACTTTTTATTGTTATTATCCATATATATTTCCAAAAATATTTTATAATTCTTTATTGTTATTTTAATGACAATTTATATATAGTCTTATGACTGTAATTTCTATCCGGATCAAATATTATACTTGGAAAATGAGGAAAGTTTACAGCACCAGGTAAATACTCTGTTTCAAAACAAAATGCATTATGTTTATTCAAAACTGTATTTCTAACTTCTCTATTATTAAGCATATTGCCTGAATAGAAATGCATAGCAGGTTTTGTAGTATATAATTCTAAGCATATTCCTGTTTTTTCACTATAGCATGAAGCTCTTAATTTATTTAAATTATTCTCTTCTTCATTGGTATGAGACAATATATTTTTTTCATTAAACATAAAGCAGTTATCATAACCATTTGCTTTTTCTATATCAGCACCTATTTTTTTTGTTTTAGTAAAATCAAAAGGAGTATTTTCTGTTTTTAAAATCTCACCTGTAGATACGCATTCATCTGTTACAGGCAAATAAAATGAAGAATCTATAAACAAATCATGATCATATATAGTGCCTTCTCCATTGAGATTCCAATAAGCATGATTTGTAAGATTTATAGGTGTAGGAGCATTAACTGCAGCAAAATATTCTATAATTATTTCATTATCATCTGTTAAAGAGTATGTTATATCTATATCAGCATTGGCAGGATAACCTTCATCGCCTTCATTTGAACTATAGCTGAATAATACAGAATGATTATCCAAAACCTTAGAATCAAATTTTTGAAATGATATTCCTTTATCGCCGCCATGTAAATGATGTTTTCCATTATCATTTTTAGTTAATTTATATGTTTGTCCATCAAGTGTAAATTCTGCATTTATTGTTCTATTAGCTATTCTTCCAACAGAGGCTCCTATATAATCATGCGGATTCAAGTAAAATGAATAATGATCGCTTCCAAATGACACCTGCACTTCATTTCCGTTTTTATCTTTGAAAAATACACCAACTATTGAAGCACCGATATCTGTAAGTTTTAATATCATATCATTTTCATTTTTTAATTCATATAAAAGATATCCGTTTCCAAAATTTTTAACTTGCATAATAACAAACTCCATATTTTATATAGTAATAATATATTATACCATTATACAGCATTATTTCAATAATATAAAAAAAGATAAAAAACATATTGATATTTATCGATATGTATGCTATATTAACACATTGATAAACTTCGATATATAAAAATTAATAAGGATACTATTAATATGAAAGACTATAAAAAAGAAGCAGTAATATTCAAAGCATTCTGCGATGAAAACAGACTTCAAATATTAGATATGATTAAAGACTCTGAAATATGTGCATGCAAACTTTTAGAAGAATTAAAAATAGTGCAGTCTACATTATCTCATCATATGAAAATATTATGCGATGCTGAAGTAGTGATACCAAGAAAAGAAGGCAAATGGACTTATTACAGTATAAATAAAGAAGGTTTTGAAAGAGCAAAAAATGTTTTGAATTACTATTCATCAAAAATTACTAAAGACAAAAAAATAAAAACTCTATGCGATTAAAAAATAATATTTAGGAATATACTATAATGAAAAATAAAAAAGAATCTATAAGTTTTTTTCAGAAATATTTAACTTTATGGGTATTTATATGTATGATTATAGGAGTATTAATATCTAAATTCCTGCCTATAATCCCAAATACACTAAATAAATTTGAATATGCAAATGTTTCTATACCCATAGCAATATTAATATGGCTTATGATATATCCTATGATGATGAGTGTAGATTTTCAAAGTATAAAGAACGTTACAAAAAATCCGCAGGGGCTGTTTGTTACTTGGATTGTAAATTGGCTTATAAAACCTTTTACCATGTTTTTTATAGCTTCTTTCTTTTTTTATACTATACTCAATAATTTTATACCAAAAGATTTAGCAAAAGAATATTTAGTTGGTGCTGTACTTTTAGGAGCTGCTCCATGTACTGCTATGGTATTTGTTTGGAGTGCATTAACAAATGGAAATCCATCATATACTGTAGTGCAGGTTGCAACTAATGATTTAATAATACTTATAGCATTCGTTCCTATAGTAAAATTTTTATTAGGAATATCGAATGTTACAGTTCCTTGGGATACATTATTTTTATCTGTTGTGTTATTTGTATTTATACCATTAACAGCAGGAATTATTACAAGAGTTTATGTATGCAGTAAAAAAGGAATAGAATATTTCAATAATATTTTTATACATAAATTTGATAATATTACAATAATAGGCCTGCTATTAACATTAATATTATTATTCAGCTTTCAAGGAAATGTAATACTATCTAACCCTATTCATATAATTTTGATAGCAATACCTTTAATATTACAAACCTTTTTAATATTTTTTATAGCATATATTGCAAGCTATTTATTAAAACTTCCTCATAATGTAGCGGCACCTGCAGGAATGATAGGGGCATCAAATTTCTTTGAGCTTGCTGTTGCCGTAGCCGTATCATTATTCGGAGTTAATTCTGGAGCGGCACTTGCAACAATTGTAGGCGTATTGGTAGAAGTACCTGTAATGCTTACTCTTGTAAAAATAGCAAATGCCACAAAAAATAAATTCAAAAATTAATAATAAGAAATTAACAATATAATTTTTTTAATAAATTAGGAGTTATAAAAAATGGAGATTATAAAATCAATATTCATCTTTATACAAGATCAAATAATATCAATGAAATGGCTTAATACTTTAATAGGAAACATATTAAATAATTTTGCCTTATCAGAAACAGTTAAAGGAATAATACAATTTTTTATTTATGATGTCGTAAAAATATTTGTGCTGTTATCAGTACTAATATTTTGTATATCATATATTCAATCTTATTTTCCACCTGAAAGAACTAAAAAAATATTAAGCAGATTTAAAGGAATATCAGCAAATATATTGGCTGCCCTTTTCGGTACTGTTACACCATTTTGCTCATGCTCATCAATACCGCTTTTTATAGGATTTACTTCTGCAGGAATACCTATTTCAATGACATTTTCATTTTTAATATCATCGCCTCTTGTAGACTTAGCTTCTTTAATACTTTTATCAAGCATATTCGGTATGAAGATTGCAATTGCTTATGTTGTAGTAGGACTTGTACTTGCTGTTGCCGGAGGTACTTTAATAGGTAAACTTAAAATGGAAAAATATTTAGAAGACTTTATAAAAAATATAAAAGTAAATAATACAGAAATAGCAATACAAACTATGACTAAAAAAGAAAGATTAATGTATTCAAAAGAACAGGTTATAGAAACTATAAAAAAAGTTTATTTATACATTTTTATAGGAGTTGGAATTGGAGCTTTTATTCATAATGTTATACCGTCTGAATGGATAAATACAATACTAGGAAAAAATAATTGGTATTCTGTGCCTTTAGCTTCTTTGGTAGGAATTCCAATGTATGCAGATATATTCGGAACTTTACCTATAGCAGAAAGTTTATTTTATAAAGGTGCAGGACTTGGTACTATTCTATCATTTATGATGTCAGTTACTGCCTTATCTCTGCCTTCTATTATTATGCTTAAAAAAGCTGTTAAAATGCCTCTTTTAATATTTTTTGTATTTATAGTAACTTTAGGAATAATTATTATTGGGTACTTATTTAATAATTTTTATTTTCTTTTTGTATGATTTATTTTTAGTAGATACTAAAAATTTTTAAGTTTGTCAATTTTTTTATTCAACTTTTTCCCGCCGCAAAAAGTTGCTGCCGCAGGCACGCTTCGCGAAAGTGCAAGTATAAAATTAGTACTAAACAATACTAATTATGTTTTACATGTAAGATAAAATATTAAATTTAAGCTAAAACATAGCTTTTCGCCTACCATAGGCACACTTCGTGAGGTGGGCTGTACCTGTAGCAATAAAAGAAGTGGTGGCTTACCCTACTGGTACGATTCGCGGTGGACAAAGCCTCAGATATAAAAACAAAAATATAAATTTATTTTTGACAAAATATAGTTGTTTAGGTGATATCAATAATAAAAAACTATAAAAAGGAGTAAATTATGTTTTTCAATAACAATAAAAAATAACAATGCAGCTGCGGAAGCTTATGTCAAACATCATCTGAAGAAAATGCAAGAATAAAAATATTAGGTACAGGCTGTAATAACTGTAAAAAATTGGAAGAAAACACATTGAAAGCTTTGAAAGATATGGGACTTAGTTTAACAGTAGGACATATTTATGATATAGAAAAAATAGCTTCTTATGGAGTTATATCCACACCTAGCCTAGTATTAGATGAAAATGTATTATCTTATGGTAAAGTACTAAATAAAGATGAAATAATTGAACTATTAAAAGATAAATTGTAAAAAATGTATGATTTTTTTTATTTTTAAATTTGCAATTATTTCATATATACCTATAATATGTATATACTAACTTTGGAGGTATATTATGGCTATAGAAAAAATACAATTTGGCTGAGGATGTTTGCCTGACCCTCTAGAGGATGAGGGTATAGAAAGAGAAATAGAAAAAATACTGCTTTTAGGAAATGATGATGAAAATTCTCTTGATATGCTTGATAATTTAAGAAGAGCTATATTGGATTTAAATTTGGACTTATCCATAAAATATACAGACAGTAAAGGAACTATGTCATATTATGGTGTTATGACTTTACCTGCTCTTATTGTAAATGATGAGCTTATATCTTATGGAGAAGTTTTGGATAGGGAAAAAATAGTAAATATTTTAAAAGAAAAATTATAAATATTAAAAAATTTTTAAGGAGATAATATGTCATTAAAAGATATTTTATTTGGAAAAGGCGGATGCGGCTGAGGACCTGCTATTACCCCCTTCGTTGAAGAGGAAACAACAAAAGAATCGCCTATAGAGGCTAGAGTAAAAATATTAGGTACAGGCTGTGCTAATTGTAAAAAGCTAGAAGAAAATACAATAGCTGCCATAGAAGAAGCAAAACTTGATTTGGCTATTAAATATGTGGAAGATATGGCTGAAATAGCTTCTTATGGAGTAATGTCTACTCCTGCCCTATTATTAGATGATAAAGTTCTTTCTTATGGTAAAGTATTAAGCAAAGAAGAGATCATTAAAATTCTAAAAGAAAATCTATAATATTTTTTTATTCTCTAATATCAAAAGGAAGGTTAAATATTCATATATTTAACCTTCCTTGTTTATATAGCATAGATACTGTCTAAAAATAAATACAAATCTTTGCATGAATAATTATGTTATTTACTTTAATAATTAAGCATGATAGATTATTAATTATAGTTTTACATTTTACGGAGTTTTTTATGTTAGAAAAATATATACAAAATAAAATAGTACCTGTAGTAGTAGTAGAAAATGAAGAAGAAATAAGAAATATAGCAGAACTTTGTTTGGAATTTCTTCCTTCTATAGAATTAACTTTAAGAACAGAATATGGATATAAAGCTTTAGAAATATTGGCCAAAGACTACCCTGATTTGCCAAGATCTGCTGCTACTGTTTTAAATACAGAACAAGTTGATAGAGTACTTGATTTGGGAACTAATATAATAATAAGCCCAGGATTTCAGCCTATAATGCTTGAATATGCCAAAAAGAAAAATTATTATTATATACCAGGTGCCGCAACTCCTTCTGAAGTAGAACAATGTTTAGCTTATGGATATAAATATATCAAATTCTTTCATGCTGGTTTATACGGAGGAATTAATTGGATAAAAAATATAGCTTCGGTTTATCAGCATACAGGAGTAAAATTCATGCCTTTAGGCGGTGTAAGTATTGATAATGTAAAAGAATATTTGCAAAACAAAAATGTATTTGCCTGCGGCGGTTCTTGGCTATGTCCTAGAAACTTAATGAAAGAAAAAAATTGGAAAGAAATAAAAAGAAGATTTGAAGAAGCCAATAAATTAATAAAAGAATTATAAAATTAATAAAAGTTTTTATATTTTTCTATGTACTTTATATGTAAGTGAATATAAATTTATATAAAAATAAATTTGCATTCACTTATTATTTTTTGTATAATTTCTATATTATAATTTTTAACATTTAGGATAATATATAATATGATTAGTGAAGAAAATAAATATTTTTATAGTGCATTAAATAATATTCAAAATAAAAAATATGATGAAGCTATCAATGATCTGCTTAAAGTCATAGAATTAGATAATGATAATTTAGATGCTTATCATAATCTAGCAAGAGCTTATTATGAGATAAAAGATTATGATAAAGCAATAGATACTTATAATAAATCTATAGAAATATATCCGCATGACAGCGATACATATTATTACAGAGCAGAAGTTTATATTGATAAAGAAGATTATGATAAAGCTATAGAAGATTTGGAAAAAGCCATTTTAAAAAATAAAGCCTATTCTGATGCTTATTATTTAATGTCAGTAGTATATAGAAAAAATAAAAAATATAAAAAAGCAATAAAATATCTAAAAGAAACATTAGAATTTAATCCTGAAGATTATATAGCATATTATGATTTATATAAACTCTATGATATTATTTCAAAACATGAAAAAGATGAGGAAATAAAAGAAAAATATATTCTTAGATCAAAAAAATATTTAAAAAAATCAGCTGATTTAGGATATGAAAAAGCCATAGAAAAATTAAATAACTAATATAGTAATTATAATACACTATTTAAATTTTAAATTAAATAATTTTCATTACAATATAAAAAAGAATTGCTTGCAATATTATGAATATAAACTATTATATAATTAAGAGGAAAATTATGATAAAAAGGAGATTATAACATGTCCAAAAAAGTTTTAGTACCTTTAGCTGAAGGAGCTGAAGAAATCGAAGCTGTAACTATTGTTGATGTTCTAAGAAGAGCAAATATAGAAGTTGTAACTGCTTCTTTAACTAATGATTTAGAAGTAAAAGGCTCCCATAATATTTATTTAAAAGCAGACACTACTTTAGAAAAAATATTAAATTATGATTTTGATGCTATAGCACTTCCAGGCGGAATGATAGGCATGAATAATTTAAAAGCAGATATGAGAATTTTAGAAAAACTTAGAAATATGCATGAAAATAAAAAGCTAGTATCTGCAATATGTGCTTCTCCTATAGTATTAGGTGAGGCTGGCGTTATAAATGGAAAATATACTTGCTACCCTAGCTGCGAAGTTCATGTAAAAGGCGGAGAATATGTAGAAAAAGATTTAGTAGTTTGCAATGATAATGTTATAACTTCTAAAGGTCCTGCTACTACAGTATTCTTTGCTTTAGAAATAGTAAAATATTTAAATGGATCTAATGAAGAATTAGCAAATGCTTTATTAATACCATTAATTAAATGATTATAAGGATTAAAAATTGAAAGTTATTATACCAGCAGCCGGAGAAGGCACTAGATTAAGACCACATACTATAACAAAACCTAAACCAATACTTCCTATAGCAGGTTCTACCATTATAGATTTTATAATGACTGAAATATCTTCAATACAAGATCTAGAAGAAGTTATATTTATAGTAGGTTATTTAAAAGATCAGATGATTGAATACTTATCTGAAAAATATAAAAATATAAAACTTACATTTGTAGAACAAAAAGAGTATAAAGGTTTAGCTCATGCAATATCGCTTACAAAAGAGCATATAAAAGATGATGATAAAATATTTATCATTTTGGGAGATACAATATTTAAATTGAATCTTTCAAATATAGTAAGCAAAAATGAAAATTCGCTTGGGGTATGCGAAGTTGATAATCCAAGCAGATTTGGAGTAGCTATATTGAATGAACAAGGTGTTATAACAAAATTAGTTGAAAAACCAAAAGAACCTATAAGTAATTTGGCTCTTACAGGTATGTACAATATAGTTAATACCAAAGAGTTATTTGAAGCGATAGACTATATTATCAAAAATGATATAAAAACCAAAAATGAATACCAGCTTACAGATGCTTTAGAATATATGATAAAAAATTCAATCATATTTAAAACATTTAAATTAGACGGATGGTATGATTGCGGTGAAAAATCTACTATGATAGAAACAAATAAATCAATTATAAAACATAATATATTAAGCAAAGGTATAAAAGACACTGCTATAATACCTCCTGTATTTATAGATAAAGATGTAAAAATAGAAAATTCTGTAATAGGACCATATGTACATATAGGAAAAAATTCAAAAATAGAAAATTCTATATTAAAAAATAGTATTATATTTGAAGAAGTAAATATATCCAATGCCTTTATGGATAATTCTATAATATCTGAAAAAGTAACATACAAAGTAAAAACTCATTCAATGGATATAGGAGCTTCTATCACTATAGAACAGAACTAATTTTTAATAAAAAAGTTAGAAAGGAAGTGCTTAAATCAACAAGTACTTCCTTTTTTTATAATGTAGCATTCATAAAGGCCATTACAATAAACTGCAAAAAACTCACAAATAGAAATATTCCTGTATCCATTATTAAAAGTGAATACGGATAATTAGTAAGAAGTATTGAAAATCTCACTTTATCTGCTATTATCAAAGATGAATATGTTAAAAATCCTATAATTAGTTTTAAATGCTCTTTCAAAGGCACAAAATGAGAAAATACCATAAAAAATAATGCTATTAGTAAACTTTGAATAAAAGAAAAAAACTCAAAATAGTACATCATTTTTATTCTATTATTCCAATTACGAACACCTGGCAATATTTCTCTTCTATAATAAAATTTTTTAACAGATTGAAATTCTAATATGAATCTGGTTGCTAAAAATCTTACTACGTAACAAGCTAAAACAAATTCTAAATATTTTACTATTATATTTTCCATAATCAAAAATTATATAAATACCATTCATCACAATTCTTGCAAAAATCTAATTTCTTGCAAACATTCTCAATAAAATAATTTTCAAGTGTCTTCCATATATTATCTATATTCTCTTCATATATAGAAGCTATTTTATTTTCTTTGTTTATATCGAATCTACAAATATAAACATCTCCGTAGCTATCTATAAATAAATCTCTAGCTAAATGCCAGCAACCTATATTAATTAAAGGAGCCATATCGCCTATTCTATTATCATCTATAATACCTCTATAATTATAATATTTCTGCATTATGATATCCACTTTGTATTTATCGAAATATTTATAATATGAAGCTAAATAATCAAAATTATCCTTTTGCTTAGTTATCTGTAAATAAGTATTTTTAGGCTCTCTAAGCAAATAATAGTCTATATTAGACATGATAGTTTTTATATCGCCATTATCATATATCTTATTATAAACATCTTCTTCTACAGTATCTAAATGTATTATAACATGAAGATTATTCCTTTCTGACTGCATAGATAATAATTTTTTAGCATTATCACTATCAAGAAGCAAGGCATTAGTTTCTAAATATACATTAACATTTTTATTTCTTGTAGAATATTCTAATATATCAAAAACATCTTTATTTAAAAGCGGTTCATAATAACTTCCTATAGACATATGGAAATCGCCGCAAAAATCATAAAGTTTATCATAAATAGTTTTAAACTCATCTAAAGTAATATTTTTTTCTTCTTTTGAAAGCTCATTTTTTATAATTTCATTCTTCAATAAATATTTATTTAATACATTTTGTCTGTTATTAATATCTATTTCTACAAATGAAGGCAATGTCCTTCTGATACTTGGATTTTCTTCTATTGCCTTAACCATTTCATTATAATCTTTATAATTGATAAGTTTTTTTATTAAAATAGCATTTCTTTTACTATCAGCAAAGAGAGAAAGTCTATAATATCTCATATCATGTTCAGATATAAGTATTTCTATTTCAAAAAAGTTAGGATCAACAAATACAATATTATTTATAGCATTTTCAGATACTTTAATATCTTTAGTTTTTATTATATTAAATAATTTTTCAAAAGCAGTTCTTCTTATTATAAAAGGTACTATACCTGCAGGATAATTTTCACCATAACTAAAATATGATATATTTTTCTCATGTATATTAGTTAATTTAACAGTTTCATATTCATTAAATAAAGGCATATTTCCCGGTATGTAAATTATATTGTCATAATTTTCACTTTCTTTATATATATTGTTCAAATAATTTTCTATTTTTTCAATATCATTATTTTCTATATATTTAACATCACAGTTTAATTTTTCTTTTAAAATATTAATCTTATCATTGAAGATATTATCAAATTCTTTAGAAAACTCATTGGAAAAAGTTTTATCAGCTAATATTAAAAAACTCATCTTTTACCTCTTATAAAAATTAATTAAATATAATCCATAATATTATCAGGACTTCTTGATATCAAGCCGCATACTTTACATATATACAAATTCTTTTCTGCATTATTATCATAATCAAGAACATCTATATCCTGCAAATTACTAATATCATTATTTACTATCTTCGATAAATTAGAAGCTCCGCAATAGGAACATCTGTAAATTAAATCTTCTGATATATCATCTATATATATTCTTTCATATCTTTTATTCTTTGATGAAAATCTTATTCTATTATTTATATATCTATGAGGAAAAATTTCTATATATTCATCTAAAGTGATTTTTTTTAATGAATTAGATTTTATATTATCTATTTCATTTTTACCTATCATTAAAGAACTAAACTGATTCATAGAAATATTATGTAAATTAATTAAATCATTAAATTTTTCATTAGTAAGTTCATAATTATCCAAAGTTATATATTCAGGATAATCGCTTACAATAAGTTTTAATTCTTCTCTATTTTCTTTAAAATATCCAAATTCTCCAAATAAATATTTATCATCTTTATGATAAGCAAATAATCCAATCAAAGAATCATCAGTTTCATAACTATCATTTCCGCTATAAGAATAATCAGCATATAAGACATTATCAAAACTTTTTATATATCTAATAACAGGATCATCATCATATAATTTATGAATAATTTTTTCTTCGCCTAATATATTTTCTATATCTTTCATAAATAACTCATAAAGTATTAATCAGAATATGAAGCAAGCATATCCTCTTGCTCTTTTTTAAATAATGCATCAGTTATCTCTGTAATTTCACCATCCATAAATCTATCTAATTTATAAAGAGTAACATTTATTCTATGGTCTGTAACTCTGTTTTGAGGGAAATTATAAGTTCTTATTCTTTCACTTCTATCACCTGAACCAATCTGTTCTCTTCTTTCCTTAGCTTCTTTTGCCTTTCTCTCAGCTTCTTCTTTCTCATATATTCTAGCACGAAGGACTTTTAATGCCTTTGCTTTATTCTTATGCTGGCTCTTTTCATCCTGACACTGCACAACTAATCCTGTAGGCAAATGTGTAATTCTAACAGCACTATCAGTAGTATTAACAGACTGTCCACCAGGTCCGCTTGAACGGAATATATCAACTCTTATATCCTCATCTTTTATAACAACATCGCTTTCCATAGCTTCAGGCATAACAGCAACTGTAGAAGCTGATGTATGTATTCTTCCTCCTGACTCTGTAGCAGGTATTCTCTGTACGCGATGAGTTCCGCTTTCAAATTTTAATGTTCTGTAAGCATCTTTTCCTGATACCGAAAATATAACCTCTTTATATCCTCCAAGCTCTGTAGGACTAGTATCTATTATTTCCATTTTTAAATTAGTTCTTTCTATAAAACGAGTGTACATTCTAAATAAATCGCCTACAAATAAAGCAGATTCATCTCCTCCTGTACCTACTCTGATCTCAACTATAATATTTTTTCCGTCATTCTTATCTTTAGGAAGTAAAAGAAGTCTAAGACCATTTATTATATCTTCTTTTTTTTGATTAAGTTCCTCTATCTCTAGTAATGCCATATCTTTAAGCTCTTTATCAGTATCAGGATTATTAATCATTTCATTAGATTCATCTATTTCTTTTAGTACCACTTTTAATTTTTTATATTCTTCAACAATATCTTCTATTTCTGATTTTTTTTTCATCAAATCCTGTATAACTCTATTATCTTTTATATTAGCATCATTAAGTTTCTGCACTATATCTTCATAAGTTTTTTCTACCAATGACAGTTTATCAATTATTGACATAAAATAAATTTCACTCCAAAAAATAAGTATAATTATATACAAATAATGATATTTATCAACCTATTATAACTTTTGATAATTATTTACTTACACTATTAAAATTAGCTTTAAAATCTATATTAATATGAGTATAATTAGAATTAATAGTAGAGCCTATTATTATACTGTTAGGATAACTCCAAGTCCTTAGAGGTATATTAAAATATCTTAAAATATCCTGAGATTTTGCAAGCTGTATTGTAAATATATAATCAGGATTTATATTTTTTGATATTTGAGATTTTATATATGTGTCTAAAGATTCCCCATCATAAACACTGTCTATAATAGTTTCTATAGACTTTTCATTCTCGCTTACAAAATATACTTTATCTATAAAAGTATAATAGAATATATTTCCATTATTTAAATCATAAGAATATATATAATGATTATTATAATTTCTTTCTTTTTTAAGCAGATTAGGATATTTTTCTAATAATGCTATTTCCAATTTAGGAAGCAAAGCAGTATCATTTTCTATATTAAAAATCATAACAGGATAAATTAATTCAGATCTTTTTGACTCTATATATGCCACAGCCATCTCACCATATAAATCATTTATAATGCTTCCAAATGAATAAACATCATTCATCTTTGTGAATAAATTATATAGTTCAGAATACAGCTTATTATTATGATCCATTTTCAAATCATTATACATTATAGGATAAAGCCCTGCCAAATATGATTTTAATCCAAAATACATAACAGTTCTTTCTTTAGGCAAATAATTCTGTATATCTATCGAGCCCTCTAAACCATAAAGAGAATATCTTTCAGATCCTCCGTATTCATAATCCACAAAAATATCCATTAATCCATTATCATTATTTATCTTAGCATTTCCATATATGGTGTATGCATTATTGAAATATTGTAATGGTGTGAATAGTAAAGAACCTTCACATTTATTATAATCAAAAAGCTGTTTATTAATATAGAATGATATATCAGAGTCATATTTATTTTCAACTTTATTAAGTAATTCTACATCATTAATACTGCCAGCATCAGAATTTAAAAAATCAATTAGTTTTTTTATATGGTTATAATTTTTTGTAATTATCAAAAGCCCCTTATAAAAGCTAAAAAATAAATAAGGATTTCCATTATCTAAAGCATATATTTTATTTCCATTATAATTAACTTTTTTTATTTCATAAGCAACATTATCTATAGTTAAACTTTCAGGACTAAAAATTGAATTAAATATAAAAGAATTTAATCTTCCTATATCAAATAAATAAAAAATTTCAGAATTATATAAATTTCCATTGTATCCCCAAAAAAGCAAAGCAGCATTTCTTTTTAACATAGGTTTAGAAGCCATCTTAACAAAAAAATTATCATTTGTTCTTAATCTATCTGCAAATGCATCTGCTTTTCTAAGTAAAATAGAAAAATCATACATAGATTCATCATGTGATATTCTATAAGCATATATAGAATCAGAAAATTTAAGTATACTTTTATCAAGACTTTTAACACTTACATAAGCAATATTATCTTTTGGCATTTTGACTTCAGACATATCTTTTTCATGAAGACCATAAGGAAAATAACCAAATATAATAAATAGAGAAATTACTACAATTAATATAATAGATAATATAAAAAATAACTTAATCTGTCTTTGTCTTTTAATACTTACCATAAAAAATTATTTCCTTATTTACATTATCTATATTATTTTTATCTTCGTCAAAATTTAAAAATGGTTTAATAAAAAACCGATTCAAGTTTTCACCTGAATCGGTCTTTATCAATATAGATTAATAAATAATTATAGTATTATTATTTATTAATAGATTCAACTATAGCGTCTACTAAAGCGTCCATTTCACCAACGTTAGCAGCTTTCATAGAAGAAGAAACTGAAACTTGAGCATCTAAGATTTCACATTGTTTCAAGTTGTTTTCAATGAATTCTTGCATTAAAGCACCAGATTTAGGAGCCCAAGAACCATTTTCTATGATAGCAAACTTACGTTTTTGAACGTTAAGAGCTCTCATATCATCTAAATAACTATGCATTGGAGGATAAATATTAAGGTTGTAAGTAACAGAAGCTAATACAACGTGGCTTAATTTGAAAGTATCAGCGATCAAGTAAGAAACGTGAGTGCTAGATACGTCATGCATAGCTATATTAGTAACACCTTTTTCAGCTAATTTAGCAGCTAAAACGCCAACCATATTTTCAGTATTACCATACATAGAAGCATATACGATTAATACACCTTTTTCTTCAGGCTCATAAGTACTCCATTTGTTGTATTTATCAAGAATATAACCTAGATTGTTTCTCCAAATAGGTCCATGTAAAGGACAGAACATTTTAATTTTATCAATAATTCCGCCAGCTTTTTTGAGCAAGTTTTGTACGTGAGGGCCATATTTACCAACGATGTTAGTATAATATCTTCTAGCCTCATCTAACCAATCTCTGTCGAAGTTAACTTCGTCATTGAATAATCTTCCGTCTAAAGCGATGAAAGAACCGAAAGCATCAGCAGAGAATAATACACCATTAGTAGTATCAAAAGTAACCATAGCTTCTGGCCAGTGTACCATTTGAGCAGCTACGAAAGCAACTTCGTGTTTACCGAATTTTTTGCTGTCGCCTTCTTTTACTTGTTCTTTTTTGTCTTCAGGAATAGTGAAGCCAAACTGATCCATGAACATGAAAGCTTTTTCAGTAGCTATAACTTTAGTTTCAGGGTGTCTGATTAAAACTTCATCTATAGAAGCAGCGTGGTCTGGTTCCATGTGGTTAATAACCATATAGTCAAGTTTTTTACCATTTAAAACATATTCTAAGTTATCTAAGAATTGTCTGCAAACAGCCCAGTCAACTGTATCAAAAAGAACTGTTTTTTCATCTAAAAGAACATAAGAGTTATAAGAAACACCTTTAGTTAAAGGGTGTACATTTTCAAATAGAGCCAAGCGATGTTCATTCGCTCCAACCCAATATAAATCTTCAGTAACTTTTCTAACGCAATGCATTATTTTTCCTCCTCAAAAAATTATTAATAATTAAGTTTATATTTTAAGCCTTAATGAAGTTAGCTTTTTCTTCACTACATTCAGGACATACCCATTCATCTGGAAGAGCTGTAAAGTCTGTACCTGGAGCTATTTCAGATTCTGGATCACCAATAAATGGATTATACTCATAACCACAACCGCTACATACATAGATTTTAGGTAATTCGATTGTTTTCTTAGGAGTAATCTTTTTCATTTTCTTATATGGTACTTCTGCAGGTTTCTTAGCACCAGTATCAAGAGCTTTAGTTAACAATGGAAGGATCTCTTTAACATCTCCAACGATACCATAGTCAGCATTTTTGAAGATTTTAGCAGAACCTTTAACGTTGATAGCTACGATGATAGAAGCGTTTTTGATACCTTTTAAGTGTTGGTTAGCACCTGAAATACCGCAAGCTATGTATAAGTTACCATTGAATTTTTGACCTGACATACCAACATATCTGATGATAGGTAAGTATTTCAATTCTTCAGCAACAGGACGAGAACAACCTATAGCAGCACCAGCAGCTTTAGCTAAGTCCTCAACAAGTTTCATATTTTCTTTAGCACCGATACCTTTACCAGCAGAAACAACTCTTTCAGCATTAACAATAGGAGTATTAATATCAATACCTACAGAGAAGTCGATTCCATCTTTCTTAAGAGCAGCTACTAAAGCGTCAACTTTATCTTGAGCTGAACCTTCTTTGAAGATGATATTTCTTCTTTCACCAGTGATAGGACCTTTTTTAGCCATAGGACCAGCAGCAGCAACAGGAGCTTTAGGCATTTTACCAAGTATAGCAGCAGAAATAACAACTTTTTGTATTTCGCTTGTACCTTCATAAATAGTACAGATCTTAGCATCACGATAAGCTCTTTCTACTATATAAGCACCTTTAATATATCCGTTACCACCATGGATTTGAAGAGCTTGGTTAACAACTTCCAAACCTATTTCAGAAGCATATAATTTAGCCATAGCAGATTCAGTACCATAAGGTTCATGTCTGTCTTTCATAGCAGCAGCACTGTAGATAAGAAGTCTAGCAGCACGTAATTTAGTAGCCATATCAGCAAGTTTGAAAGCGATAGCTTGTTGCTGAGCAATAGGACGTCCGAACTGTATTCTTTCTTTAGAATAAGCTACAGCAGCTTCATAAGCACCTTGAGCGATACCTAATGCTTGAGCAGCAATACCAATACGTCCGCCGTCAAGAGTTTGCATAGCAATTTTGAATCCTTGTCCTTCTTTACCAAGCAAGTTTTCTTTAGGAACTTTAACGTTATCGAAAAGTAACTGAGCTGTAGCAGAAGCACGAATACCTAATTTGTCATATTTTTCACCGAATTCAAAGCCTTCCCAGCCTTTTTCAACGATGAAAGCACTGATACCTTTTGTTCCGATACCAGGAGTAGTAACAGCAAATACTACATAGCTTTCAGCTTCTATAGAGTTAGTTATGAATATTTTCTCACCATTTAATATATAGTGATCGCCTTTTAATTCAGCAGTAGTTTCTGTACCGCCTGCATCAGATCCAGCTTCTGGTTCAGTTAAACCGAAAGCACCTAATTTTTTACCTTCAGCAAGAGGAACTAAATATTTTTTCTTTTGCTCTTCAGTACCGAAAGCATAGATAGGATAACTACCTAAAGAACAATGAGCTGATAAAATTACGCCCATACTTCCGTCTACTCTTGAAAGTTCTTCTACAGCTATAGCATAAGCAATATTATCAAATCCTGCTCCGCCGTATTTTGTTTCAAAAGGCAAACCCATAATATCTAATCCGCCTTTACCTAATTGTTTTACAGCTTCTGTTGGGAATTTACCTGTTTGATCGTGCTCATGAGCTATTGGAGTTACAACTTCTTCAGCCCATGCTCTAATTTTGGCACGAAGTTCTTCATGCTTTTCTGTTGTTTTAAACATTTGCTTCTCCTTTAACAATATTATTTAATTAATAGTATATAAAAATGATCAACAATATTCAAATTTATTTGTTACTCTTTCTCCAAATTTTTGCTTTTTCTGCTTCTTTTATTAATCCGTCTCTCAAATCAGGATGTGCTATGGAGATTAAAGCCTCAGCTCTCTGCCAAGTAGTTAAACCTTTTAAGTTTACTTTACCATACTCTGTTACTACATAATGAGTGTTAGCTCTAGTATCTGTAATTACTGTACCATTAGCAAAACTTGGAACTATTCTTGATTTTAATTGTCCGTCTTTTCCTGTTACTGTTGAAGATAAACATATAAAGCTCTTACCGCCTTTAGATAAATAAGCACCTAATACGAAGTCTAATTGTCCGCCTGCACCGCTTATATGTTTGAATCCTGTTGATTCAGCACTTACTTGTCCAAATAAATCTATTTCTACGGCATTATTTATTGACATAAAATTATCTATAGAAGAAATTACTCTTACATCATTAGTATAATCTACAGGAGCTGATAAACATTCAGGATTATTATGTATATAATCATATAATTTCTTAGTACCAGCACCAAATGCATAAGTTTGTCTGCCTCTGTCTATATTCTTTTTAGAACCTGTAATTTTTCCTGCTAAAGATATATCAACAAAAGCATCAACATACATTTCTGTATGAACACCTAAATCTTTCAAATCAGATTCAGCTATCAATGAACCAACAGCGTTAGGCATACCCCCTATACCCAATTGTAAACAAGCACCGTTAGGTATTTCTTCTACTATAAGTTTAGCTACTGTTTTATCTACTTCTGTAGCTCCGCCTGCTGGCATTTCTTTTATAGGAGTGTTGCTTCCTTCTACTATCATATCTACTTGATTAATATGTACAGCTTCTCCGCCTATATTAGCAGCGCCTAAACATCTTGGCATATTTTTATTTACTTCCACTATTACGCATTTTGATCTTTCTATTAAAGCTTGCATATGCGAAGCATTAGGACCGAAATTGAAATAGCCATTTTCATCCATTTCTGATACTTGGAACATAGCTACATCTATTCCTCTTGGTAACTCTCTATAATATCTAGGCATTTCTGAATAACGAATAGGATCATAGAAACAAAAACCTTTATCAACTGCTTTTCTTTCTAAACCTGACATATGCCATGAATTCCAAGTGATATGTTTTTCAGGATTTTCTATCTTAAAAATTTCAGGCTCCCACATTAATATACCGCCTCTGAAATTAAGATCTGTTAATTCAGGCAATCTTTTTGCTAAAGCTTTATCCAAATCTATTACTGTAGCAGTAACCCAGCCATAGTCAATCCAGTCACCAGATTTTATAACTTTAACTGCTTCGTCAGCAGTTGTTAATTTTTGTTTATATAAGGCTTTGAAATCCATGAAATACCTCCAATTAATTTTTTAATAGTTATTTTAATAAACTCTAGTATAGTAAAATTAAATTCAATTGTCAATTAAATTTTCATTTATAGGCATTTTTTTTAATTTTATTTTAAAAAAAATTTGTTTTATTTAATTTTTATTTAGAAACTAATATTAATAAATATTTATTATTGTGAATAAAACTCATATTAAATATTAAAATATACAATATAAAAATATTTTATATCAAAATAATGTTATTTATACAAAACTATATAGTTCTATACTGTTTATAGCTAAATTTCTATTGTATATACATACAATAAACATAACTTTTTAATATAAAATCATAGAATTTATAAAAATTATAAAAAGACATAAACAATTAAAACAATATAATTATACCAAGTATATGTATAATTACAGATATTAATAAAATAATAATGAATAAAATATAAAAGCTAATAAATAATCAAATTTCTAATTAATTACTTACACTGCTTTTTAATGTATTTTTTATACTATAAAATAAAAATTACAATACAATAATTTTATAATAAAAAATCATTAAAATTAACACTTAAACACATAATATAAATAACTCATATTATATACATAATAAATAATATTTATTATAACTAACAATGAATTATATTAATACAATTATATTATATATTGAGAATTATATTGACTTTATAATAAATAGATATAATATTATCTTACTAAGAGTATTTTAGGAGGAAATTTATGAATATAAAAAAAATATTATTTATTTTTACATTGCTTATAATAATTTCCTGCAATAGAAAAAATTCTATGATAGATCCAACTAGAGATATAATAATCAATATGGGAAGCGAACCTACAACTATAGACCCAACACTAAACTCTATAGGGGTAGTAGGTACTTATATATTACATGCCTTTGAAGGACTTACAAAAATAGATAAAGATAATAATATTATTCCTGGTATGGCAGAAAAATGGGATATTTCTGAAGATGGTATAACTTATATTTTTTATTTGAGAACTAATGCAAAATGGTCTGATGGTAAGCCCGTAACAGCATATGATTTTGAATATAGCTGGAAAAGAGCTTTAGATAAAAAACTTCATTCTTCATACTCATATATGCTCGATATAATAAAAAATGCAAAAAATATCAATCTTGGTATTATGAATATGAATGATTTAGGAGTAGAGGCTATAAATGATAATACATTAAAAGTGATATTAGAAACTCCATCTTTGTATTTCATAGATTTCTTAGCATCTGCTGGAGTATTTCTACCATTAAGAAAGGACATAATAGAAAAATATGGAGATGAATGGACTTTAAAACCTAAAACTTATATATGCAATGGACAATATATACTCAAAGATAGAATAGAAAATGAAAAAATAGTATTTGAAGAAAATCCATTCTATTATGATAAAAGTGAAATAATAGCAAAAAGACTTACTTTTATACCAAGTGCTGATATTTTTGACATGGTAGAAAAAATTTATAAAAACGAATTGCATTTTTCAGCTTTGGAACCTTCTCCTGAAGAGATAGCATACCTTACAGATAAGGGGTATATTAGAGCAAACGATGCTATAGGTACTATTTATTTAGAATTAAACATAACAAATGAGGCATTAAATGATAAAAGGGTAAGGCAGGCATTATCATTAGCTATAGATAGAAAATATTTAGTAGAAAATGTAGTTAAAGGTTCTCAAACACCCGCAGGAGCATTTGTACCTACTGCTTTAAAAGGAGAAAGAACATATTTTAGAGAAGAATCATCAAATTTTATAGATATTGATAATTATGAAAAAAATGTAATAAAATCAAAAGAATTAATGGCTGAGGCTGGATATCCTAATGGTGAAAATTATCCTACTTTAGAGTTAAAAGTATCACCTGGATTATTTTATGAAGTAGGAAAAGCTATACAAAAAATGTGGAAGGATAATCTTAATATTGATGTTAACTTAATCGAAGAAGAATTTCCTGTTACATTATTATCTCTTACAAAAAAGAAGTATCAAATTGCAAGAATGGGATGGACTGGAGATTATCATGATCCTATGACTATGCTTGATATTATGGTTAGTTACGGAGGAGTTAATCATTCAGGATTTTCTAATACAAAATATGATGATTTAATAACAGAAGCTAAAACAACATACACAAACAATTATTTCAGAATGGAAAATATGAAGCGGGCTGAGGCTATATTATTAGATGAAATGCCTATTATACCTTTATATTATAAATCTGATTCTTTTATAGTCTCTCCTATTCTAAAAGATATTGTTTTAAATCCATTTGGAAGGCATAGATTTAATTATTGTTATTTAGATAATAATAATTAAATAAAATATATTTTATTATCAATATAAATTTGTACTTTTTATAATTTTATACTACAATATAGTATCTTTACTAAAAGGATAAATAAAATGAAAAGAATTATACTTTCAATAACTCTATTATTATTTTTTATATTTTCTTGTTCAACTAAGAAAACCACAGAAGACTCTATAGTTGTATCTTTAGGAGGAGAAGTTGCCACTATAGATCCGCATCTTAATACAGCAAGTGCTGGAACAGTTTATATTAGACATTTCTTTGAAGGTCTTATGAAAAAAGATAAGGACGGAAAAATAGTAGGCGGTATGGCTGAAAACTACAAAATGAGTGAAGATGGAATTACTTACACATTCTATCTAAGAACTAATGCAAAATGGTCTGATGGTATCCCTGTTACTGCTGATGATTTTGTATATAGCTATAGAAGATTTGTAGATCCTAAAACAGCTGCTCCTTATGCTTCACTTATGGCTCCTGTGAAAAATGCATTAAAAATATCAAAAGGCGAAGTTAATGTTGAAGAATTAGGAATAAAAAAGATTGATGATTACACTATAGAAATAACATTAGAAAATCCTACCGCATATTTCTTAGAACTTTCTGATATGTTTGTACCTGTTAGAAAAGATATCATAGAAAAATATGGAGATACTTGGGTTTCTAGTCCTGAAAGTTATATAGGTAATGGGGCTTATAGAATGACTGAAAGGGTAAGAGATGACAGAATAGTTATGGAAATTAATACAAACTATTATGATAAAGATAAAATAGTTGCTAAAAAAATTACTGTTTCAATGATAGCCGATAAAAATACTGCTTTAGCTGCTTTGAGAAACGGTCAAATACATTTTTCTAATTTAGTACCTACTCAAGAAGTTGATAATCTTCAGAAAGAGGGGTTAATTATTATGAATCAAGCTTATGGTACTGTATTTTTTGAAATGAATCTTACAAATGAAGCATTGAAAGATTCTAGAGTCCGCAGAGCATTGGCTCTTGCTATTGACAGAAACTACATAGTAGATTCAATAAACAAATCAGGACAGAAACCTGCTGGTGCTTTTGTTCCTCCTTTAATCAGTGATTATGAAGGTGAATTCAGAGCTAAAGGAGGAGATTACATAAGCGTACAGAGCAATGATTATCAAAAAAATATAGAAGAAGCTAAAAAACTAATGGCTGAAGCTGGATATCCTAATGGTGAAAATTATCCTGTTTTAGAAGTGTTAGTAGCAAATGATGGAAACGTTGTTATGGTTGAAGCTATACAGCAAATGTGGAAAAACATTGGTGTTGATGCTGTTATAGTACCTAGAGAATGGGCTGTTATACTTCAGAGCTTCAGAGATTTAAGCTATCAAATGGTGCTTAGCGGTTGGACTGGTGATTACAATGATCCTATGACTATGCTTGAATTATATTTAAGTTATGCCCCTAGTAATCCTGGATACAATAATCCTGAATATGATAAACTTGTAGAAGGTTCAAAGCAAATAGTTAATCCTCAAGAAAGAATGAAAGTTCTTCATGATGCTGAAAAAATACTTATGTATGATATGCCTATAATACCTATACATTACAGAGCAAATGCTTTAATGGTTTCAAAACAACTTAAAGATTATAAACTTGATCCTTTAGCTAAATATAGATTTGATTATGCATATTTAGAAAAATAATTTTTAAATTAATTAAAATATCAAAAAGGAAATCAGTTAAACTGGTTTCCTTTTTTGTTAAAATCAATTACATACCCCACCCATTAAATTTGATATCAACTTTAAATTACAATCTATAATCATATACAAGTCCAAATAAGAAAGAGCATACCCCACCCTAGCTTTGATTAGATTTATTATATTTCTCACCGCATGGTTAGCAAAATTTATAATATAATAAAAATTGTATTTATAACTTGATTTAAAGTTTTAGCTTAACTCACCGTGCGTTGAATAGACAAAAAATCTACACTCCGCTTGGGTGGGATACTGTAATATCTGAATTAAACAATAAAAAATAGAAAAACTAATATTAAAAATAGAGCAGTAAATATAAAGGGCGGGGAATGAAAATAAATCTATTTTTTTAAATTTCTATAGTGAGAAATAAGCATATCATAAGGATAAAGCCTAAAAGAATCATTATAAACATTCTCAAGTAAATTCTTTATTAAATTAAGTTTTTCTTTAAAAGTTTTATTTTTATCTCTTATTTTAGCGAACTCTGCGAAAAATGATTTTCTAACTATTTTCATAAAAATACTAATTCTTATCATCTCATCAAAAATATAACCATTAGGAACTTTTAACTTTTTTATGATAATAAAGAAAATTGATAATAAATAGAGTACAGAAGCTATTCTAATAAAATATATGATAGTGAAATCTGCTCCTACTTTATCAATATAGAATCCAAATAAATTATAATACTCACCCCTGGAATTTAAAGCCTGAATTATGAATATAGCTAAGAAATAAGGTATTAAATACAATAGCTTTTTTATAGTCATAAAAATAGATTTAGTAAATATTATATGAAGTATAAAAAAAGCTATTGCAATATATATCAAATAATTAACTTTTATAAAAAATATAGTTATTAATAATAATAAAGCTGAAATGATGTATAGTATGTAAAGCATTATTTATTTACGCGTTCAACATAGCTGTCATCTCTAGTATCAACTTTAATTTTATCGCCTATATTTATAAATAAAGGTACATTAACCTCTATACCTGTTTCAAGTTTTGCAGGCTTTAAAGTAGTACCAGTAGTATCGCCTTTAAATCCAGGTTCTGTATAAGTAACCTCTAATATTACATGAATAGGGAAACGTACTGCTGTAACTTCATCATTAATATATTGTAAATCAACTTCACAGCTGTCTAATAGATAATATTTGCTCTCTCCTAATATATCAGCACTTACATGAACTTGTTCATAATTGTCTAATATCATAAATACATAACTGTCACCTTCTTCATAAAGGTACTGAGCTTTTTTATATGATAAATCAGCTTCTTCAACACTTTCTGTAGAAGAAAAAGTTTTTTCTATCATATTTCCTTTAAGCATATTTTTTAATTTTGTCTTAACATTTGCCTTTCTTTGCTGTGCTCTGTGAAAATGTGCATCTACTACTAAATAAGTTTCTCCGTCTAAAATTATAGCATCGCCTTTTCTTAAATCATTTACTGGTAACATTAAAAACCCCTATATAAAATTTATTAATTTTTAGTTTGTGAATTATATTTTATTAAAGATAAAATTTCAATATTGATAATCATTACTCATCAATACCTAATTTTTCATTAACATATTTTTTATCAAGCTCAAATACTTGCTTTTCTTTGCTTTCATCAGGCATATCATACATAGTATCAAGCATAACTCTCTCAAATAGTGCTCTTAAACCTCTAGCACCTGTATGCTCTTCCATAGTCTTTTTAACTATAGATTTTAATGCCTCATCATCTATTTTTAATTCTATATTGTCATAAGAAAATAATTTCTGATACTGTTTAGTTAAAGCATTCTTAGGCTCTTTTAATATTTTTAAAAGCTCCTCTTCTTTAAGCTCTTCTAAAGTAGCTATAACAGGAAGCCTTCCTATAAGCTCCGGTATAAGACCGTATTTAACTAAATCCTCAGTAGCAATATTTTTCATTATCTCATCATAATTGAGATTATCCATAGAATTAACTTCAGCAGCAAAACCAAGTCCTTTTTTAGAAGTTCTCTCAGCAATAGACTTTTCTATATCAATGAAAGCACCTCCACATATAAAAAGTATATTAGAAGTGTCTATATGAAGATTATCTTGATGAGGATGCTTTCTTCCGCCATGAGGAGGAACTGTAGCAACAGTGCCTTCAACTATTTTTAATAATGCCTGCTGAACTCCTTCACCTGATACATCTCTTGTTATAGAACGTGATTCACTTTTACGAGAAATTTTATCTATCTCATCGATATATATTATTCCTTTTTCAGCTAATTTTATATCTCCATCAGCATTCTGTATAAGTCTTAAAAGTATATTCTCAACATCATCACCAACATAACCAGCCTCTGTTACAGTAGTAGCATCAGCAATAGCAAAAGGCACATTCAAAGCCTTAGCTAAAGTTCTTGCTAATAATGTTTTACCGCTTCCTGTAGGCCCTATTAAAAGCACATTAGACTTCTCTATTTCAACATCATTTTTATCTTCAGCATTCTGTGTTATTCTCTTATAATGATTGTAAACAGCTACAGACAATACTTTTTTAGCATAATCCTGCCCTACAACATATTCATCAAGTAATGCTTTAATCTGTTTAGGTGGAACTATTTTTATATCATAATCTTTTTCTTTAGATTTTTTCTTCTGCATATTCATATTGAAATAATCATTCGCTATAGCAGAACAATCTGAACATAAATATCCTTCATTGCCTTCAATATATCGATTCAATTCTTTTAATTCTCTTCCGCAAAGAGAGCAAACTTCTTTCTTATCATTATTCTTTTTAGACATATTTCTCCAATATAAATTGTATTATTTTTTATAAAAATAACAATAATTTAAATTTCATTAGCATATTCTATATTATAATAAAACTATTGCAATAAAAAATTACAATAAAAAAATTAAAAGCTAATAAACTTAATAAAAAGATTATTAGCTTTATATATTTTCAATTTGAAAAAATTATTCTCTGCTTGAAAAAACCTTATCTATGATGCCGTATTCTTTAGCTTCATCAGCACTCATAAAATAATCTCTGTCCATATCAGCCTCAAGTTTTTTGATATCCTGACCTGTATGATTAGCCATGATATTATTAAGTATACTTTTCAAACGAATAGTTTCTTTCAACTGTATTTCCATATCAGTAACCATACCTCTGGAACCGCCTGAAGGTTGGTGAATCATTATTCTTGAATTAGCAGTAGCAAATCTTTTGCCTTTAGCCCCTCCTGCAAGAAGTAAAGCACCTGCTGAAGCAGCCTGTCCAACGCATAAAGTAGCAACATCAGGCTTAACATACTGCATAGTATCATACATACCTAAAGCAGCAGTAACAACTCCTCCAGGACTGTTTATATATAAAGAAATATCTTTTTCAGGATCAGCTGATTCCAAAAATAAAAGCTGTGCTATAACTACATTAGCAACATCATCATTAATCTCACCGCCCAAAAATATAATTCTATCTTTTAAAAGTCTGGAATATATATCGTAGGAACGTTCTCCTCTGCTTGTTTGTTCTATTACATAAGGTATAGTCATATAATTCTTCTCCATTCTATATATTACCTCTCTAATTACCTATTATTACAATTAATTATTAATATCCGCCCCAAACATCGCTTTCTTCAGGTTTAAATTCGCCTGCATCTTTTTCTGAAACATTTACATGCTCTTTAACATAATCCATTATAGCTTCAGAAGTTGCTCTAGTATGAGCATCACGCATTATATAATTAATTATATTCTGCTGTTCTTCTTTAGGAAGTTTAGCAAGTCCCATATAACTTTGATATTGATACATTCTATTAGCATATTCTTTTGCTTTATCTTCATTTACTGTTATAGAATCTTTATAAGTTTCTGAAAGTTTAGCCATGATCATATCAAAAGTTATTTGTTTTCTTACATTTTCTTCATATTCTTTTTTGATATCATCATCTGTTTTAGCAACTGAAATTAAGAAATCTGTTTTACTCATTCCTCTGCTTGACATAGATCTTTCAAATTCATTTAAAGATATTTCTAACTGCTCTTCAAAATAACCCTTAGGAAGAGTAATATTAACTAACTCTATTAATTTATTAAATAATGTATCATTAATAAGTTCGCTGTTAGCTCTGTCTTCTGCTCTTTTTACTAAATGTTCTTTCAATGATTCTTTTACTTTTTGTCTGTCTTCTTCTTTAGAATCATCTTTCATATCTGGTTTTTCTACTTTTACTATATTCATTATTAAAGTAGCTTCTCTTCCGTCAACAAAAGTTTTAAGAAGTTTTTTATCATCTTTTTTTACGCCTACAGCATTTTTAGCAAATATGCTTTCATTTTCATCATCGCTTGCAACTACTGTAAGTTCTTTGTCATATTTTTTATTTTCATCATCATCGAATTCTATTTTTACATAAACTCTATCGCCAAGTTCAGATTTCAAATCGCTTTCTTCAAAATGAGAAAATCTTTGAAGAGATAATTTATAAGCTTCCTCTACAGTATTATCATCAACTGTATATTTATTTTTTTCAACATTTATAGAAGCTAAATCAGGCAAATCAAATTCAGGTATAGGATAATATTCATAATCAAGATGAAGTCCGTCATCTTTTTTATCTAAATTAAGAAGTTTAGGAGTACCTAAAGCCTTAACATTTTTTTCATCATGATAAGTATTCCAAGCCTCTTCTATCAAAACTTCATTAGTAGCACCTTCTAAAGCTTCTCTATATCTTGAAAGTATAATATTATTAGGAGCATGACCTACTCTAAAACCTTTAACATTAACTCTAGGCTTATAATATTCTATTTGCTTTTCTAATTCTTTATCATAAGCATCTTTAGAAATAGTGATTTTCAATGTAACTAAATCTTTTTCATCTGTTGAAGTTTCAAAATTTAAATCTTTAATATCCATTTTAGCAATACCTTTAAAATTAAAAATAAAAAAAATAACCCCAATAGAAAAGAAGTTATCTATTGGGGTTTATTAATGAGCGGGAAACGGGACTCGAACCCGCGACAGTCTGCATGGCAAGCAGAAACTCTACCAACTGAGTTATTCCCGCATAGACATTGAGAGCAATATAACATTAAATAAAAAAAATGTCAATAGTATACTAACAAAATATATTTAATAGAATCAAAATTTCATATATTTTTTTAAAAATTTACCTACTCCGTCCTCATCATTAGTTAAACATATATAATCAGCTTTTTTCTTTAATGCTTCTTCTGCATTTTCCATAGCAACTCCGACACCGGCATACTCTATCATCTCAATATCATTATAATTATCACCAAAAGCTATTACTTCGTTTCTATTTATGCCTTTTTGAGTGCATATCCATTCTAAAGCACTTCCTTTATTAATACCAGGTCCTAATACTTCCAAAAAATTAGTATGAGAAAAACAAGTATGAACATTAAAATTACTTCTTATATCATTCTGAAGTCTTTCAAGTTCTTCTCTATCGCCTATAAATACCATTTTATTAAATTCAAAATTCTCAATGTTTTCCAATCCAATAGATATATTATTAACTTTTTCTTTTTCAATATATCTTTTTAAATAAAAATCTGGTTCTGAGGCTATATGCATATTCTGTCTATAAACATGCAAATAAACATTATACTTATTATATATACTTATAATAGATTTTGATGTATCAGAGTCTATAACTTTGTCATATATAAAATTTCCCTCATTATCTATTATAGCCGCACCATTAAATATTATAGAATAATTATCATTACCAAGAATATCTTTATAAAGTTTCATACCGCTTAAAGATCTTCCTGTAGCAAGTATTATTTCTACACCATTTTTCATTAGAAATTGAAAAACATCTTTATTATAATCGCTTATAGAAGTATTGCTGTTAAAAAATGTACCGTCCAAATCGGTAGCTATTAATTTTATATCACTCTTAATCATATAAATATATTATCATAAAATTTATCAAAAACAAGCATTTTATAATAATAAATCATCTTCTGTTTTTTTATAATTTGATTTTATAGACTCAAAAGAATATCTATGCATATCGCTTGGTCCGTACATTTCTATATATTTCATATGCTCTTTAGTTCCGTATCCCTTATTTTTTGAAACCTTATATTTCTGATAAGAATCCGGAAGCTCATTCATCATTCTATCTCTATATACTTTTGCAACTATACTTGCACAGCCTATACTATATGACTTGGCATCGCCCTTAGTGATGGAACATTGCTTTATATCCGTATCCAATTTTACAGCATCTATTAATAATATATCAGGCTTAATATTCAAATTATTAACTGCATTAACCATAGCAAGTTTTACTGTATTATAAATATTTATCTCATCTATAGTTTTTGAATCAACTGAGTAAATACTATAACATAAAGCTTTATCTATGATTTTATCATAAAGTTCTTCTCTTTTTTTGACATATATTTTTTTTGAATCATCTACACCTTCAACTATATTTTCTTTTATTAATTCTGTTTCATTATAAAGTTCTAAAGGCATTATAACAGCAGCAACTGTAACAGGTCCGAATAAACAGCCTCTACCTACTTCATCAATGCCGCATATATATTTATAACCCAATGATAAATATTCTCTCTCATAAACAAATTTATCTGCTTTATTATCTAAAAACATATCCATATATTAATACATCTTCATAAAAAATCATAGTAATTGATAAGCTAAAAATATCACAACTATAATTGCAAAAATAGAAATCGATAATATAGTAACATCGCTTATTTTTTTATCTAATCTTTTAATATCTTTAGCTACATTATTATCATTAATATCTTTGTATCTCTCATCATGATTTTTCACATACCTAACATATTCAGTATTATTTCTGATATTATTAACTTCAGATTTTCTATTTACTGAGTCAAGTAATTGTTCATACTTTATATTATTTCTATTTAGAATATCATTTACTGCTTTTATAAACTCATCATTTTTTACTTCCTGATTATTCAATCTCTTATTAATGATATCAGCAAACTCTTCAAAGTTATAATTATTATCTCTATTAGCGAGTTCATTAATTTCTTCTTCTAAATCTTTATAATGCTTTCTTAAATCTGATAGCTCTTTAAAGTTTTTAAGATTTTGTTCTAACATTATGCTATTATAATTAGCATTATTTTTTTCTATCTTCTCATCGATTTTTTCATCAATATTATAATTATTATCATTGTCCAAGAATAATTCTTCTTTGTTATTATTAAAGTTTGTTATTTTGCTTTCTAATTGACTTATTAATTCATCATATTTTGAATTATTTGCCAAAATAGAATCCTCCAAATCTTTTTGGGCTTTTTTCAAACCTGATAGTTCTTTAAAGTTTTTAAGATTCTGTTCTAACATTATGCTGTTATAATTAGCATTATTTTTTTCTATCTTCTCATCGATTTTTTCATCAATATAATTATTATCATCATCCAAGAATGATTCTTCTTCTTTATTATTATTAAAGTTCGATATTTTACTTTCTAATTGATTTATTAATTCATCATATTTCAAAATATTTTCATTGATTGAATCTTCTAAATCTTTATGTCCTTTTCTTAAATCTGACAACTCTTTAAAGTTTTTGAGATTCTGTTCTAACATTATGCTATTATAATTAGCATTGTTCTTTTCTATCTTCTCATCGATTTTTTCATCTATCTTATTATCAAAGTTATTAGATAGTTCTTCTTTGAAATTATTAAAGCTTTCTTTCTCTTCTTCTAAGAATTTAGTTTGTTCTTCTCTTAGTTCTTCTAATCTAGTATTTAAGCTGTCTATTTCTTTTTTGTTTTCTTCTGAAGTAGAATCCAATTTATCATTGATACTATTGATATTATTTAGAACTTCTTCATATTTTGTATTATTTGATAAGATAGAATCTTCTAAATCTTTATGTCCTTTTCTTAAATCTGACAACTCTTTGAAATTTTTGAGATTCTGCTCTAGCATTATGCTATTATAATTAGCATTGTTCTTTTCTATTTTCTCATCTATCTTTTCATCAACATTATTAGATAATTCCTCTTTAAGACTATTTAAAGTTTCTTTCTCTTCTTCTAATCTAGTATTTAAACCTTCTATATTTTTTTTATTTTCTTCTGAATAAGCAGACAACTTATTATCTATATTTTTTATTAATTCATCATACTTAGCATTATTTTCATTTATAGAATTTCCTAAATCCTCACAGCTCTTTTTAATATCTGAAATCTCTTGGAAATTCTTCAAGTTCTGCTCTACCATTAAACTGCCATAACTAGCATTACTTCTCTCTATTTTCTCATCTACAATATTAGAGAATTCTTCTTTAAGATTATTTAAATTTTCTTTTTCTTCTTCTAAGAATCTAGTTTGCTCTTCTTTTGCTTCTTCTAATTTGTTATTTAAGCTATCTATTTCTTTTTTATTTTCTTCTGTTTTGTTTTCTAATTGATTTATCAATTCATCGTATTTTGTATCATTTGATAAGATAGAATCTTCTAAATCTTTATGACCTTTTCTTAAATCTGATAACTCTTTGAAATTCTTAAGATTCTGCTCTAGCATTATGCTGTTATAATTAGCATTGTTTTTTTCCATTTTTTCATCTATCTTTTCATCAAAACTATTAGATAGCTCTTCTTTTAAATTATTTAAACTTTCTTTCTCTTCTTCTAAGAATCTAGTTTGCTCTTCTTTTGCTTCTTCTAATTTGTTATTTAAGCTATCTATTTCTTTTTTATTTTCTTCTGTTTTGTTTTCTAATTGATTTATTAATTCATCATATTTTGAATTATTCTCATTTACTGAAGCATAAACCGTATTAGATATATTTTCTTTTATATTGTTTTCTAAATCTTTGTAATTCTTTCTTAAATCTGATAACTCTTTGAAATTTTTGAGATTCTGCTCTAGCATTATGCTGTTATAATTAGCATTATTTTTTTCTATCTTCTCATCAATTTTTTCGTCTATGTTATTAGATAATTCTTCTTTTAAATTATTTAAACTTTCTCTTTCTTCTTCTAATTTAGTATTTAAATTATCCAATTCTTTTTTATTTTCTTCTGAATAAGAGGATAATTTATTATCTATATTTTTTATTAATTCATCATACTTAGCATTATTTTCATTTATAGAATTTCCCAAATCCTCACAACTCTTTTTAATGTCTGAAATCTCTTGGAAATTCTTCAAATTCTGCTCTACCATTAAACTGCCATAACTAGCACTACTTCTCTCTATTTTCTCATCTACAATATTAGAGAATTCTTCTTTAAGATTATTTAAATTTTCTTTCTCTTCTTCTAAAAATTTAGTTTGTTCTTCTTTTGCCTCTTCTAATCTAGTATTCAAACCTTCTATTTCTTTTTTGTTTTCCTCTGAATAAGAAGATAATTTATCATCTATATTTTTTATTAATTCATCATATTTTGAATTATTTTCATTTACTGAAGCATAAACTGTATTAGAAATATTTTCTTTTATGCTATTTTCTAAATCTTTATAATTCTTTCTTAAATCTGATATCTCTTTAAAATTCTTGAGATTTTGTTCTAGCATTATGCTGTTATAATTAGCATTATTCTTTTCTATCTTCTCATCGATTTTTTCATCTATCTTATTATCAAAGTTATTAGATAATTCTTCTTTGAAATTATTAAAGCTTTCTTTCTCTTCTTCTAAGAATTTAGTTTGTTCTTCTCTAGATTCTTCAAATTTATTTTTTAAACTTTCTAGCTCTCTTCTGTATTTCAATGAATTATCTGATAATTTATTATTAATATCATTTATTAAATCATCATATTTTAAACTATTTATACTTACTGTATTATCTATTCTTTCTACAACATCTTTTAAATCTGAATGATCTTTCTTCAAAGCATCAATCTCATTATAATTTTTCAAATTCTGATCCAACATCAATGTACTAAATTGATTTTCTGCTGTAGAAAGTTTTTCATCATATATAGACTTATATCTTTCCATTTGTTCATTAATGTCTTTTATATCAATTAGTATATCTTCATAATTTTTCTTTAAATTGCTTTTTTCTTCTTCAAAAAATTTGACATTATCTTCTTTTGATTCTTCTAATCTAGCATTTAAGTCATCTATTTCTTTTTTGTATTCTTCTGAATAAGTATTTAATTTATTATTGATATTATTTATAGCTTCATCATATTTCAAATTATTTTCATTGATAGAAGAGCTTACTATACTAGAAACATTTTCTTTTATATTTTCTTCCAAGTCTTTTTGACTCTTTCTCAAATTAGATATATCTTTGAAATTTTTAAGATTCTGTTCCAACATTATGCTGTTATAATTAGCATTATTCTTTTCTATTTTTTCGTCTATCTTATCATCAAAACTATTAGATAATTCCTCTTTGAGATTATCTAATTTTTCCTCTTCTAAGAATTTAGAATGCTCCTCTTTATATTCTTCTAATATATTATTTATAGTTTCTATTTCTTTTTTGTATTCTTCTGAATGAGTATCTAATTTATTATTGATATTATTTATAGCTTCATCATATTTTAAATTATTTTCATTGATAGAAGCAGTAACTATATTAGAAACATTTTCTTTTATATTTTCTTCCAAATCTTTTTGACTCTTTCTCAAACTAGATATATCTTTGAAATTTTTAAGATTCTGTTCTAACATTATGCTGTTATAATTAACATTGTTTTTTTCTATCTTTTCATCAATTTTTTCTTCGATGTTATTAGATAATTCTTCTTTTAAGTTATTAAAATGTTCTATCTCTTCTTCTAAGAATTTAGAATGTTCTTCTTTGTATTCTTCTAATTTTGAATTTAAAATTTTTATATCTTTTTTATATTCTTCTGAATGAGTGTCTAATTTATCATTGATATTATTAATATTATTTACAATATCATCATATTTTGTATTATTTTCAGTTATAGAATTCTCTAAATCTTTCTGATTCTTTCTCAAATTGGAAATATCTTTAAAATTTTTAAGATTCTGTTCTAACATTATGCTGTTGTAATTAGCATTATTTTTTTCTATCTTCTCATCGATTTTTTCATCTATCTTATCATCAAAACTATTAGATAATTGTTCTTTTAATTCATTTATAAGTTCATCATATTTTGAATTATCTTTATTTATGGTTTCCGCTGCAGATTTTAAAAACTCTTCATTTTGTAAAATTTCCTTGATAAGATTTTCTTTTTCCTCATCTGTTATTTTCTCATCAGATAAAATATTTTCAACATCTTTTTCTAACTTATCTAGTCTTTCAGAAATATTTACAATTTTATTATCATTATTTTCACTTAAATCTTTTTTTGTTATATCATCATTTGCAGCCATTAAATATTCCTCGTTATTATATTGTTATGCTCTAATATAAAAATTAAAACTCAACAGTAAAATATCGTCATCATTATACTTATAATTTAAAAGCTAAAAATTATTGTTGATATAATTTTATTTATGATTTATACATGTACCCATAAAAAAATATTATCATACTAATAGAGGTTTAATATTGGCTAAGGTATTAGGACAGACAACCCCGCTGAAAATAATGGCAGGAATATATAAAAGCGGCAGACTTCATCATGCCTATCTTTTTTACGGAGATGAAGGTATTGGAAAATTTGAAAGTGCTTTAAACTATGCTAAAGCTATATGCTGTGAGAGAGGAAACGGAACTTACTGCGATGAATGTAAATCCTGCAAAATGATAGATCAGTACAAACACCCTGATGTTATAGTAGCAGGCACAGATGAAAGATTTAGAAATGCTGAACTCTATTTTAATCAATATTTAGAGTATAAAATGCCTCATTTGTTTAATAATTTTTATTCTGCATGCCGTTCTATACTTTACAAAGTAGAATCTATGCTTTTTGATAGTTATGATAATTACCCTACAAGCGAACCCAAAGAATATATGCTTGGAAGTAAAAAAGAAACTTCAAGATACGCTCTTATAGAACCTTATTATTTGGCTGTTAATTATACTTTAAATGAGTTAAATGCAGATAATGTTGAGTTTATAGATTCAATATTCAGAAATAAATCAAAAGAAGCCTTGAATATAGCTAAAAATAAAGGCGGAAAGAAGAAAATTTCAATAGAAGGTGATTTCTTCAGCGCATTAAAAAAAATTTATTATAATATAATACATACGGTAATTCCCCTCGATACGGTAAGAAATATTATAGAATTAACGTATAGAAAGCCGAGAATATCAAATAAGAGAATTATTATCATAGAAGGTATAGAATTAATGGATAAAAGGGCTCCTAATATCTTTTTGAGAACTTTAGAAGAACCCTCTGACAATAATATATTTATTCTAATAACTTCAGATACTAATAAATTGGTGCAAGATGGTATGAAACCTCTAAGATCGCGCATGATGGAATTAAAATTTTCACCTTTATCAGAAAATACTTTAAGATCCATATTAATGAAGAGATTGAGGCTAAATGAAGAAAAAACAGCCCTTGCATTAGAAAATTCTTATGGAAGTGTAGCTAAAGCAGTAAAATATGTACTTGACAAAAAATCAAATACAAGCGATAATATATACAAAGTATTATTATCTTTTATGGACGCTGCTTTAAATAACAATCCGTCTCAAATAGCCTCACTTGCCACATTATTAAGTGACGGAGATTATGAGATAATTGATGCTTTTAGAGAAATGATTAATATTTTAAAAAAGTCTTTAGAAGATAAATATCTTGAAATAGAAAATAGAGATTATATATTGCCTAGTTCTATTTCAGATGAAAGTATTGTATGGACTATTGATGAATTAGATTCTACAATCAATACCCTAATTAATACAAATACTCAACCTAAAATGCTGCTTTATAAAACTTTAGGCAACATTTATACTTGGTTACACAATTATAATAAAAACATATAGGAGTTATACATGAAAAAACTATTTCTTGTATTAAGCGTAATGATTCTAGCGTTAAGCCCAGTATACGCTCAGGACGAAACTACAGCAGATACTACTGCTACTGAAACAACAGAAACTACTGCTGCAACTACAACTGAAAATCAAGAAGCTACAGGAACTAATACTGTAAATGAAATAACATCTTTTGGTCCTTCTTTCACTGATTTAAGAAATACTGATGATGTTGCTCTTGACAAAGAATACAATCTTCTTCAAACTAATCTTACAAAAATGAGAGAAGATTATTTATTCAGAGTACTTTACAAAGCTAACAAAATATTAGAGCGTTATACTAATGTTAATTTCACTGACACTAATGAAATGTTCTACAATGCGGTTTATTACTATGATCTAGTAGCTAACCCATTGGCTAACGATAATAATATAGATATAGCTCTTCATGAATTAGATAAATCTTTTAGACTTTATGATGAAATAAAACCTATTTATGAAATACTTGGAAAAACTAATGAATTAAAACAAGCAGATTATGAATTAAATCTTTATGCTGGTGTTTTGAATCTATTTAAAGGTACTGCTGGATACTATGCAAAAAGCAGATTCCATTTAATGAACGCATTAAATAATGAATTAACAGGAGCTAATGATAGTCAGAAATTGATTATGTTAAACACTTATTTAGCAGGTGTTAACTATAACTTAGCTACTATCAATCAAAACAGCGATGTAAGCAAAGTTTATTTCTTAAATGAAATGTTCAATAATCTTTGGGATTTGACTACTTTAAAAACAGCTGATGAAAATATTAAAACTGCTAAATATAAATTGTTAATAACTAAATACCATAAAGTTTTATATACTACTTCTGAAAGATTTAGAACTACTTATGCTAAATACTATGATGAATTAGGATTTACTTATGGTCAAACAGAAGATGAAATATTAAGCAGAGAAAAAATGCCAGTTTTCAGAGATTATGAAAATGAAGCAGCTGATCCAGGAACTACTACAGAAACTACTACTACAGAAACTACTGATGCTGCTAACTAATTAAAAATAAAAATGAAAAATTATTAAAGGCATACCATTTTTTGGTGTGCCTTTATTTATTAATAGTAATTTTTACTAATAAAAGTTTTTTATTATTTAATAAATGCTTGACATTAATTTAAAATAGGTTATTATTTATTAATAATAAAATAAAATAAAATGAAGGAGTAAAATGTATGTTTGATCTAATGAAATTACCTTATGGAAAAGAAGATTTAGCACCATATATGTCTTCTAACACATTGGATTTCCATCATGGAAAACACTTAAATACTTATGTAACTACACTTAATGATTTAGTAGCTAAAGATTCAGCTTTACAAGGAAAAAGCATTGAAGAATTAATCACTTTATCTCATAACAATGCTGATAAACAAGCTGTATTTAACAATGCTGGTCAAGTTTATAACCATGAAGAATTCTTTAAAATGCTTAAAAAAGATGTTGCTATACCTGCTGAAGTAAAATCAAAAATAGAAGCAGATTTCGGTTCTTTTGATGCTTTCAAAGAAGCTTTCACTACTGGTGGTAAAACTCAATTCGGTTCTGGATGGGTTTGGCTTGTTGTTAATAATGGTAAATTAGAAGTTAGAAAATATGCTAATGCTATGAACCCTATTGCTGACAAAGTACATGGTGTTTTAACTTGCGACGTTTGGGAACATGCTTACTATTTAGATTATCAAAACAGAAGACCTGATTTCTTAACTACTTTTGTTGATCATTTAGTAAATTGGGACTATGTTGCTGAAAGAATCAAACTTGCTAAATAATATAGTTTAACTAATTATTTATATATTTTTTTAGGAGAATTAAAATGAAGGATTTAAAAGGTACAAAAACAGAAAAAAACTTAAATGAAGCTTTTGCTGGCGAATCTATGGCTAGAAACAAATATACTTATTTTGCTAGCGTAGCAAGAAATGAAGGTTATGAGCAAATCGCTGCTATTTTCCTTGAAACAGCTGAAAATGAAAGAGAACATGCTAAAGTACATTTCAAATATCTTAACGGTATAGGTGATACTCTTCAAAACTTACAAGCTGCTTGGGAAGGTGAAAACGAAGAATATGAAAATATGTACCCAAGAATGGCTAAAGAAGCTACTGAAGAAGGTTTCGATGAAATAGCTCGTTCTATGAAATTAATCGGTGATGTTGAAAAAGAACACAGAGAAAGATATGCTAAATTAAGAGAAGCTGTAAAAAGCGGAAGCGTTTTCAAAAAAGCTACTAAAGTTCAATGGAAATGCAGAAACTGCGGTTTCATCGTTGAAAGCGAAGAAGCTCCTGAACTTTGCCCAGTTTGTAAACATGCTAAAAAATTCTTCGAAGTTAGAGTTGAAAACTTCTAATTTTAGAATTTACATTTCTTAAAAATAAAAAAGAGGGGGAAATTATTTTCCCTCTCTTTTCTTTTTTAAATAATTTTAAACAATTAAATTATTATCAAGCTATTAATTTCATGTTATTAGATACAAAAGAAGAAAATATATCAAAAATGATAGGATCAATTTTTACTTCTCTATCCAAATAATTATCACTAATAAATACTAAAGCATCATCATTATTAAGTGAACTATTATTAGAATAAGTTATTCTATCAAATAAATCTATTATCTCTAAAACTTTTGATGGAAAATATGATACGCTGTTTAATTTCAAAGTATCATTATAATCAAAACTAATAATGTAATTAGGTGCGAAAAGTGTATTTGAATTAACTATAGTATTATAATAATTCAAAAATACTCCATTTCCATGTCCGTAATATTCATTATGAAGCCCTACTGTTAATGATATATCATAATTATATTTTACAAAATGCTTTAAATATGAATAGCATTTTGATGTATTATAATCTTTATTATAGTTATTAAATAAATTTGATATATCATGCCAAAATGCTGCTATAGCGATATTAACTAATTCATTAAATAAAATATCTCTTAAACCATTTTTATACACATGCTCTAATCTTGTTATTTTTTTATTAATGTTAAATTTTCTTAATACATTTTTATAATAATTAGAATATCTCTTTTTAAATTTCTTTCTTATATCAGATACAATATTATTATTTATGCTGTTATTATAATACTTCATAAATCTTACAGTTATAATAAATACTCTGCTAGTATGAGATATACTGTCATTATCAATAAACTTATTAGCATAATGAGAAGTTATCTGATCATCATCTAGTTTATATAGCAACTTCACCATTATCTTTAAAGCATAATCTATAACATCCTTAGAGCGTTTTATACCTCCTATAAACGATGTATCTTTACTCTTTATACCTTTCATAGCCATAATCAAATCAATTCTTGCTATAACAGAAAGTTTTACCAAGATATCATATATAATCTCTATTTCTTTTTCACTTATAGAATCTTTTTTAGCACTTATGATTTTTATTTCTCTGATCAAAGAAGATAGTATATGATTTCTTTTTACATTTGAAAAATCATTAAAATCGCCATGTTTAAAATACATTTTATATATATCAAATAAGTTATTATCTTTTATTGTCATAGTCATAATTTACCTCCTGCATACTTAGTAAACTTTCTTTACAATTATAGTATAATATATTATTATATTTTTGTAAATATATTTTACTTAAAAAATACAAAAATACTTAAAATTTTACAATATAATTACAATTATAATAAACATTTAATACATTTGAATATTTTTAAATAAAATATTCATTAAAAAAATAAAAAATCATTGCAATTATAGCATTTTTACTATAGAATCTTTTATCAAAATATCTATATTATTCAAATCTATATCTAATTAAAAAAGAGGAAAAATAATTATGCCTATTAATATTAAAGAAGCATTAACCTTTGATGATGTATTATTAGTACCAAAAGAATCAGATATTCTTCCAAAAGATGTAACTTTAAGAAGTAAATTAACAAAAAAAGTAACATTAAACACACCATTAATAAGTTCTCCAATGGACACTGTAACAGAATCTAAAATGGCAATAGCTATGGCATTATGCGGAGGATTAGGGGTTATACATAAAAACATGCCTTTAGAACAGCAGGTTAAAGAAGTAGAAATAGTAAAAAGTTTTAAGGATATAGAAAACAAAGAGAAGGCTACTTTATCAGAAGATGGTTCTTTAATAGCTGCAGCTGCTATAGGCATATCTGATGACAGATATGAGAGAATAGAAAAACTTATAGAAGCAAAAGTAGATTTAATAGTAATAGACACAGCACATGGACATTCAAAAAATGTACTTACTGCTATAAAAGAAATTAAAGATAAATATACTCAAGTTGAAGTAATAGCAGGCAACATTGCTACTGCAGACGGAGCTAAAGCTTTGATTGATGCCGGAGTAGATGCTATAAAAATAGGAATAGGTGCAGGCTCTATTTGTACAACAAGAATAATTGCCGGTGTTGGAGTTCCTCAGCTTACTGCTATACATGATGCTTCTGAAATTGCTAAAAAATATAATGTAGGAGCTATTGCTGACGGAGGTATAAAATATTCAGGAGATATAGTTAAAGCATTTGCTATAGGAGCTGATGCTGTTATGGCTGGAGGACTTTTCTCCTCTACTTATGAAGCTCCTGGAGATGTTATTATAATAGACGGTAAAAAATATAAGCCTTATAGAGGAATGGGTTCTGTTGGTGCTATGATACATGGAAGCAAAGACAGATATTTCCAAAGTGAGGTTGTTAATAAATCTAAATTTGTACCTGAAGGAATAGAGGGTGTTACTGAATATAAGGGACATGTTGCTGATGTTGTATATCAAATAGTTGGCGGTATTCGTGCTGGTATGGGATATATTGGTGCTAAAGATATACAAATGCTTCAGGAAAAAGCTGAATTTATAAGAATAACTAATCAAGGTTTAGCTGAAAGCCATGTACATGATGTAAAAATAACTTCTAAAGCACCTAACTATTAATAAAAAAGAAATTAGAAGCTGATAACTTTATTTAAATTATAAGGTTATCAGCTTTTTTTACATAAGTTCATAAATACTAACAATTATAAATTTAATTTTATAAAAACTTGAATTTTTTAAACTCTTCTTATATAATTGTTAAATTATAATCATTTTTTAATAAAGAATTAAGGATATATATAATGTCATCTAATAAAAACTTTGTACCTAAAAAGAAAAGCCCAGTAATAAAAACTTTACAATGGCTTGGAGTATCAGCAGTTTCAATACTTTTGATAATTTATTTCTTGGTAGTTGATACAAGAGGAAGCCAAAAAACTCCTACAATAGGTTCTGTTAATGGAAAACCTATATATTATACAAGCACTAGTCCTTATGGCAGAGCTTTCAGACAATTAGAAGGTTATTATCAGCAATTAGGAATACAAATAAATAATGAAATGTATACTTATATAGAGGATTTGGCATTCAGAAGAGCTGTTGCTACTATTCTTTTAAATGATGTAGCTAGAAAAAATATAAATGTAAGCGATAATTTTATAGTTGAAGCTATGAAAAGTCAGTTCATAGATACTAATGGTGTTTATAATCAAATGGCTTATGAATCATTCATAAAAAATTCTTCTCAGTCTGATAAAGTAAAAATACAAAAAGATTTAGAAGAAGATATATTAGCACAAACTGCTTCTGCTGAATTATTTACTTCTGTTAAACTAAATGATTTAGAAATGCAAAAAGAATACAAAAGAAATCTTACAAAAAAAGATATTGAAATGGTTTATATAAATGCTTCTGAAATAGTACAGTCTAATCAAGTAGCTGATGCTGATTTAGAAAAGTATTTTACAGATAATAAAACTAATTTTGCTCAGGCTGATATTTCTTGGATAATAACTCAAAGCGGAGGAGTAGCTGATAATTTATATAAAACTTTAAAAGATGATATAACTTTATTTGAAAAAACAGCTATGGAAAAAAGCTTTGATACTAATAACTATAAATTAGGATATCTTACAAGAATGCAAATGCCTAATGAAGATTTTGCTAATAAAATTTTTGCTAATAACAATAACACTACTAAGGGAAGCAATCTTTTACAGCCTATATATGCAAATGGATATTACTATATTGTATTAGTTAACGATATTAGAATACCTGAAAAATATACTGATGTTAATAGAGAGGTTATAAGAAGAGAATATTTAAATGCTAATATAAATACTCTTTTAGAAGCTGAAAAAACAAAACAGGCTGAAATATTGAAAGCTGCTGTTGCTAATGTTAATAATTTAGCAAGATTAAACGGAAACGGACTTATAAAATATTATAAACCAGCTCAGCCTTTCTCTTATAATCAAGGAAGACTAAACACTGCTGAAGGTGCTATTATACCTGATTCTTCTACTGAAGCTTTCTATATGCATGTATTCTCTATGCAGACTAATCAAATAAGCGATGTTATAAAATTGGATAATGGTGTGGCTGTTATAAGATTAGTTTCTGAAGAAAAACCAAATATGGCTACTTTAACTACTTTAGATGCTGCTACTAAAAATGCTGTGAAAAGAGAATTATCTATGCAGAGAAGGAATCTAATTCAAATAGAATGGGAAAATCAGCATATAGCAGATGCTAGAGTAAAAAAACATAATCTAAGATAATTAAAAAATCATCAATAAAATAAAGGCAATTATACTAAATATAATTGCCTTTTATTATATCTTTTTTATATAATTACTATTTCTTAAAAATAAAAAATACTGCCAATATCAAACATAAAAAACCTATAAAATGATTTATTCTTAAAGTTTCTGTTTTGAAAAATACCACTGTAAAAATAGTGAATATAGTTAATGTAATAACTTCCTGCATAACTTTAAGCTGCATTAATGAAAAAGGTCCTCCATTTCCTTGGAATCCTATTCTATTTGCTGGAACCTGAAAACAATATTCAAATAAAGCAATTCCCCAGCTTATTAATATAATTATAGGAAGTGATAACTTAGCAAAACCTTTCATCTCGCTGAATTTCAAATGTCCATACCAAGCTATTGTCATAAATGTATTTGACAATATAAGCAATACTATAGTTGTTATAGCTTTCATAATAATATTTTAATCCTCCATTTGTTTATCTATAAAATTTTTTTTATTGATAAAATATTATATGTTATAAAAAAGAATTTGCTATATTTATTTTCTATATTTAATAAAAAAATATTGCCCCCTACTCATCATAGGGGGCGTACAGTTTAATTAAATGAAGGTTATAAAATATATTGTATCAATTTAGGGATACAAAGTTGTTGACTTTATCAATGCTCTCTAACATTTGTTAGTATATTCTAACATATTTTAAAACTTTGTCAATACTGAAAAATACAAAAAACTATATTTTTTATTACTAATTACATATGCCCACCCTTTTTCCTTATTAAATTTATATGCAATTTTAACTAATAATTTCTTATAAACGAAATCAGAATATATAGCACCCACCCAAGTTTTAATTAAATTTTCTATCTTTTTAACGCACGTTTAATGCATATTATATATATTAATTAAGTGCAATTATTAATCAGCTTATATTTATAGTGCCGCTCTGCGTGCGGTTAGGAGATTATAAATACTAATAAAATTTTGGGTGGGTGCTATAATCACAGATTAAAATAAAAAGAAATATAATACAAAAATAACATGTAAATTTAAAAAGCCTAGAGGGCGGGACTGAAAAATAAATCAAAAAAACAAATATTTAATATCATTTTTCTAAAATACTTTTGTTTTATAATTATGAAAAAAATACTAGAAACTGAAAGACTTATTTTAAGAGAATTTGAAGAAAATAATGAAAATGACTATAAAGGATTATCTTCTATACTTCAAGACAAAGAAACTATGTATGCTTATGAACATGCTTTTTCTAATGAGGAAGTGCATCAATGGTTCAATAATCAAATAAACAGATACAAAACTTACGGATTTGGATTATGGGCATGTATACTAAAAGAAAATAATGAGTTTATAGGACAATGTGGACTTACTATGCAAAAGGTAGATAAAAAAATAAATGATTCTTATGAACTCATAGAAATAGGATATTTATTTAATAAAAACTACTGGCATAAAGGATTTGCTACAGAAGCTGCAATAGCCTGTAAAAATTATGCTTTTAATGTTTTAAATGCTGATAGAGTATACTCAATAATAAGAGATAATAATATCGCATCTCAAAAAGTAGCTATAAGAAACGGAATGAAAATAATAGATAGTACGGTAAAACATTATTATAATATGGATATGCCTCATTATATATTCTGTATAGAAAATATATAAAAAAAGAAATGACTATAATTAAAAGCCATTTCTTTTTAATAAACAAAATTTTTAATTAAAATTTAAAACTGCCAATACGCTCAACCATATTCTCTATTTTTTTTCTTACTTCTTTTGTAGAGCTTGCATTAGATTCAGCTAACATACTATTTTCACCAGTTATAGAATTGAGCTGCCTTACGGAAATATTTATCTGATTAATACTGTCGGCCTCTACTACAGCACGCTCTGATATGGAAGTTAATTTATTAAGCATATCCTGAGCCAAAGCTTCAATCTCAGAAAGTATTTTAGAAGAATTTTCTACAGCCTTATTTCCTATCTCAACTTTATCCAAAGCATCATTTATTGTATTAGTGATATTTTTAGCAGTTTCATCTACATTCTGAGCAAGAGAACGTATCTCACTAGCTACAACAGCAAAACCTTTACCCTGTTCGCCAGCACGTGCTGCCTCTACTGCCGCATTCAAAGCTAATATATTTGTCTGAAAAGCAATAGATTGTATAAGTTTAGTCATATCTGATATTTTCTTACTTGATTCTAGTATCTCATTCATACTACTAGTAATTTCAGAAGAAGATTCTACCCCCACCTTAGTAGCATCTGCAACTTTAGCACTCATATTTCTAGCATCTTCTGAATGTACATTAGTTTCATCAAGAGATGTAGATAATGATTCTATAAGGCTTGATAACTCTTCAAGTGAGCTAGCCTGAGTATTACTTCTATCCGATAAATTAGCTGTTCCATCTGATACAGTATCTATTTCATTATTGATAAAGTTAAGTGATTCCTGAAAGAAATGAATAGAATCACCAAGAGATTTCTGCATATCCTTAATAGAATTAACTAAAACACCAGTTTGATCTGATTTATTTAATAACCTCTCATCGAAAACAGCATTAAAATGTTTATTGGTCATATTCTTAATCACCTCTATAGCCCTATCTAATGTGCTAGCCAAAGGATTAACATTTAATAGAACAAGCATAAACTGAATCGCTAAAAAACCAATAGCAACTATTATCATAATAATAGATAATGTAATTATTTTTTTAGTTAGATTTAATGAGCTTCCATTTCCTACAAGAACCCAAGGAGTATTTGGTATATTATAAGCTGCAGTCCACTGTTTTTGTTTTTTATTTAGGTTTACATCATAATCTTTACCATCAAGCTTAGGAGCATTCAATTCAGTATAAATATTTCTCTGCTGATTAAATAATAAATTTACATCTGTATGAGTTATAAATCTGCCGTCAGTTAATGCTATAAAATATTTGTTATCTTTATCAGCCATTAATGACTTAGCTATTTTAGCAAAAGAAATATCCAATCCCACTACCCCTTTAAGCTCATTATTTTGAAAAACAGCTTTAGATATAGTTATAACTGTTTCCCCTGTTTCAGCATCTTGATATGGAGCACTCAAATAAGGAATGGAAGGATTTTTTACAGCTTCTATATACCATTCTCTCGTAGTTTGATCAAATCCTTCTATATTATCACCGTATACTATAATTAATAATCCGCCGTATTTATATCCCACAGTGCCGCTAAAATGTATATTACCAATCTCATCTTTCATATTTTTTAATTCTTTGAAAGAATCAAGCATTTGAGTATAATCTGTTTCATATTTACAATAGGAAGATAAAACATCAATCTCTGAATAAAAATAACTAAGCCAAGAAGAAATGGAAGATTCTTTTTTGTACATATTAGATTCTATTTCTAATAAGAATTCTTTCTTATATCTAGGAATAAAATATAACATCAAACCTATAACAACCACTATTATAAATACTGCAAATGGAACTAAAAATTTAAGCATTAAAATATATTTCTTTTTTTTGTTTTCCATAAATAATATCTCCAAATAAATAAGACTTTGGCAAAGTATAATTTTTTATTTTTTTATTGTCAAGTAATTTTTTTTTACTATTAAACAATAATATTTGATTTTTTCATAAAAAAAGGAGGCTTAAATTAATAAGCCCCCAAATATTTTACATTTTATTCAATTATTTTTTTATTTCAATCAAATCATCACCAATATTAACAGAAGATAAATTAACAGCGATAATATCTGTATAATCATCAGAATTTGTTACTATTACAGGAGTCAATGTAGGATATCCCTCTCCTCTTATTTTTTCAATATCAAATTCTAATAATAAATCTCCTTTCTTAACTTTCTGTCCTTCTTCTATATGTGAAATGAAATGAGCACCGCCTAATTTTACAGTATCCATGCCAACATGTATAAGTAATTCAACACCGTCATCAGAAGTAAGTCCTATAGCATGTTTTGTAGGGAAAGCAGTTTCTATGATACCATCATAAGGAGCATATACTTTTCCTTCTATAGGTTCAATAGCTATACCTTTACCCATAGCACCGCTTGAGAATGCTTCATCTTTCACGCTTTCTAATTTTATTATATTTCCTTTTATAGGAGCATAAACTTTATATACTGCAGATGAAGATTTTGTTTCTGCTTTCTTCTCTTCTTTTTTCTCCTCTTTCTTTTCCTCTGCCTTAGGAGCATCTGCTGGTAACTGAGCTTCCTGATCGCTTATAGGATCATGTAAATAATCCTCAAGTCTTGATTTGATTACAGTAACTTTAGGTCCGTATATTACCTGTATACCATTACCTTTTTTTATTATACCAGCTGCACCGCTTGCTTTCAATGTAGCATCAACAACTTTAGAAGGATCAAATACTGTTATACGAAGTCTTGTAGCACAGCAATCAACATCGCTTATATTTTTCTTTCCTCCAAGTCCTGCAGTAATTAAAGGAGCTTCTTCATATTGGAATAAAGGATTTGTATCAACAGCTTCTCCGCTTGCAGCAGCCTTAGCAGCAGCAACATCTGCTCTTCTGTACAATTTTGGCTCTTCACTGTCTGGTTCTCTTCCTGGTGTTTTCCAATCAAATTTCTTAATTAAAGTAGAGAATAAGAAATAATAGATAAAGAAATAAGCAGCACCTACAATTACAATCCATATCCAATTAGTTTTAGCATTACCTTGTATTATTCCGAATAATAATAAGTCTATAAAACCGCCTGAGAATGTCATACCTACTGTAACATGAAGTATATGCATAAGCATGAAAGATATACCTGCAAGTACACAGTGAATAGCATAAAATATAGGAGCTACAAATATAAATGTAAACTCTATAGGCTCAGTTATACCTGTAAGCATTGCTGTTAATGCTGCTGAGAAAAGCAAAGCACCAACAACTTGTTTCTTCTCTGGTCTAGAAGTTCTATACATAGCCAAAGCAGCACCAGGCAATCCAAATATCATAAATGGGAATTTACCTGTCATAAATCTAGTAGCTTCAACACTAAATGTTGTTGTTGTAGGAGAACCTAATTGAGCAAAGAATATATTTTGAGCACCTTCTACTAAATTACCGTCTATCATCATAGTTCCGCCCAAAGAAGTCTGCCATAAAGGTGTATAGAATACATGGTGAAGTCCGAAAGGTATTAATGCTCTTTCTATTATACCATAGAATAAAGTACCAATATAACCTGAACCAGCTATTAAATCACCCAATTTATTCATTACAACCTGTACAGGAGGCCATACATAGTACATTAATATACCTACCACTAAAAATACTATTGAAGATATTATAGGAACAAATCTTGTACCGCCGAAGAATGATAATACTTGAGGAAGCTCTATTGTATAATATTTATTATGCAAAGCAGCTACACCAAGACCTACTATAATACCTCCGAATACACCCATTTGAAGTGATAATATACCAACAACATTTGTAGTAGAACCAGCTAATAATTTCTCAGCTCCGCCCATAACTGTTATCATCTTACCAATAGAAGCATGCATTACGAAAAATGCTATAGCTCCTGATAAAGCAGCAACTTCTTTCTCTTTCTTTGCCATACCAATAGCTACACTCATAGCAAATATAATCGGTAAGTTTCCAAATATTATATTTCCTGCTTCACTTAATACTGATAATATATCATAAGCTATAGTTCCAGGACCTAAAATACCTATTAAATTATAGGTTTCAAGCATTGTAGTATTAGTTAACGAACTACCTATACCCAAAAATAAACCTGCTACAGGGAGCACAGCTATAGGAAGCATGAATGATCTTCCCACCCTTTGCAGTACGCCGAAAATTTTATCCTTCATATAAAGAACTCCATAGTATAAAATGTATTTTTTGATATTATATTATAAAGATACTAGATTATAATTAATATTATGTATACTAATATCACATATAAACATCAATCAATATATATAAGTATAATAAATTTTTTAATAATTGTATATAGTTTTTGATATTAATTTTCATTTTGTAATCAGTTTCAATAATAATTAATTAAAAATACATCTATAAAATAGATTTCAAAAGTAAAATTACATTACAAACACTATAATTTTATAATAAAAATCATAAAATACTTTTATTTTGAAGTAGATTTTATATTTAATATAGGTTTTAATCTATCTATAACTTTTACAGTAGGTTCTATTAATTTTTCTATTTTGTTTGGATTTTTATAAGCCATAGGTGATTCATCTAAAGTATTTTTGCATACACTGCTTGAATAAATTCCTTTCATAGAATCTATAAACTCATTCATATCTAATTGATTCTTTGCCTGTGCCCTTGATAAAACCCTTCCAGCTCCATGAGGTGCCGAACAATTCCAATCTTCATTGCTCTTGCCTTCGCATATTAATATACCATCACGCATGTTAAAAGGTATTATCATTTTTTCATTTTCATAACTTCTTATGGCACCTTTTCTTATAATAAAATCTTCAAAATCAATAAAATTATGAACCGATGAAAAAGAATCTTCTATTTCTATACTTAATACATCTTTTATAATTTTTAAAATAGTTTCTCTGTTTATTTTTGCATAGTATTGTGCTATTACCATATCAATTAAATAATCAAACATTTCTTTATCCTGCAAATAACAGTCTTCACTATTTTTAGCTATTTTGGCATGATATCTGCAAACTTGATTACCAAAATTCCTAGAGCCTGAATGTATAGTAATATAATAATCATTATTTGAGGATTTACCTATTTCTATAAAATGATTTCCTCCTCCAAGCGTTCCTATAGAGTTATGGAATTTCTCTAAATCAATTTCTACTCTTTGACATAATTTTTCTATATATTCATTATCTATTTCAAAAACTTCAAATTTAGTATTAAACTTTTTATTATAATTAATTATAAAATTTCTTATAAGTTCATTAAGTTCTTTGAAATTAAAAAGCGTATTAAAACTTTTTTTATGAGTGCTTTGCCCCATAGGTATATTTTGCTTTATAGTTTTATCAATTTTTTCTAATGGTATATCTTTTATTTCATCGCTTAATTTTGAAGTAAGCATTCCGCATCCTATATCAACACCTATATGAAAAGGATTTACTCTGTCAGTTAATGGCATTGTAAAACCTACAACTATTCCTTTGCCCAAATGAGTATCCGGCATTATTCTTATCTTTACATCTTCACTGGCTTTTTCATTTAATATTTTATACAATACAGAATAGGATTCCTCATCAATATTATCAGTGAAAATTTTGCAGTCTTTATTGTATTTTCCTTTAAGCTCTATCATAAACACCTCTTCATTTACATTAAATTATATTCTACCATTTATTATAAATCATTGAAATGTCAGAATTTGTCAAAAAATTTATATTTCAATATAAACATATATTTATTTTTATAAATTAAATAAATAACAAGTTGACAAAATATTAATATACAGTATTATTATAAATACAATATTTTAATACAGAGTAAAAAATAAAAAGAGATAAAATAAATGCTTAAATATAGAGAAATAAACTGCAAATCGGCTTTAAATAAAATAGATAATGAATACGGATTCTGCTATGATTTAAATATTTACAGAGGATGTTTGCATAAATGTTATTACTGTTTTGCTGTTTATTCTCATAAATATATTAACTCAAAAGATTTTTTCGGAGAAATATTTGTAAAGAAAAATATTGCTGAAGTATTAGAAAAAGAACTTTCTTCAAGGAATTGGAATAGAGATATTATCAATCTTGGAAGCGTTACTGACAATTATCAGGAAGCTGAAAAAGATTATAAGCTTATGAGAGATGTTTTAAAACTTCTTATAAGATATAAAACTCCGATGTGCATATCTACAAAAAGCGATTTAATATTAAGAGATTTTGATTTGATAGATGAGCTTTCAAGCATAGTACCTGTAAGAATAGCATCAACTATAACGACATTAGATGAAAAGTTATCATCTTTGATAGAACCTAATGTAATAAGCCCTATTAAAAGATTTGATATGCTTAGAGAGTTTAAAAAGACAAAAGCAATAGTAGCGGTTCATGCTATGCCTGTAATGCCTTTTATAACAGAAGACAGTATAGAAGATATTTTTAAAAAAGTAAAAGAGTACGGCATAGACTACTGTGCCACTGATGCATTAAAACTTAGAGGCGAATGCAGAAAAATATATCTCAATTTCGTAAGGCAAGTATTTCCAGAGCATTATAAAAAGTATCTATACATTTATGGTTCTGACGGAATTCTTAAAGATGAGTACAGAGAAAAGCTATATAAAAAAATAAAAGCCTTAGAAGAAAAATATAATATCACATACAAAACCAAAGAAGAACTCAATACTGAAGACAGCATTTACAACAGATATAATAATAAAGTCATTGAAGAAGCTCCTACTCTATTCTAAATTCTAATTAAATAAAATTCAAAATCTAATAAAAGCTTGGGCGGGTGCTGAAATTTCTAAGTAGGCTATAAATATAATTAAAGTTAAATTTTTTAATAAAGTAATAAAGAATAAAGGGCGGGGTATGTAATTAAGTTTTAAAACCTATTTTCACTCCCCACCCTCTAGAATTATAACTTTAATCTGCAATTTTTATATTATTTTTATTTTTAGCTCTACACTGTTATTTCTAATGCCCACCCTAGAGTTATTTAAATTTATTGCTTACACAACGCACGAAGAATTTTATTTATAAAATATACAAAATAAAAAATATAATGAATTTATAGATAAAAGCTAATTCACCGTGCGTTATTTATAATTTTTTATTAACAATTAAGATGATAAATACTATATATATTGCTAATAAAAATCGTTTTATCAAATAATTAAAAATATCGCTTTAAAGCTCTAGCAATTGAGTTTATCCATTGCTAGACACTAGATTTTTAATATATACCTAAACAACTATATTTTGTCAAAAATTATTTTTTTATTTTTATATTTTTATTATTTGTGGGGACTAGCCCCCACACCCCAAGTTCTTTTATTGATATAAAAGAACCATACGAAGTACGCCTACGGCGAAGAACTATATTTTTAGTCTAAATTTAGGTTATATCCTATATTTAATAAGTATATATTTAATATAAAGTTCTAGCAATTACGTTTTCTCAAAGCGTGGCGACAAAAAAGTAGATAATTCTATATAAAGTACATCAGTTGACAAACTTAAAAATTTTCAGTATTTTAATCTAAACAATATATTAACTATTTATGAAACACCACTATTTTTATAAAATTACTCTTCAGCTCCTAGCTCTCTTAACTTCTCTAATGCTGCATCTTCATTGGCATAATATAAAACTCCGTCTCCATCCTCATCTGTACTGTTTATATCAATACCCAAATCATTAACTAAATACTCAAACACCTCTACATTATCATTCAAAGCCGCCATATGAAGTCCGTTTGCATCATACATATTTTTAGAATTAACTAAATCAGAATCTGACTGTACAAGCATTTTTATTACATCAACATTGCCTGTGCCGCAAGCCCATAAAAATGCATTCCAACTGTCATCATCTTTAATATAAGGATCAGCACCTTTATCAAGCAAATATTTCATTATACCCAAATCTCTATAAAATACAGCAAATATTAAAGGAGTGCCCCCGTCTATTGCATAACTATCATCCATAAATTCACTATATAAACTATCTCCGAAATAAGTTTGATCTATATCTTCGCCTTCTTCTTCTATTAATTCCTGTACTCTCTTTAAGCTATGATTTTGTATAGCCTCAAATATATCATACTCCTCGCTGTATTCTCCTTCTTTTCTATTGCCGTAAGAAAAAGCAGCGTTCATACTAACATATTTACCCTGAACCTTTACAACATTAGTATAAGTTTTATGATATATATTATTTGGATCACTTACATACACAGAATTATTACTTATACTTACACTAGTCTCTTCTTTTTTACCGCATGACACAATTAAAATAATTGATAATAAAGAAACCAATAATATGCTTTTTGAGATTTTTATACTTTTCATAAACACCACCGTATAGTAATTAATAATTTGTGAAGTATTATACAATAAAAACAAATTATTTTCTATAAATAATTAAAAAATCTCGCTTTAAGGCTCTAGCAAATGAATTTGCTAGACGCTCGATTTTTTAATATATTCATCTTATTAAATATATTTATTTAAACACTCACAATTTTTATATTGTTGCTAATAAAAATTGATTTATTAATAATTAAAAAATCTTGCTTTAAGGGTCTAGCAATAATATTGCTAGACGCTCGATTTTTTTATATATTTATCTTCAATATATTTATGAAATACTCACAATTTTTATCTTATTTTTAATAAAAATTGTTCGCTAATTAAGTCTAGAAAATAACTCTATCTGCTAAATGCATCATTTTTATAAAATTACTCTTCAGCTCCTAGCTCTATTAACTTCTCTAATGTTGCATATTCAGTGGCATAATATAAAACTCCGTTTCCGTGCTCATCAGTGCTGTTTATATCCATACCCAAATCATTAACTAAATATTCAAATACTTCTACATTATCATTCCAAGCAGCCATATGAAGTCCATTTAAATCAAATTTATCTTGAGTATCAACTAAATCATGATCTGCCTGTACAAGCATTTTTATTACATCAACATTTCCAACACCGCAAGCCCATAAAAAAGAATTCTTACTGCTATCATCTTTAATATAAGGATCAGCACCATTATCAAGTAAATATTTCATTACACCCAAATCCCTATAAAATACCGCAAATATTAAAGGAGTACTACCTTCTATAAAGTAATTAGCATCCATAAACTCACTATGTATGATGAAGTCTCTATCATTTTGATTAATATCTTCACCATCTTCTATTAATTCCATTACTCTTTTTAAACTATGATTTTTTATAGCCTCAAATATATCATACTCCTCGCTATATTCTCCTTCTTTTCTATTGCCGTAATAAAAAGCAGGATTTATATTAACAAATTTACCTTGAATCTTTACAACATTAGTGTAGGTTTTATGATATATATTATTTGAATCACTTACATACATAGAATTATTATTTATACTATTATCTTCTTTTTTACAGCAGGAAACAATAAAAGTAATCATTAAAATAAAAGAAATTAATAACAATTTTTTTATATACCACCACATAGTAATTAATAATTTCGAGTATTATACTATAAAAACAAATAATTTTATAGTTTATTCATATTTAAAAGATATTAATGTATTACACAATTTATATTATTTAGCACCAAGCTCTTTTAGTTTTTCTATTGCCTCATCTTTTTCAGCATAATATAAAACGCTGTAACCATCTCTATCTGTACTATTTATATCAATACCTAAATCATTTACTAAATATTCAAATACTTCTACATTACCAAACATAGAGGCTAAATGAAGTCCATTTGCATCAAATCTATCTTTAGAATCAACTAAATCAGAATCAAACTCTACAAGCATTTTTATTACGTCAACATTTCCAACACAGCAAGCCCATAAAAAAGAATTCAATCCTTTATCATCTTTAATATAAGGATCAGCACCATTATCAAGTAAATATTTCATTATACCCAAATCTCTATAAAATATTGCAAATATCAAAGGAGTACTACCTTCTATAAGGTAATTATCCTCCATAAACTCACTATATAAGATGAAGTCTCTATCATTTTGATTAATATCTTCACCTTCTTCTATTAATTCCATTACTCTCTTTAAACTATGATTTTCTATAGCCTCAAATATATCATAGTCTTCGCTGTATTCTCCTTCTTCTCTGTCAGCATAAGAAAAAGCAGAGTTCATATTAACAAATTTACCCTGAATCTTTACAACATTAGTATAGGTTTTATTATACACATTTTCTGGAGAACTCACATAAACTGCATTATTACTTATACTTACATTAGCCTCTTCTTTTTTACCACAGGAAACAATAAAAGTAATCATTAAAACAAAAGAAATCAATAACAATTTTTTCATATACCACCACATAGTAATTAATAATTTTGAGTATTATACTATAAAAATAAATTATTTTATAGTATTCTTAATAAAAATTGATTTATTAATAATTAAAAAATCTTGCTTTAAGGCTCTAACAATGATATTGCTAGACGCTCGATTTTTTAATATATTCATCTTATTAAATATATTTATTTAAAAGCTCACAATTTTTATATTGTTGCTAATAAAAACTGCTTCATTAAATAATTAAAAAATCTCGCTTCAAGGCTATATCTATTTTATAGTTTATTCATCTTTAAAATATACCTAAACAAATATACTTTGTCAAAAATTATTTTTTTAAATTTTAAATATCTGCAGGGCTTTGCCCACCGCTCTGCGTGCTTACGCAGCACCCCAGTTCTTTTGGTGCCCCATACGCAGTACGCCTTCGGCGAGAAGCAAAAGGGCTATATTTTAGCTTAAATTAATAATCTATCTTACATACAAAACAATTTTAGTATGATTTAGTACTAATTTTATATCTGCACTTTCGCGAAGCGTATCCGAGCTTGTCAAGGATATAAGCAACTTTGACGAAGTCCGCAGAGCGTGTGCGACAAAAAAGTTGATAATAATTATATAATGTGTAGTAGTCGGCAAAATGAAATCATTTCAGTATATACTAAAAATTTTTAACTTTGTCAACTACTATCCGTAGTGGTAATCGCATAGTATATCATATAATATTATGGATAGTCCCTTATACGCGAACGAAGGAAGCACTGTAAAGTGTGCGGCTGATTACTCATTATTGTACAAAAATTAAAAAATTTAAAATAAAAAATACCATCCATAAAATAAATAATGAATGGTATTTAATTTTTTATATACAAAATAAATTATATAGCTTCAGAACCGCCTATAATATCAAGAAGCTCATTAGTAATATGTTCCTGTCTGGCTCTGTTAGCTTTATTTTTAAGATCTGTTAATAATCTTTCAGCATTGTCAGTAGCATTTCTCATAGCAATAGCTCTTTCAGCATTTTCTGATAAAAAAGAACTTGTAAGCATAAAATAGAAATATGTTTTAATAGCCATGGGAACAATTTCCTTAAGTACGTCATCTACATTAGGCTCAATAACATACTCTAATTTTTTCTTTATTTTATGTCCCTCAATATCCTCTTCATCAGGAATCATAGGAATTAAACTTTTTATTTTAGGTATATGTACCACCCTTGTATAATATCTTGTATATATAACCTCTACCCTAGAAGCATTATCAACTGCATATTCATGCATGAAACGCTGAACTACAGTAGCACAATCATCAAAAGTAGATTCTTCATCTATACGAGGATATTTACGTGCTATCGGTATGCCCTGCTTTTCAAAATAAACTTCACCTTTCTTTCCTAGTACATGAAGCTGAACCTCTCTTCCATGTCTATGATGATGTCTGATTCTCTCCATAGCCTCATCAAAAATCTTTGTATTATAAGAACCGCATAATCCTCTTGAAGAAGTTACAACAAAAAGTATTATGTTTTTTATTTTCTTTTTTGGAGCAAGCAAAGGATGCACATGATCCATATCAGAATGTGAAAGATCCTCAACTATTCTGTTCAATTTCTGAGTGAAAGGACGCATACCTTGTTCTACTGTTAGAATTTTAGCTGTTCTTGAACGGGCTATCATATCCATAGTTTTGGTTATTTTATGTGTACTTGATACAGCTTTAATTCTAGCTTTCAATACATTAAGTTTCTCTGCCATAATAAAACTCCAAATCAATTAGAATTTTCTAAATCTTCATATAACTTATCTATTATATCATTATCAATGTTTTCATCAAATTTGCGTGCGAATAAATTGTCTTTAATATTATTTTTTAATTCTTCATAATCTTTCATTTTTAAATTTATAGGTGTTCCACCACACCATATAATATATCTCAAACAGTCATTTACACAATTATCTTTAAATTCACTATTTAATAATATAGATTGAAAAAAGAATTCATCACTTCCCCAGGTATAATTAAATCTTTTTAAATATTCAGGATTTTTTTTCACATAATCTAATATATATTCAATTGCGTTGCTAGTTAAATTCCACCAAGATGAGCCATAATATATATTATCAGGTGTAGTTCTTTTTATAAATGGTATATTAGATATAGATTCTCTAATTTTTTTATTTAATAATTTTCTATATATTTTACCAAAATTATAAGAATTTAATCTAAATGACATCTCCTCATATATACCATTATCTTTTATATTTTCAAATGAAGTAAATTCTTTGTCTTTATTGTCATAAAAAAACTTAATAATTTCTTTATTAGTTTTTAAAGGAACATCCTGACCGCTTATAAAAACATATCTATCATAATTATTTTTATAAGATTCTCTCATTAAAAATAAGGTGGCAACAACTTGACTCACGCCGCCATGATAAACTTTAATATCTTTGTAAATTTTTACATTATCAAAACTTTCAATATGTAATTTACATTTCTTATCTATATGCACATAAATATCAAAATCTTTTTTAAGATGATTAATTAATCTCATACACTGATTTTGATTTTTATGTGCAGCAATTAAAAAACAAATTTTACTCATATATTTTAGAATTTAGCCTTGAACTCTTCTATAATCTTATAAAGTCCGTCCATATCCTCTATATCTTTTTTCTCTCTAATATCATCAAGTATATTCTGCTTATCTGCTCTCATATATTGAAGTAATCTCCATTCAAATTCATGAACCCTATCAACTTCAATATTATCTAAAAATCCTTTAGTAGCAGCAAATATAACAATAACCTGTTCTTCAAAAGGTATAGGACTGTATTGTTTTTGTTTTAATAATTCAACCATTTTAGCACCTCTGTCTAATTGTGCCAAAGTAGCTTTATCAAGTCCGATACCAAGCTGAGAGAATGCCTCTAAAGATCTATAAGATGCAAGGTCAAGTCTTAAAGTACCGGCAACCTTTTTCATAGCCTTAGTCTGAGCATTACCACCTACACGTGAAACTGATATACCTACATCAATTGCCGGACGAACACCGCTCATAAATAAACTAGTAAGCAAATATATCTGTCCGTCTGTAATAGAAATAACGTTAGTAGGAATATAAGCAGACACCTCATTATCCTGAGTTTCTATTATAGGAAGTGCAGTTAAAGAACCGCCTCCTAATTCATCACTAAGTTTTGCAGCTCTTTCAAGAAGTCTTGAATGCAAATAGAAAACGTCACCAGGAAAAGCTTCCCTTCCAGGAGGCCTTCTTAAAAGCAATGATATTTGTCTATAAGCATTAGCCTGCTTAGTTAAGTCATCATATATAATTAATGTATCTTTTTTCTGTTCATACATAAAATATTCTGCCATAGCACATCCGGCATAAGGAGCTATGTATTGAAGTGGAGCAGAATCAGCAGCAGTTGCAGCAACTACTATAGTATATTCTAATGCTCCATGCTGTCTTAATGTATCAACAACTCCGGCAACTGTAGAAGCTTTCTGGCCTATTGCTACATAAACACATACAACCCCTGTACCTTTTTGATTGATTATAGCATCAAGAGCAATAGAAGTTTTACCTGTACCTCTGTCTCCGATAATAAGCTGTCTTTGACCTCTTCCTATAGGAGTCATAGAGTCAATAGCTTTAATACCTGTCTGAAGAGGCTGCTTTACTGCCTGTCTGTCAGCAATACCAGGAGCAGGGAATTCTATAACTCTCCTTTTATTAGTAGTTATTTCACCATGTCCATCTATAGGTACACCCAAAGGATTAACAACTCTTCCAAGTAATGCCTCTCCCACAGGTACTTCTAATATTCTTTTAAGCCTGCTTACTTTACTTCCCTCTTTAATTCCGTAATAATCACCTAAAACTATAGCACCTATAGTTTCTTCTTCCAAGTTAAAAGCAAGACCAACAGCACCGCTTTCAAAAAGTATCATCTCATTAGCCATAACATGCGGAAGTCCGATGATTCTGGCTATACCATCTCCAACCTCTACAACAACCCCTACTTCATTCGGAGTAAAATCAGCTTTATAATTCTTAATCTCTTCTTTAAGAACCGCTGCAATTTCACTAGCTTTTATATTCATAAGCAATTCCTCAAATATAAAAATGTATCAATTATTCTCAGAAATAGAAGATTTCAATTCTGCAAGCAGTCTTCTTACACTATAATCATATACAACATCTTCTATCTCTATTACAACACCGCCTATTATATTTTCATCTATATTAAATGTAAAATGTATGTCTTTATCTGATATCATATTTGTAATATGATTTTTAAGTTTATTCATATCCTCTGTATCTGTCATATTTGATGCAGTTGTAATTTTAACTATAATTATATTATAATATTCATTGCATAAGTTTTCATATTCTACTATTACTGCAAATAAAATATTAATCATATCTCTTTCTATCAAGATAGCGATAAGATTAAATGTTTCTTCTAAAATCTTATCTGCATATATTTTTTTTAATATACGCATTCTCAAATGTCCGTCTATGAAACTAGATTTAAAAAAATCATATATATCATTATCAACAAGCAAAGATGAATATACAACATTTAAATCACTTTTAATTACTTCAATTTTACCCATATCTGAAGCAATATCAAACATAGCCTTAGCATAGTTCTTGGCACTAGATTCATTTTTTACAATACGGCTAAATCTACTTGCCTTTTCTTTTGTAACCTCTTTAAGTACTTCCTTCTTGAGATCACTTAAAATATTTTCAGCAATAGAATCCATATTATAACTCCTATAATGTTTATTAATTAATTACCATAGGTAAATTTACTTTGCAATAAATCTATTTGTTTTTTTATACTATAATCATAAACAACAGAGCCAATATATACTATTATTCCGCCTATAATATTTTCATCAACTACAGTCTCATAAGATATCTCATTATTAGAAAAACATCTAACAGTTTGAATTATATCTTCTACTGTCTTATCATCAATAGTGCTTGCTGTAATAATGCGAACTCTAACTATATTACTATAATCATCTGCTATCTCTTTATACAAAGCTGCAATATCAGGCAGTACATCTATACTGTCATGTTCTGTTAATATAGATACAAAAGCATAAGTTTCTTTAGAAAGTATTGGTTTTAATCTTTTATCTATTAATTCTTTTTTATCTTTCTTTGAAATTGATTTATCAAAAAAATATTTTTTTATATCAATATCCTGAAATAATTTTGAACATTCTAAAAGTTCATTATATATTTCTTTTATCATTCCAAGCTCTCTGGCTATATCAAATATAGCACTAGCTGTAGGTTTCAGTATCTGTAATTTATCATTTTCTTTCATAAGATTAATTTACTTCCTAAAAAACTCTTAAATATCATTTCTGATTGTTTTCTTTGTTAGCATTATTAATAAATTCATTAATCAAAGCCTGATTATCTTCTTTATTAACATTTCTTTTAAGAATAGTTTCCGCCATAACAACAGCAATATCAAGTGCCTGTTTTTTTACACTATTCATAGCCTCTTCTTTAGATCTGTCTATTTCAGACATAATTTTGTTTTTATTAAGTTCTGCTTCCTCTCTAGCATTATTAATAATTTTATCTCTAATCCTATTAGCCTCAACTCTAGCATTTTCTATGATAGCACTGGCTTCAGCTTTAGCATTATCAATTTGCTCTCTATATGCTGCTAAAGATTTTTTAGCATTTTCTCTAGTTTTTTCAGCTTCTTCTAAATCTTCTTGTATCTTATCAGCGCGAGCATTCAAACCCTTCAAAATTATTTTCCAAGTAGAAGCACCTAATATAGCAAGAACTAGTAAAAATGTGATCCAAGTCCAAATTATAATACCAGGATCTATTTTTAAAAGTGCCATACATATACCTCCAAATCATTTTATTTTGTATTATTTTGTAAATAGTGCAAGAATACAAATAACCAAAGCAAAAAGTCCAACACCTTCTATTAATGCTGCTGCTATAAGCATTGCTGTTTGTATTTTTCCTGATACTTCAGGCTGTCTAGCTATTCCTTCTACAGCTCTAGAACCTATAAAACCTATTCCTAAACCAACTCCTATAGCTGCAAGTCCTGCTCCAATTGCTGCGCCTAATATAGAAAGTTCCATTTTTTATTCTCCTTTTTATGATAATTTTATTTATAATTAATGCTCATCACTAATAGCAATTCCAATATAAACTGCTGATAATAATGAGAATATATAAGCCTGTAAAACCGCTACAAACATTTCAAGTACATATATAAATCCTAAGAATAATACCGCAAATGGGGAAACCAATAATGTACCAGACATAACTATCAAATATGGTATGACTATCATCATTATATGTCCGCCTGTTATGTTTGCAAACAAACGAATCGCAAGAGCAAAAGCTCTGTTGAATAATGTAATAAACTCTAATACCCATATTATAGGTATTAATGGTATAGGAAGACCTTTAGGAACCAAACCAGTCCAGTATTTTATTATGCCCTTTTTTCTTATTCCAGCAATAACATAAACTATAAATACAACCACTGCTATAGCAGCAGTAAATCCTATATTGGCACCAAGTCCGCCTGCTATATAAGAATGATTTCCATCTTCTGTAGGAAATTTGATAGATGCAGGTATAAGTCCTAATATGTTTGAAAATAATACAAATAAAAATACCGTAAGACAAAAAGGCACATATTTTTTACCCTCTTCTCCTAAAGTGGCACCGATAACATCTTTATTCATATAGTCTATTAAACCTTCCAATATACTTTGTAAATATGTAGGTCTATTTAAAGGACGTTTAAGTTTATGAGCCAAGTATTTCATACTGCATACAGATAAAACACCTGCTAAAGTCACTAATATTATATGCTTTGTTATCTTAAAATCAAAATCAATGTATTTTCCAAATTTTATAGGGATTGTATAGAATGGATGCTCTGTATTATCAGTTATTTCTTCCATTATATAATCATTAATAGTTTCAGCACCGTAAAGAATATTAGCAGAAAATACACAGCTTAATACTAAAGTTAATATGAAAACTTTCCTAAGCAAAAATAATTCTTTAACCATAATAAACAATTACTACCTTGTATACGAATTTCATTAAAATAATAAAAATATTTATTATAAATTGTAATAATTTTATAACTATTAAATAAAAAATCAACTCTTAGAGCTTATTTTTTGTATTTTAACTAAATTTAATTTATATTAACATTCAAATAAATTAAAAATTAGCTAAAGCCTCAGTTTCAGTTGTAAATACAGGGAAAAAACTATTAATTTTAGTAAGTTCAAACACCTTTTTAACTGGATCTGTAACTTTAACAAAACATATTTTACCATTTACCTTCTTAAATGTACCAAGTGCTGAAATAAATACCCCTATTCCGCTACTGTCTATGTAATAAACATCTTCCATATCTACTATTATTTTTTTTGCACCAAGTTCTATTTGGGAAAAAATAGAATCTTTTAAATCAGATGAGGTATAAACATCAATATCTCCATCTAATTTCAATATTACAGTGTTGTTATCTAACTCTTTAATATTTACTTCCATAATAATCAAACTCCATTTCAAAATTTTATTGAAGTTATTCTATACGTTAATATTAAACTAAATATAAATATTTACAATAGTTAATTACAAATATTTTATGTATCAAATGTAGTATATTTCATAATATTTTTATATAGTTTTATAATTTGCATATAAAAACTGTAAATTTTTCTATACAAAATATATTGACAATAAAAACTAATTGTAATAATATAGATTTTACAAATAAAAATGACATATATGTCGTTTTTATTTTCATATTAATTTTTCAAATAAGAGGTGAACACCAAAATAATACAATGCCTAAAGTTAATCAAGAATATTTTGAGAACAAAAGGAAGATAATACTAGATGCAGCTATTAGGGTTTTTTTTAAAAAGCCTGCATATAGTGTAAAGATGAAAGATATCGTAAAAGAGTCAGGTTTAAGCCAAGGAGGTGTTTACAAATATTATTCAAATATAGATGAAATTGTAATAGCATTGATTAACAGCAATAAAACAGAAGTAAATCCAAGAGATATTATAGAAAATTTTTATGATGAACCTGAAAAAGCTATATTTGAATTATTTAATGCTTTTAGAAAATTTTTCTTTATAACAGCCAAGGAATTTGGAAAAATAATGTTTGAGTTGCAGGCTATGTTTTTTAACAGCAAAGAAAGAATGCAGAAATTAAAAGATAATATAAATAAAGACCTTGTACTAAATTATTGGTTTTCAGAACTGTTAATATTCATAGATAAGAAAATTGATGAAAAATATTTCAATCCGGTAATAGATCCTCAAGACATTTATATGCAGATGATAGTGGCAGCCTCAGGAATAGGAAATGAATTAATATTAAATAAATATTATAACCTAGACAGAAAGCTTTACTATTATAAAGGAGATGAAAAAGATATAGTGCATGAAGAAGCAGAAAGAACATTAGATGTGAATTTGGATAATTTAATTGACACATTGTATAAAACATTGCTGCTTTTGCTTGGAAGTAAAAATATACACAAATATAGTTTCAAAAAATAATGTTTTTTATCAAATAAATTAAGAATTAATATTGTATGATTTGATGTGATAAGGAGAGTAAATGAAAATAAGTGTTAAAATAATTTTATGTTCTATCATATTTATAAATATTTTATATGGTCAAACAAATGTTTTGACTTATGCCTCTTATATGGAAACTATAAGAGATCAAATACCAGAACTAAAGATTAATGCTGTAACAGAAACTAATGCTGAAATGAATTTGCTTAGTGCTGAAAGTTCCGGAGATGTAAATTTATCTGCACAGCTTGGAGCTGTAGGTAAATACGGAAGTTTATCAAGCGGATATACAAGCACTACAGCCAGCCCAAGTGTCAATGCTACAGGAATACAAGCAGGAATAGGACTGGGCTCTTTAATACCTTATACAGGAACTAAATGGTCTGTTAATTTAACTCACACATCTTTTTTGGGCGGAAAATTAAATATGCCTGGAGGTCAGTCTGTAGATTTTAATAATTATCAGCCTTCATTAACATTAGAAGTAACTCAACCTCTTTTAAGAAATTTTTTTGGTACTTTAGACAGGTATCCTATAAAAGATGCAGAATATGCTCTTGCTATAGCCAAGCTTCAAAGAAAGTTAGATGATGCAAGCGTTATTGTTTCATATCAGAAAATTTACTATCAATGGATAATGTATGAAAAACTTCTTGCATACTATAGAAACATGTATATAACTGCAAAAAGATTTGAAAATCAGATGAGAGACAGATATAATAATGGACTTATAGATAATGACTCTTATCAGAATGCCAGAACTCAAACTATGGTATATAGTGATTACTATGCACAGAATCAGATTAATTTAGATAGTCTTTTGGCAACTGTAAGTTTCTTTATGCCTGTAACCAATATAAAGCCTGATCATACCACATGGGATGCTTATTTAGATTTAGGAAGCAATATGCAGATGGAAGCTGTTCCTTTTGCTGATAGTGTAAATGGTCAAATAGCATATCAATCAAAAATAAGAGCAGAATATACTCTTGAAGCTATGAAAAACGGTACTCTCCCTAATTTAGACTTTGTGGGTAGTGTAAGTCTTAATGGACTTAGCCCTAACAGTGATGGATATTTTCAATCTTTTAATAGTATGACAAATGTTGATTTCTTTGCCGGAGTACAATTCTCATACCCTATAGGAAACAGAGCCAATAAAGCACAATATCAAATGGCTGAAAACTCCTTATATGGAATAATAGCACAATATGATCAATTAGAGAAAGATTTTAATACACAATTGCAGACATATATTTCAAAATTTAATGCTTATAAAAATTTAATAGCAAGCAAACAAATGCAGATAAGAGCAATCAATTCAAGAATAGCTACACAGCTTCAAAAACTTGATCAAGGACGTTTAGAAGTTGATGATCTTCTTACATCAAGGTTGGAACTTGTAGCCACTCAAACAGAGCTTTTAAATCTTCAGTACGAATTTATAACAACTATATTTGATTATAGAGCTTTGCTTGCAATGGATTACGAATAAATAGCAACTTTCAATAAGGATTTAGAGGGATAAAAATATTTATTTAGGAGGTTAATTAATAAAAAATTAGCCTCCTTAATAACAAAATCTTAATTTAATTTAATTAGATACATTAATTTAGACAATCAATATAGAGGAGATTTAGCGATATATGGAAAGAATTATAGTATTTTTCGCCAAAAAAACGATGCTTGTAAATATAATAGTAATGGCTATATTATTTGTAGGAGGATACTACTATTTTAATTTAAGAAAAGAATCAATTCCATCTACAGATTTGGATATGATGTTAATATCTGTAGTATATCCCGGTGCTACTCCGCTTGACGTAGAACAGAATGCTGTTATACCTATAGAAGAAGAATTACAGGGGATATCCGGTATAGATGAATATAATACAACAATCATTGAAAATGCCGCAATTATTATAGTAAAATTAGATGAAACTATACCAAATAGACAACCTGTTAAAGATGAAATATTCAGACAAATGCAGAATGTTCCGGATTTATCAGAAGATGTTGAAGAAGTTACAACTTATGACTTAAACCCTAATAAAATGGATATATATACTTTAGCTGTACACTTCAAAGAAGGTATGGAAGGTGATGAAAGAGAATTATTTGATTTCAGCCAAAGACTTGAAAATGAACTTGTAAGACTTGAAGGCGTATCTGAAATAAGAGTTGATGGAAGAACAGACCCTGAAATTAAAGTGTATGTTGATCCTATAAAAATGCAGCAAAACTATATAGCTTTAAGCGATGTTGTTAATGCACTTAGCATAAGAAACATAAGAGCTACAGGCGGTGATATAGAAACAGGTGGAAAGGAACAAACTGTTGTAACTTACGGTGAATTCCAAGATCCTATGGAAGCAAGTAATGTTATAATTCGTTCTACATTCAATGGACAGAGAGTAAGTGTTAATGATATAGCAACTGTTAAATCAGGTTTTGAAGATAAAACTGTATACATGAGAGTAAACAGAGCACCTGGTTATTCTTTGTCAGTTGTAAAAAATGAAAATGCCGACATTCTTAAAACTATTGATGTGGTTAACCAGTATTTAGCTGAAAATGCCGATATAGTTCCTGACAACATTCAAGTATCTGTTATGGGTGATAAATCAAGAACTATTAAATCACTTTTAAGTATTGTAACTTCAAACCTTATTCAAGGATTTATAATCATATTTATAACATTAATTATATTCTTAGATTTCAAAAGTGCTATGTTCACAAGTTTGGGTATGATACTTACTATGTTTGCATGTTTTATATATATGCAGGTGGCAGGAATAACATTCAATACAATGTCATTAGCTGCTATTATTACTGTACTCGGTATGATAGTAGATAACTCGATAGTAGTATCTGAAAACATATTCAACTTTAAACAGGCTGGATATAAAGGACTTGAAGCTACAAGACTTGCCGTTTCCGATGTTGTAATGCCTATGCTTGCTTCAACACTTACAACAGTTGCGGCATTCTTCCCTATGCTTACAATCAGCGGTATAATGGGTAAAATATTAAACCTTTTCCCAAGAATCGTTATATTTACTCTTGTAGTTAGTATGCTTCAGGCGGTATTAATACTTCCTAACCAATTACAGGATAAAGAAGATAAATATAAATCTTATAAACCTAAAAAGAAAAGCAAATTTAAAAATCCTCTTGATTTCGACAAAGATGCTTTATTCGATAAAATGAAAATACCTTTTGGGGCAATATTAGAGAAATTAATACATGTAAGATATATAGTTATAGGATTCTTTGTAGTTATGTTTATAGCTTCTATATTCTTAGCACAAAACAGTTTCAAAAACTTCGTACTTATATATGATACAAGTGCTGATACTATAGTTATTAATATAGAAATGCCTACAGGTACTACAAAAGATGTTACAACTGAACAAATTGCTAAAATAGAAAATGCTGTTTCATCTGTTGTAAAACCTGAAGAACTTATTGCTTTATACTCTCTTGTAGGTAAGCAGGTTGACCAAGAGATTGTTTCTGAAGAAAAAGGAAGTTTAGCTGGTATTATGGTTTATTTAGTTCCTGCTGCTGAAAGGGAAAGAACAGCCGATGAGCTTGTTGCCTTGATAAATCAGGAAATAGATAAAACAGATATAAGACAAACTGTTCCAGTATTTATGATGAATACTAAAGGTTCTGTTGACCCTGGAGATCCTGTAGACATAAAAATAGTAGGAAATGACACTGAACTTGCTAAAAAAGCTAAAGATGAAATAAAATCATACTTAGCTACAGTTCCTGGAGTTATAGATATTGACGATGACGATAAAATAGGTAAAGAAGAATTAAGAGTAATGCTTGACTATAATAAAATTGCAGAACTTGGAGTTAGCGTGGCAAATGTAGCTAATGAAGTTAGAACTGCATATTATGGTACTGAAGCTACATATATACAGGAACTTGAAAACAAATTAGACTTTAGAGTAGTATTTGATGATCAGTTCACTTATGATGCTAAATATTTAAATGATCTTCTAATACCTAACTCAAGTGGAAGATTGATATATCTTAAAAATATTGCCTCAGTAGAAAAAGCTAATGGACTTTCAACATTAAAGCACTATAATGGTGAAAGAACAATAACTATTACAGCTGGTATAGAATACGGAAAAAATACTTCTCAGCAGGTTATGGCAGCAGTAAGAGAAAGATTTAAAGATTTCAATAAAGAGTACAGAGGCTTAAAATTAGAATTCGGCGGTGAAGCTAAAGAAACTATGAAAGCTATAAAACAATTATTATTCAGTTTTGCTATGGCATTCATATTTGTATACATTGTATTATTGCTTCAGTTAAACAGATTCATACAGCCTATCATGATAATGGTCATTATTCCATTCGGTTTAATTGGGGTATTATTGGGATTTGCTATTCACAAGATGCCTTTATCATTCATGGGTGTTGTAGGTATCATCGGTTTGGCGGGTGTTGTTGTAAACAATGGTATCATACTTGTTGACTTGATTAACAAAATCATAGATGAAGGTGTTGAAGGCGGTAAAAAAGGTGTTGCTAAGGCTATTGTTGATGGAGCTAAGCAAAGACTTCGTCCGGTATTCTTAACTACTGTTACTACAGTTGTTGGACTTTTACCTACTGTTTATGGTATAGGCGGTAGAGCAGATATCATTATTCCTATAGTTATGGCATTAGCTTACGGACTTTTATTTGCTTCATTGCTTACACTCATATTCTTACCTTGTATGTTTATGATTATGTTTGACTTGAAACTTATAAAAATACCTCCAACAAAAAATCCTTCAGAAGAAATTACTACTACTATAACTACTGCAGGACATTAATAAAAACTTGTACTTAAAATAAAATTAATAAAGCTAATAGAAAATCTATACTTCTATTAGCTTTATTATTATTTAATTGAATATAATACAAAATAATTTTTAATTTATTATAATAGTTGACAATTTTACAATTTATAAATATGATTATTTTTTAAACAATAGTTACGATAATATTGACAATAATGAAGGAGCTATTCTAGAACTATGGCTAAAACTATTAAATGTAAATCTTGTAAAACAGTGAATGATAAATACGCTAAACAATGCAGATCATGCGGAACTTTACTTTATCCTGAAATTTCACATAAAAAAGCTGAACTTATTACAATTATATTAGATGCAATATTTGCTTTTATATATTTGTTTGGTATATATCTTTTTATAGTTAATTGCAATAATAATGAAACACCTAAATATATTACTATATTACCGGCACCAAATACATTGCCTTATTTTTTAATAATATTATTGTTTGCGGCATTTGCTGCTAGTAAAATACTTTATATAGTGAATGTATTTGCTCTTAAAAAAGATGTTATATATACTATAAGAAGATTTAGTATGTTTATTGAAGCTATTATAATGTTTCCGCTTCAAACTATACTGGCATTATATTTTTATGAGCCTGCAACAAATCAGGATAAAATGAATAAAAAAATGGATTAATATATGTATTTAACTATATTAAAAAATATAAAAAGTGCATATAAATTTATTAATGATAATAAGGATAAATCTATAGCTTTAATTCCCACTATGGGAGCTTTGCATGAAGGACATGCGGCTTTAATAAAAAAAGCAAAAAAAGAATGTGATATTGTAATTGTGAGTATATTTCTTAATCCTCTTCAATTTATGAAAGTAGAAGATATAGAAAAATATCCTCAAGATTTAGATAAAGATAAAAAACTTTTAGAAGAATGTCAGGCAGATGTATTATTTTTACCATCTGTAGAAGAGATGATACCTGATGATTATTCTATTCATATAAATATAGAAAATAGTAAATTTAATATTATTTCAAGACCTATATATTATAAAGGCATAATAACAACAATATTAAAACTTTTTAATATAATATCGCCTACAAATGTATATTTTATTGAATATGATTATCAGGAAGTATTTATAATAAAAAAAATAATAAAAGATTTGAATTATAATATAGCACTAAAAACTATTCCTATAGTAAGAGATGAAAATATGCTCTCTTTAAGCGGTTTAAATACTTTATTAAGCGATAGAGAAAAAGAAGAAGCTACTATTATATATAAGCTTCTTAAAGAGGCAAGAGAAGAGTTTAAAAAAGGCGGTACTAAATCATCATATTTAATAGACATAATAAAGAATAATTTGAAATCTCATAAAATGCTTAAACTAGAATATGTTCATATAGCAGACAAAGAAACACTAACTAATGTAGAAACAGCAACAAAAAATTCAATAATACTCATATCCTGCTACTGCGGCTCTACTAGATTATTAGATAATATGCCTTTAAAATAAATAGGTATAACAATGAGTAAAATAGCAAAAATATCAAAAATAACTCAAATAATAGGCATAAAAAAATTAAGAAGCATCGTAAAAATAATAGGTATAAAGAATATGCCTAAAATAATCAAAGCAAAAAACATTATAGAAGCTATAAAAATCATAGGAATAATAAACTCTCTTAAAATAATTAAACTTATGGGCCTAAAAACAAGCATTCAAATTGTCAAAATAATTTTATAAATTAAATTTGACTTTACAGCATATTCATGTTATAATTACGCACCGTTACATTTTTAAGATTAAAACTACCAAATTTTTTTAAAACGTTAAATCAAGGTGTGTATGTTATGGATAAAAAAACATTAAAAACAAAAAACAGTACTTACGTTTTATCACAAAAAGATATAAAGCAAAATTGGCTAATAATAGATGCCAAAGGTAAGTCATTAGGAAGAGTAGCAAGCAGAGCAGCTTATATGCTTAAAGGAAAACATAAAGTAGACTATGCATACAACTTAGACAATGGTGATTATGTTATCATCATCAATGCTAAAGACATAGTATTAACAGGAAATAAAAAGAAAGGAAAAATTCACTATAGACATACAGGTTATCCAGGCGGTATAAAAGCTATAAGCTACGGCGAATTATTAGAAAAAAATCCTGAAAGAATGGTAAAAATAGCTGTAAAAGGTATGCTTTCTCATAATCCATTAGGAAGACTTCATCTTAAGAAGTTAAAAGTATATGCAGGAAGTGAGCATCCGCATGAAGCTAATAAACCTACTGTAGTAAATATATAATTAGGAGATAAAAATGGCAGCTAAACAATTAACTATTTTTACTGGAAAAAGAAAAACAGCTAATGCAAGAGTTCGTATAACTTTAGGCAGCGGCAAAATTTTAATAAATGGAAAAAATTATGCTGAATACTTCTGCAATAGAGCAGCACTTCTTAAAGTAGTAGAAGATGCTTTGAAAGTAACAGGTAATTTTGGAAAATATGATGTATTTGCTAATGTTCATGGCGGCGGTGTTTCTGCTCAGGCTGATGCAGTAAGACATGGTATCGCTAAGGCTTTAGTAGGTGAAAGTCAGGATTTCAGAACTACTTTAAAAAGAAATGGATTCCTTACTAGAGATTCTCGTGTAGTTGAACGTAAAAAATACGGAAGATCTGGTGCTAGAAAACGTTTCCAATTCTCAAAACGTTAAGATATCTTTTTATTGGGTTACTATATTGCTTAAAGGTTGGTATAATGACTGCTAAGAAGTTAAAAAAATTTAAAGATTTATTATTAGAAGAAAAAAGAAAAACATTAGATGAATTATTAAGCGGAAACGAAACTTATGAGGCTCTTAAAGATGATTCTCATGGTGATATGGTGGACATAGCATTTCAGGCTTATGAGAAACAAAATCTAATGAATTTCTCACAAAAAGAAAAAGATAAATTAGATATGCTTAATAATGCACTTAAAAGAATAGAAGACGGTACCTATGGTAAATGTATTGACTGTAAAGAAGAAATCAATGAAGAGAGATTAACTGCTTTACCTTATACTTTAAGATGTGTAAACTGCATGTCTAAATATGAAGATAAAAAACGTCGCGAAAAAATGTAATAATGTATGTTAAAGTTGTTTTCAATCTGCCTATAGACAGAATACTTACATACAGAAAACCAGATGAGATTAATGATAGCTTGGTAGGATGTAGAGTTGTTGCTCCTATTAAGGGTAAAAATAATAAGGGTATTGTTGTAGAAGAAGTTGAAACTATAGACGGTAACTATAAAGTATATCCTATCAAAGCTAGAATTGATCTTGAACCTATTTGTTCAGATAAAGAATTCAAATTAGCAAAATGGATGAGTAATTATTATCATTCATCTTTCGGAGAGGCATTATTTGCCGCACTTCCTGTAGGTACTCCGGCCAAAAAAGAAAAAAAAGCTAAACCAATACCTGCAAAACAAAAACCATATTTAAAACTTAATGAAGAACAAAAAGCCGTACTAAAAAAAATTAATGAAAGTATAGAATCAAATAATCCAAAAACTTTTCTCCTTCATGGCGTAACAGGAAGCGGAAAAACAGAAGTATATTTGCAGGCTATAAAGAAAGTTGTTGATATGGGTAAGCAGGCAATAGTGATACTTCCTGAAATATCTTTAACACCTCAAACTATAAAAAGATTTGCTGAAAGATTTGAAGGAAAAATAGCAGTACTTCATAGTAAATTATCTCCTAATTCTAAATACAGATATTGGCAGATGATAAAAAAAGATGAGATAAAAATCGTTATAGGTGCTAGAAGTGCCATATTCTCCCCTACTCCAAATTTGGGTATAATAGTTATAGATGAAGAGCATGAAACAAGTTATAAGGCAGGAGATACTCCAAGATATCATGCCAGACAGGTTGCTTTTTATAGAAAATCTCATGAGAATGCTACATTGCTTTTAGGAAGTGCCACTCCTTCTATAGAAAGCTTTTATTATGCATCAATAGGCAAAATAGAGCTTCTAAGCCTAAAGAAAAGAGCAGCTTCAGTTAATATGCCTGAAGTAAGAATATTAGATTTGAAAAAGGAAAAAAGAGCAGATACTTTTCCTATGATTACTCAAAAACTTGTTGAGGAAATAAATAAAAAGTTAGAAAAAAAAGAACAAATTATACTATTTCTTAATCGTAAAGGTTATGCTCCTGTAGTTACTTGTTCATATTGTCAGAGAGTTTTAGAATGCCCTAATTGTTCGGTATCTCTTACTTATCATAAGAAGAAAAATGTTGTTATGTGCCATTACTGCGGATATACTCAATATTTAGATGAGCTTTGCGATGAATGTAAAATAGGACATTTCGAGAGAATAGGAAGCGGTACTGAAAAAGTAGAAGAGCATTTAAATATACTTTTTCCAAATGCTGTAGTAGAGAGAATGGATCAGGATACAGTAGGCGGAACAAAAAACTATGAAAAAATATTCAAAAGATTTTCTGATGGAGAAATAGATATATTAATTGGAACTCAAATGATTGCTAAAGGACTTGATTTTCCTAATGTTACTTTAGTCGGAGTACTTTTAGCAGATATGTCTCTTCATATACCTGATTTCAGAAGCGCTGAAAGGACTTTCAATTTAATAACTCAAGTAGCAGGAAGAAGCGGAAGAGGAGAAAAAAATGGTGTTGTATATATTCAAACTTATTCTCCTAATAATTATAGTATAGAATGTGCTAAAAATCATGATTATATATCTTTTTATAATAGAGAAATAGAAAATAGAAAAGCACCTTTAAATTATCCTCCTTTTTCAAGACTTGTAAGATTAGTAATAAGAGGAATAGATGAACAAAAAGTAAAAAATGATGCTAATAAAATAGCAGATATGCTTAGAATGGAAACATACAATGATTCAGATAAAATAATAATATTAGGAGCAACTGCATGCGCTATTAGTAAATTAAATAAATATTATAGATGGAATATTCTTATAAAAACTCCATCACATTCACTGCTAAAAAATTTCTTTAATAAACTAAATAATACTTTTACAGCAAATAAAGGCAATTATATAGAAATAGACATAGACCCTATAAATATGCTTTAATAATTATTTACACATCGACATAAAATCTAATAGCATTTTTAATTCTTGCTTTAAGTTCATTTTGTCCCACAGGCTTTTTTACATAATCGCAAGCACCTTTCTCAAGCCCATTTACAACATCATCTTCATTATATCTCTTTGTAATAATAATAATTAATGATGTTCTTAGAGAAATTTCTTTTTTAATTTCATCTATTAGATAAAAATAATCCTTATCATCTGATAAATTGATATCCATTAGAATGATATCAGGTGAAATCTTTTTTAACTCTTTTAAAGGTGCAGCTAAATTAGATATACATGTAACATCATAATCATCTTTAAGCCATTCAAGATAATTTTTTCTTGTGATCTCCATAGGCTCGATTATGGCAAGCTTATATTTGGACTGTTTTCTTTTTAATTTGATTCTTTTTTCTTTTTTGTTGAAAGCCAAAAAAGCTTTTAAATCAGCATAACGAATTTTGTATCTCTTGCCGGGTGTAACATCAGCCTTTAATCCATAATGTCTAACCCAATAATTAACTGTAGTTCTTGAGACTCCAACTATTTTAGCCGCATCTATAGGCGACAGCATATCATCGTCATCGTATATTAGCTCTTCAGTATTATTCATATAACCTCTCAAATTTCAAAAATTTAAAGAAAAATAAAAAATCTCCCATTACACGATAAAAGATAATACATAATGAAATTTTTGTCAAATAAAAATATTTAAATTATATTTAATATTAATGTATTTATATTTATTAATACTATATAAGAACTACATTTTTTACAAAAAATATATTTTTTTTATTTTAATGTATGAAATGTAAATACTTTTTTTACAATATCATTGTTTTTTATTTAATTATATATATAATAAGGTACTATAAAATAACTTTTATTCAAAGGCATTAATATGAAAAAATCAGTACTTATAATGGCTGGAGGAATAGGTGAAAGACTATGGCCTCTAAGCAGAGAAAGTAAACCAAAACAATTTTTAAGTATTATAGAAAATAAATCTCTTATAGAACAGACAATAGACAGAGCATTAAAAATTACTAGTGAAGATAATATTTTCATAATAACAGGCAAAAGATATAAAGATGTATTTGCTAAATATATGCCTTCCTTTAAAAACATTATATATGAACCAATGGGAAGGGATACAGCAGCAGCTATTGCCCTAGGTGCTATTTCCATAAAAGAAAAGATAGGAAATGCTATGATTGCTGTGCTTCCAGCAGATCCTATAATAAAAAATGAAGATTTATTCATAAAATCCATTGAAAATGCCATTGAAGTAAGTGAAAATACTAATGATGTTGTAGTAGTAGGAATTAAACCTAATAGAGCTGAAACAGGATACGGATACATAAAAATAAAAGACAATATCAAAGATGATGTATATAATGTTGATAGATTCGTAGAAAAGCCTAATTATGAAAATGCATGCAAATTTTTAGAAGATGGTAATTATCTATGGAACAGCGGTATGTTTATATGGTCTATAGATAATATTCTTAATTCAATAAAAGAATTAATGCCTGATACATATAATAAAACCGTACAAACATTAGAAGCAAAAGATGATATTCAAAAAGAAGAAATATTCAAAACTATAGATAAAATATCTTTCGACTTCGGTATAATGGAAAAATTAAATAATATTAAATGTATAAAATCTAGATTCTTTTGGGATGATTTGGGAGCATTTTCAGCACTTGGAAGAATACATAATAAAGATGCTAATAATAACGTAGTAATAGGAAATGTATATGCTAAAGAAGCAAAAAGCAATATCATAATAAATGATGATAAAGATACTTTCATAGCAATAGACGGAGTTGATGATTTAACTATAGTAAAATCAAACGGAGTGCTTTTAATTTATCCAAACAATAAAGATTCAAAAATTAAAGAAATATTGAAGGATATAAGAGAAAAAGATGAATTAAAAGACAAAAGAAATTTACTTTAACATCTATTTTCTTTTAGAGTATTTATCATTAAGCAAAGTTTCTTTATACATTTTATCCTTTGCCTCTTTTATTTTTTCTAACTGAGATTCTTTTTTCTCTTTTTCTTTTCTTTCTTTTTGATTGTCATCTATAACTTTACCATTTATTAAAACATTTACGAATTCTATTTTTTCATTATCAATAATTTCATAAGGTATAGTCCTACCCTTTATTTCTACATTTTCAAATTTTAATGATTTATAAAATACCATATTCCTAAAATCAGCATCACCCTCTATAATAATATTTTCAAAACTAGATTCTCCCTGCAAACTTGCATTGAGCATGCTAAAATTATTTTTAAAATGAATATGATTAAATGAAAGTCTATCAATTATATCAGAATTGGCAATAGAAAAATTACAATCTGCTGTTATATTATCAATATCAATGGACTGTAAATTTGACAAAGACATATCAAAATCCATATTTATTTTAGAGTTTTTTATAATAATTTCTTTATAAACGTTAGACATTGTAATAAAAAAACCGCTTTCAAAATTACTGTCTGTAAAATCTAAAGATCCAAATAAATTGAAATTTCTCATTTGAAATGGTCCGTAAAATGAAGAATTGGTAAAAAGCATATTAGAATTTTTTTCTATTTTTAATCCATCAAAATTAAATCCGTCATAACTTATCATATAAGAGAAATTATAGAATCCTCTATAAATATCATCTCTTATTATTCTTCTGAAAAGTCCTTCAGGTTTATCATTGCTGTTATGATGTATAATGCATAAACCATCTTTGTATTCTTCTCTCGGACAATTTTCTGTATTAGATATTTTCTGTTTACAAATAGCCATAAAAAACCTATATTAAAACATAAAACTCATGCCTACATCATGCGAAATATTATCTTTACTAAAATTATCAAAACTGATAGCATAATCAAGTCTGAACAAATCTAAATAAACAGACAAGCCTAAAGAAACACCTTTAGTACCCACTCCCAATCTAGCTAAAACACCGCTTGGAAGTTTTTGAGCTAGTCTTTTTTGTATAAAATCAGGTGCATCTAATATGCTTTCAGGCAAATCATCATACCATGCTGTTTTTTGCTTAAATAATCCTAATTTATTAAAATCTATAATCATAGCCTCAAGACCAACAGAGAATTCATGACTTACAGAAGGTACTGATATTGTATATTGTCCTGATATAGCAAAACTTCCATCGCTTTTAGCGTATGCTACAGAAGCTATTATATCAGTATCTGTTTTAGCAAAAACATTATCATAAAATCCAAAATTCCTAATTCCTAAACCAAGTTTAAAACTAGGAGTAAAAATAGACTGCATATATGATAAATCAAAAAACATTCCAAAATTATTATCTTTTCCGCTATTATTAATAACAGTTTTTATATTTCCGCCTATAAAAGAACTATCGCTAATCGCATAAGCAGCACCTACATTGATTAAATAAAGTCCGTTATATATATCATTTTTTTTAGTTCCTAAACTATCATAAGAATAAACTTTATTTATTTCTCCTGCAAAACCTATACCAACCGCATAATATCCTCCTATATGAGCATATGAAGCATTAAATATATAATCATTTTGAGGATTGGATGTAACAGTATAATTCAAATTAACACTATCTCTAAGTACTCCCATTAAAGATGAAGAGTTCTTAAACACAACAGATGAGTCATTTCCTATTAAAAAATCTGCCCCCATCATACCTTTTGATCTTGTACTTACTGTTTCTAAAACTGATAATGAATGCTTTGATGATAAAGATGATAAATCAGCTGCAAAAAATACAGAAGAATAAATAAATAATATAATAAATATTTTTTTTACCATTTTTTATAATGTTCTCTTTTTATTTTTAGAATATTTAATTTTTTAATAAAAAAATTATAACATAAAAAAGATTAAATACAATTAAATCAAACTCACTTTATATATATCAATATTAAGTTCATTTTTTAATTTTTTAAAATCATCTTCAATCATAGCATCATCATTATTATATAAAGCAAAAAGCGAAGAACCTGAACCGCTCATATTTACTTTTCTTTTAATTATACTTTCTGTTTTATTTTTTATTTCTTCTATTCTTTTTTCTAAATTAAAAACATTATTCTCAAATACATTATATGTTTTTGAAACTATTTTTTCAAAGTTAATATCTCTATTATCAAGCATATTCTTTATATAAAACAAATCTGATTTATTAAAATCTTCAGGAGTAAATTTTGAATAAGCTAATTTTGTAGAAACATGTATATTTGGGTATATTAAAATAACATTATAAGGAAGCGTAAAATCATAATTTTGTATCTTCTCTCCAATACCTGAAACCCAAGCACATCCTCCTCTTATAAAAAAAGGAATATCTGCCCCAAATGAAGAAAAAGATTCTATTAAATCATCATTTATATCGATATTTAATTCAGATAAAAAAAACTTAATAATATTAGCCGCATCAGATGATCCGCCTCCAAGTCCTGCCCCTGTAGGTATGTTTTTTTCTATATGTATATTGTAATTATTATTAAGATTCATTTTACTTTTAAAATGATTGAATATTTTTGTTACAATATTTTCTTCTTTATCATCTTCTAATGCATACTTACCGCTTGTTGTAATATTATATTTATCAGCTTTTTCAATATTTATTACATCATATAAATTAACGGTGTGAAATAAAGATTCTATCAAATGATATCCGTCTTTTCTTTTTGATGTTATATCAAGAGAAATATTTATTTTGCATGGAGCTTTTATTATAGGCATATATATTTTCCTTAAAATAAAACTTAATTATTTTATTTTAGTATATTTAATATTTTTTGCAAATAACTAAAAAATAATATTTTATTTTAAAGGAAGTTTATCTATTGACTCTATTTTCCATTTGCTGGAATTATTAGCAAGTCTTATATAATAATATGTAGGTGAAAATTCTGTATTTCTAACTATATAATATCCTCTTGATGGATTACTGCTATCACCTATTGTATAATTTATAGTTACTGAGTATTCCTCATTTGAAGAAGACATTAACTTCTTTAAAGAGTCAGTATTATCTAATATAATATTTTTTATGTTTTCTATATTTTCTATATTAGAATTCTTTTCTATCCAATTTATATTATCATTTAATATTTCATTTTTCATCTCATCATAAAATGCAAACAAAGATTTTTTTCTAACACTGTCTAAATCTTCCAAACATGATACTGCTATAAATAGTACAGCAATTAATGTAATCAAAATTTTTTTCATTAAAAAATCCTATTTTCAAATATTCAAAAAATTAATAGTAATTAAATTCCACTTATCATTTAAATAAATAGCCACAAATTCAATAGAATTTTCAGATATTTTATTAAAAGAAGGATATTCAATTTGAGCTACCATAACATCTTTATATTTTTTATATGTAACATTAACATCATAATATCCGCCATCCTTAGGCAAATAATTACAAAGAGAATCATCATTATCTGAAAATATTCTTTGGTATAAAGCCCCCCTATTTTTTATAGACTCTATAATATTAACAGGAGTAAGTTCATATATCAAACTCATCTCATTCAAAGTATTAATTATATTTTCATCTACATTCGGAACAAAATTAGAAGTAAACTCCAAAGTATCCTTATTTGATATGAGTTTAGATATATATTTCTCATATTCATATAAACTATATTCAGCGCCATATTCTTTTTTACAAGAAGATGCAAAAATAATCAATATAATAGTTAAAATCACAATATTCTTCATTTAAGTTTACCTCTCAAATATTGTACCAAAAATTCGGCAATATCATAAAGTGATAATACCAAATGCACAACTTTATTCTCTATAACACTTCTAGGCATACCGTATACTGTGCAGCTTGCCTTATCCTGAGCAATAGTTAAATTATTATCATTGTATAATTTAGTCATGCCGCTAGTACCGTCATTTCCCATACCTGTCATTACAATAGCAATAGCTTTATCTCTTAAAACTTCATCAATAGTATTAAATAAATAATCAACACATGGTGTATAAACAAATTTTTTATCCGGATCAGGATAAAATTTAATTCTTAATTTTCCTTTGCTGTCCATATATATACCCATGTTTTTATCACCTGGAGAGATATATACAATAGACGGTAATATCTCCTCATCTACCTGGGCCTCTTTAATTTTTATTTTAGAAATATCCTGCAAACTAGAAATAAGAGAAGATGAAAATTCTTTAGGTATATGCTGAGATATTAATATAGGTAAAGGAAAATCTTTAGGCAGACTAGGAAGCATTATTCTAAGTGCTCTAGGACCTCCTGTAGATATACCTATTGCCACTAAAACAGGAGCTTTAAAGTCTTTTCTAAAAGATTTACTCAAAGCTGTTGCAACTTGTTTTTGATCATAAGGCATAATTTTTACATTATCATCAAATTTATCCAAGTATGTTTTTTCATCATCTTCAATAACTTCTTTCATATTACAATTATTTAAAATACTTGAATTATAATCAAAACCTAAATCATTTTTTACAGGATTATTTTTTGTAGTTTCTAATATTATATTAAGTATATTATCTCTAATAAACTCAGAATTAATATTTCTAGGCTTATATATTATATCTAAAGCACCTAAGTCTAAAGCCCTAGATGATAAATCTTTATTCTGTGCCAAAGAACTCATAATTAAAATATTAGTTTCTATATTATCTTTTTTTAATAACTTTAACAATTCTATACCGCCCATCAATGGTAAATCTATATTCATAACAACAAAATCAGGTTTTATTGATACTATAGATTTATATGCATCTATACCATTATTCACAATACTTACAACTTCTATTCTATAATGATTAGCCAATACATTATTTAATAATGCACTAGTAGTTTTAGAATCCTCAGCTATAAGTACTCTGATAGCTCCCAACATATAAATCTTTAATCCTCTTTTATTAAATTATTATTTTTTTTTATATCTTTATTATTGAGGCTTTCCTCATTTTCTTCTATAATACCTGTTAAAGCAGAAGATATTTCTGATGTATATTTATCTCTTTCAAATATACTATAACTCTCTGAATTATTTATAATATCAGACATCTCTTTAGAATAGTTTATAGCATTATCAGAAAATAAATCTATATTTTTATTACCATCAAGCCTTTTATTATCATTATTTTTATTATTATTATTTATTTTTCTATTATCATTTATTTTTTTATCAGGATATACCTTTTTTTCTTCTGTTATTGTATTTTTATCCGCTTTATTTTCTTTAACATCTTTAACAATATTAGAATTAGCTTCTTTTTTACTTACAAAATCGTCTATATCATCTAAACTAGGCAATTCATAATTATTATCATTATTAATATATTCATCAACTTTCTTTGATGAAGGTACTACCGGTACTTCTGCAGTTTCTAATTTTTTAGCAAAGAAACGTTTTTTTATAATTTCTTTTAATTCAACTAATGTTTTAGTAGTAGCTGATAAGAATAATACAATAATGGATATAAGACAAAGATATACAAACCATTCTCCAAATCTAGTATATATAGTGATTCTTTCATTGAGAGCAACATTTGCAATCAAATAATCAGGTTTCCAAAAAGGAAGAGTAGAAATTATTTTTCCGGTACTTGATATATGACCTGTTACACCTGAATTTCCATTATGTACAATATCCCTTCTATTTTCTATGGCTCTAAATACTGACATATAAAAATGCTGAAGTAATGATTCATCACTATAAGACCAAGAGTCCTCTGTAATAACAGCTAAAGCCTGAGCTCCATTATAGGCAAATTTTCTCATAAAATCGCCGAAAGCACTTTCATAACATATAGCACCAGAAATACGATAACCATTAGGATGATTAAATACTGTTACTTTCTTTCCTCTTTCCCATCTATTAGCTCCGGCACTATCAAACTGTTTATACATAAAATTAATTATATTCTTAAATGGAAAGGTATTAAGTAAAAACTCATTGTCCTGAAAAGGATAAGATTCTCCTCCAGGTACAAGTTTTATTTTAGAATATTCATCTATCTTATTACCTCTGTCATTAACAAATTCTATACTATTATAGTATGAATATTGATTATAGGCATTCTCATTAGTATTTTCTTTTATAGATACAGTACCAATCAAATGATAAGTCTGAGTATATTTAACCATATCATAAAAAATATACATATTATATATTGATGGGTAGGCATAATCAGGTATACCTGTATCAAAAATATCTTTATAATTGTTTACAACAAAACTGTATCCCTCTATAGCAGCAGTTTCAGGATATACTATTAAAGATGGCTTTGATAGGGAAGCATCTCTTGCAAGAGAGCATATTCTTTTTATGGCAATAGTACCATTCTGTGTAGATCCATCGGGCTTCTCTTGATCTTTAAATTTATCTGATTTTAAAAGAAATCTTTCGGCAAAACCTTGAATGCCTCCGCCTCCTTTTCTAAATGGCTCTCCTGTATATATACTATTCCATGGATTATTTGGATCAAATGCATGCTGTATAAGAGCTATATTAGTTTTTGGCTGAAAAGCCCTCCTTGATTCTTCAACATTCATTCTAATAGCACCGTATATAATAACTAAAACAAATGATGATATAAAAACTAATGCTGGTATATACGGCTTTTTATATTTAATTTTATCTTTCTCAGCATATAATAATAAATAATGAGCAATAATTGAATTAGAAAAATAAACAAAAAAGCTTATTCCTAATACTCCAAATATATCTGCTGATTGTATGAATATAGAAAAATTCCATTGAGAATATCCAATAATCCCCCATGGAAAACCAAGAAATCCCACATTACGCATATATTCCATAAATGTGAATACAACCGGTACTGCTATAAATCTAAATTCAGGATTTTTTTTAGAAAGAAACCCGCTTAACAGCATTGACGGAAAATAAAATAAAAATATCAATAAAAATAGAATAGTAAATAATGTCAAAAAAGAAATTAAGGATCCTAGCTCTCTTAACATAAAAGCTACGATCCACATTAAAAGAATACCAAAAAAAATCAGTACAAATATAGAAGATGATATAATATAATACCTTATCTTATCTGCTTTAAATATTATAATATTAAGCGGAACTAAAGCAACAAAAGATATCGGGAATAAATTAAGTGGCGGAAACGCCAAAAATAGAAGTATAGCACTAATAATACTTAATATAATTACACCAATTACATACGAATTACTCTTATACACTTATAACAATCCTACTATTTTTTATACAGTTCTATTTTAAATTGATAATAACAAATTATAATAAACATAGATGTTTATAAACTATATTAATAATGCTTTTATTAATTGCCTTCTTTTTTCTTTAAAGCTTCTTTAATTTCATTTACAAATTTTTTATCTTGAAAGCCTATATGCTCTAAAAGCCAATCTTTTAAGAACTTAATAAACTTATTGGCTACAAAAGGCTGACCTTCTTCATATTTTCTAATCTGATCAACTATTTCAAGATAAAAACTTTTATGCATAGCTTTATGATTCTCAGCATCTGAATAATTAATTAAATCCATTATTTTTTCTTCTGTCTTGAAATGATACTGAGTATAGTCTATACATTTTTTAATAGCTTTAATAAAAGCTTCATTAGTATTGGCATTATTATCAACAGTTGCCAAATAAAGCTCATTAACAATATTAACAAGCTCTTTATGCTGACTGTCTATAAGTTTATGCCTTGTCTCATATAGAGGCACCCATTTAATAAATACAGTACTTTCTTGTTGTTCATTGTTATTATCCATCATAAACTCCATTTTTTTTAATTATATTTACTATATTATAAAAAATAATAAAAAAATCTACTATTATATTAAAAAACACTACAATATATATCTGCTTATATCTCTGTTATCCTCGATATCCTTCATCGACTCTTTTATATTATCGGCATTAATTTTTATAAATTCACCTTTATGTTCATCAGCACTAAAAGAAATCTCTTCAAATACCTTTTCCATAATAGTGTAAAGTCTTCTAGCACCTATATTTTCCACATTAGTATTGATATTATATGCTATATCTGCTATTGCTGATAGAGCCTCTTCTTCAAATTCTATTGTTACCCCCTCTGTCTTTAATAGCTCCTGATACTGTTTTGTTATAGCATTCTTAGGATTAACAAGTATATCCTTGAAATCATCTTTTGATAAAGCCTTTAACTCAACTCTTATAGGAAATCTTCCTTGAAGTTCAGGAATCAAATCGGAAGGCTTATTTATATGGAAAGCCCCTGCTGCAATAAACAATATATGATCTGTTTTTATAGGACCATATCTTGTATTAACTGTAGTACCTTCAACTATAGGAAGTAAATCTCTTTGTACACCATGACGGGCTACATCTGCACTATCTGTTTTATTGCCGCTTGCAATTTTATCTATTTCATCTAAGAATATGATACCCATATTCTCTGTAAGACTTAAAGCATCGGATGTGATTTTATCCATATCTATAAGAGATTCTGAAGCCTCATTAATTAAATATTTTTTAGCCTCTTTAACTCTCAAACGTTTATGCTTCTTATTTGTAGGCATAATACTTCCTACCATGGATTGAATCATATCACTTTCTTCAAAACCCATACCTGGAATTATACCAAACATTCTATTATTTCCTGATGATATTTTAATTTCTACATAACTTTCATCAAAATCACCATTCTGTATACGTTTTTTTATTTGTTCTTTAGCATTTTTCTTCTTTTCTGCTTCTTCTTCAGACATATTTTCATCATTTTCTTTTTTAACAGAAGGAAGAAGTAATTTAGCTAATTTATCCAAAGCTATTTCTGTAGCCTCTTTTTCTACTTCTTTCATCATAGCAGTTTTAAGATCAAATATGGCAACATTTACCAAATCTCTTACCATACTCTCAACATCACGTCCTACATAACCAACTTCTGTATATTTTGTAGCCTCAACCTTAATAAAAGGAGCATTTACCAATTTAGCAAGTCTTCTAGCTATCTCAGTTTTACCAACTCCTGTAGGACCTATAAGAATTATATTTTTAGGCGCAACCTCATCTCTCAATTCATCAGGTAAATGTCTTCTTCTATATCTATTTCTCAAAGCTATAGCAACAGAACGTTTTGCCTCTGTCTGTCCTATTATATATTGATCCAATGCCTCTACTATTTTTCTAGGCGTAAGTTCGCTTTCTAATTTCGCATCAAATGACATCTTATTCTATTACCTCCAAAGAAATATTGCTGTTAGTGTATATACATATTTTAGAAGCTATTTCAAGCGATTTTCTAGCTATTTCTTTAGCGGAAAGGTCTGTATTTTCACTTAATGCCATTGCAGCTGCTTTAGCATACTGTCCGCCGCTACCTATAGCTAATATATTGTTCTCACTTTCTATAACATCACCATTACCGGAAAGTAAAAGCATTTTTTCTTTACTTGCCACTATAATAAGCGCCTGTAAATTTCTAAGCATTTTATCAGTTCTCCATTCGCGTGCAAGCTCAACTGCCGCTCTGGTTAAATCACCTGAAAATTCCTGAAGTCTTTTTTCAAATTTTTCAAATAATGTAAAAGCATCAGCAGTGGATCCAGCAAAACCGGATATCACTTTACCACCGTATAATTTTCTTAATTTAACAGCATTAGGTTTCATTACAGTTTCGCCTAATGTAACTTGTCCATCTCCAGCTATTGCCGTAACTCCGTCTCTGCATACTGCACATATTGTAGTGCCTTTAAACATATTCTTAATTCCTCTCAATTAATATATTATCTTATATTGTATTATATATTTATTTCTATTGCAAATTTTATTGTACTATTTTTCTAATATTATTTATAACAAATATATAATTATAATATATTATGATTTTATGAAAAAAGATATTTTTTATTGAAATAAATAAAAAAATAAAGGCTTGAAATTTATAAAATTCCAAGCCTTTTAAAATCACAATTATAATAAAATTAAATTACCACCATTTTTTATCCAAATTTGGCTTTTTATTGTACTCAGGAAGTATTAATTCTTGTTCATTACCTATTTCTTGATTATTATCAGGTATATAAGCAGCACCTTTTAAATAATTGGCTATATTCTCATAACCATTATCAAGAGCTAAATCAGCAGCGATATAACCGTCATTATCTTTTAATGTTTTATCAGCATTACATTTTTCTACCAAAGCCATAACACTATCTATATTACCATAAGCAGCAGCATAATGTAAAGCTGTATCATTATTAGAATCTTTTATATTAACATCTGCTTTTCCGTTTTGAACTAAAGCTGTTAAAGCATCAACATTATCTTCTAAAGCAGCATAATGTATAGGATACATATTTTCATTATTAGCCATATTAACACTTGATTTGTCTGAAGCAACTATATTTTTTATAACATCAGAAGATGCATACATTGCAGCATAATGTAAAGCTGTATTTCCATCAGAGTTTTGAATTTTTGAATCAGCTCCGTATTTCAAAAGTACATTAACTGTAGATGGCTTATCTTTCATAGCGGCCCAATGTAATGGAGTATCATTTCCATTTTTGTCAGCTTCATTTACTAATGTTTTATCTTTTTCTAATAACAATATAACAGTATCATCATTGCCGTTTGCTGAAGCCACATGTATAGGCATAGCACCATCTATATCATCTCTAGCTCTCATATCACAGCCTGCCTCTATTAAAGTATAAACTATATCAGCATTACCTACATAAGAAGCAACTATTAAAGGAGTAGCACCGCCTAAATACCAATTATCCAAAGTAGCTTTATAAGGAAGTTTTGCCTCTTTATTGATATCTTTATATTTAAGTAAAGCTTCTACTGTATCTAAATTATTATTTATAACTGCCAAATGTAAAGGAGTATATCCATTTTCATCTACAAAATTAGGATTAACACCCTCTTTTATTAAAGTATTCAAAGCTATTGTATCATTATTTTTAACAGCAACTAAAAGTTCTAATTGTTTAACATCTAAATCAGCAGCATTTACAGTATCTTCAGTGTAAACTTCTTCAGTTTCTTCATCTACAGTATCATTTTGAGCATATTCTTCATTTTCTGCTGTAACTTCTTCTTCTGCTGCTGTTTCTTCCTCATTATTCATAGCTTCTTCTGTATTATTATCTTCTGTATTATTATCAGCTACAACTGTTTCATCTCCTTCCAAACTATCTTCAGGAGTACCTTCTCTTGCTATATTATCATTTCCTGCTAAATAGTTTTTAACATCATCTCCTCTTGCATAGTATATAGGCTCATTTCCATCTTTAGTTGTACTTGTTTTATCAGCACCTAAATCGACAAGAGTTTGTACAGTTTGAAGAGAAGAGAAAGCAGCAGCGTAATGTAAAGGTGTCCATCCATCAGCATCTTTAGATTCTATATCTGCCCCATTTTCCATTAATAATTTAACAGTTTCAGGCTTATCTTTCATAGCAGCCCAGTGTAATGGAGTATTTCCTCTATTATCTACATCATTTATAGTAGTAGGATCTTTATCAAGAAGCATAATTACTACATCATTATTACCATTAGCAGAAGCCATATGTATAGCCATACTGCCATCAACATCATCTTGTGCTTTAATATCAGCATTATTATCTAGTAAAACTGAAACAATATTAGTATCTCCAATATATGAAGCTAATATTAACGGAGTTGCTCCTCCTAAATACCAACCATCTATACTTACTTTCATATCCAATTTTGAATTAATATCTATATTTTCATTTTCTAAAAGTACGTTTATAGTATTCAAATCTTTATTCAATACCGCTCTATGCAAAGGAGTATATCCTTCAGCATCTAGAACATTTATATCTATATCTGTAGAATCATTTAATATATTTGATACATTATCTGAATTTTGTTCATTAATTGCATTAAATAGATTAGTTTCATTTGCAGTTAATGCGAATACAGAATAGCTAAAAGTCAATAGTATAATCAAAAATCTAATATGTTTCACCTTTATACTCCAATCTCAAAATAAGTAATATTTATAAGTATATTAGATAATAAATAAATATCAAGTACAATAAAAAATTTATATTTAAAAAATTTTTATTTAAAAATATTTTTTTGGTATTTTTAATTTAATATTGTATTATAATAATAAAATCATTATAATAATACTTTAGTAAAAAATCTTTATATAAAGGAAAATAACATGCAAAGTTTCATATATAATAATCCAACAAAAGTAATATTTGGAAAAGATACAGAAAACATGACAGCTAAAGAAATAAAAAAGCTAGGCTGTAAAAAAATATTTATAGTTTATGGTACAAAAAGCGTAAAAGAAAGCGGATTATTAGAAAAAATAGAAAATATAATTAAAGAAGAAAATATAGAATATGAAATGTTTGGAGGAGTAAAAGCCAATCCTACATTATCTCATGCTAGAGAAGGGGTAAAAAAATCTATAGCTTTTAAATCAGACTTTATACTTGGCATAGGAGGAGGAAGCGTAATCGATACTGCTAAAGCAATAGCACATGGTACAGCTAATCCGGATACTGATATATGGGAGTTTTGGACAAAATCAAAAACTTTAGAAAAAAGTCTTCCTATAGGATGTGTTCTTACCATATCAGCTGCAGGAAGTGAAACAAGCAATTCTGCCGTACTTACTAATGAAGAAACTCTTGATAAAAGGGGACTTCCTACAGAATTTAATCGTCCTAAATTTGCTATAATGAATCCATGCTTAACTTTTACATTACCTTATTATCAAGTAGCATGCGGAATAGTTGACATGCTTATGCATACATTTGATAGATATTTCGGAGACAGTGAAAATTCAGTAAATGGTGATAACAATCAAACAACAGATGCGATTGCCGAAGCTGTTTTAAGAACTATTTTTAAAAACGGCTTAATAGCTATGAAAGATAAAACTGATTATGATGCTATGAGCGAACTAATGTGGTGCGGAAGTTTATCTCATAATACTTTAACAGGACTAGGACTTACTTTCGATTTTATAGTACATAAATTCGGACATGAATTGAGTGCAAAATTTGATTGTGCACATGGAGCAAGTCTTTCTGTGATGTGGGGACCTTGGGCTAAATACTGTTTAAAAGACAAAAAAGAAAGATTCATTCAATATTCAAAAAATGTTTGGAATATAGATGATGATACAGGACTTAAAGGAATAGAAAAAACTATAGAATATTTCAAGCAAATAAATATGCCTACCAACTTTACGGAATTAGGAGTGGGAATACAAAGTGAAGAAGTTTTACAAGATTTAACAAGAAGATGCATCAAAGATGGTAAGTTAGAGTTTAAACATTTCAGAGCTTTAAATAAAGAAGATGTTTATAATATTTTCAAAATGGCTAATGTTTAATACTTTATATTATAGTCAATCTAATTATCAAAAATAAATAGTTAGATTGACTATATGATCTATATTAACACACTTTTGAGAATGAATAAATATTTTTCAATATATCTACCTTATTACAATACTTAGACATACCAACCATATACAATCTGTTTTTTGCTCTTGATATTGCTACATTAAGTCTTTTTATATTAGAAAAGAATTTTGCAGAACCTGTATTTCTAACAACGCTAAAATAAACTATATCAGCTTCTTTACCCTGAAAAGCATCTATTGTATCTATTTTTATATTTAAATGCTTCAGATTTTCATTATTTTTTATTTTTTTTCTAATTTCATACTTTTGTTTCTTATATGGTGTTATTATTGCTATAGATGTATTTGCATTAGTATTTAAGTTTTCAATACTATTATTTATTAAATCTATTTCTATAGGATTATATAATTCCCCTCTATAATTATTAGGAAATTTTTCATTTGTATGATAATCTATCCAATATATACTTTCATCATCACAATATGCTGTAGCATTTTTTAATTCTCCATTATAAAAAAATCTGCTTACAATATCACCTATCTTTGCTTCCATTCTATATTGAGTATCCAGCATACCGAACATTGTATCTCTATCAGAATTCTTAAATAATCTATCAACTAAAGAATTTTCTATTAATGTTTCTTGCAAATTAATATCTATTTCATTCATAGTTTCTATTTCATTACGGCAAAATACAGGAGGAAGTTGATTAGGATCCCCAACTAATATTACCTTTTTAGCAAAAGAAGCAGGCATTAAAATTTCAGGTAAAGTATTTTTAGATACTTCATCAATAATAACTAAATCATAAGCCTCATCAGTTTCTTCTATTTTAAATCTTCCAATTTGATTGCATGTAATACCTAATATACTTACATTATCACAAATATACTTATGATTTCTCTTTTTATTTCCTATATTTCTTTCAAACTCAAAAAATAAATTCTCACAAAACTTTTTATCATAACTAGAAGCTACATATTTTTTCCAATGATCTATATAATTATTATAGCAAACATTATATGCCAAATTATCACTCTTATCTTTAAACTCTTCATATCTCATAATAGAATAATTCAATTTTCTTTTACAGCATTCATATATCAATTTTTCTATAGCATTATCAACTGCAATATGTGTTTCAGAGCATATAGCTATTTTAGATTTACTATTCATTTTCATAGTTTGTAATATTATCTCAGCAATTGCTGTAGTTTTTCCTGTACCAGGAGGACCCATTAAACAAAATAATTTCTTGCTGTTTATTGCTTTCTCTATAATATTAAATACACCACTTCCTTTTTTATATATATCTTGTATTGGATCAATATGAATATTATTTTCCTTTTTTGATTCAGATACAATATTGTTATCATAAGTTCTTTTCAAAGTTTGAAAGAGTTTTGCATCCATAAAAATTCCATACTCTATTTTTTTTATATATTCTATCTGCCTTAAATATTTTATACGTAATTTATCATCTATCATAGTATCAGATAATACATTCAAATAATTTTTCCAAGCTGATAAATATTCTAAAAATGTCATAATAATCTCCTTTAATAACAAACTGATATATTTTTTAAGCTTAATGCCTTTATAGTACTTTTATTAATCAAATTATTTTTTATTATTTTGCATTTTTCTTTTTTGTCCAAACTATTCAAATTTATACTATCATCTTCAATATTTAAATAAAAATACTCCCCATCAAAATTCTTATTTACATATATGCCTCCTATACCATTAACTTTTTTTATGCATAATAAATTTAACTCAAGCATATTCTGTATATATATTTTTAAAGTATTACTGTAAAATATTTTTAATATATTAAATATATCCTTAGGTCTATGATAATCATTGTTCAAAACCCAAATTATCATTTTATTTATTCCTGTTAAATATTTACTTTTTACTTTAATTTTATACATCATATATTAATTCTCCTTTATATCAGAATTATTATTTTTATAATAAGTTATACCCATTTCATTAACCTGCTTAAGTGTAATTATAGATTTTGTATAAAGCTCCTTAATGCTTTTCTTTCGCTCTTCTATAAGAAATTTTATTGTTTCATAGTAATAATTAACATTATCATTAGAGTCTTTAAATAATACTTTATAGTCTTTATAATTATCCCATAATTTTTTCTCCTCATATTTAAGATCCTCATAATTTACTATCTTCTCTCTATTGATGCATCTATTTTTTAAATCCTTGCTGAAATCATCTGCTTTCTTATACGAATTCCCTTTTATAATTTTTAATTGATCCTTTTGTTGAATTAATGCTTGATAACCAGGAAGTATTTTATTATCATCAATTTGTCTATTATATAAATCATAATATTGATTTTGTAATTCTCTGTATCTCATATAACAATCAATGGCTTTATTTTTTATATTTTTTATTTGCTCATTAAGAGAATCCACATCTTTTAAAAGCATATTTAATATTTTATCCTCAGTATTTATATATTTTTTTATTGTTACTATATGATCGCGGTTTATCAAATCTCTTTCACATAGATCTATAAGTATATTTATATCTTCACTATTGTCCTCTGTTTTTAATTTATTTAATTCTTCTATGCATTTTATATTATTATCATTAACTTCATTAAACCATTTTAGCCTTGCATCTTTTTTGTAAGAAGAAAATAATATTTTTAAAATTTTAACAGCTTCATCTTTACTTCTTTTACGAATAGTGATTTCTGTTTTCTTATTATTCTTTCTTGATGTTAAAATTTTTATCTGCCAATCTAAATCAATCATATGAAATACTATTTCATAAGACTGTTTTACTATATTAGAAACTTCAATTAGTTCATCATGCACAATCTTATAAAAATTATTTTTGATATTAATTTCTAACTTTGACAAATGCTCAAATACATCATTCAATCTTTGATTATAATACTCTTTAACTTCATTAACTCTTTGTATAGCTCTATCCCTATAATTCTCAAGATCAGCTATTTTTAATTTGAGTTTTTCTCTTTGTTTTTCTAATTTTTTCTTACACATTATATTTAATAAAAAATCTATAATCATATTTAACTCCTATTTATTTTTATAAAATATATAAATCAAATATTTATTATATTATCTTCAATTAATAGTTCATAAAAATCTCTTATATCAGAATTCAAATTCTCAGAAAATTTTTCTGAAGCTATATATGCCAATACCCCTATAATATTTTCTTTAACTTCAATATCAGATTTTTCTATCATCTCTATCAAATTATTAACTTCATCATAAAATAGCTCATCTCTGTAAGCTCTTTCCTGTAAAGCTGCATTATCTTCATCTATACATTTGAGTTCATTAATATATTTCTTCTCATTTAAAGCCAATATATTTCTTTTTGCATTTAAAAAATTCATTAAGTCATTATGAAGTTCAACAACATCATTTTGAAACATATGCTTTACATTAGCATAAAATTTCTGCTTCATATCATCTTCAATAATAGCTGCTTTTTCTTTTATATTATTTATAGCCCTTCTCTCTGCCTCATCTATATAACTGTACTGTTTATCTAAATGAGATGATATATTTTTAAGTCCCTGACTCCTAGTACAGCATTCACTTATCTGAGCAAATGTACCTCCAAATAGAATCAAACTTTTAATACTGAATTCCCAATCTTTTTGTGTTCCTATTTTATCAACTAATTGGTATAAATTTTTATCTTTCTTAAATTCTTCGTATGCTTCTTCTATATCTCTTTTTGCTATTTCAATGCCTGCTTTGGAATCTAAATCTATAAGATAGGCAGTTGTCAAACCAAAAGCCAAACCTCCAAGAACAGAACCTACAACTGTTGCTATAGTACTAAATGTTGCTGCAGCGGCCGCACTCATAGTCATATTAGAAATTACTAATGATGAAATTGAAGAAGCTAAAGTGGAACCTGCAAAAGCTCCTACAGAAGTTGTTGTAGTTTGAATTATATTTTTTGATACATCTCCAATAAGTTCTATATCATTAATTTGACCTATAGCAAATTTATAAAGGCTCTTTAATGTATCTATAGTAACAACTGCAATTCCTCCTCCTACATAAGGATTTGAAAGTATAGAAGAACCTATATTTTTTCCTAAATAGTGAAGACTAACAGCAAGTGCACTTTTAGAAGCTCCATCTACACCAGCACTAACAACATTAAAAAATCCTTGTATAAACTCATCTTCTGTTAAATTACCTCCATTGTCAATCAACTTCATTATTTCACCAAATAAAGCACCGCCTGCCGCGAAAGCTCCTCCTAATAACGTTGATTTTAGTAATTGATTACGAAATTGTATATTTCTTTTTTCATCAGCATATTTATATTCTATTTTCTCTCCTTTTCTTGCTTTTTCTGTTAATTCAATAGCTTCATCTCTTGTCAATGGATCACTATTAACTTTACCGTCTTCACTTGAAATTCTATCGTATGTATTTTCACTAGTATGTGCATAGTCTTTATTTTCTGTATTAGTTTTATTTGATGCTATTCTTTTTATATCATCAACCTGATCTGAAGGTGCAACTTTATCGCCACCTGAATATTTAGGATTTGAAAGAGAGTCTACATTTGACTTAGGATCTTTTTCATATTTTAATTGATAATCTTTTGTATTATCCCCATCTGTAACCCTTATATCAGTAGTTGGATCTCCATATTTTGTTTTTTCAGCATGAGTTTTATTTTCTCTTCCCTGAGCTGCTGAATCTATATTGAATGTTTCTTTATGATGGGTTTCGGAAACATTACCCTGTTCATTCAATACGCTTGTTTCCTTTAGCCCTCCATCTTTTCTAGTAATAGTATTATTTATTTCATCATCATAATTATCAATTCTGTTATCTAATACTTCACGCTTCATACTATATTTCTTACTATTTGCATTTGAAATAGAATTTGAATATTGATTATTAATGTCTATTTTTTCATCTGAAGCACTTTTGTATTTATTCAAATTTAACTCTGATATAAATTCATCATTTCCAATATAATCCATATTTTTACTACTTATATTTTTTAAATTTGTTTTGTTATAATTTATTTTATCAATCATATTAAATTAAACTCCTAAAAAATAATAAATTAATAATCATTTTCTTCCTTAATATGCGCAGACCTTAAAAAGATATGCAGGCACGCTTACAAACTTAGGATCTTTTAATAACTGTTTTTAATACTTCCTCTGCTATAATACTTAATACAACAGGGACTAAACCTAATATGATATTTTTTAGAAACATTATAAGACCTCCTTAATTTACTTATTTCCATCTTTACCGAGTAAATATTCTTCTAATACTTCCACTGCCATTTTAATTAATTTTACTATTAATACAGGATTACTCATAGCTGCTCTCCTTTTATAGATTTCTTTATGCCGGCATAAATTACTAATAAAAATATGCGAGCATTGCTTGTAAACTTATTATCTATTTTTCTTTATAAAATAGGTAATAACAAATTTAGCTATACTAAAAATGACACTAATAATAATTTTTTATACCTAACAAACTCCTTTTATGAAAACACCTTAATGTATGCATAAATTAATAAATTAATTAAAATACACAAACATTTAAAACTTTAAAAAAATGATGCACTATATTAGAAATACTTTATCCATAAATTTGATGTTATGATTTTTTGATAGTATGAAAAATTTGTTTTTTTCTATGGATTTCTTCTTTGAAAAAGATTTTTCTACATTTTTATTTATTTTTAATATAGGACCAATAGTGTTGTTACAAATTAATAGACTACTCACTATATAATAAGTAGTATTGAGATTACTTTTATTAGAAAAAAAGTTAATAGACATATTTAGCTCCTTTAAGTTTAATTAAAAATATCAGTAAACAATCAAACTGTAATTAAGAAATTACCTAATCACAAATACCGTTTCTACCTAATTAATAGAAGAAACAAATTCATAAAAAAATGATATTTTCAAACTTTAGCAGTAGCTAAATATTTTTATTTTATGAACTAATAATAGCATATTCACAAAATATATCAAGTATAATATTTATAAATTATTAAAAAAAACTATAAAAAAATTAACTTTAATAAAAAAATAATACTTATAATGTAAAAAATATACTATATATTAAATGCATAATTATAGCTAAGCAATAATAACAAATTTTAATGGAGTTAAAACTGTAATAAATAATTTTTTACTAGATATACTTAGCCCATTAAAGTTTAAATTATTACTTTTATATAAAAATTAAAAAATAAACAGAATTAAATATAATTACATTTAATTCCAAAATACTGTTTATAAGCAAAAAGCCTAAAAACAAAGTCAAAAAAATAATAAATAAACTCTGGGACTAAATACCAGAGAAATGATATATCTCTATTATATAAAGTTTTTTTAATAAGTCAAATTATTTTCTATAAAAAATATCACATATATAATTTTTTACTTAAATTATAAGCCCATTTATATTTATCTAAATTAGGTTTAGCACTTTCTTCAAAAAACTTTCCAAATGCTTTTTTATAATTAGTATCTTGCATATTAACCATTTCTTCTAATATATCTACAGCTTTATCAAAATAGCTTTCATCTCCTGTTAAAATCTCTGTTAAATATAAAGATAATTTTCTCATATACTGGAAATATCCTTGTAAATTTTCTACAAATATATAACTATTTGACAAAGAAATTTTTTCTTTCTTTATTTTATAGTAAACAAAACAATAATCTTTTTCTATATCAACATCCTCTGAAGATTCTTTTCTTTTTTTATCATCATAGAAATTACTGCTTTTTTCTATAAGTATATTAGCTATTTTTTTACTATATTCTGTATCAAAATTTTTGCAATATCTTAATAGCCTTATTATTAAATATTTATCGCTTTTATCAGGCTGATTATTATTATCTATATAAGAAACTAATTTTTCAATTAACAAATCAATATTATCAAAACTTTCTTCTTTTTCTGTAATATATTTATAAAGATAATCTAAAAATTCATCTTCCATACCTGATGTTATAGCATAAAGCATTAAATTACTATATGTTCTGCTTGTATTTCCTTTATCATCTTTAAATAACTTTTTAGATTCAAAAAAACACTCTTTAGCTTTATCTAAATCTTTAGTATTTTCTGTAACATAATAATGAATAATATATGTCTGTCCAAGCGTACCGTATAATCTTGCTATATCATCTATATATAATTTTTCATAACACTTAATGTCTTCCAAAACTTTTTTTATATATTTTATAATATAATCACATTCATAAAAATCCCATTGAGCGACTGTACTGATATTATCAAAAAGTATCTTTTCTCTAAAAAAGAAATTATCATTATCTATATTATTTATATAATCTATATTTGTTTTAACCATTTCCAAAGATTTTTCTGTATTATCACTATGATTATAAACAGAAAGTTTAGCAGTATTAATCATAAATATCATAGAATAAATTTTTCTTAATACAAAATCATTTGAATTATCTTGTTTTATTTTTTCGAGCAAATCTATTAATATATCACAGCTTCCCAATATATTATCATATTTAAACTCATTATTAGACTCTATTTCTAAATTATCTAATATACTTTTTACAGCATGAACTAAATAATTTACTCTTCTCTTTAAATTATCTTTCTTAAAAAACTGCAATATTTCTTTACTGCCATTTTCAGCAAAATCTTTTGTCCTTTTAGTTATATTTTCTTGATTTATTAACTTCTTATAAAAAATATATCTGTTTAATATTGTATAATAGTCATATTTATAAAAATAAAAATCAATAGTATCTTTATCTAAAAAACTATACTTAATTTGCAAATATATATCAAAATCTTTAAATATTTCTTTAGAATCTGAACCGCTGCGGTTATAAAAAGTATTGCAAAAATAATCAGCAAAAACTAATGTGCTGTCTTTTAGTGCATCAGAAGGATTGGATAATTCATAATTTATATTTTTATCTGTAACTGAATATTTTATTTTCCATTCTTCTATACTTTCATAAACTTTTGATTTTATATCGGATTTAGGTACATTAGTAACTTCTTGAAAGTATTCTTCATTATGAGATTCCCATTCTTCAACTATTTTATCAATCTCTATTTTATTATCAACAATATAATTCAAAAACTTCTTAACACCTCCAAAATTATATATGTCTAAAGCATTGTTATCTTTATCTCCTCTCTTAGCAATATGTATAATGAGAAGTATTTTCTTAGAATCAAAATCTAGCTCTTCATCTGATAAAATTTTCTTTAATGTATTAACTATTAATTTTGAAACTAAATCTAAATAATACTGCTTTGTAAACTCAATACCATTTGGCTTATTTTCATATATACATACAAATTTTCCTTTATTTTCTTTTATAAAATTAAAAATTTCTTTTGTTATTGATTTTCTAACATTAAAATCTTCTATTTTTGTTCTATGATATATAATATTATCATCAATTGAATATTTTTCTGAAAGTCTTTTTAATTCTGCTTTAGTTTCCTTTTCCCAATCATCATATCTAATATTTTTAGTATAATACCCTCCTACAACAAAAAGTTTTTTTTCTTCCTTATCATAATCTATATTACCACTTTCATCTATATAAATATCATATACTTCTATATCAAAAAATATCAATTTGATAATATCATAATATATCCCAATATTGTTCATAAATATATATAAACTTTTATAATCATCAGAATATAATTTCAACAATAAAAGCAAATATAAAAATGGAAAATCTTCATTATTATTTTTTATCTTAAATTTAAAAACTTTATCTATATACTGCCTCACAAAAGATGCATCTTTTATATCATTACAATTATTTAAACATAGATTTATATAATTTTTTATATAAGTAATCTCATTATTATTAAGATTAGCTATATTATAGTTAAAAATATTTTCTTCCTTTTCTTCTTTGATAGAAATTTTACTTTTTATATAATCATTATTGATACTATTAATTAATTCAATTAAGTTTTCTTTATAATTATTACCTAATCCATTAAAAACATCTTTAAAAGTTATGATATTTGTATTATTCTTTAGCATTATTACTCCTTTAACTTATATCATTATAAGATTTATAAATATCTTTTAGTCCTAAAACTTTCAATACATTTCTCTTATAATCAATTGCAGTTTTATACGCATAGTCTTTCTCTCATATGATAAATCATATTCCTGACATCTTTTATAGTTCTCCTATATTTGGAGTCATTTTATTATTATTAAAATCGACTAAATCTTCGAACTCTACATATCCATTTTTTGTTATTATATATTTAATCCCATCGGCTTTATGACATTTATAAATTAAATGCAACCATATAGCACATACAAAATATAAAAACTCTTTAGCAGCCCACATCAATATACAAACCAACTCTTTAACTTTTACTCTATCTAATTCTTCTCCTTCTTTTAATTCACTAATTGTAGGATTAATAAATTTTTTCAAAACATTATCTTGAACTATAATATTAAATGCCTCTATAGAATTAGATATGGAAAGATACAAATCCTCTTTTTTCATTGATGATTTATTTATTATTTGCGGATCAAGAAGCCATTCCAATGCATTTCTAACATCTTTTTTATAGTAATCTCTAATATTAATTCTAATATGTGTTTTTAATATACAAACTAAATCAAAAATACCTTTACCATTTTTATTATACTGAAAAATAATAGGTACATTTTTTCCTAGTTTTTTATTTTTATGTACAATCAAATTAGAATATTTCTGAGAAATTAATGCAAGAACCATCTCCTGAGAGAATATATTTCTTATTTCATTATCTCTAAATTTTTTTATTTTATTTTTATATTTATATTCCTCATAAAAACTAACAATTACAGGGATAGTATAATTTTTAGTTTTGAAATATTTTAATAATATAGATAATAAATCATATTTTCCAGTTTTATAATCATCAAATTCTTTTGAAAACAAATTTTCTTTTATATTATCCCATCTCAAAGCCTTATAAATTCTATCATCTGTGTCTTTATAATAGTCATTTTTATCTTTGTTCATAGAATAATTAGGAGAAAAAGCATATTTACTCCAACTTTTATATAAAACATTAGTTTCATCTTTAGGCTTCTTTTCTATATTTTTCTTATTCTCTGCAAATTTCACAGTAAGTTTTATGCGCTCATCTGTAATACCATCAAGAGTTTTTATTTTTAATATATCTTCCATATGTTTAGGAATATTTATATGAACAAAATCAAACACTTTTTTAATTGCCCCATAAGAAATATTATTATTAACCTTATAGAGTTTTGATATAATCATCATTAACTTTTCATGAAAAACAATGCTGTCTCTTTGATGTATATGCTGATTTTTAACTATTTTCCTTCTTATAACTCTTACACAAAATTTAGTTTTTTGATATACACTATATTTACTTACTTTTTCCTTTAAAATATATTCTAATAATATTACTTTGTATTTTTTATTATCATTTTTACATTCTTTTTTTATATAAGAAAATGATGCTGTCTGCTGTAAATTATAAAATATTACATCATCAGAGATCATTATATATGTAAGTAAAGCTGTAAGATTATATTTATTAATACTGTATTTTATCATATCTATATTTTTCTTCTCAATATCATTATAAACTATTTTATAGATAGGTACTGCCCATATAGCAGCATTTCCAACTATAGACCAAGTATCTTCAAAAAAAGAGCTTTTTAAATTTCCTAATTTACCATATTCAGTAGTAAAATTTAAAGCCTCTTTCATAAATATATCTTCATTTCTAAATACATTGATTAAAGATCTTTCTATTTCTTCTTTAGAATTTTCTATTTTTTCCTTTTCTTTTATTTTTTCATTGATCTTTTCATTTTTATCTATTTTATCTTTTTTTATTTCTATCAATTTATTTGCTTTATCATTTCTTATAATATCTTCCAAATCATTAGTTTTATTGTCGGTATTAGATTCATCTGCAAAATCTTTTATAGTTTTCTTTATTCTTCCAAATTCATTGAATACTTCACTATTAAATTTCTCTTTTAATTTTATTTGATTTAAATAAAGTTTATCATCATCAAATTCTACGCTCGGTACAAGAGTTTTATATCCTACTCTTAATGAAAAGGATAAAATCAATTCCTTAATATAAGCTCTCAATTTTATTAAATCCAATATTTCTTTGATATTCTTTTTTTCTGTAAACATGGAGATAATCATTAAAGCATATACAAAAGGCACATTTTTGAATGAAGTTTCCATTTCAGAAAAGTCTACATTTAATGCTTCTTTTATATATAAATCTTTGTCTTTATATTTTTGTAAAGATAGTTCTGGATTCTCATTTTTAATCTTTTCTATATATCGAGCATTTAAATTTATTTCATTATCCAAACATAATTTAAGGAAATTAAACAATTCTCCATTAAATTCTTTAAATTGACAATGATCAAAGTGATCATTTCTTACATTTTTATGTATAAGAATATTTCTAAAATCCATAATAAAACAAATAGCTTGTTGATATGAAGTATCTATAACTTTTTGTAAATTCTCTTTATCCTCTCTATAAAAATTATCTTTTTTTATCTTCTTTATCTTTTTCTCTTTTATCACATACTAGCAATCTTTGGAATTTAATTTAGCACATTTTAATCTTGCACATTCCAATTTTGAATATTTTAATTTAAATACAGTTTCAAATTGTGTTCTATATATTGACTTACTAATTTTTTCTTCCAACTTTTTTTCATTATTAGAATCTTTATTAAATGCACTATTTTCTATATATAAATGTTGTTAGTATAGTTAATAATTTTTTACTTTATAACTACTTTTACCATCTCTTATAAAATAATAAATATCTTTAATATATGGAATTTTATGAACTGACATATTATCTCCACAATTTACATATAATAATTTTAGTATATAAATAAAAATTATAAAATCAATAATATACATTATAAATATACAATTTTAGAAGAATTTTTATTTAATATAAACATACAATATAATTTGCAAAACAAAAAAATGTATTATACTGAGAACAAGTTCTTTGACATTAAGATGTAAAATACATATTAATGTGAAGAGTTTATAAAGTCTTAAAAAAGCTTTCTCGATACCCTACTCAGTATGTGCAATTCTACTATAAAAAATTGAGGTGCTGATAACTTTAGTTGTCAGCACATTTTGGCGAGATTTTTTTATTGGTAATGTAGGAAAACGAGATTATATTTTATTTAAAATAAAGTATTGATGTTACCCATATAGTTAATGTTGAATTTTATAATACTATGTATAAATAGGATTAGATTTATATTTATTTACTAAACATATATAAATTTTGATAAAATATAATAAGAGTAAATATTAATTAATAAAAAAATATAAAAATGAATTATTTAGATTTAGAAATAGAAAAATAAAAAATTTATTATCTCAAAATGATTTAATAACTTCTAATAAAGAATAAACAAAAGACAATATAATAAAAGCTACTTTTAAAGATGCTTCTAATCCATCAAATTATTTTTCATCAAAAATTGATATGGAACTAAATAATTTATACCATGTATTTTTAGATCCATGCCTGTATGCGGAACAGATTTATTATATTATAAAACAATATTTGTATACGATACATTTGAAGATCAGAAATGTTTTCCATTTGCAATTGAACATGAATTAACACATGTTAGGAAGCATAATAAAATGTTTTATAAATTAAAATTCATAAGAAAGTCTAGGTTCATATCCTGTTTTAGATAAAAATAAGCTGATTCACTTGCTACTAAATAATACAAAAGTACGGAATAAAAAGATTCAATATAATATATTAAATCTTTTATAGAATTATTTGATATAAATAAAAATGATTTAATAAATGATAATGAATATAAAAGACTATTGTATGAAAAATATACGAAAATATGAACGATATTAAATACTTTTATACTGAAAAATTGAGAGATAAAGATATAAATGACAAAAATATTATAACTAAAGTTATAATATTTTTATAGCCAGTAGTAATGAAAAGATTTTTTATTGTGATATAGGAAAGCTAGATTAAAAGTACATTAAAATGATCTTTTATAAGGTATTCTTATAATTTAGAATCATTTTTTATTTTAAATACATAAAACTATATCCATTAAGATTTTAAACTTATTTTTATGCTTGTAACTTTACTATTATATGATATAATAAAATTCTATATAATATACTTTTAATACTTAATTTAAGGATTAATTAGAAAATGGAAAAAATTAATATAAATAAAATAATGGAATTATTACCTCATAGATACCCTTTCTTACTAGTTGATAGAGTAGAAAGCGTTGAAGAAGGAAAAATACATGCAATAAAAAATGTAACTTTTAATGAACCTCAATTTACAGGACATTTTCCAGAAAGTCCTATTATGCCTGGTGTTTTAATGATTGAAGCATTAGCTCAGACTTCTGGTATTTATTGCTATACAAAAATTTTAAAGCCTGATGAATATGATAAAAAATTCATGTTCTTTGCTAAAATAGATAATGTTAAGTTTAAAAATCCTGTAATACCTGGAGATGTTATGGATATGTTTGTTACTGTTGAAGCATTCAGTAATAATCTACTTAAAACTCATGGGGAAGTAAAAGTTAATGATAAATTAGCTTGCTCTGGTGATTTAGGTTTATTTTTAGTTGATAAAGAAGCTATGAAAATAGATAAATAATTAGCTTAAATAAAATAAGGAAAGTAAATGTCAAATAATATACATCCAACTGCTATAATTTCTGATTCTGCCAAAATAGCAGATAATGCAGAAATTGGACCTTATGCTATTATAGAAGGTGAAGTTAGTATAGGAGAAAATACAACTATCGGAGCACATTCTGTAATAAAAGAATATACAACAATAGGTAAAAATAATATAATACATGATCATGCTGTTATAGGAAATCTTCCTCAAGATATACATTTTGATAGAAAAACAGTGAGTTTCCTTGAAATAGGTGATGGAAATGAAATTAGAGAATTTGCCAATCTTCATAGAGCATCTAAAGAAAATGCTAAAACTATCATAAAAAATAACTGCTATATAATGGCTACTGGGCATGTCGCTCATGACTGTGAAATAAATGATAATGTTATAATATGTAACGGTGCTTTAGTAGCAGGACATGTAAGAGTTGAAAAAGGGGCATTCATATCTGGAAATTGTGTAGTACATCAGTTCTGTGCTATAGGTCAGTATGCTATGATAAGCGGTATGTCTGCCGTAGGAAGGGATATACTTCCATTTGCATTAACTGCTCATGCAGGTGAAGCAATTATATATAAGCTTAATTTAGTAGGTATGAGAAGAGCTGGATTTACTTCAGAGCAAATTTCCCAAGCTGAAAAGGCTTATGATATGTGGTTCAATTGGAATAAAACAAAACAAGAATTTTTAGATACATATTTAAACGATACTTCTTTAAATCCAATAGCTAGAGATATTGTAGAGTTTATATCCAAAGCTAGAAGAGGAATAACTCCTAGAAAAACTGTTTAATAAATAAAATAAATTATGAGAATATTTATAGCCACAGGAGAAGTTTCAGGCGACATTCAAGGTGCCTTATTAGCAAGAAAAATAAAAGAGTTAGATCCTAACATCATATTAGATGGATTTGGCGGTGTTGAAATGCAAAAAGCTAATGTAAATATATTGTCAGATATGTCTACTTTATCAACTATAGGCATATTTGAAGGAGCTAATCCTAAAGTAGCATTCAAAAATCTTGGTGCTTTTAACAGATTAAAAGAATATTTAAAAAACAATAAAGTTGATATTATGCTTCTTGTAGATAATCAAGGTGTAAACTTACTATTAGCAAAATATTGTAAAGCTAATAATATACCATATATGTATTATTTTCCCCCGCATGTTGGTATATGGGGGGCTTGGAATGCTAAAAGACTCCTTTCTGCAAAAAAAATAATTACTCCTTTTCTATTTGATTATGAAGTATATAAAAAATTTGGATGTGATGTTATTTATAGCGGACATCCATTTGCCGATTTGGACTATAATAAAAATGTTCCTGAATTAAATATGCCTAAAAAAGAATATACTGTTGGAGTTTTGTTTGGAAGCAGAAATCAAGAAATAAAAAAATTAGCTCCTGTATTTATAAAATCTATGAAGATGCTCAATGATATGCTTTCTTCAAATATAAGATTTGTAATACCTATAGCATATCCTGAATATAAAGAACCTATAGAAAAAATTCTAGATAATTATAAAAATTTATTAGAAAATGTTTCATATTCTTTATTATGCGGTGATGATAAAGATTATGTTTATTCTTATTCTGATGCATTAATAATGTCAAGCGGTACTGCTAGCCTTTTAGCAGCATGCTATGGAAAACCTATGGTTATATGTTATAAAATATCATACATAACTTTTTTTCTTGGTAAACTGCTTACAAATATAAAATATGTTGGTATGCCTAATGTTTTACTTAATGAAGAAGCTGCACCCGAGCTTTTACAAAATGACTGCAATCCAAATGCTATTACAAGTCATATTATAAAATATTTAACTGATAAAGAATACTACAAAAAAGTTAGTAATAATTTGCTTAGAGTAAGAGAAACTTTGGGTGAAAAAAATGTGCTAGAACGTATAGCAAAAGAGATTATAAATTCATGATAGATTCCAAAACTGATATAGAAGAAATAAAAAAATATATTAAAAACCATAAAAAAGAACCTATTAAATTTAATATTACTTGGCTTGATAATTCTTCTAAACAAAGGATAAATTTCATTTTAGAAGAAATATTAAAAAAGTATAATATAAGTAAATATACAAATGATGCACATTATATTATAATGGAGCTTATCTCAAATGCTATAAAAGCTAGATATCTTCATACTATTACAATTAATACTTTAATAGAAAAATTTCCAGATTTTATAGAAAAAATAAAAAATGAAGAATATTTCAATGATTATGATATAATGAGTGAATATTCTAATATATTAAAAGATGAAGAAACTATAAAACAATTAAAAGAATTTATAAAATTAGAAAATAAACTTATAAAAGATATTGACAATAATATTGAAATTGATGAAAATAAATACTCAAAATTATTATTATGCAATAGCAAACTTACCATAACATTAGTAGTGAGATTTAATAAAAATAATATAGAATTTGAAATAATAAATGATGCTCCTCTTACAATGATAAGCAGAACAAGAATAGACTCTAAGAGATTAACTTTTAAAGAATATTATAAAAATAATTTAGTAGAAAAATTTTTTATGGAGCAATTAGATAATACAGAAAGTGCAGGATTCGGACTTGCATTATGCGATTTAAGATTATTTAATCAAACTTTAGAACCGCATAATCATTTACAAATATACGATGAAAATCATAAAACTCATTCAAAATTAATACTTCCTATCAAAAAACAATTCTCTCTTGTGGTATATAATAAATATTAAAGTTTTAAAATTCACTCACATTCCCCCGCTCTTTATTCTTTAATGATTTTACTCTTAATATAAAAATCAATTTGTATTTTTAATTTATTTAGAAAATGAAAACCCACACAATTTGTTTTTAAATTTAAAAATATATTTAACGCACGGTTGATTAAACTTTATACATTATTAATTTGCTATTATTAATACATCTATATTCATAACTTTGTTCTGCGTTCGGTGATAAGATAAAAATATAATTAAACTTTGGGTGGGCAGTTATAATTTCAAAATAAACTAGAAAAAGAAAATTAATTAAATATTCTAAATTAAACAAAAAACATATAGGGGGGATTTAAAATAAGTCAACAAATAAAATATTATATATCCAAATAAATTATTTTAGCACCACTTCCTCCAAGATTTATAGGAGCATCAGAAGAAAATTTTATATAATTTTTTCCTTCTGTAGCTAAATAATATTCAACTAGATTTTTTAAAACAGGTATTCTATTCTCACTTCCGAAACCTTTACCATGTATTATTAGTATTGGGCTTATTTTATTTTTTTTGCATTCATAAATAAAATGTTTAATTTCTATTAAAGCTCTTTCACTTGTAAGTCCATGCAGATCTAATCTATCTTTTGGAATAGCATTTTTTATATTAGGCTTGAATTTAGTATTAACTCTTCTGTCATGAATTGATTTTTTAGAATGATTAGTGCAATCGAGATTCTCAATTGCACTTAAAAACATTTCTTCATCTTCTTTTGTGTAGGCTAATTCTTCTTTATAATCAATTTGAATTTCTTTATTAATATTATTTTCTTTATGAACTTTATCTTTATTAAATTCTTTTTTTATATTTTCTTTTTTATTATTAAACTCATCAGGAAGATATCCATGCTCCAAATAGAATTCAAATAATCTTCTTTCTTCATCTTCAGAGTTCTTTGGCATATTGATAAAATCCTAAAAAATAATTTATGAATTTAATAATTTTAAAAATTCTGCATTATCTTTAGTAGAATTCATTTTATCAACAACAGTTTCTATTAATTGATCTTCATCTATACCTTGAGACTGCATATATTTTCTCAATGCCCACATTTTATTTTTTTCTTCTTCAGTAAGAAGTAAATCCTCTCTTCTAGTAGAAGAAGAATCAATATCAATAGCAGGGAAAAGTCTTCTATTAGCAAGTTTTCTATCTAAATGAAGCTCCATATTACCAGTGCCTTTGAACTCCTCATAAATATAATCATCCATCTTACTTCCTGTATCAACTAAAGCAGAAGCAATAATAGTAAGAGATCCACCCTCTTCTATATTACGAGCAGCACCAAAGAATCTTTTTGGTTTATGCAAAGCATTGGAATCAACACCGCCTGTTAATACCTTACCGCTTGCAGGAACTACTAAGTTGTAGGCTCTTGAAAGTCTAGTAATAGAGTCTAATATAATAACAACATCATGTTTATTTTCAACTAATCTCTTAGCTTTTTCTAATACCATTTCAGAAACCTGACAATGTTTATCAGGAGTTTCATCAAAAGTAGAAGCTATAACTTCAGCTTCAGGTACTTGTCTTTTCATATCGGTAACTTCTTCAGGACGTTCATCTATAAGAAGAATGAAAAGTTTAATATCAGGATAATTTTTACATATAGCATTAGCAATTTCCTGAAGCATCATAGTTTTACCAGCTTTAGGAGGTGCAACGATTAATCCTCTTTGACCTTTACCTATAGGTGAAACAAGATTGATGATACGAGTAGAGATTTTATTAGGAGCGAACTCCAAATCTATACGTTCATTAGGGAAAATAGGAGTTAATTTATCAAAATGAGGTCTTTTATATAGATTATTAGGTTCCTCACCATTAACAGTTTCTATTCTAAGTAAAGCAAAAAATTTCTCTCCTGCATTATCTTTAGGAGGTCTCACTTCTCCTGTAATTAAATCACCAGTTCTCAGTCCAAAAAGTCTTATTTGAGCAGGAGAAATATATATATCATCAGGTCCAACCAAATAATTGCTATTTTTAGAACGTAAAAAACCAAAACCATCTTGTAAAGTTTCTAAAGTGCCTTCAGCAACTATTTTTCCCTCTAGAGCAATCTGTGCCTTTAATATAGCATGCATAAGTTCCTGACGTCTTATATTATTACTAGTGTCTTTCTTTATACCATAAGACTCAGCAAATTCTAATAATTCCTCAAAAGTTAAAACACTTAATTTACTAATATAAAGTATATCATGAGGTCTTTTTATTTCTTTTACTTCATCATTATTTTCTATTTCTTTATCAAATTCATCTTTTTCCTGTACAATTTCTGAATTATTTGTATTTTCTTCATTAGCTTCTGCAATAACCTGCTTTACAACCTTTTTTCTAACAACTTTTTTTGGCTGTGCAGGTGATACTTCAATTTCCTCATTTTCATTAGATACTTTCACACGTTTTTTAGTTGGAAAAGGCATAATAATTCCTCCGATAAATAATAATCATAACAAGTTATAGCGAATACTCGCTATAACTACATGATAATATTTATCTTAATTAGCTTATATTAGATTTATAAACTTGATTTAATTTATTTTTAATTTATTTATTTTCAGTTTTAGCAGAACTGCTGTCAGATTCGCAAAGCATAACAACACACATGTCAGCAGCATCACCGAATCTCTTGTATGATAAAATTTTTCTTACATAACCGCCGTTTTTACCAGCATATCTAGGAGCTATATCTTTAAAAAGTTTAGCAAGTACATCTTTATCTTTAATATACTTTGCTATAGTTCTTCTATTATGAACATTATCAACTTTAGCTTTATATATTGTTTTATCAGCTAATTGCTTAATAGCTCTACCTTTTTCTTTAGTAGTCTCTATTTTTTCATATTTGAAAAGAGAAGTAAGCATATTAGAAAGCATAGCTTTTTTATGTGCACTTGTTCTATTAAATTTTTTTACTGTAACTCTATGTCTCATTTTACTATCCTTGAAAGTTTATTAACTTTTATATTATTCTCTTATCCTCTCATACCAAGATGAGCATTATACTCAGCTAGCTTTTCCTTAATTTCTTCGATGATCATTTCATTAGCACCGATTAATCTTAATAAATCAGCATCAGTTTTTACTGCAACTTTATCTAAAGTTTTAAGATCAGAAGCCATTAAGAAATTAGCAGTTCTAACAGAGAATTCTACCTCTTCAATATGTTTACCTTTAAGAGAATCAAGCACAGAATCTTTAGGAGTTTCTTCTATTTTTTCATCATCTCCATTAGCCTCTTCAGGATCCATAAAATGCTTTAAATTATCTCTTAAAATTTTAGCAGCTTGGGATAAAGCCTTATCAGGAGCTATATTACCCTTAGTTTCTATCTCAAGAGTAAGTTTACCATAATCTATACGCTGACCCACTCTGATAGGATCAACATTATATTTTACACTTACAATAGGAGAATAAATAGCATCTATAGCTATAGCATTAATATCTTCTAATAATTCAATATTCATTTCAGCAGGTACATAGCTGTATCCGCCTTCAATTTGAATATCCATCTCAAAAGTATATCCCTCAGCGATTGTAGCTATATAATAGTCAGGATTATGCACTTGAGCTTCAGTATCATCAGCCACTAAATCTCCAGCAGTGATAACACATGGACCTTCTTTTTTCATATGAATAGTTTTAGTATCCATATGAGGAGGAAGAGAAACTACTACATTTTTAAGGTGCATAATCATAACGATTGTGTCCTCTTTCATTCCAGGAACATTTTCAAATTCATTGCTAACACCATCAATTTTTATAGTAGTGATAGCATAACCAGGTATAGAAGATAATAGTACTCTTCTTAAAGCATTACCAACTGTTACCGCATATCCTCTCTCAAAAGGCTGAGCTATAAATTTACCATAAGTAGGAGTTAAATCCTTCTTTTCAAAAGTAACTCTATGAGGATGTCTAATAGATTCTAATATTTCTTTTAATGCCATTCTTAAAATACCCCTTATAAAAGAGTTCCATTACTTAGAATAATACTCAATGATGAGCTGTTCATTAATAGGATACTCTATATGCTCTCTTATAGGTAAAGTTACGATTTCACCTGTCTTATTAGAAAGATCTAAACTTAACCAAGCAGGAACATACTCACTTTTTAAACCTTCCACTATAGTTTTTACTTCAGCTACTGCGTTACCTCTTTCAGTGAAAGAAACTTTATCACCTACTTTAACACAATAAGAAGGAATTGTCATTCTTTTACCATTAACAGATATAAAACCATGAGCTACAAATTGTCTAGCTTGATTTCTGCTTTTAGCAAGTCCAAGCCTGTAAACAACATTATCCAAACGAAGCTCTAATAATCTAAGTAAGTTTTCACCGGATACACCAGCTACACGAATAGCCTCATGATAATAATTTCTAAATTGTTTTTCTAAAACGCCGTAAATACGTTTAACTTTCTGTTTTTCTCTCATCTGAATACCATATTCTGATAACTGTTTCATTTTACGGTTAGCAGGACCAGGTACATCTCTCTTTTTTGTTATAGCACATTTAGCAGTAAGACATCTATCGCCTTTCAACATAAGTTTCATTTTTTCGCGGCGACATAATCTGCAACTAGCATCTCTATATCTTGCCATAATTATTTATCTCCTATTATCAATACAATTCTTAATTAACTATTATATTCTTCTTCTTTTTCTAGGACGGCAGCCATTATGAGGCATTGGAGTAACGTCCTTAATAAGTTTAACTTTAAGACCTGAAGCTTCAACTGCTCTTATTGAGCTTTCTCTTCCCATTCCAGGACCTTTAACGTAAACTTCTACTTCTCTCACACCCATTTCATAAGCTTTTTTAGATGCTTTTTCACTAGCAACTTGTGCTGCAAAAGGTGTAGATTTTTTACTACTTTTGTAATCTCCATCTAAACCTGCACTAGCCCATGATAAAGTGTCACCATTTCTATCAGTTATAGTAACTATTGTATTATTAAAGCTAGCCTTTATATGTACTATACCAAAAGCTTCAACTTTTCTATCTTTTTTAATTTTTTTATCTTTTAGAGTTTTTTTACCTTTTTGAGTAGCCACTATTATCCCCCATTAATTATTTTTTACCTGGTGCTTTTTTCTTACCAGCAATAGCTTTTCTAGCACCGCCACCTCTAGCATTACGAGAGTTTGTACGAGTGCGTTGACCATGTACAGGAAGCCTCTTAATATGACGCATTCCGCGGTATGAGTGAATGTCTTTCAAACGTTTTATATTATTATAAAGCTCTGTACGTAAATCACCTTCTACTTTAGTAGTGGCTTCTATAGCATCTCTTAAAGCAGTAATTTGTGCATCTGTTAAATCTTTAGCTTTAATAGAATAATCTATATTAGCTTTATCACAAATAACATGAGCAAGAGTACGTCCTATACCATATATATCAGTAAGGGCTATTTCTATTCTTTTATTATTTCTTATTTCAACACCCATTAAGCGTGCCATATTAATTATCTCCTTAAATTAATTACTTCTGTTTTTGTTTATGTCTTGGGTTTTTCTTACATATAACTCTAACGACGCCTTTTCTCTTCACTATTTGGCAGTCATTACAACGTTTTTTTATAGAACTTTTTACTTTCATTGTAACTAATCTCCATTTAATTTATTACTTATAACGATAAATTATTCTACCCTTTGTTAAATCATAGGGAGACATTTCTATAGTTACTTTATCTCCAGGAAGTATGCGGATAAAATTCATACGCATTTTGCCTGATATATGAGCCAATATCTTATGACCATTCTCTAACTCTACTCTAAAAGTAGCATTTGGAAGAGGCTCTACTACAGTACCCTCTACTTCTATAGTTTCTCTTTCAGCCATATTATTACCTTCTCACCTTAGATTTCTTTAATATACCGTCATAGTTATGCATTTGCAAATAAGACTCTATTTGTTTTAATAACTCAACAGCAACACTTACACTAATCATTACTGATGTTCCACCCATCAAATAAACAAGCGAATTATTTGTACCTCTGAAAGGAGCAAATATAGGAATCTTAGACATTAAATCTGGAAATACTGCTATTGCTGCTAAGAATATTGAACCGCCTATAGTTATTCTGCTTAATACTGTCTTTAAATATTCTGCAGTTTGAGTACCTGGTCTGTAACCTGGTATAAAACCGCCGGACTTTTTAAGATTCTCAGCTATATCATCAGGATTGAACTGTACTGATGTATAAACATAGGCAAACATTATAACTAATAAACAATAAAGAATTATGTATGCCCAACTTCCATAAGAGAAGAATCTAAGCAATGCATCAAGCCATCTCCATTGAACTCCTCTAGTTAAGCTAGCTATTTGAGCAGGAATTGCCATTAAAGCTGAAGCAAATATTATAGGAATTACACCGGATGGGTTGATTTTGAAAGGTATATGAGTTGATTGAGCTCCGAATACTTTTCTGCCTACAACTCTTTTAGCATACTGAACAGGAATTCTTCTTTGTCCGCTTTCTTCATAAACTACACAGAATATTACTATTGCGAAAATTATAAAGAAAAGAACTATTACTAAAGAATTCAAATATTCACTTTCTCTCTTTTGTATAACATCATAAACCCCAGCAGGAATACGAGCAACAATTCCAGCAAAGATTATAACAGATATACCGTTACCAAGGCCGCGTTCTGTAATCTGGTCACCTAGCCACATCAAGAACATGGTACCAGCAGTAGCTGTTACAACCACTAGAAGTATGAAACCTATACCAGGATTCATAAATATCATAGCACCTTCATTTATACTCTGAATCCAGCTAGCCATAGCTGCAGATTGTACTATACAAAGAACAAGAGTTAGATATCTAACATACTGATTTATTTTTTTACGACCGCTCTCACCTTCTTTTTGCATTCTTTCCAAAGCAGGAATAACTACACCAAGAAGCTGCATTATAATTGAAGCAGAAATATAAGGCATAATACCAAGCGCTAATATAGAAAATCTAAATAAAGCACCACCTGAAAATAAATCCATTATAGTTAAAAGTCCTCCTCCACCTTGAGATGAGGACAAAAAACCTAAAAGAGCTGTAGGATCTATACCAGGTGTTGGAATATGGCTTCCTATTCTATAAACTAATATAGCAATAACAGTAAATAAGATTCTGCTTCTTAATTCTTGTACTCTAAATATATTAGCAAACGATTTAAACATTATAATCTACCTTAAGACTTTTTATCTTCTTTTTTTCTAATATATTTTTTGCGTTCATGTATTACAACTTTACCGCCAGATTTCTCTATTTTTTCTATAGCTTTTTTACTAGCCATATCAACTGTTATAGTAACAGCATTTTTTACTTCACCCATAGAAAGAAGTTTAATATAATCTCTCTTAGATGATAAGAAACCCATTTGAAGTAAAGTTTCTCTTGTGATTTCATTACCGCCTATAGAATCTAAATCACCAACATTAATAATATTTACACATTTTTTGAAAGCTGCATTAGTGAATCCGCTTTTTGGAATTCTTCTATGTAAAGGCATTTGTCCGCCTTCAAAACCAGCTCTTCTGCTGTAACCGGCACGAGACTGAGCACCTTTATCACCTCTGCCTGCTGTACAGCCCCAACCAGAACCTTGTCCACGTCCTACTCTATGACGTTTTTTACTAGATCCCTTAGGAGCTCTTAATATTTTTTTATTTTCTTGTGCCATTTTTAAGAACCTCACTTATACTCTACTTTAAGAAGATGTGATATTTTATTTATCATTCCATTTATTTGAGGAGTTGCTTCTTTTTCTACAACTCTTTTGCCCTTTTTGAAACCCAAAGCTACAACTGTAGCTCTTTGAGATTTCTCATAGCCTATAGGAGATTTTACTAATGTTATTACAACTTTAGCCATTATTCTACCCTCCCATAAATTTGATCTATACTTACACCTCTTTTATTAGCCATATACTCTACTGTTTTCAAAGATTTTAAACCTTCAAAAGTAGCTTTAGCTAGGTTCATAGAGTTGTTATTTCCTAAAGATTTAGAAAGAATGTTTTTAACTCCTGCTAATTCCAATACTGCACGAGCAGGACCTCCAGAAATAACTCCTGTACCTTTAGAAGCTGGTTTCATAACTATTCTGCTGCTTCTAAATACACCAACTGTATTATGAGGTATAGTTTCACCTTTTAAGTTAACTTCTATCATGTTTTTCTTAGCTTGCTCTATAGCTTTTCTTATAGCATCTGGTACTTCGTTTGCTTTACCGTAACCTAAACCAACATGACCATTTTTATCGCCTAAAACCATTAAAGCGGCAAATCTAAAACGTCTTCCGCCTTTCATAACTTTAGCTACTCTGTTTAAAGTTATTAGACGCTCTTCATACATACTTTTTTCTTCGTTGTTATTTATATCGTGTGCCAAGGTAATACTCCTTAAAATTTCAATCCTGCTTCACGAGCACCGTCAGCTAGGGATTTTATTTTTCCATGATATATATATCCGTTTCTATCAAATACAACTTCACTTATATTTTTCTCTTTTGCTCTAGTAGCTAAAACTTTACCTATTTCTTTAGCTATATCCACATTCTTACCGCTTTTTAAATCTTTTTCTTGAGAAGATGCTGATGCTAAAGTGATACCTTTACTATCATCTATTATTTGAGCAGATACATATTTAAGACTTTTATGAACTGTAAGTCTTGGACGCTCTGAGCTTCCTTCTATTTTTATACGTATACTTCTTTTTCTTCTTTCGCGTTGAGCTTTAATCTTTTCTCTTAAACTCATAAAAAACCCCTTACTTAGCAGCTTTTTTACTTTCTTTATATTTTACATGCTCGCCGTCAAATCTAACACCTTTACCTTTATAAGGCTCAACAGGTCTTTTCTTTTTGATATTCATAGCAAGCTCGCCTACTTGTTCTTTATCATTGCCTTCAATAATGATTTTAGTATCTTTTTCTACTGTTACTTTAATACCTTCTGGTATTTTCATTTTAACATCACTAGAAAAACCTAATTGCAATGTTATAGTATCTCCTTGAACATTAGAACGATAACCTGTACCTTCTAATTGAAGAACTTTTTTATATCCGTTAGTAACGCCTTCTATCATATTAGAAATAAGCTTCCACACTAAACCTAATTGTGCAGAGTACTTAGCTTTATTTTCTTTAATAGCTTTCTCGTCAGTACTTTCAATCTTAGGAGGTTTAACCCAAAGAGAATTATTTTCGAGTTCAAATATTATATAATCAAAAAACTCTCTTGTCAACTCCCCTCTTTTACCTTTTACGATTACTTTATGTCCGTCTATCTTAACTTCAACGCCTTGAGGTATCGCTATAGGTTTATTTGCTAATCTACTCATTATTAATACCCTCTTAATAATTTATTACCAAACGTAGCATAAAACTTCGCCGCCAACTTTTTCTTTTCTAGCCTCTTTATCTGTCATTACACCTTTACTTGTAGATATTACAGATATACCGAAACCGTTTTTTACTTGAGGTATAGTATCTACTGATGTATAAACTCTTAAACCTGGAGTTGATACTCTTTGAATTCCTTCTATTACTGAACTTCCCTCATAATATTTCAAATCTATTTCTATGCGGAAGAAATTTTTATCTTTTACTTCTACTTTTTTGAAGTCATTAATATAACCTTCTTTCTTTAAAATTGCAAGTATATTTTCCATTTTTGTAGAAAAAGGTATAGTAACAGACTCTTTTTTTGCTCTACAACCATTTCTTATTATAGTTAAAGCATCTGCTATTGGATCATGTACACTCATTCATATTCTCCTTAAATTACCAACTAGACTTAGTTACGCCCGGTATCAAACCTTTATTTGCTAAATCTCTAAAACATATTCTGCACATCTTGTACTGTCTTATATAAGCACGAGGTCTGCCGCATATTGGGCAACGATTATATTGTCTTGTTTTATATTTTTGTTTTTTTGTAGCTTTAACTTTAAGTGCCAATCTAGCCATTATTTATTCTCCTGACTTTTAGGTGCTGCACGGAATGGCAAACCAACTCTTTCTAATAAAGTGCGTGCCATATCGTCATTATCTGCAGTAGTTACTATTGTTATATTTAAGCCTTTTACGGCATCTGTTTTATCAAAACTTATTTCTGGGAATATAGTATGTTCTTTTATTCCTAAGTTGTAATTACCATTACCATCGAAACCTCTTCTAGGAATACCTTGGAAGTCTCTTACTCTTGGTAATGCTATGAATATTAATCTCTCTAAGAAGTCATACATTCTTTCGCCTCTTAAAGTTACTCTGCAGCCTATAGGCATACCTTGTCTTAATTTGAAGTTAGCTATAGACTTTTTAGCTCTTGTTACAACAGCTCTCTGTCCTGCTATTTGGCTTAGTTCTTCTACAGCAGAATCAACATATTTTTTGTCTGTTACAGCCTGAGTTACTCCCATATTGATTATGATTTTTTCTATTTTAGGGATAGCCATAGTAGAGCTTAAATTCATATCTTTTAGAAGAGACTGTTTAATCTCGTTTTCATACCTATCTTTCAATACTGACATAATTTATTTTCTCCTACTTACTTATCAAGAACTTCGCCTGATTTTTTGGCATATCTTTTTAGTTTACCGTCTACTTCTTTTCTTCCAACTCTAGTAGCTTTTCCTGCTTTGTTTACTACCATTACATTGGATATATGTATTGAAGCTTCTTTCTCAACTATTCCGCCTTTTTGATTCTCTTGGCTTTTAGGCATAGTTTTTTTAACCATATTGATGTTTTTTACTAAAACTCTGCCTCTTGTTCTATCTACAGACAATACCTCTCCGCGTTCTCCGCTTTGCTCTCCAGCTATTACCTCAACAGTATCGCCTTTTTTTACTTTGTATTTTGTCTTACTTAAATCTTGTTTCTTTATCATAATTATATTACCTCTGGTGCAAGTGATACTATCTTCATAAAGCCTCTGTCTCTAAGTTCACGAGCTACAGGTCCGAATATACGTTTACCGCGTGGCTCTTTCTTATCATCTACTATAACAGCAGCATTCTCGTCGAAACGAATATATGAACCGTCAGGGCGTCTAACTTCTTTTTTTACTCTTACTATTACAGCTTTTACTACTTTACCTTTTTCTATAGAGCAAGTAGGTATTATATCTGTTACAGAACAGATAATTACATCACCTAAAGTAGCATATCTGCGTCTGCTTCCGCCTAATACCTTAATACATTTTAACTTTTTAACGCCTGTATTATCAGCTACATTAAGAGTGCTTGGTACTTGTATCATAGTTCTTACTCTCCTTCAACCTGTGAAGAAACTGCTGCTTCTGGAGCATGTTTTTCACGTTTTAAAACATTCTCTACATCGCTGTCTATAGAATCTTTTTCTATACGCTCTGCTTTCTTGATTATTTTTGTTAATCTGAATTTTTTATCTTTACTAAGAGGTCTGCACTCTATCACTCTTACTAAATCGCCTTCATGACATTCATTTTTTTCATCATGAGCTTTATATCTTTTATTTTTACTAATAGTTTTACCATAAAGCGGGTGTTTCTGCTTGCTTTCTACTTTAACAACTATAGTTTTATCCATTTTATCAGAAACTACAATTCCCTCAAGTACTCTTTTATATTTTTTTGCTTTGCTTTCCACAGTAATACCTCACTATTTTTTTATGCCAAGTTCATGCTGACGAATAAATGTCTTAACTCTAGCTATATCTTTACGAGCTTTCTTTAATTGATGAGTTTGTCTAGCATCACCAACTACTTTTTCAAATCTATGCTCTTGATATTCTTTTTCTAATTTTAGAAGTTCACCTTTAAGCTCTTCTAAACCTAATGACTTATAATCTTTAGTGTTCTTAGCCATTATATAGCCTCCCTCTTAATGAACTTAGTTTTGATAGGGAGCTTGAAACCAGCTAGTCTGAAAGCTGATTGAGCTAATTCTTCTGGAACACCTGCTATTTCAAATATTACTTTTCCAGGCTTAACTACAGCTACCCAATATTCAACGTTACCTTTACCTTTACCCATTCTAGTTTCAGCAGGTTTTTTAGTATAAGGCTTATCAGGAAATACTTTTATCCACATTTTACCTACACGCTTAACATGTCTTGATATAGCAATACGTGCAGCCTCAATTTGTCTATCTGTAAGCCATACAGGCTCTAATGCCATAAGACCATAATCTCCGAAAGTCAAATTACTTCCTCTCTTAGATTTGCCTTTCATTCTGCCTCTATGATGTTTACGATATTTCATTCTTGATGGTTGTAACATTATCTATCTCCTTTGGCACTGATAACTTTACCTGCATCATCTTGTTTATGTTCTTTCTTATCAAGAATTTCACCCTTATAGATCCACACTTTTATTCCGATAATACCGAATGTAGTAAGTGCTTCTGCAGTGCCATAATCTATATTAGCTCTCAATGTATGTAATGGTACTGAACCATTTTTATATTGTTCTGTTCTAGCAATATCAGCACCTGCTAAACGACCAGAACACATAACTTTTATACCTTTAGCACCTTTCTTCATAGCCTGAGTTATAACACTTTTCATAGCTCTTCTGAAAGCAACACGCATTTCTAATTGACGAGCTACGCTTTGTGCTGCTAAATTAGCATCTAACTCTGCATCTCTGATTTCTGTAATAGAGAAATGAACTGGTTTTTTAACCATTTTTTGAACAGTTGTTTTTACAGTTTCAACTCTCTGTCCTTTAGGACCTATTACAACTCCTGCTCTTGCAGTAGAGATGAAAATATTTATTCTATCTGGGAAACGTACTATTTGTATATCAGATATAGCAGGGTCAAAAGACTCTTTTTTTCCGCCGATTTTCTTTTGTTCTTCTTTTAATGTTTTATAATAATAATTCATTATATAGCGTCTGATAGATAAATCTTCATGCAAACTGTCTGCATAAGTTCTGCTATCTTCAAACCATTTACTAGACCAAGTTTTGTTAATTCCGAGTCTTAAGCCTATTGGACTAACCTTTTGACCCATAGTTTATACCTCCGCTGCTTTAGGTGCTTCTTCTGTTTTAGCACTCTTAGCTTTTAATTTTTTCTTTTCAGGTTTTTTATCATCACTTAAAATTATAGTAATATGTGAAAGTCTTTTTAATATTGGATCAGCACTACCTCTGCTTGCTGCACGTATTCTTTTAAGAGTAGGTGCTTTATCAACATAAGCAGTTTTTACCCATAATGTATCTGGATTGATATTTCTTGATTGGAATATAGCATTAGCTATTCCGCTCTTAATAGCCTTTCTTAGAACTACTGATGACATCTGAGGCATTGTTGCTAGATTAGATATAGCATGGTTAACATACTCACCTTTAACAAAAGGAAGCAGTCTTGCTACTTTTCTGCGACCAATGCGTAAATAACGTACCTTTACTTTATAATCCATAGTCTAAATCCTTATTTCTTACCTACTTTAGCGGCACCGGCATGAGATATAAATTTTCTTGTTGGTGCAAATTCGCCTAATTTATGACCTATCATATTTTCTTGTATATAAACTGCTACAAATGTTTTTCCGTTATGAACATTTATAGTAAAACCTATCATTTCTGGAATAATTGTTGAAGCACGGCTATAAGTTTTTATTTGATGCTTATTATCTCCAGCTTGTATCTTCTTAAAAAGATTCTTATCTACAAAAGGTCCTTTTTTAATAGAGCGAGACATTATTTCTTACCCCCTCTTCTCTTGATTATTAATCTGTCAGAATACTTGTGTTTCTTTCTAGTCTTGTATCCCTTAGTAGGTACACCTGTAGGTGAAACCGGATGTGGGTTACCCTGTCCGCTTTTACCTTCACCACCGCCGTGTGGGTGATCTACTGGGTTCATTACAACACCTCTTACTTTAGGTCTTCTACCTTTATGTCTAGTAGTTCCAGCTTTACCGTCTGTAGTATTGAAATGATCTAAATTTCCAATCTGACCTATAGTAGCATAACAATTCTCTAGTATTCTTCTTTCTTCGCCTGAACGAAGTCTTATTACACAATAACCGCCTGATTTAGCTGTGATTTGAGCACCACCTCCTGCTGCTCTAACAAGCTGACCGCCTTTTCCAGGAGTTATTTCAATGTTATGTATTATAGTACCTAATGGAATTTTTTTCAATGGTAAACTGCATCCAATTTTAACTTTTGCATTTTCACCGCTTACTACTCTATCGCCTACATTAAGTCCCAATGGCCATATTATGTATCTTTTCTCGCCATCTGTGTAGTGTAGTAAAGCTATACGAGCTGTTCTGTTAGGATCATACTCTATAGAAACTACTTTAGCTTCTACATCATGTTTATCTCTTCTAAAATCTACAAATCTAAATAGTTTTTTATGTCCGCCTCCGCGACGACGCATAGTTATACGACCATTTGAACCGCGTCCGCTTATACGTTTTTTTCCGCATACTAATGATTTACAAGGCTCATTTGTTGTAATATCCGAAAAATCTACTACTGTACGATAACGCAAACTTGGTGTTGTCGGTTTAAATTTCTTAATAGCCATCGGTATCCCTCATTATTTTACTATATCTATTGATTCTTTGCCGTCAAGAACTATTATCGCTTTTTTATAGCTGCGTGTATATCCGCGTCTGCTCATTCTGCGATTTTTCTTCTTAGGCTTAACATTTATTATCTTACAATCTAGCGGATGTACATTAAATATTTTTTCAACCGCTTTCTTTAATTCTGTCTTATTAGCGTCCTGTCTTACTTTAAATACATAATAACGCTTCTCTGTTCCTCTAGGCTCAGTTCTAAGCATATTACTTTTTTCTGTAAGTATAGGCTCAATTAAAAGTGAATACATGCTCATATTTTTTAACCCTTAATTCTAGCATTTAATTTAGATAAAGCTGTTTTAGTAAAATATACCTCATCAGCATAAAATAAAGGATGTATAGACATACTGTCTGCATTTACAAGCTTTAAATCTTTGATGTTTCTTAAAGATAATAATAATTTATTATAATTATCTCCTAAAGATTCATCTTTACCTACTACAAATGCCACCTTTCTTGTATTTGGTTCTTTAACCTTACTTATAAAACTAGCCATTCTTTTTGTTTTTGGAGCGTCAAATGTAAAATCCTCAAAAACTTTAAGAACATTGCTTCCATATTTTAAAGATAAAACAGACAATAGAGCCTTACGTTTCATTTTCTTTGGCAATCTGTAGCTATAATCTCTAGGCTTAGGAGTATGTGTTTTACCACCGCCTACCCAAATTGGGGATCTAGTAGAACCTGCTCTAGCTCTTCCTGTGACTTTTTGTCTCCAAGGCTTTTTACCGCCTCCTGAAACTTCTGCTCTTGTTTTTGTAGAGTGAGTTCCCTGACGTCTGTTAGCTAATTCATTTTTGATTGCTTCGTAAAGTAGATTATTGTTAACTTCTGATTTAAATATCTCGTCAACAATCTCTAAATTGCCTACGCTATCTCCATTTTCATTTAGTATTACTACTTCCATTTTATCATCCTGTTATTATTTCACTCTATTAATTCATTGAGTTTTTCTTCTTATTACGTTTCTTTACTGCTGATGTTAATTTCACTATGCTATTTATAGCACCTGGTATAGCACCTTTTATCATAATCAAATTATCATCTGGTCTTATTTCAACTACTTTTAAGTTTTGTATAGTAGTCAAAGTATTACCCATATGTCCAGGCATACCTTTACCTTTCCATACTCTTGCAGGGTAGCTGTTACAACCTATAGAACCTGCTCTTCTTCTAAAGTTAGAACCATGGCTCATAGGACCGCCGTCATAATTATGTCTTTTCATTACGCCGGCAAAACCTCTACCTTTACTCAAAGAACTAACATCTATAAAATCGCCTGCTTGAAATATATCTGCTTTAAGCTCTTGACCTACTGTGTAAGAACTAGCATCGTCCATTCTGAACTCTTTTAAATATTTCTTAGGCTCTAAATTTGCTTTTTTAAATTGACCTATCTGAGGCTTTTTTAAATGCTTTTCTTTTACGGCACCGTAGCCTAATTGAATAGCACTGTAGCCATCTTTCTCATTATCTCTTATCTGCATAACTGTGCATGGTCCAGCCTCTACAACTGTTACTGCTATAGCATTACCAGTCTCATCGAAAACTGTTGTCATACCCAATTTTTTGCCAATTATTCCTACCATCGGCGAATCCTCTATAATGATTTTACTTACTACTTTTTAATGTTTCAAACTATTACAGATAAAACGTAGTAAAGCTTTATCTTTAATATTTTTTAATTAAACGCTTATTTAAGCTGAACATCAACCCCAGCTGGAAGCGCCAATTTCTTAAGAGACTCTGTTGTCTGAGGTGTTACATCAAAGATATCTATTAATCTTTTATATATGCGCATCTCAAATTGTTCTCTTGACTTAATGTTTACATGCGGACTTCTTATTACTGTTACCTTACGTATACTTGTAGGCAATGGTATAGGTCCTGATACTCTAGCACCTGTTTTCTTTACACTAGCTACTATAGACTGAGCTGATTGATCAATAAGCTCAATATCAAAGGCTTTTAGTTTAACTCGTATTTTCTGTTCTTTCATAGCTTGAATTACTCGCTTTCTCTTAATTTATTAAAGGGTATATCTTTTATTAAAAGGTATACCCTTTTATTTCGCTCTAAATTATTCTAATATTTTTGTTACAACACCGTTACCTACTGTTTTACCACCTTCACGTATAGCGAATCTTTGTTTTTCTTCCATAGCGATTGGAGTGATAAGTTCGATAGTTAAGTTAGCATTGTCACCAGGCATAATCATTTGTGCACCTTCTGCTAAGTTGATTACTCCTGTTACGTCTGTTGTTCTGAAGTACATTTGTGGTCTGTAACCGCTTACGAAACCGCTGTGTCTTCCGCCTTCTTCTTTTTTCAAGATATAAACTTCAGCTTCGAATTTTTTGTGAGGTGTGATTGTACCTGGTTTAGCCAATACCTGTCCTCTTTCTACTGCTTTACGTTCAATACCTCTTAAAAGACATCCAACGTTATAACCAGCTATACCAACAACTTCTTTCTTGAACATTTCTACACCAGTACAAGTTGTTTTTTGAGTAGGTCTGATACCAACGATTTCAACTTCGTTACCTTTCTCAATTTTACCTCTTTCAATTCTTCCTGTAACAACTGTACCTCTTCCAGGAATTGAGTATACGTCTTCGATTGACATTAAGAAGTCTTTATCTACTTCACGTACTGGATCTGGAATATATGTATCTAATGCATTTAATAAGTCTAATATACATTTACAATCTGGATCAGTTCTAGGATCTTTTCCAGCTTCAATTGCTTGAATAGCTTTGATTGCAGAACCTCTAATGATAGGAGTTTTAGAACCATCAAAACCATAGTGGTCTAATACGTCTATTACTTCTGCTTCTACTATTTCAGCCATTTCTGGGTCATCTAATTTATCACATTTGTTTAAGAATACAACGATGTAGTTTACACCTACTTGTCTAGAAAGAAGTACGTGTTCTTTTGTTTGTGGCATTACACCGTCTTCTGCTGATACTACTAAGATAGCACCGTCCATCTGAGCAGCACCTGTAATCATGTTTTTAATGTAGTCAGCGTGACCTGGACAGTCTACGTGTGCGTAGTGTCTGTTGTCAGATTCGTATTCTACGTGTGATGTTGCGATTGTTAATATTTTTGTTGGGTCTCTTCTACCTTGACTTTCAGAAGCTTTTGCTACTGAGTCATAAGCAACTTTCTGTACTGTTGCTGGGAACATAGCAGATGATACTGCTGTTATTGCTGATGTTAATGTTGTTTTACCATGGTCAACGTGTCCAATAGTACCAACGTTTACGTGTGTTTTATTACCTTCGTAAGTTCCTTTAGCCATTTTAATCCTCCAATTATTTTATCCTTTATGAAATTTGTTTTTTATTTTAATACTAATATTTTATTAGTTACTTACTTACTTATTATTACCCATTCTAGCACCGATTATCTCTTCTGCTACGTTTTTAGGCACTTCCTCATAATGTGAGAACTGCATTGTATAGCTAGCTCTACCTTGAGATACGTTTCTTATACTTGTTGTATAACCGAACATCTCTGCAAGAGGTACTGTAGCATTGATAGATTTATAACCAGATTTATCTGTAAATCCGTGAACCTGTCCTCTTCTTGAAGCCAAGTCACCTATTATATCACCCATATAATCTTCAGGAGTTACAACTTCTACTGTCATCATAGGCTCTAACAAATAAGGATCTGCTTTTTTACATCCGTCTTTGAATCCCATAGAAGCAGCAATTTTGAATGCCATTTCTGATGAATCTACTGGGTGGAATGAACCGTCAAATGCTGATACTACAACGTCAAGCATCGGATAGTTAGCAAGAACACCTGTATTCATAGATTCTACACAGCCTTTTTCTACAGCTGGTATATATTCTCTTGGTACTGCTCCTCCAACTATTTCATTGTTGAATTTGAATCCACCATTAGGTTCATTAGGTCCGATTCTTAGCCATACATCACCGTACTGACCTTTACCGCCTGATTGACGTACGAATTTACCTTGTACCTCAACTGTTTTCTTGATACCTTCTCTATAAGATACTTGAGGACGACCAACATTTGCCTCAACTTTGTATTCTCTTTTCATTCTATCACAGATGATTTCTAAGTGAAGCTCACCCATACCTGCGATGATTGTCTGACCTGTTTCTTCATCAAAGCTAACTCTGAATGTTGGATCTTCTTCAGCAAGTCTTGATAAAGCAACTGACATTTTATCTCTATCGCCTTTTGTTTTAGGCTCTATAGCAACGTTAATTACTGGCTCTGGGAAGTTGATTGATTCCAAGATAATAGGAGCATTTTCAGGACATAATGTATCACCTGTTGTAGTATCTTTAAGCCCTACTGCTGCTGCTATATCACCAGCATATACCTGTTCAATTTCTTCTCTTTTATTAGCATGCATCTGAAGTATTCTTCCGATACGCTCTCTTTTACCTTTTGTAGCATTAAGAACATAAGAACCAGATTCTAATATTCCAGAATAAACTCTTAAGAATGCTATTTTTCCAACGTGTGGGTCTGTCATTATTTTGAATGCTAATGCACTGAATTTTTCATCATCAGCAATTTTTCTTTTTATAACATTACCATCTAAATCAGTACCTTCTACTTCAGGTTTATCTATAGGAGATGGTAAATAATCAACAACACCATTTATTAATACTTGAATACCTTTGTTTTTGAATGCTGTACCGCAGAACATTGGGAAGAAATCAGCTGTTAATGTAGCTGTTCTTATAAGTCTTTTTATAGTTGGAACATCAATTTCCTCACCTTCAAAGAACTTATTCATAGCATCATCATCATATTCAACGATTGCTTCTAATAAAGAATTTCTATATTCTTCTGCTTTTTCTTTTAATTCAGGTCTGATTTCTCTCTCTTCCATTTTCATGCCGTCTTCAGAAACCCAAATTATCTCTTTCATATTTACTAAGTCAACAACACCCTCGAAATTACTTTCTGCACCTATAGGTATAACTACAGGGTGACTGTTAGCTTTTAATCTTTCTCTAGTTTGATCTAAAACAGCATAGAAATTAGCACCTATTCTATCCATTTTATTAACAAAAATAGCTCTAGGGATTTTATAGTTACTTGCTTGTCTCCAAACTGTTTCACTCTGAGGTTGAACGCCTCCTACTGAACAGAAAACACCTACTGCACTATCTAATACTCTCAAAGATCTTTCTACCTCAGCAGTAAAGTCAACGTGTCCCGGAGTGTCTATCAAATTGATTCTATGACCATTCCAAAAACAAGTTGTTGCAGCAGAAGTAATTGTAATACCTCTTTCTCTTTCCTGTTCCATCCAGTCCATTTCAGCTGCACCTTCATGAACCTCACCTAATCTATGTGTTTTACCTGTAAAGAATAATATACGCTCACTTAAAGTAGTCTTACCAGCATCGATGTGAGCCATAATACCAATATTACGTGTATTTTCTAATGAAATTTGACGTGCCACTTAAATATTCTCCTTAAAAACTACCACCTAAAGTGTGCGAATGCTTTGTTACCTTCAGCCATTCTATGAACTGTATCTCTCTTAGCAACTGCCTGACCTTTACCATCTATAGCATCTACTATTTCATTTGATAAACGTTCAATCATGCTTCTTCCGCCTCTTTTTCTTGAAGCATCTATAAGCCATGTGAATGCTAAAGAATTTTGTCTGTCTGGCCTTACATCAACAGGAACCTGATATGTAGAACCGCCAACTCTTCTTGACTTTACTTCTACACGAGGCTTAATATTTTCTATAGCTTCATTAAAAGCTTCTAAACCATCTTTACCTGTTTTTTCTTTAACTAAATCCATAGCTTTATAAAATATATTTTCAGCTTTGCTTTTTTTACCGTCATACATTAGCTTATTTATAAATTTACTAATAACAACGCTTCCATAAATTGGATCAGCATCTATTTTTCTAGTTTGTGCTCTTCTTCTTCTAGCCATATTATTTTACTCCATTAAGCCTTTGGTTTTTTAGTACCATATTTACTTCTAGCTTTCATTCTCTTTTCTACACCTGTAGCTTCACGGCTTCCGCGAACTATGTGATAACGACAACCAGGTAAGTCTTTAACCCTTCCGCCTCTTATAAGTACACGGTTGTGTTCCTGTAATGTATGGTCTATACCAGGAATATAAGCTGTTACTTCCATACCGTTAGTTACTCTTACACGAGCAATTTTACGCATAGCTGAGTTAGGTTTTTTTGGTGTAGTTGTTGTTACACGAGTACAAACCCCTTCTCTTTGCGGACATTTCATTAATGCAGGCGATTTTGTCTTGTTTATTATACGCTTGCGACCTTTTCTTACTAATTGATTAATTGTAGGCATAAAATACAAAACCTCTAATTCTTTATTTTTTTTACAAGCCAATCCATTTTTCAATGAATGACAACATTAATATTTTTATCTTAATAAAACTTCAAACACGAAACAGTATATATCAACTGAGCAATTATAGTATTAAAACCTAATTAATAGTGAGAAAACCATACTATACGCTTTAATCGCTTTTATGAAAGTGAGAGCATTATAAAGCAACTATACAAAAAAATCAATAGTTTTTAATAGTTTTTTTACTATTTTTTAATATTTTCACTAATATTTTCTTATTATTAGTCGCTAATAAATACTTATAATTTTATCACTTTGTAATTATTATATTTTTTTAGATTTTTTTGATTTTCTATCTTAAAAAATAAAAAAGTTTAAAAAATCAAATTAATTATATAATTAAATATAACATTTTTTTTAATAAATTATATATATTTTCAAATTATAAAAACGAAATCTAAAATCTTAATTAAATACAATATAATTCAATATAAAATATTGCAAAAAAATTATATTTATAGCATAATTACTATCAATAATATTTTAGGAATTATTTATGAACAATATAAATCAAAACGAAATATCAAAATTAAAATTCGATGATAAAGGTTTAATACCAACCATAGTTATAGATTATTATACAAAAGAAGTTTTAACCCTAGCATATATGAACAAAGAAAGTCTTGAAATAAGCATCAAAGAAGAAAAAACTTGTTTCTACAGCAGAAGCAGACAAGAATTATGGAGAAAGGGTGAAACATCTGGAAATTATCAGCATATACAATCAATAAAAAGTGATTGCGATAATGATGCTTTAGTTATAGAAGTTATAAAAGACGGACCTGCTTGTCATACAGGAAGCGAATCTTGTTTCTTTAATGAAGTGTATTCAAAAGAAGATTACAAATACTTTTCTATTGATAAACTTTATAAACTTATAGAGGGCAGAAAAATTAATCAAACAGAAGGATCATATACAACTTATTTATTTAATAGCGGAATAGATAAAATATTAAAAAAAGTTGGTGAAGAATGCACAGAAGTTATAATAGGTGCTAAAAATGACAGCAATAAAGAAACTATATATGAATTGTCAGATTTGCTTTATCATAGTTTAGTTTTAATGGTGGAAAAAGGTATAACTATTAATGATATAAAAGACGAATTAGCAAGCAGATCTATAATAGACAAAAAAGAAAAACAAAAAAGCATGAAATAATACAAAATTCTAATACATAATATTTTTAATCTTATAAAAATTCAATTATAAAAGAATCACTATTATACAAATATATACATAAAAAATTTTATTACTTCAGAAAAATTAGAAAAAATATATATTTTATTTTTCATTTAAAACAAATTCAAATGTAAATTTAATAAAATTAACATACATTATAAAGTTCGTAATCTAAAAAAATAAAAATGTAAAATATATATCTAATTTTTTTTAAAAAAACTTAAAAAAAATAATAAAAATGTAAAAAAATACAAAAAAAATATATAAAAATCTATAATTAAAAATTGTAATATTTTACTTAGTGATTTATAATATAAAAATATTTTAATTTATGGAAATATGCTATGAAAACACTATCTATTATTTCAATTGTATCTATTCTATTAATAATTTCATGTACAAAAGATTATGGGGTAAAAGTTACTAAACCTGGAGCAGACTTGATACTTTCAAAAATGCAAAGCGGAAATTGGGCTGGAGCATCTGCAAATGGAAATACACTTAATATTAGCGGAAGTACTGGTTTAAACGGAAATTATACTTTTGAAGAACCTGTACTAGGTATAGGAGGAGTATATAAAGATAGTAATGGCGGATATATAATGGCTGCTCCTGCTGGAAATGAACTTTATGTTGTAAAAATGAATGATGAAGCTAAAAAAGCAGTAGATGCTATACTTGATATTCTTGATGATGAAGGAGGAGAAGCTGTTGTTGGAAATTTAATAAGTGCTGTTATAGATAATGGTGCTGATAAAATAGATTTAAGCAATTCTGATGAAATATTAAAAGGTACTAATTTACCTGCTGATAAAAAAGCTGAAATTGAAAATATATTAAAAAATTCTCAAGGCGGATTCACTGCCGGAGAAGCTATTAAATAAAATATATCGGTTCTTATTATGAAAAAAATTTGTATATTATTATCTATTTTGTTTTAGCGCCTATGCTTCTGCTAAAGGACTTCCTCTTTCTACAGAAGTAACAGGCGAAGATTACAGCTGGATTAAGGGAAGACAAATGATAAGCGTTAACTTAAATCCGGGCGGTGCTGTTTTTTATCCATTACTATTTAATACAATTGTGAATAATGCAGCAAATTTAAGCGGATTAATTGGAATGGATTTAGGGGATATAAATAAATATTTTGATTATGCTGATGCCAAAGGTTCTGCTTGGTATATACCTGCTATTTCATATTCATTATTTGTTCATAATCAAATAGCTTTGGAAACAGGAATAGGGCTTTATTCAAGTACTTATAATTTGACTATAACAAAAGAAAATGCTGGAAAATTGTTGGAAGCATTAGGACAAGGAAATTATGCTGGAGTTGTTGGTAAAGATACAACTTTCAATGCATCATTTATATTTATGCCGGTTACTTTCGGAGTAAAATTTTACGGACCTAAAAGACAGTTCTATAATGCATTTCGTTTTGGAATAGATGCATTCTTTTATACTGTATCTACAGAAAATGGACTTACAGGTATAAAAACAGAACATAAAGTTCATGATGCTGCTTTATATATTTCTTATGAGTTGGGTTGGAATATAGAATTATTCCCTACTAAGGAATGGAGAGTAAAACCAACTATAGATATAGCAATTCTTGAGGTAGGATATTATGTAAGACCTTGGACTGGAAATGTATATAATACTGTAACAGGAGGCGTTACTTCTTTGACTGCTGGTTTCTCCGCATTCAATATACCTGCTTGGAACAGTTTCCCAGATTGGGCAAAATATCTTGCAAATATAAGATTTGCATTATTTCCTAGAATTGGATTTAGTTTAAGATTTTAATGGGTTTGAATTATGAATATAAAGAAAATTATAATTTTTATATCTGTACTAATTTTTACATCAGCAAATATAGTTAATGCTCAAAATTATTTAAAGCATTCTTTAGGGATAGATTTTGGTACTACATTATTTTCTATGGGTACTATGCCGCTTATCACAGAATTAATATTTAAAACACAAGAAGGAGCAAGCGGTAAATTTTATGATGGTAAATTTGGAATAAGACTAACATATAATTATACTTATCTCCCTAAACAGTCAATAGATGCTACATTAGGTTTTTATGCTTTTGATACTCATTATGGTGATTATTCAGAGCCTGTAAGGGATGGTGCAGGTAATATTATAAATTCAGGTACTATAAGTAAATTTTATAATGGAAGCACAATAGCTATACCTGCTTCTATAGGTGTAAGATTTTACTTCAACAAAAGCGATACTCCTAACGGTTTTTTCCTTCTTCCTAAAGTTGGTATGACAACATTTATAGTTAATGGTAAAGAGTTAAGAAATGACGGAAGTACAAGATATAAATCTACTACTGTTTATGACTTTTATATATCAGGAGAAATGGGATTTAGAATAGATTTATTTTCTCAAATGGGTAATGATTGGGAAGTTCGTCCTTTTATAGATATATCTCTACTTGATATAGGTTATTCTTTCACACCAGGTATAAGATTCATACCTCTTCCTAGATTAGCCATAGGTATATCTTTTTAATAATTGATAATGTTTTGTAAGGTTTTTAGTATGAAAAAAATTTTATTAGTATCAATAATAACTTGCTTTATGAGTTCATCTCTGTTTCCAATAATAGATGCATTTTATATAGCACCTAAAATTGTATATAATTTCAATGATTCTGGCTTCAAAAATCAGAAAAGTCAGAGCATAATGAATAATTATCTAGGAGCTGGATTTTCTACAGGATTTGACTTCTATAGATACCAAAGAAACATACCTTTGAGATTAGAATTAGAGTATACTTTCAAAGATGGTATGACTGGAAACTATCATACAGCAAACATAGTTAAACAATCCCAACATTCTATATTAGCAGCCGCTTATTACAGCATGCATATATATCACATTAAAAAAAGTGAATTGAGAACTGTTACAGCTGAGGAAATATATAGCAGAACTCCTTTAATGTCTTTATATTTAGGGCTTTTAATGGGTACTAAAATAAATGCAAACACTTATGATAGATGGTTTGAAGAAAATGGAAGAGTTAAAGCTACTGTAACAGTACCTAGTCCTACATTTGCAATTGGAGGTGCTGTGGGAGTTGACATATATGTTACTAGTTTCCTTAATTTGGATTTTGGATACAGAATATTATATGGTTTAGATAATGTTTTATCACATGAATTTGCTATAGCAGCAAGATTCCCAATACCGGATCTTAGGAAATGATAATTATGAAAAAAATAGCTTTATTATTATTACTATCAATTGCACTTGCTTCATGTCGAACAGGAACTATGATTATAATGCCTGTACAAAATGTTCAGATGCCTGCATATCCTCCTCAAACTCATTCAGGAGAGAAAGGCAGATATAATTTTAATAGTTATTCTAATTTAAATAACAGTTATTTAGGTATGAATAATTATTTAAATAATAGTTTATTCAATAATGGTATTTTTAATACTAATAATTTATTTAGAAAAAATTTTGTTTATTTAAAATAAAAGGGTTGTTATATGAAACGATTAGTGATTGTATTATTATTTTTTATTGTTGCCTTTTCAAATAAAAATCTCTCAGCAGCAATTTTCTCAGGTGTTTATATAGCCCCTAAAATTAATTTCAAACATGAGGCTCTTAATAAAACCAATAAATTGGAATTAGGAAAGCTTCCTTTTCTTGAAAAAAATAATTATATAGGCGGCGGTTTTGCTGTAGGATATGATTTATTCAGAAAAACTAGATTGGTGCCTTTAAGAATTGATATTGAATATATGTTCCAAGGCGTAATTGATAAACAAGAAACTTGGATGCAAAGTATTATGGCAAGCATATATTATGATATAAATATATTTTTTGTAAAAAACAATGAATTAGATACTCTTAGTACAAGAGCTCTTTATAATAGAGTTCCTAATATGAGTATATATTTTGGGCTATCTTTTGGAAACAGATTATATCAAATGTATCATAACTATACCGATACTATAGGAAAAGCTCTTATTACTAGAAGTTCTTTTGCATTTGGAATTAATGCAGGTTTAGCGTATAATATACTTGATTGGTTTGCTGTAGATTTGGGATACAGATACCTATTAGGGTTTGGTTTCCATGATGCTCATGAGGTACTTCTAGGAGCTAGGTTTACCATAAGATAATATTATATTTAAGAAGGTTATTATGATAAACAAAATTTTAACTTTAATCTTTATATCAATTTTGGTAATTTCATGTTCTACTAATGATAAACATGTTGTAGTATTAGCTTTCAGCAAGCAGCTTCATGCCGTGCTTTATAATGATAATAGTCAGGCTACAAAAACAGCCTCAAAAACATATACGCAGGAAGATGATATTACAACTGTAGCAGATTCTATAATAGAAAAAGAAGAATATACAAATACTCAGGCACAAATAATTGAAGAAGTAAAAGAGGAAACAAAAAAAGAAGAACTTACAAATAATGATGCATTAGAAGAAGAAAAACCTCAAATTATAAAACAAACTGAAGTTATACAGCAAGATGATAATGAAATTCTTATTACTGCTAATATAATATCTTTTGATTTTGATTCTTATGAATTGAAAAATGAATATGATGAAGGTATAAATGAAATTTGTCAGTATTTAAACAATAATCAAGATATTAATCTAATAATTGAAGGACATAGCGACAGCATCGGAGATTTTAATTACAATATACTTTTATCTGAAAACAGAGCTAAAGCAATATTTGATAGATTAATATATAAAGGTATAGATAAGGAAAGACTTAGATATATAGGATATGGTTCTACTCATTCTTCTGAATATAGCGATAAAGATAGAAAGTGCCAGTTTGTAATAATAAATGACTCAAATGAAGAGAACGAATACAAAGAAGAAAATGAAACTGATATAATTAAATTAAAACAAGAATAAAATTAAAAATTTATTTTTGTACTTTCAAAAATGCTCCTAACATAAAATTTATATTTGAAATATATAAAGTTTCTATACAGGCAAAATCTATTCTTTTACTATTTTTTAATAAATACTTCGTTTTATACCAAATTAATTATTCTTTTTATTTTATGTTTCATATTTTTTTGTTTTTAGATTTTTGTTTATATTCTTTTATAATATTTTCTTTTTGATCAATCAACTCTTTTAATTCATCGTAACATGTATTTTCAAGCTTTTTAATAAAATCTTTTATACCAGCATTATTATATTTTATAACTTCTATATACACTTCTTTTAAATCGCAATTTTCAAACATCTTTAAAAGTTGTTTCCTATGATTTCCTCTGGCAAGAAAATAAATATTGAGTATTGATTTAACATTTTTTAAAGAAACTGCATTCTCAAAAATATCATCAATAACACAAGTTTTATTAATTTTCCACTCACCTATTGATTTATTAAAACTTTCACATCCGGAAAAAATACTTTTCATATTTTTAACATTAGAAACATTCCAAGTATTTAAATCTTGATTAAATTTCTTACAATTAAAAAACATACGGTTCATATAAAAAACATTAGATATATCCCAATTATTTAAAGGCTGATTAAAGCTATACGCATTCTCAAACATACCAAGCATATTTTCTGTTTTACTTACATTCCAATTATTAATATCTTGATTAAAATTTTCCGCTTCAAAAAACATACATTTCATATTTACTACATTTGAAGTATCCCATTTGTATAATGGCTTATTGAAACTTTTACATTTGCAAAACATATTACTCATATCTTTTACATTACTTGTATTCCAATTATTTATATCAGAATTAAATCTATATGCCTCTTCAAACATAGAACGCATATTTTCAACTTTAGAAGTGTCCCAATTATTTAAAGGCTGATTAAAATTTTCAGCACATTTAAACATGCTGTTCATATCCGTAACATTAGAAACATTCCAATCATTCAAACTCTGATTAAAATTCTTACATCTCTCAAACATGCTATACATTTTAGTAACATTAACTACATTCCAATTACTAATAGATTGATCAAAATTTTCTGCCTCAAAAAACATGCAGCTCATATTCTCAGCATTAGATACATTCCAACTATTTAAATCCTGATTAAATTTTTTGCATCCGCTAAACATTCCGTACATATTTTTAACATTACTTACATTCCAATTATTCAAAGGCTGATTGAAAGATGATGCCCCATAAAACATAAAGCTCATATTTTCAACATTAGATGTGTTCCAGCTATTTAAATTTTGATTAAACTTTTTGCAATCAAAAAATATACTGTTCATATCTTTAACTCTATAAACATCCCAATCACCTATATACTGATTAAATTCTTCAGCACCGAAAAACATACAAGCCATATTCTCAACCTTAGATACATTCCATTTTGATATATCGCTATTGAATGTTCTGCAATTAAAAAACATATCATGCATATCTATAACATTAGAAGTGTCCCAATTTTCTATACCATCAAATTTGTTTCTTGTTGATTCTTTGAATAATACACTCATATCAGTAATTAAACTTGTATCAATATCAAACAAGTAAACATTATTATCTTCTACTAATTCTTTTAATTCTTCTTTTGTCTGAGGATTGTATTTCATTATTATGTTTCCTTAATGTTTTTTATGATTCTACATTCTTTTATATATTTTTCAATTTCAAAACTATATTATTTTACATAAATAATTTTTATCTCAATTTTTCTCGGTTGCTGCCTACACCGCAGGTGGACTTCGTCAGCATGCAAAGCGAAAGCACTTATTAGTTTTTATAAAATTTATATTAAACTTGTTTCAAAACTAAATTAATAGATATTCCACTATTTAATTTTTTTATGTTTTAAATTTATAGTTAGGGCTTTGCCCACCACGCTGTGTGCTTTGCAAAACTCCAGTTCTTTTATTGATATAAGGCGAAGCCCGCCTTCAGCGAGAACCAAAAGAACTGCATTTTTATATATACTGAAAATTTTTAAGTTTGTCATTTTTTTATTCAACTTTTCCCGCCGCAAAAAGTTGCAAAAAAGCAAGTATAAAATTAGTACTAAATCATACTAAAATTGTCTTACATGTAAAATAATTTATTACATTTAAGTTCAAATATAGCCTTTCGCCGAAGGCGGGCTGTGGCTGCTTCTTTGTGGCAACAAAAGAAGTGAGGGTTTGGGGGCTAGTCCCCACAAACAATAAAATTAAAAAAACTAAAATTGACAAAATGTAGTTGTTTAGGTATATACTAAAACAATTCATTATACAATATGTTAAACATTATTTTATAACTAAAATTTTGTTAAAAATTATACAACTAATTTTGCCAAGTACTTTTGAAACAAGTCTATTTTAATTATATATAAAAATATTTTAATTTTTTTTATTATTATAACATTTGTCTTTTTGCAACTTTGGCGAATCCAAAAAGTTGATACAATTTTTTAATTTATCTAAAAATATAATAATTTTACTTTTTTGTTTTATTTTGAATCCCCACCCTTTTAAATTTATAGTTTTAATTTCAATTAAAAAATTTTATTTATATAAAAAGCTTAAATTAGAAAAAGCATGCCCACCCAAACTTTAATTAAATTTTAAAATTTCTCAACGCACGGTAAATGCATCTTGATAATAAATTTAATTTGAATTAATAATCAATTTTATATTTTTAGTATCACTTAACGTGCGGTGAAAACATAACAAATTTAAATAAAACTTGGGGGGGTAAAATTTATAATGAGGCAATAAAGAAAATAAAAGTGCAATTATTTATTTAAACAATATAGAATAAAGGGAGGGATTTCAGAATAAAATAAAAAACATTGTAAAAAATAGATTATTAAAGTATGATTTATATATAGCTTAGGAGTTTTATAAATGGCACTTTTGAAATACAGAGATTATGACAAGTATGTACTAAAATATTTATATGATATAAAAGAAGCTGTACATAAAAATAAAATATATGAAAAAATAAAAGAATATACAAAACCTTCTGAAGAAGATTTAAAACTAGTAAAAGAAAATAAATATTCTAAATTTAGTGATAGAGTTGATTGGTCATTAACTTATCTTAAAAAAGCTCAATTAATAGAAAACATAGAAAGAGGAGTATATCAAATAACTGACTTCGGTAAAAAATTCTATGAGGAAAATCCTAACTTTGATTTCAAAACATTAAAAGAAAAAACTCCATATTTAGAAAACAGCAAAAATAATTCAGATGATGATGACATAGAGGAAATAGAAGATGAAAATAGAAATGAAATAGAAAAGAGCATTGAAGAATATTATGAGAGTGTAGAGAAAGATATACTTGATCGTTTGCAGTCTATGGGTGATAACAATGTTGATAAAGGTACTAAATTTGAAAATATATGTTTAGAGCTGCTTGAGAAAATGGGTTATGGTAAAAAGTATAGAACAGGTGGAAGCGGAGACAGAGGAATTGACGGCACTCTTACTATGGATAAATTCGGTTTTGATATGGTAGGAATACAATGCAAATGCTATAAAGAAAATAATAAAGTTAATGATACCGAAATAACTAAATTTGCACATGGGCTTAAAAATGTTAATGGCATAAACAGAGGAATTTTTATAACAACTTCAGATTACACTCCGCAGGCTAAAAAAGTTGTAGAGGAATTAAAAGATATAAAAATAATTCTGATTAACGGATACAGGCTTGCTAAATATATGCGTGAATATGAAGTGGGTGTGAAAGTACTTGAAACAAGAAATATTTATGATGTTATAATATAGTATTAAATAATAATATAATCTAAAATTTTTTGCTTTATTTACATACCCCGCCCTTTAGGTTTATTAACCTATTAAGACTTTAAAATTTTATTTATATCAAAAGCTTTAATTAGAAAAAGGAATACCCGCCCAAGCGTTAATTAAATTTAAAAATTTTCTAAACGCACGGTGAATGCATCTTGATAAGAAATTTAGTTTGAATTGATAATCAATTTTATATTTTTAGCATCACTCAGCGTGCGATTAAAAATTATAATGAGCTTATAACAATTACAAATTCTCTTTTTTTGCTTTCCTGATATTTAGCCAATATATCTGATACTCTATCTATAATGATTTCTTCGCTTTCAGTTGTAATATCCAAACATAAAGCTATTTCTTTATCTTTTGAATATACTTTTTTGATGGCATTAAGTACTTTTCCTAATCTATAAGGAGTATCTAATATAATAACAGGAACATTTAATCTTTTTAAATATGATAATTTTTTTTCGCGTTCTCTGTCATCACGCGGCAAAAGCCCAGCATAATAAAATTCTTTGAAGTTAAAAGGCAGGCACATAATAGCTGCCGTAACACTGCTTACACCTGCTATAGGACGAACCTTTATATTATGAGCATAACAATATTCAAGTAATAATCTTCCAGGATCCTCTAATATTGGAGTGCCGCAATCACTTATAAGAGTAACAGTTTGGCAGTTTATAATCTTTGTAATTATTTCATCAATATCTTTGGATTTTTTTGTATGTTCGCTAAACTCTATCAAGCATTCTTTATCTTTACTTATATTAAGTGCTTTAAAAAGTGTAGTAGCCTCTCTAAAACTTTCAACTAAGACAATATCGCTTTCAATTAAAACCTCTTTTAATCTTTCAGTATTATCTTTATAATTACCTATATCTCTTGCAGCAATGTAAACAGTAAGCATATATAAAATCCTATTTCCTTAATGAAGTATTTGTATTGTAGCTCCAATTTGTGCTTATTATATTATTGCTTATAAATATATTAGTAAAGAATGTATTAGTAAGGAAGTTATTAGCTTTAGAACGCTCTTCCATTTCATTAATCTTTTTTACTTTAAGATTTAAAGCCCTAATAACAGCATAAGTTTCATTATCAATATTTCCATCTATTTTTTCAGGTCTGAAATGACATTGAAAAGCATAAAGCACCTTTCTTGAATCAAAATCCCACACATTATTTGTAGGCATGCTTGTATATCCGTATTTTATAAACTCTTCTTTTATATCCATTACCTTTGCTTTTCTATATTCATTGTCATTTAAAAAATTGCTGTAATCATATTCATCATACCACATGCCTAAATGATATTCATCATAAAGTCTTTTCCATGGGAATTTAGGTCCTGGATCTTTTTTTCTATAAGGAGCTATATCCGAATGCCCTAATATATTATAAGGTTTTATACCATACTTTTCTATTAACTCTTTAAGCAAATATGCTACCTTCTCTATTTGACTGTCCTCAAATTCTATATATTCATCATAAGGAATAAAAAATAACTCCTCTCTTTGTTTTTTTGTCATTCTTCTTAAATCTTCATAAGTATTTGTAACTTTTTGTAAAAATCCTAAATTTACTATTTCTATACCAATAGAAGTATCATTCATACTATGTCTATTATCAAACATAGTAATACCTGCATGCCAAGCTCTGTCATTATCATCAACAAGTTTATATATAGGTTCATCTTCTCTTGTAGTAATAAGATAATGAGCAGATACTCCTGGATCAGTTAATACTTTAAAAGATAAATCATCATTTAAAGCAGTATAATGAAGTATAATATATTTTATTCTCAAATTATATGCAGGAGATTTAAAAGCACTTGAAACTTTAGGAGCTATTTTCCTAGTTCTTATAGGGGTTATATTCTCATCATTATTGCATGATGTAATTACTAATATTATTATTAATAAATAAATAAATCTAATCAATTTAAACATATACAGGAACTCCATTAAATCTATATCGTATAAACCCTTTATAAAACTCTTTAACTTCAACATAAGCAAAATAATATGCCTGTGCAGTATTGATTCTGGCATGCTTATGAAGCAAATTACTATAAAAACTATAAATAAAATCTAAATACATACCATCAGCCAAAGAACCAATACCAGAAATAACAGTACTTACCCCTGAAGAAAGAAGTGATTTTGTAAGTTTATTATCAGCTTCTTCCATATTGCATGCATTAATAAAAATAAGCGAAGGCGGGTTTTGTAATGCTGTTACTGAATTTAGTATATAATCCTCGCTCAATTTTATTCCGTCTTTATATCCATGAGTTATAATATGTACTATATCATAACTTTCTAATATTTTAACAAACTCAAAATAATTATGCTCTTTTTTATATAAATCTATTTCTATATTTTTTATGTTATTCTGTAATGATAAAATATAATCAATCTCTTGTTTATCGTATACAATATCATCATTTGGTATTGAAATAACGGCCATTTTTAATTTTTTATTATCAGTTTTTTTATTGGGCAAAACATTAGATGCATTGCTATATGAAAAAATTATATTTTCGGATAAAAATTTTCCATCAAAAGAAAGTATATCCCAAGGAATAGTATATGTATTATCATCAAGATGAAGATAAACTATTCTAAATCCGTCAAGCAAATGTTCTCTGAAATCTTTTTCCGGAATAAGCATATTCATTAAATAGCTTCCAAGCTCTATATATCTATCTATATTATTATTTTCACTATTCGAGTATTTTGATAAACGAATATATTCTTTATATATACTCTCATAAGCCTTATTATCAAAATGCTTTTCATACTCTGCTACATAAAGTGAAGGATATGTCTCTATAGCTTGGTATTTAAAAATATTATTATCTATAGAACAAGAAAAAAATGTTTGCGATATATTATCATTCAAAAGTATTAATCTATCTTTTAATTTTAAAAATGTTTTTGAATCTACTTCGTATATTGAAAAATCTGAATATTTTTCTTCCAATTTATAATATATTCCTCTTCTTCTTTTATAGTTATCACTTATATTTATATTAGTATAATTATCATCTATTTGTTTTCTATTATTAAAATCTACTTCATAATACCCATATAATTTATTCTTGTCATTATCATATAGAAATATATTTATTAAACTATCATGTTTTTTTGTATTTTTTAAAATCTTTTTTACAGAGGAGTTTTTTAAAGTAATATATTCCATATTATGAGATAAAAAGTAATCTCTATTTTGTGTTGCAATATATGATTTATATTCTATCATCAAAATATTATTTAAGTAAATTTATATTAATTAGTTTAAGTTATTATATAGTAGTTTCTACATATAATCAAATTAAAAATATTGCAAAATTTACACAAATTTTATAACTATTTACTTTCAAAACCGTCAAATGTACAAATATATGAATCAGAATCAGGATATAAAACTATTGATATTAAAGCCGTATTATTATTTTTAGATTCATCAAAATCTTTTAAAGGTATGGTACAAGAGAAATCATTTCTAAAAAATCCCTTTCCAGAATTTAAAATCCAAATATATCCATTATATGTTATTTCATTACTTTTATCATCATATACTACTGATAATTTAGAATCTCCTATATAGAAAGGAATACTCATACTATTTCCTATTTTATCATCACAAAAGTAAAAAATAGTAATAAATCCAGGATCACCCCATTTACCTGTATAAGAAAAAGTTTTTTTATTTTGATAATTTTCTATACTTACTTCCTTTGGATAAATATGTTCATTTCCATATTTAAATTTATTCAAAGAAGATTTACCTGATACTTTAAATTTAAAGTACATAGTTTTTGTAGTACCGCTATTATTATTGCCGTTATTATTTCCTGAATTTCCATTATTATTAGATGAATTTGAACTGCTATCATTATTTGGATTTAATACTTGATAACTACAGCCTGACAGAAAGAGACAAAAAATTGATAAAATTAATATAATTATTCTTTTCATATTTAAAATTTAACAAATTTAATATATTTTGTCAATATTTTTCTTATATTTAAAAGATATAAATGTAAATGTATTGTAAATTCTAAAATTATGATATATTATATTTATAATTTTTGTAAAACTTATTGAAATAAATTTGTATTGAATATATACTTATTAGTAATTATTCTTAATAAGAATAACAAAACAATTTTAGGAGGCTTAATTTGAGTTGGATAGGTGCTATTATACTATTAAGCGTACTTGTATTTGTTCATGAAATGGGACACTTACTTGCTGGCTTAGCAGTTGGAATAAAGGCTGAAGCTTTTTCTATTGGTTTTGGCCCTATACTTTTTAAAAAGGAAATTAAAGGAATAGATTTCAGATTTTCTGCAATACCTTTTGGAGGATACTGTAAATTTAAAGGTGAAATTGCTGAAGATGGTAAAGTAGAAGAAGGAGATTTTTTGAATATGTCTCCTTTAAGAAGAATAATAGTTTATTTTGCCGGTCCTTTCTTTAATTATCTATTTGCTTTTATACTTTTAGCTGTATTGGTTTCTATGCCATCAAAGATAGATTTATATTCGCCTACTGTATCGGTATTCAAAGACGGAAGATATATGCATTCAAAATCAGGCATAACATTAGCTTATGAATACGGCATACAAAGCGGAGATACTATAACAGCTATAAACGGTATAAAAGTAGAATCTGATAATGATATATTAAAAACAATAAATGATGAGGCAATACAGAAAGCTGCTGAAAATATAACTTTCACATTAAACAGAAACGGTGAAACTTTAGATATAGTAATACCTTCTGTTGAAATGTTAAAGGCTTTAAGCGGAGAAAGAGCATTAGGATTATATTTTGGAAATGACCTTATAATAAAAAATGTAATTGCTGATTCTGCTGCTTCTGAAGCAGGACTTATGGCTGGAGATAAAATAATATCTATTAACGGAATGAATGCTAATAATATAGCAGATTTCAGACCTATAGTAATGGATAATGCTTCTCAAAAAATAAATATAACAATTCTTAGAAATGGTGAAGAGATTACAAGAGAGGCTATACCAAGACCTGTAACTTCAAAAGCACTTGGAACTTATGGAAGTTTAGGAGTAGAGTTTGACAGCACTCCTATGAGAGTTGAAAAAGTTGCCGGAACACCTTTCCCAAAATCTATACCAGAGGCTTTTAAAGAAACAGGAAATTATATAGTATCATATATCAATGGACTTAAACTTCTTTTCACTGGAAAATTATCAGTACGTGAAAATTTAGGCGGCCCTGTTAGAATAATACAGATTTCATCACAGGTTATTTCTGTTGATGTAGAATACAGACTTAGAACTATACTTTCATTTACTGCTACTATAAGTTTGATACTTTTCTTAATGAATCTTCTTCCTTTACCTGTAGTGGATGGAGGAATGATAGTATTTTCATTTATAGAACTTATAATGAGAAGACCTATAGACAGAAAAGTTTTAACTAAGATACAGGCTGTAGGTGCTGCTTTCTTAATAACTTTGGCTATATTCATAACTATAAATGATATAACACAATTATTCAGATAAAACATTTATAAAAAATAATAAAAATATAAGAGGTTTGCTTTTTTAGTAAGCCTCTTTTTTTATTTATAAACTATTTTATATATTCAATTATCTTAGCGGTGCTTTTGAAAAAGTTACAGGGATACTATGCAATTCTTTATTTTGTTTACTTGATAACAATTTTCTAATATATTCTATCATGGATTCTACATTTTCAACTTTAGAGCCCACAATAATTTCTTTTATATAATTCGATTTATCATCAAATAATTTAAGATAATCAACATATAATTTTTTTATCTTTGTATCTATTTTTATATATTGTGATTCAATATCGTATACGACTAACATTCTTAGTTCTTTTTCCTCAAAAAATGCTTCATGTTTAATAATATATTTTATATTTTCAAATAAATAACTAAATATATAATTTTTAACATTATCATCATTTACATTGAGATTTATAAAATCTACTGTTTCAAAAATATTTTTAAAAACTTTTTTTATAATATTTACTATATTGGCATATTTATAATTGCTATTATCTATGGTATCAATTTCTTTTAAATCTATAACAACATTTGTATATTTAGAATTTGTAGGATTAAAAACTAATATATTTTCTTTTTCATTATAGTATAAAATCCAATATAAATTTCTCTTTAAATAATTTTGATTAAAAATATCCATAGGAATTAATTTTGACATTATTTTATTATCATTGAAATAATCTTTCTTTATAATTAATGATGCTCCTGTAAATTCTTTATCATTTTCTTTTCCATATAATCTGAACATAGTTAAAGAATCTGTATTTCTTGAAAAAGATTTTTGAAATGTTATTAAATTATCTATGTTTTCTATTTTTATTATCCTATTATTTATTTGTAAAATTTTTTCTAATATTTTTCCTTCCTTTGAATCATTTGCCGTTGTTATATTTGTTATTCTAATGCTATTTGCATTTACTCTGTCAGTTGTATTCTCGTTCAATAATAGCATTAATTTATTTAATGTTAAATAATAGTTTACATTAACTTTATCATTATAATGATTTCCTAAAAAACTATTATTAAAAGAAAGAATAGTAAGTAAATAATATTGATAGAGTAAATTAGTTTTTATATATTTTATTATGTTATCATTTTTTTTAATTGCATCATTATCATATAAAATAGAAAATATTTTATCATTTTTCCATATATTATCACAAGATATCAATTTATTAAAAATAGCATCTATATTTTCTAAACAATAATCAAAATCCATAATTATATTTAGAATATTAAGTATCCCAAAATTTTCATCCAAACTAGCCATTTTATCAAAGTCTAATATTGCATATTCATAATTCTTAATTTCAAGTCTTAATATTGCTCTATAATAATAAGCTCTAAAATCATGGCTATTTATTGATATTCCAATATTAAAATCTTCTATAGCTTCATTATATTCTAATAAAGCAGCTTTTGTAATTCCTCTATTAAAATAGGCTGAATAATGTTTATCATTCCGTTTTATTGATTCATTTAAATAATGTAAAGATTCTTTAAAATACCCTAAATAATATAAATAAAGCCCAATATTATTATATATATCAATTTTTAATTTATGATCTACTTTATCTACAATTTTTTTAAGTATATCAATACTTTCTTGATATTCTTTTAATTGAGATAAAGATAAAGTCTTATTATATATTGTATTATAATCATTTCTATTTAATTCTATAGCTTTATCATAATCTTTAACAGCTTCTTTATATTTTGCCAAATAATGATTGTCTAATCCTCTTATATGATATACTTTATTCATATTAGAATATGAATTTAATTTTATTAATTCATCGCAATATTTTACAGATTTATTATAACATTCTATAGCTTGATTATGATCAGATTGAGCTCTTCCTAAATAATAATATGCTAAAGCTAAATCAAATAATTTACTATTGTCTGATTGATGTTTCAAACTAGATTCTATTAATTCTTTACATCTTTTAATAACTTTATCAAGCTCTTTTTTAGCCAATAAGTTTTCCATTTCAGTACTAAAATCCATTATATACTCCATTTAATAGATTATTTATTATAGATTATAATAATTTTGATATCAATTAAAACAATATATATATTTTAATCATAAAAATAAAAAATTAATATATTTATAATATAATTTGTATTATACTAAACTTTACTATATAATAATTCAAAATAATAATCGGGATTATAAAAAATAATGAGTGAAAATTTAAAAAACGAAATACTAGCACTTGTTAAAAGTGAAGATATAATAAAGCCTACTAGATATTTAGGCGGTGAAATAAATGCTATAATAAAACCTGATATGCCTTTTAAATTCGTTATGTGCTTTGCAGATATGTATGAAATAGCAATTAGTAATTTAGGGCTTTCTATACTTTATGAGGTTATTAACTCTATAGAATACGCTTCATGTGAAAGAGTTTATGCCGTTGCTGAAGACTTTGAAAAACTTTTAAGAGAAAAAAATATACCGCTTTATACTTTAGAAACTTTCAGCAGAGTAAAAGACGCCGATGTTTTAGGATTTACTTTGCAGTATGAGCTTATATATACAAATATACTACAAGTACTCGAATTAAGCCAAATACCTATACATAGAGATGAAAGAGGAGATGATGTACCTATAATAGCAGCAGGAGGCCCAAGCGTATTTAATCCATTCCCTTTGGCTGATTTTATTGATGTATTTTTATTCGGTGAGTTTGATTTTGAGATGAAAAACTTTGTTGATATAATTTATAATCTCAAAAAAAACGGTGCAAAAAGAGATGATATATTAAAAGAGCTTTCAAAACTTGAATACGCTTATGTTCCAAAATATCCAAGGAAACATGTAAAAAGAATATTCGTTGAAAATATTAATGAAATGCCTTATGTAAAGAAGCCTTTAGTTCCTCTTGTTGAAGGCATTCAAAACAGAATATCCGTTGAAATAGCTAGAGGCTGTACTCATAGCTGTAGATTCTGTTTAGCTGGTATTACTTATCGCCCAGTAAGAAACCGTACTATAGAAAAAATAGTTGATATAGCAATGGAGTCACTTGAGGCAACTGGAGCTAATACTTTAAATTTATTCTCTCTTTCTGCTGATGACTATCCTCATATCGGGGAATTAATAGAATATTTACAGACATTAGGAGAACATAAAGGATTTTCTCTTTCTCTGCCTTCATTAAGAATAGACTCATTTGATAAGGACACTGCAGACAGAATAGCACAATTTAGAAAAACAGGATTAACATTTGCATTAGAAGTAGGAAGCCATGAATTAAGAGAAAAAATCAATAAGGAAATGGACGAAGATGCCATATACAATATACTTGCAGATGTTCAAAAAATGGGCTGGAAAATAGTAAAAATTTATTTTATGATAGGATTCACTGATAATCCAGATAAAGAAGCAGATGAAATAATAGAAGCCCTTGAAAAAATGATAAAGGTATCAAAGAATAAAGTAAAAATAAATGCGGCTATTAATGTATTTATTCCAAAGCCTCACACGCCTTTAGAAAATAATAATCAGCTTACAGATGAAGAAGCAATTACTTATATAGGAAAGGTACGCGATTATTTTAGAGGTACTAAAGTAGCTATAAAATATCACCCTCCTAGAATGGCAGAAATTGAAGGCATAATATCAAGAGGCGATGAAAAAATCGGAGATATTATTTACAAAGCGTATAAGAAAGGTGCAAAATTTGATGCTTGGGTAGAATATTTTAAATATGATGTTTGGAAAGAAGTAGTAGAAGAAAGCGGATACACTATAAAAGAATTATTAAGTAAAAAAATAAATACGCCTTGGAAATGCATTGATACTCTTGTAAGTCAGACATTTTTTGATAAAGAATATGAAAGATTTCAAAACGGCAAATTTACAGATTACTGCTTTACTGGAAATTGTCAGAACTGCGGTATAGATTATAAAAAATACTGTCATAAATACAAAAAAGAAGTTTTAAATACAAACTTTACTCAAATGGTTGAAGAATTAAAAACTTTAAAGAAAAGAGATATATTTGCTGTAAATTATAAAGTATTAATGAAATTCAAAAAAGAAGGCATATCATCACTTTTGGGAATGCATGATTTATCAAGAGTTATGATTTGTGCTTTAAAAATAGCAGGGGCAAGCATAGCTTTAAGCAAAGGCTTTCACCCATTAGAAAAAGTTGTATTTACTCCCCCTACTCCATTTGCATGCGAGAGTGAAGCAGAGTATATGGAAATAAGTTTAACTGATATCATAGACATAGACTTATTAAAAAACAAAATAAACAATTTACTTTCTCATATAGGCATTGAAATAATTAGTGCAGTATCTACTCCTTTAAATGCTAAAAATATTCAATCTCTTCCAAAGAACACCATTTACAAAATAGAAACTAATAATGATGAAGAAGCATTAAAAATATTATCAAACAAGGAAGATTTAAGAATAAGCGAAGAGAGAAAAGGAGATTATTTAGCTATAAAGAAAGGCAATGATTTACTCATAACACTTTTAGAAAGCAATGAAAAAGCTATAAGAGTACGCGACATAAAAAGCTATCTTTCAAAGAATAATATAAACATAAAAAATATTAGAAAGTTGGAATTAGTATAATTATTGTTTTTATTGGGTTATTAATTTTTTATTAATATTTCACTGTATAATAAAAAGTACGATTCACATACCTTCCTTTGTTAAGGTACTTACTTCGGTCGCATATAATTTACATTTGATAAAAATAAGTAATGCCGGTACGACTAGTACAAAATAATATAATTTAATTATAAAAAATATTAATATAACTGTATGTTACAACTTGTCATGCTTGAAATTTTATTATATCATGATAATAAAATTTTTTAGGAGAATAAAATGAAATCTTATAGAAAAGTTTTGGAAATAAATTACCCTAAAAGGAGAGGTTATATAAATATCACTCCTGAAGTTCAAAAATGCTTAAATGAAAGCGGCATTAAAGAAGGACTTGTTTTATGCAATGCTATGAATATAACAGCAAGCGTATTTATTAATGATGATGAAAGCGGACTCCATCAGGATTTTGAAGTATGGCTTGAAAAATTGGCTCCTGAAAAACCTCATAGTCAATACAATCATAACGGCTATGAAGATAATGCTGATGCTCATATGAAAAGACAATTAATGGGAAGAGAAGTTGTTGTGGCTGTTACAGAGGGAAAACTTGATTTCGGAACTTGGGAGCAGATTTTCTACGGAGAATATGACGGAAAAAGAGTAAAAAGAGTATTGATAAAAATTATAGGAGAATAATTAATTTTATGATAAAGCCAAAAAGATTAGAAAAAGGAAATACCATAGGAATAATAACCCCTTCAAGTGCATGCCCAAAAGATAAACTTGATGAAGGAATAGCATATTTAGAAAATAGAGGATACAAAGTCAAATTGTCAAAACATGTACTTGATAATCATAATGGATACGGCGGAACAGATGAAGCAAGGGCGGAAGATTTAAATAACTTCTTTGAAGATGATGAAGTTGATGCTATTATATGCTCAAGAGGCGGTTACGGAGCTGTTAGGATACTTGATAAATTAGATTATGATATTATAAAAAATAACCCTAAAATATTTGCAGGATACAGCGATATAACTTCTTTTCATTTGGCTTTTTATGAAAAAACAGGGCTTATAACATTTCATGCACCTATGGTAAGTATAGATATGGTAAAAGGAAAATCATTCGATGAGGCTTCATTAAATAATATGTTCGATGTTTTAGAAAGCAGGGAAAAAATCATTTATAAAAATCCAGACTGCTCAGAATTTGAAAGCATATCTTATGGAGATAATGGAAAAGCAGAAGGCATACTTATAGGAGGAAATTTCATTGTAATGATGTCTAGTTTCGGTACAGAATATTTTCCAAAATTAAATAAAGATTATATTCTATATATAGAAGAAATAGATGAAAAACCTTATAAAATTGACAGAGTTATATCTACTATATTTAATTCAAAAGAAATAGGCAGATCGATAAAAGGAATTGTAGTAGGAGATTTTGAAAACTGCGATTTAGTTGAAGGCGAAAAAGAAACAGGTTTTAGAACTGCTAAAGAAACTATAATAGAAAGATTAAGCAATTTAAATATACCTGTACTCACAAATGTAAAATGCGGACATGGAAAAACTAAACTTACTATGGCACATGGTACTATGGTAAAGATTGATGCAAAAAATAAAAGTTTTGAAACATTAGAAAATGTATTGATTTAAAAAAATTAAACAATAAAAATTAAATATAAATTAAGAGAGTTATTATGAAATTGTTTTTTAGCGATTATGATATGACTATATATATTCATGAAAAAATTGATGATAGTGTTTTTGATGCTGTAAAGAAATGGAGAAAAGCTGGAAATATATTTACTATAGCAACAGGAAGAAATAAATTTTCTATATTTGAGCATATTGACAGACATGGTTTAGAATTTGATTATCTAATAGCAAATAACGGAGCTTTGGTATTTAATAATAAAAGAGAAATAATATTTAAAGATACTATTGATGATGAAGTATCGTATAAAGTTATAAGATTTCTGCATGAAAAGTTCGGAGGTACAGTAGAAATAGCAAATGATAATTATGTGATGTCTATAAAATCAAAAGAAGGTAATGATTATCTTCCTTTCAAAGTAGATAAAAAAATCAATATAGATGAAATCGAAACTGTAAAAAATATCATACAAATAAATAAAATGACTCCTAATGCTGAAAGTACAGAAATTGTTGCAAATACAATTAATGAAAAGTTCAAAGAAGAAGTAACAGCTTATGCTAATATTAGAACAGTTGATATAGTAAAGAATACTGTTAATAAAGCAAACGGAGTGGATTTTGTGCATAGGTTTATTGAAAAGAATAATAAAAATAATATAGATAAAATACTAGTTGCAGGCGACTCTAATAATGATATAGAAATGATAAAAAGATATGATGGTTATGCCCAGATTAATGCAAATGAAAAAATAAAATCTATAACAAATAAATATTTTAATTTTATTTCTGATATTATTTATAAAGAACTATAACTATTGCTTTAAATACTATATTAGGGTATAATCAAACAAAGCATATAAAGGAGTATTTATGTGAGGAATATTTTGTATAATCGGTCTGATTATAGCAGGTATAGTAAGTTTATTCGATAAATTAAGAGGAAAAAAAGAATAACCCCGAATTATTTTAATAAATAAAAAGGGGCTTTTTTATTCTTTAATTAAATGAAAAATCAATTATGCTGCCTGATAAACTAATTTTCCATCAGAGTAAGTTTTTAATACTTTAGTTTTAGTAATATCTGTAGGAACTATATCAAGTATATTTTGATCCAATATTATAAAATCAGCTTTCTTTCCTACTTTTATAGAACCTAAACTATCTTCAGCAAAATTCTGATAAGCTCCGTTAATTGTAGCACAGTCCATCATCTGTTCAACACTTACAATTTGATCTGCTCCAAGTAAAGAAGCAGGCTCTCCATCCAAATTCATTCTTGTAGAAGCAAACTGTATTGCATCCAAAGGTTTTGGAGATATTGTTACAGGATAATCGCTTGCAACTGATACTACACATCCAGCATCAAATAAGTCTTTCATAGGATATTCTTTATTAGCTCTTTCTTCTCCTAAATAAGGTACTTCCAATTCATAGAAATATCCTTTTTCTTTGAAAAACCAATAAGGATTTGTAACAGCAACTATATTTAATTCTCCCATTCTTTTTATATCATCTTTATTAACTAACTGTAAATGAGTTATAGCATGTCTTTTATTAGTTTCGCCTGTAGTATTTTTTAAATACTCAAATGCATCTATAACTTGTCTTGCAGCTGCATCTCCTATAGAATGTACATGTATTTGTAAACCTAGTTTTTGAGCATTAAGATATACATCATTTAAAGAATCTTGTTCCCAAAGTTTATAGCCTTTAAATCCGCTATCTGAAGCATAATCATCAAGCAAATAAGCTGTTTTACCTTCTACTACACCATCGGCAAATATTTTCAAAGTTGTCATTTTGAATTTATTTCCGTTTACATCTTTTCTAAGCTGAGATATTTTATCAAATTTTTCTTTAGGGTTATCTGTATTGTATAAACTGTAACCAACAAAGAAATTTAATTTTAATTCATTATTCTTATCAAGTTCATTTAAAGCTGTAAAAAAATTATCAGAAGGTCCAACTGTATTAATACCAGGTTCAAAAACAGATGTTATTCCATATGATAATACTTCATCTTGATATGTAAGTATTGCATTTTTATATTCATCTACTCCAAAATCTGGAATTTTTTGAGTAATTAAATCTGCTGCTTTTTCTCTGAAGGTTCCTGTAGGTTCTTTAGTTACAGAATCTCTTTCTATAACTCCGCCTTCAACATCAGGAGTTTCAGCATTAACCCCTGCTATTTCCATTGCTTTTGAATTAACCCATACAGCATGACCATCTTCAGAAGTCATAACTATAGGTATTTCTGTTGTTATACTATCAAGCACATCTTTTGTAGGGCCGGTTACAGGAGCATATCCATTATTCCAGCCTCTTCCTCTTAATACAGTTACATTTTTATTTTTTTCATAGAAATCCCTGATATTATTAGCATAATCATCTACGGATTTACCTGAATATAACTGCACTTGATATAATTTTAAAAGACCGCCTTTAGCTGTGTGAGCATGGGCTTCAAAAAAACCAGGCATTGCCATACCGCTTTCTAAATTAATAACTTCGGTATTATCACCTATAAACGCTTTTACCCCTTCTTCGTCCCCAACGTATTGGTATACTCCATCTTTTACTGCAACAGCAGATACTATTTTTTTATCCGCCTCAGATGTATATATTGTTCCAGTTATCACTGTGTCGGCATAATTATTCGATTTACTGCAACCGGTAACAATAAAAGAGAAAATTAGTAAAATGATTGGTAATAATGTTTTTTTGTTCACTTTTTGTAAACTCCTTTAAATTAAATTTTTAAAAATTAGCTTCAATCTTATATTAATTTCATACTATATACAATAATTAATATGTGATTTTTTCTGACTTTTTATTAAAAAAATTTAATTTTTATATAGTTTTGTATTAAATGAACAATAATTAAACAAATTCATGATTATTTTTTAGATAAAAGTAAATAGTATATTTAATATTAATTTGAATATTTTTCTAATAATTCATCTATTAATTTTATTTTATCTTTATTTTTTATATGATAGAATTTACCTATTGTTGTAGGAAAATAATCTTCTTCTTTTAATTTATATATCTTTACTTTTGCAGCTATTACCCAATCTGAAATATTAACTCTCTCAATTTCATTTTTAGTAAACTTAATATTAAATTTATCAAGAGAATCTGAATCAGTCAAAGCCTCCGCAACGGCAACAGTAGTTAAACCATCAGCTATCATTATTCTAGTACCTTTTAAAAATTTCTTTTCTTTTACTTTTTCTACCCCTGCTTTCACTTCTGCAAATACTATATTATGTTTATAAAATATATCCAAAAGTTTAATATCTCCATGCTCCCCTCTTCTACTTCCAAATTTCACATACTGCATATCATTCTCCTTAAAATTAAATTAACAATTCTTAATATTCTCACAAACAAGAAACCTGTCTTTGCCGCTTAAATCTTTTTTTACTGATACATTTTTTATATCAAGAGAATTGCATATATTAATCAATGCATCTCCCTGATCATAGCCTATTTCAAAAAAGAAAGCTCCATTATCTTTTAAATATTTTTCTATTATACTTAAAAAACTCTTATAAAAATCAAGTCCGTCATAACCGGAATACAATGCATTTTGAGGCTCGAACTCCAAATCTTTTTGAAGAGAATCTTTATCTCTTAAAGGCACATAAGGAGCGTTTGAAACTATTATATCAAATTTATTTTCGGGAGTAAAACTTAAAGCATCAGTATTTATTATATTTATAATTTTTTCATCGCCTAATATATTTAAAGCATTTTTCTTTATAACTTGAAAAGCTCCATTACTAATTTCAATAGCTGTAATATCAATGTTTTTATTCTGCTCTAAAAATAATTTTTTTAATGTTATGGGTATATTTCCGCTACCTGAACCAATATCGCATACTGAAATATTATATTTATTCTTTGTATAATCCAACACCAAATCAATAAGCTCTTCAGTTTCTGGTCTCGGTATAAGCACATTACTATCAACATAAAAATCAAAACCGTAAAACTCTTTTTTATTTATGATATAAGATAAAGGCTCATAATTAAGACGTCTATTTATAAAACTCTCTATTTTATTTATATCACTCTCTGTAAGCTCTTTTAAACCTTCTGATATTAATTTTATCTTACTAATACATAAAGCATGCATTATAATAGTTTGTGCCTCAATATATGATACTTTATAATCATCATTGATTTTTTCTAATTGTTTAGAATAATATATTATAGCATTATTAATATTCATATTTAAATTAATTACTTAGGAAATCATATCTTTTAGGTGTAAAAGTATCTAAAACTTTACCTTCCTTAATGCATTTACATCCATGGGGCATATTTTTCGCAAAATGCAAACTATCTCCAGCTTTGCATAAATATTCTTCTCCATTTACTGTAAACTCAAATTCACCATCTATAATATATGTAATTTGTTCATGTTCATTATGAGAATGAATTTCAGCTATAGCTCCCTCATCAAATTCCATATAAACAGTCATTAAATTATCAGAATAAGCCAGTATTCTTCTTTTTAATCCATTACCTAAATTCTGTAAATTAGTTTTATTAAAATCTTGATACATTATAATTCCTTTTATATATTGATAATTATATTATATAATAATTTAAAAAAATATATATAATACAAAAGGCTAGGCCAAATATACAAAGCCTAGCCTTAACATATAAAGGACATTAATTAATTTAATTCTGTTTAGCTTTTTTATTTTTATCTATAACGATTTTTATTATAGGGTATAGTATAGAAGCTATAGTCAATATTAATAATACTAGACATATTGGAGATTTAACAAATATAGACATATCTCCATCAGCAACTTTATAAGCTCTTCTAAAATACTGTTCCATACTATTTCCTATTATAACAGCTAATACCATAGGACTGCTAGGAATTTTAGCTTTGGACATTAAGAACCCTATAAGTCCGAATATTATCAATACATAGAAATCATGAGTAGTATAGCTTATAGCATAAGTACCTATAAAAGTTAATCCCAATACTATAGGATACAATATTTTAGGAGGTATAGCTAATACTCTTACTAAAAGTCCTGCTAATGGAATATTAACTACTGCAAGTATTATGTTACCAATGAACATACTAGCAATAAGACCCCATACAACAGTAGTTTGAGTAGTGAACAATGTAGGACCAGGCTGTAATCCTAACATAAGCAAAGCACCCATCATAACAGCAGTAGTACCAGAACCAGGAACTCCTAATGCTAACATAGGAATCATAGCACCAACAGAAGCTGCATTGTTTGCTGCTTCAGGAGCTGCAACTCCCTCTATAGCACCATTACCAAATTCTTCTGGATGTTTAGATAATTGTTTTTCATTGTTATAGCTCATCAAAGCAGCCATAGTACCGCCTGCTCCAGGTAAAGCACCAATAATGAATCCGAAAGGCGAACTTCTTATAATAGGCCATACACATCTTTTCCATTCTTCCATACTAATCCATATACGACCGAATTTAGTCTGCATTTTTTTCTTACCTTCTTCTATGTTTTTGAAGCTCTTTAACACCTCTCCTAAAGCATACATAGCGATAATTATTATAAGAAAATCTATTCCAGATTGAAGCTCTAATATTCCAAAAGTAAATCTATTAACACCTGACTGAGGATCTGTACCTATAGTAGCTACCATAAGTCCAAAGACCATAGAAATAAATCCTTTTATTGCATTACCTTCAGTCATAGAAGCAGTAGCAGATAATGCGAATAAAAATAACATGAAATATTCAGCAGGTCCAAATTTTAAAGCAAAACGAGATACAGGTACAGCAACAAAAGCCATTATTACAGTAGCTATTGTACCACCTATAAAAGAAGCTATGGCAGATATAGCTAAAGCTTGTTCGGCTCTTCCTTGAAGTGCCATAGGATAACCATCAAAAGTAGCCGCAACAGCTGCACCGTCTCCAGGTGTATTTATAAGTATAGAAGATCTTGATCCGCCGTACATAGCACCATAATAAACACCGCCCATAGTTATAAGTGCTGCAACAGGTCCCATAGTAAATGTAAGAGGAAGCAATATAGCAACACCTGTAGCAGGTCCAAGTCCTGGAAGCATTCCTATAACAGTACCTAAAACACCTCCTATAGTTACCCATAGTATATTTATAGGTTGTATAGCTACTCCAAAACCTTCCATTAATAATTTAAAACTTTCCATAAATAGCATTCTCCATTTTTATTATATTATACCGAATGGTGATCTAGGTAAGTAAATACCTAAAAATACATTAAATATTAAAAAAGCTATAACGCTAAATAATACAGCAACTATAGTTGAAACTTTCCAGGCCTTAAGACCTCCAAATATCAAAAGCTCTATTTCAAGGAATATTATTGTAGCAAATACATATCCTATTATATTAAATAATACAGCATAAAGAATAGAATTAACTACTGTAATGGCTATTTTCTTACCATTATTTCCTATAGAAAACTGTACAGTTTCTTTTTTTTCTTTTTTAGAATTTTTTATGGTATCATCTATTAATAGAAGAACACCTAATACTATAAAAGCTATTCCAAGTATTGCAGGGAAAATTTTTGGTTCTGCTGCCCTTCCTATACTGGCATCCGGCAATTGAAAAGTTATAATTGTATAAGCTATACCAACTGCTATAGTAATTATTGATGACAATCCTGTTATTGTCATAACCCCTCCTAATTTGTTTTTTAAAGCCCAATTAATATACATTAATTGAGCTTTATTTATTAATATTTATATATGTTTATTTTTTCAACATACCAATATCTTCTAATATTGTTTTATAATCTTGTTCTGATTGTTCTAACAATTTTACGAAATCTTCTGAATTAAGATAATATTGATCCCAATCGTAATTAGCACAAGCATCTTTCCATTCTTGAGTTTCAACCATCTTAGCTAAAGCATCTTTCCAGAAAGTAACTGCATATTCAGGCATTCCAGGAGCTCCGAATAATCCTCTCCAGTTAACGAAAGTCTCATTTATTCCAGATTCAATACAAGTAGGTATTTCACCTTTTATTCCTGTTCCTATTCTTCTATCAGCAGTTTGTGCTAAAACTCTTAAATCACCGCTTTCAACTAAACCCATAACATCAGCCAAACTTGTAGAGAATAAATCTATATGTCCACCCAAAACCTGTGTAGCACCATCATCATCGAAAGCAATATAATCTATTTGATCCAAATTTGGAACACCAGCAGCTCTAGCCATAATTAAGAACTGAACATGGTCCATAGATCCAGCAGAAGATGTACCACCTATTTTTACAGATTTAGGATCAGCTTTAAGAGCATTCATTACATCCATGATGTTTTTGTATGGAGAATCAGCTTTAACAACAAAAGCAGCATAATCTGCTATTAAATTAGCTAAAGGTGTAAGATCTCTGAAACTATATTCTGTTGTACCATTTAAATTTAAGAAAATGATAGGAGGAGAATAAACTGTTATAGTTCTTGCATCACCTTTTTTAGTTTGTAAAGTACCAAGATGAACAGCACCGCCTGCTCCTGGAGCATTTCTTACAGGCATAGGAACTTTTACTATTTTAGTGTCTTGAAGAACTTTTCCTATTGTTCTAATGGTTAAATCCCAACCACCGCCTGCACCTGCTGGAGCTACAAAATCCAAGTTTCCGCTAGGATAATTAGCAGCTGAATCAGCACCTTTACATGAAGCCATTATAAATATAATGGACATAACGAGTAAACTTTTGAATAAAGTTTTCATATTAAACTCCTTAATATTTTATTAAAAAAATTATTTTTTTACTTGGTAAATTACATCTATTACACTTCCGTCTCTATATTCAATTACTCCAACTATATTATCGGTATATTGAATTTTATCAGGAACCCCTGTAATAGATATAACTTCCTCGTATAGATCTCTAATATCTCTATGTTCTATATTATTTCTATTAAGAACATCTATTAAATCTTTTCTATTAGGATTAACGCATACTCCTCTGTCAGATACTAATATATCTACACTTTCCCCTGGAGTTACTATGTTTGTTACTTTATCAGTAATAATAGGCATTCTTTTTCTAATAGAAGGTACTGTCATTAATGTTACTTTAGCACCTGCTGCTGTATCAGGAGCACCACCCAAAGCACCCATAATCAATCCATGAGAACCTGTTAAAGAGTTAACATTGAAATTCAAATCTATCTCTGTAGCAGAGAGCATCATCATATCTAATTTATGAGCAACACAGCTTCCATTATTAGGATTAGCATACATAGAAGCTGACATTTCTATATATCCTTTTTCTTCGCCTATAGCATTAGCAATAGATCCGTCAAATGTCTGAGTATCCAATAAACTGTCAAATAATCCTTCTTTAAATAAATTCAAAAGATAAGCATTTATTCCGCCTGATACAAAAGAGCCTTTTATATTGTTTTCTATCATATACTCTCTTAAATATCTGCATACAGCCAAAGAAGCTCCGCCTGCTCCAGCTTGGAAAGAATATCCATTTTTTATAAGTTCACATCCTATAAGTATTTCAGCAGCCTTTTCAGCTATAAGAAGTTCTGTAGGATTTGTAGTTATTCTAGTAGCTCCTGTAGCTATCAAATTAGGATCTCCCAAAGAATCTACAACTACAACTGAATCTACATATATTTCAGGTATTGATACTCTATGCAAAGGATATTGAACTAAATTATCAGTAATAGCAACTACATAATCAGCATATAAAGCATCTATCATAGGATAGCCCATAGCACCGAAAGCACTTTTTCCTTCACTTCCATTCATATTGCCTTCTTCATCACATGCAGGTGCCCCTATAAATGCTACATCTATTTTTACTTCTCCTGCCTCTATAGCTCTTGCTCTTCCACCATGAGTTCTAAATACAACAGGTTTTTTTAATATATTATCTGTAGAAACCGCTTTTCCTATTTCTCCTCTTAATCCTGATGTTGCTATAGAAGTTATTACTCCGCTTTTTATATATTCAATTAATCCCTCATGAGCATTAGTGAATGATGATGTACATATAGAAATATCTTTTATACCCATTTTAGATATTTCTTCTACAACAAGCATTATTACTCCGTCGCCGTTTCTCAAATGATGATGAAATGATATAGTCATACCATCTTTTAAACCACTTTTTTCTATAGCCTCTCTGATAGAAGAACATAACTTTTTATTATTAGGTTTATGATTTTTTATTCTTCTTGATTGTGTTTGCTGATTCTCTTTATTATAGTAGTAAAAAGCACCCATAAATGGTTTTACTTTACCATATCCCTCTATATATTCTGGTAATTCTATTCCTAATGAATTAGTTATTTTATTACCCATTTTTAACTCCTATTAATTAGAATTATCACTTAATCATTCCAGCTGATCTTGCTAATGCCACAATTTTTTCAGCTTTTTCTATTATAGGAATATCTATCATTTTTCCATTTAATGATATTACTCCGCCATTACTAATATCGGTTTTACTAGCAACTTCTAAAACTTCTAAAGAATATGCTATATCCTCTTTTTTAGGAAGATATGCTTTATGCAAATAAGGTATCTGTGCTGGGTGTATACATGCTTTTCCTGTAAAACCTAAACTTCTTGCTCTTTCACATTGTACTTGAAAACCTTCCATATCATCTATTTTAGTATAAACACCATCAACACAAGCTACTCCGGCAGCATGAGCTTCCATTACTATTTTTCCTCTAGCATAAGCTAATTCTTCTTCTTCTTTTGTTCTTTCTATACCCATACATCTTGTAAAATCTTCAGCACCCAATGAAATTCCTATTACTCTGTCAGAAGCAGTTGCTATATTATAAGCATTATATACTCCTATAGGTGTTTCTAATGCGGCAGCTATTACTACTGTTCCTTTTGGTATTCCGTTTTCAGATTCTACTTTTGTTAAAAAATCATCTACTTGTTTTATTTCTTCTGGAGTATCACACATAGGAAGACGTATATGTTTAAGTCCTGCCTGAACTAAATATTTTATATCATCAAATCCAAACGGAGTTTTTATAGAATTTACTCTGGCAAAAATAGGTATTGTTCCATAATTGATACTTTTTAATGCTTCTATTAATAATTCTCTAGCATCTTCTTTCTCTTTTAAAGCAACAGCATCTTCTAAATCAAATATAATTGCATCTGGTTTATAAACAACAGCATTATACAATAATTTAGGGTTGCTGGCAGGGGCAAATAACCATGATCTGCAATTAACAAAAGGATTATTTTTTTTATTACTCATTTTACTGCCTCCAAACTCTTTATAGCCCTTCTAATAGCCATTCTAGTTCTTGCTCTTATACAAAAGTCCAAAGCTCCATAATCATCTACATCTATAACTATATTTTTTATATCTGTTTCATTAACTACTTCTTCAACGGCCTTCTTTATATGATTAAAAAACATATGTTTAACTGTAGAATTAATATTGATTACTATACCGCCGCTATTTGTAATAGTGGCATTTATGATAGCATCATCAGATATTTTTTTAGTAGCCATAAAAAATCCTTAAAACTAATTATACTAGTCGACTAATCATACCAGTATAATATATATTATATTCAAAAAAATAGGATTGTCAATTTTTTCGATTAATTAAATAAGAAGAAAATTAAAAAAAAACATTTTTTCTTTCTTCAAACAGTAATAATAAATTATAATAACCAATATTATTTATTACTATAGTCACATATCATTAAAAATTCATAAAAATAGTTAGAATCAAAGGCTTAAAATGATAAAAAAATTTGTTTAACTATATGCATATAATAATTAACACAACGGAGTTTTATATGCATACAAAAATATATTCAGAAGCTCTTTATGGAATAGAAGGAATACCTATTGTAATAGAAGTTAATATATCCGAAGGACTGCCTAAATTCGATGTTGTGGGCTTACCAGATCAGGCAGTAAATGAAGCAAAAGAGAGAGTAATTGCCGCAATAAATAACAGCGACAGGTTTTTTCCGCCTAAAAGAATAACTATAAATTTAGCACCTGCAGATTTAAAGAAAACAGGAAGCATGTACGATTTGCCATTTGCTTTGGGTATACTTTCATCAAGTACACAAGTATTTTTCTCTGACTTTATGGAAAAAACTATTATACTTGGGGAATTAGCATTGGACGGAAGCGTAAGAGAGGTGAAAGGAATATTCTCAATGCTTTTAAATGCCAAAGAATTGGGTATAACAAATGCTATAATACCATTTAATAATATGGAAGAAGCTAATATCATTGATGGACTTAATCTATATCCGGTAAAAACTTTAAAAGAAGCCATAGATGCCATTGAAGGAAAAAAAGCACCTATTATATCAGCAGGTAAATTCAATTTTAATGGCGAAGAAAATGAAAATATAGACTTTTCAGATGTTAAAGGTCAGGAATATGCTAAAAGAGCAGCAATGATAGCAGCAGCGGGAGGACATAACTTTATAATGATAGGCTCACCTGGATGCGGTAAAACTTTAATAGCAAAAAGAATACCTACAATACTTCCTCCATTAACATTCGAAGAAGCTTTGGAAGTTACAAAAATTTATTCTTCTTATGGGTTATTATCAAAAAATATGCCTATAGTAAAAAAACGCCCTTTTAGAATACCTCATCATACTTCTTCTTATGTAAGTTTAGTAGGAGGCGGAAGAAATATAAAGGCTGGAGAAATTACTTTAGCCCATAACGGAGTTTTATTTCTTGATGAGTTTGTAGAGTTTCAAAGCTCAGCACTTCAAACTTTAAGAGAACCTATGGAAGAAAAAACTATAACTATAAGCAGAGCAAATGGAAGCATTTCTTTTCCTGCTAATTTCACTTTGATTGCCGCTATGAATCCTTGCCCTTGCGGTTATTATGGAGATGAAAAACATACATGCAGATGTTCTGATATAGCTAGAAAAAAATACATTGCCAAACTTTCAGGCCCTATACTAGACAGGATAGATATATCAATAGAGGTACGTGCCGTTGAATATGCTAAAATGACTTCAAAATCTGATGGAGAGAGTTCTGCCTCTATGCGTAAAATAGTTACTGAAGCTAGAAAAAAACAGGAAAAAAGATTCAAAGATAATGGACTTAAAATATTTTCAAATTCATCTATGGGTATAAAAGATACTGAAAAATTCTGCATATTAGATGATAAAGCTAAAAATCTGCTTAATATGGCTATGGAAAGATTTTCAATGAGTGCAAGAAGTTATAATAAAATATTGAAGGTATCAAGAACTATAGCTGACTTAGATGATAAAGATATTATAGGAGTAGATCATGTTACAGAGGCTTTGCAGTACAGATTTAATTTAAATTAATTTAAAAATTATGCAAATAAAAATATCTTAACCTTTTAAATTAAAGATAATATCATAATTATAAATATTAAAAAATAATTTATACTTGCACTTTTTTGAAGTGTATCCAAATTTATAATGATATAATGTTATTAACTATATTGCGGAAAAAATTAAAAGATAAAAAGAGCTTAACTTAATTAAAAGCTAAACTCTTTTTTATTAAAAATTATAAAATTAAAATCAAGCTTTATTCAAATAATGAGTTACGCTCATAGCAGCAACCGCACCTTCTCCAACAGCATTTGCAACCTGACGAACTGGTTTTAATATAGAATCTCCGCAGGCAAATACACCAGGAATATTAGTTTCCATTGTAGACATGTCTGTAACTATGTGTCCAGTTTCTTTTAATTCTAAACCAGTATCTTTCAAGAAATGTGTTGAAGGCTCCTGACCTACGAATACAAATACACCATCTACTGCCTGATCATGCATAGAACCGTCTACAACATTTTTTATTTTTATACTATTAACTTTACCGTCTCCGCAAATCTCATCTATTACAGAATCAAGTACATATTCTACTTTTCCAGTATCTGTTAAATGTTTTACGTTTATAGGCTCAGCTCTGAACTCTTTTCTTCTATGAACTAAATATATTTTATTAACGAATCTTGTAAGGAAATAAGCCTCATCAAAAGCACTGTTTCCGCCTCCAACTACAGCAACAGTTTTATTTCTGTAGAAAGCACCGTCACAAGTAGCACAATATGAAACGCCTTTTCCAGCAAATGCATCTTCTCCCTTAGTACCTAATTTTTTAGATGATCCGCCCATAGCAAGTATTATTGTTTTTGTTTCATAAGTATTACCGTCAGCAGTGATAACTTTTTTTACTTCATCTTTAATATTTTCTACTTTTATAACTTCATCATAAACTATTTCATTTTTAGAGAATTTTTCAGCATGCTGCTGCATTCTAGCTACCAATTCAAAAGCACTCATCTCTTCCGGAAAACCTAAATAGTTCTCAACAGCATCAGTACTCATCATCTGACCGCCTATACCTTTCTTTTCTATCAAAATAGAATTTGTTAAAGCTCTTCCTAAATAAAGCATAGCAGAAAGTCCAGCAGGACCGCCGCCTATTATAACACTATCATATACAGACATATATAAACACTCCTTTTTATTATTAGTAACCATTATTATATAATATATATTTTAATAGTCAAGTTAGATACATCAAACATTTAAATATTTTAATTATTTAAAATGTTTTTTCTTAATTACATACAAACATTTCAATTACTTAAAATGTTTTTTTACATATGCTATTATCTCGCTGGCATTTGCAATCTCTCTAGAAGAATTTCCTACTCTTATATAGAATTTTTCTTCTTTAGCACCCTGTTTATTTGTAATTTTAGTATATACAGGCTCCCTTCCCTTTCTTATATAAACAATACATATATCTTTACCTTCATGAGTTACAAAATCAATCCTTATACCTTCAGCAGAAAAAGCATTTCCATAGTATGTTTCTATAAGAGTTCTAAGATGAAGCTCAAAGAAATCTCTATTAGGCTGTCTTAATGTAGAATAATCATGCTCAAGCCCTATTATTTCCCCATCATTAGTAATACCTATGAATAATCTTCCGCCTTCAGTATTGCTGAATGCCGCAATAGACTTCATAATAACTTCTTCTAAAGCCTTATTTATTTTCTCTGTATTACTGTCATATCTTAATGTGGATTTAAACTCTACATTAGTATTTTCACCGTCTTCTATAATCTTAGTTATATTCATATGATTTCTTTTTAATTCTTCAATCATTCTAATATAATGTATAGCAAGCATTACTATTATCACTATAGTAACAATTACAAATATAACTAAGAATAGTATTATAGGTATTTGTATCTTATTTATTAAATCCTTTTCAGGAATGATTATACCTATTTGTATATTATTATTTGCTACGGCAAAAGTGCCTTTATATCCCCAATAATTATTATCCTTATATGAAACTTTTATCATATCCTCATTAGTTCCATCAAATTCTTCTGTCATAATATCAGCTATAACATTATAATCTAAATTATCTCTTACAGCATTTGTATCAGAATATGATATAGGAAAAGTAATTTTACTGTTTCCTGTTATAAGGTATGCATGCATATTATCAATATCTCTAAGCTCTACATCACTGAAGTTTACATTAAATTGAGAAATATATTCAAAAGCAACATTCTCATTAGCTATGTATATTAAATGTATATAAGGTTTTCCATCTTTTATATAGAAAGAATCAATACTAAGCTGTTCAAATGGTACAGATGAATATAGATTACTGCTGCTGTTCGTTACAATATGCCCGACGACTTTATATCCGTTGCCTTCTTTAGTAATAGACATGTAGTTATTACCAACCTGCATAGCTGCTTTTTCTATAAAAGTATGCTTTGGGAAGAAATTAGTTATTAAAATTTTATAAGCTTCAGGAGCCTGATTAACTATATCGAATATAGGAGTCATTTGCATAGAAAAATAGTAGGTAGGATAAAATATTTTAGAATATTCCTCTACTATTGAAGTTTTAACATCTTGAAAAAGAGATTTAAAAATAAATTTTATAGGTATAGGATTTCTAATTTGCATATAAACCAAAACGATTATAAATAAGAACAAAATAGAAATAACCACATCTCTCAATATTCTATTTCTTAATTCAGATTTAGAAAAAAATCTGCCAGATATAATCTTCATACCATATCCATTAATACCTATTATTGTATATAATAATATAACATATATACAAATATTATCAACCTATTTTATTTTTACAAATAATAGCATATCATACATGTATGATATGTATAATATTATAATTATGAAATTATAAATTTAAAGAATTCAAAAATTCCAATTTTCTTTCACTCTGCTCATTATCTCCGCCCTCATGTCCATTAAAAGTATAAACATTAATAGACTTCTCACCGGAATAATTATTATAAGCAGCAAAAACTGTAGAAGGAGGACATAAAATATCCATAAGCCCCACAGAAAATAAAGCCTTCACTTTAGACCTTTTAGCAAAGAAAGCCCCATCAAAATATGATAAAGTTTCAAATGCTCTATTTTCATACATTCTATTAGTTTTGCAAAATCTTGCTATTTCATTATAAGGCAAAGTATCTGTAATAGTGCATGCCCTTTTATAATCGCATAAGAAAGGCACATCTATCATAGCAGCCTCAATTTTTTCATTTTTTAGTGCTGAAAGTCCTAGAAGTGCAAGTGCTATGCCTCCGCCCTGACTAGTACCATTTACAGCAATTTTTCCTGTAAGAGGATGCTCCTTTGCAGCTTCAATGGATTTAAATGCATCTACAAAAACTCTTTTATAGAAATAGTCTTTTTTATCCAATATTCCCATAGTAAGAAAACCGTCAGCATGAGGAGTTGAACCTACAGGATCGGGAGTTGTTGCTCCGTTTCCACCTTCTGCCCCTTGTCCTCTTACCTCCATAACAAATATACTGTATCCTGCTGAAGGAAAAAGTAAATGGCTGTTTGGATAATCTCTTCCTCCACCGTATCCCGGATAATGCATTATACAAGTCAATTTTTCATTATTTTCCCTTGCATATTTAGGTGCTATATACCAGCCGTTTATAACATGCTTTGAATACCCTTTAAATGATACATTCCATACATCAAATAATTTTAAATAGGTATCTATTAAAGTATATTCAGCCTCTGTTTTATGATTATTTTCATTTAAAGTATTAAGCCAAAATTCATCAAAATCCTTAGGCTCTTCACCGCTTCCCTTATATTTATAAAGTTCTTCTAAACTTAAATCAAAAAAAGCCATATAAAACCTCTATAATAAAAAATCAAATTAAACATAATTCATTTATTATGCTCTATAGTATATATATATTTTTTGCAATTTAAAGTGTATATTTAAAAATTATCATTAGTTACTATAAATAATTCACCTTGAGGGGTTACAATATAGGCCTCTTTATACTTAAATGCCTCATTTGTAAAGAAATTAGTACCCATCAAAAATGCTGTTGTAGATAAAGCATCTGCCTCTTCGGCATTAGTATGAACTATAGTAGCAGATATACTATTATAAGTAGGATATCCTATTTCAGCATCTATTATATGATGATAATTAGTTCCGTCCTGAGTAAAATACCTTTCATAATCACCGCTAGTTACTATAGTATAATTTGTAGATTCTAAAAGTCCCAAATATCCGTCAGCATCATTTCTTGGATTTCTTATAGCTATTACCCAAGGCTTACCCTTACTATTAACCCCATTAGCATAAGTATCTCCGCCGTAATCTATTAAATAATTTTTTATGCCGTACTCCGCAAATACATTCTTTAATTTCTCTATTATATAACCTTTACCATAAGAACCAAAATCAAATGTTAAGGGCTTTGATAATTTCAATATCTTTTTATTATCATCATTAGTAATTATGCTTACAGCAGAATAATCTATATTAGCCAAAGCATTATCTATATCCTGTTTTAAAGGTACAGTTTGATTTTCTTTTACCCCAAATCCCCATAACTCTATCAAAGGTCTTACACTTATATCAAAAGATGGATTTAATTTTGAATATTTTAATCCTGTAGTAAATATATGTGCCATTTCATCTGAAATTTCTATTTCAGTTTTTCCGGATAAACTTTCACTATTTATTTTTCCTATTTCGCTTGAAGTATTATACGGATTTACTATATTATCCATTCTGTTTATTTCGTTTGTAATACTGCTTATAAGCTTATCCATATTTTTATCAGAAGTTTCTGCAGTTATATTAAGTATAGTATCGCTTATTACTACTGTAGCTGTTACATATTTATCTTTTGATCTATAAAATGAAATAGCTATTATTAATGCAACCGCTATTATTGGTATAGAAAAATAAATCTTCTTTTTCATGCTCTAATCTCTCATCATTCAAGTTAAATGTATTTAATTATAAACCATTCATAAAAAATAATTGTAAAAGTAAATAATATTTACTATAATTAGATTTAATTTTATACAAAGAGCTCTAAAGTACAATATGTTTTACAATATTCTTAATTTAATAATATTTTGTAAAAAAACTGTAAAATAATAGTAAATTCTATTGACATAAACCATTTTTCTGCTATACTTATAATTGTAAAGATAATTTACAGGAGATTATTAAAAAATACAATTAAATTAAGGAGATTCATTATGACAAAAAAATTATTAGCTTTATTAATATCTTTAACTATTCTTTCTACATCAAGCCTTTTTGCTGATTGGGTAGTACCAGCTTCAGCATTGCCTCAAAAAGCTAGGACTTTTATAAGAAGAGTTTATCCTAATGCTAAGATATGGAAAGTTGAAAGAGATGACGGCAAATTTGAAGTTAAATTGTCTAATGGAGCTTCTATAGATTTTATGCCTAATGGTAATTGGCTTAATATAGATGGAGAATATAACGGAGTACCTATGAGCGTTTTACCTCAGGCTGTAGCTAATACTGTTAGAAGAACTTATCCTCAGGCTAGAATGATAGATGTTGAAAAAGAATGGGGTAATTACAAAATAAAACTTAACAATATGATGGAAATATATGTAGCTGCTAATGGTCAGTTAATGGGTCAGCAATGGGACGATTAATAGATAGATTAAGGTTTATGAAAATATTTTACGGCTAAATGGTTTATGAAAAACTATTAAGAGATGCTTTTTAATAGGCATCTCTTTTTTATATATACTTAAATATTATCAAAACGCTTTCGCCGTAAGTTTTTATATCATATTCCATAATACCGGATATTATATTTTTTAATTCTTCATTTTCTAAAAATTTCTTATAATAATCTGCACCAAACTCTACAGCTAAAACTCCATTATCATTTAATATATTTCTTTTTATTATATTATTTACAACATCAAAATATATCTTTGAATGGTATGGCGGATCTAAATATATAACATCGAATTTATCATTAGTCTTTTTTACATAATCTTCAGCCGATACTCTTTTTATTTTATATATATTTTCATTATCATTGAATATAGCTTTAGCATTAGAAAATATGGTTTTTACGGCCTCTCTGTCTATTTCTATAAAAGCAGCAAATTTAGCATTTCTGCTTAAAGCCTCAAACCCCATAGCACCGCTTCCGGAACATAGATCCAAAAAAGTTTTATTTTCTATATCTATTATATTAAAAAAAGCCTCTTTAACCTTACCCTGTGTAGGTCTGAAATCTCTTTTAGGGGTTATTATTTTTCTTCCCTTTTTATTTCCGGATATTATATGCATAAATTAATTACTCTTTTACAATATTTCTAATAAAACATTTATTTATAAAGAACCCTGATTTGAGCAAATGCTGAACTTACATTTAAATAAAGTATTTTATCAGAGTTGCCAATAACAAAATTAGTTTCACCAAAACTCACACTATCGCCTGTAGGAAGAGAAACAGAACCAAAAGCACTTGAAGCCTTTATATGAACCTGTACCTTATCACTTATAAAAACAACTGTATCTGAAAAAATTGTATTAATATCTATAGCTCTGTTTCTGTCTATTTCCAATTCTGATAAATCTATACTATCAGTTTTGAAATAAACATTATATTTAGTTTTTTTATTTTTTGGTATACTGTCTCTTACATAATGCATGCCGAATAGTATATAAACACCCAAAAATATTATTATCATACCTATAACCATTCTAAATATTGGCGTATATAATATAAAAGGCATATTGATATTAAAGCAGTATCTTATAAGTACATATATTCCTGTACCTATGACAAATAGTCCTAAAAGTATTTTAGATGCATAAAAACCTCTGCCTACAACTATAGCACATCCCCAAGCCATTATCAAAATAGCAACTATTATAGTAAATACCGGAGTATATGCAAGTGCTGGAATATAAATATGAAAAACATATTGTAGCAGAATATAAGCACCTATCAATATAACAATGCTTCCTATCAAAAATCTGGAAAATATAAATTTCATAAATTAAAACCCAAAATAATTTTATTTATTATTTATATAGTAACTAATATTAATAAAAAAACAAGAGTTTTATAAAAATTATTAATATTATGTTAATATACTTTTATAATATAAAATATATGTTATTATATTATTCTCTAATTTTTAAATTTTAAATAATATATATGATATTAGCAGATATATTTTTTGATATTTTTATATTTCCAATAGAATTTATTATAGAAACTTTATTTTTTCTATTTAAGAATATATTTAATTTATCTTATAGTACAAGTATATTCTTATTAAGTTTATCAGTAAATTTTTTATCTCTCCCTCTTTATAATATAGCAGAAAAATGGCAGGAAAAAGAAAGAAACATTCAAAACAAAATGAAGCCTATAATAGATAATATAAAAGCCGTTTATAAAGGTGATCAAAGATATTTACTAATAAGAACCTGTCATAGAATTAACGGATACAAAATAATTTATGCCTTCAGAGGAGTTTTAGGGCTTTTAATACAAATACCTTTCTTTATTGCAGCATATAATTTCATATACAGTTTATCCGATTTATCTCAGGGAAATTTATTTTTCATAAAAGATTTTTCAAAGCCTGATAATTTAATAAACGGTATTAATTTACTCCCATTTACTATGACTATATTCAGTATACTTGCAGGAATGGTTTACAGCAAAAAATTGACTATAAAAGAAAGTATGCCTCTATATATAAGTTCATTAATATTTTTAATCATATTATATAATTCGCCTTCAGGATTATTATTTTATTGGAATATCAACTGCCTATTTTCTTTAATTAAAAATATTGTTTTGGAATATAAATTATATAAGGCATTAAATAAAGATAAAATATTAAAAATATGCAATGTGTTTGTTATATTGGCTTTTATAGTATTGATTGTGATATCTTTTATAAATAAAATAGATATAAAAAATATTTTAACTCTTTTTATAATAATAATATTGACATTAAACTTTGATTATATAGAAAAATCATTGATTAAAAATAATAATTTCATTAAATACAGATATAAACTACTTATATTATCATGTTTGATTATAACCGTACTTTCAGGGCTCTTTATACCTACATCATTGATAAATAATTCAGTATCAGAATTCAATAATCATTTAAGCCTAATAATAAATAATCTTTCAATGAGTATAGGAATATTTTTATTTTATCCTTTGTTTATATATAATATATTTTCAGATAAAACAAAAAATTATATAACATTAGCATTTATATTTTTGTCTGTAATATTCATAATAGACACATTCATTTTTGCTGGTAATTATCCTAATATGAACTCTGATTTTATGTTTGACAGTTCTATTAAAATAGTTAATAAAGATATAATAATCAATACTTTAATGATATTAATTTCTTTCGTTTTTATTTATTTCATTATAAAAAAATCCAAATCCTATGTATTAGTAAATATTGATTATATAATAATATTCGTATTGATTGCCTCATCAATATTTTATACATATAAGATATTAAGCTATGATGATAGATATACAAAAACATCATATAAATTAAAAAACGGAGAAAAAATATTTAATATATCGAGAAATGGAGAAAATATATTCGTTATAATATTGGATAGAGCCATACCTTCATATTGGTTTGATGCCTTTAATAGATTTGAAGAATATAAAGATATGTTTGACGGCTTTACATTCTATCCTAATACTGTTTCATACAATTATAATACCATAACAATAGCATCTATTTATGGAGGTTATGATTATCTACCATACGAAACAAGCACAAATAAGAAAAACAATATTACAAATATTCATAACAATGCATTATTAACATTGCCTCTATCTTTAGAAAAATACGGCTATAAATCTTATATACTTGATCCTGTTTATGCTAATATGTCTTTTGAAGGTGATCTAAGCATATTTAATAATTACAGTAATATCAAAGCATATAATAAAGATTATATATATGATTACAGCATTAACAAATATACAAATGAAAATAATATAATAACATCTAATTTAGATAATGATAAATTGATAAGATTTTCATTTTTTAGGATAATACCTTTATGGCTAAGAAAAACATTATACAGTGGCGGAAAATGGCTTATAAACGAAAATAATATTATGAATACAAGTATAGAAAATTATGCCTTACTAGATTCTATTAAAGATTTAATAAATATAGATGAAAATGGTAATAATTATAATATAATGCATAACAATACCACACATGAACCGCATTATTTTCTTCCTGATTTATTGCCTTCAGTATCTTTGAACTATATAGATACAAATGATTTAAAAATATATAAAGATACAAACAGTGTAAGACATTTTTATGCTAATGCTGCTTCAATGAAAAATATAGTTAAAATTATAAATTTCTTGAAAGATAATAATGTTTATGATAATACAAAAATAATAATTATTTCAGATCATGGATATAGAATAAACGCTAAATATTTTGAAAAGCCTAATACCAAATTCATAGCTTTATATAATTCTTTATTAATGTACAAAGATTTTAATTCAAAAGGCAGATTAAATATTGATACCAATTTTATGACTGTAGCAGATATGCCATATTTAGCAGTTAATCATATAAAAGATATAAAAAACATATTCAATAATAAAATAATAACTAATGATTATAAAACTAATGGTGCTAATATAATAAGAATAAGAAGTTGGAAGCCTGAAAATCAATCATCAAACACTTATGATTTTAATACATATTATCATGTAAATAATAATATATTTGATACTAATAATTGGAAACTATACAATTGGTATTATGACAGCAATTACAGTAAGGAAATAGATTTATCTCTAGGATTCAAAGAAGAAACTACTAATGATTAAAAAATAATATAATTATACTTTATATTTAAAATATTGAGGATATAGATCATATACTTTTTTTAATTTACATCTATAATTGGATAATAAATTATTTTCTAACTGCATTGCTATACTATAATCTTTATTTTTTATAGCATTTATAATATCAGTATGCTGCTTTATAGCAAAATCTACATTGGTTTTAGATATAGATTCAAGTATATGAAATCTTACATAATGAGTTCCAAATTTCAAAATTTTTTCCCATATATTAATCTTATCAAGATTTTTAAATATCTCGCTATGAAATTGTTCATTAAGATCTAAAAATTTCATAATAGAATCTCTATTTAAATTACTAGCTGCTATTTTTTTCTGTTTTTCAAATATATATTCTAAAGAAATTAACAAATTTTCAGAATTAAAATCCTTAGAACATAATAATATCATTATTTCTTTCTCTATAGCAGATCTCATAAATAATGAATCTTCTATTAAGCTAGGATCCAATAAAGAAACATAAGTACCTTTTTGAGGAAAAACATCAATTAATTCTTCATCCACCAATCTAACAATGGCTTCTCTGATTGGAGATCTGCTTACATTAAAGGTTTTCTTTATATTTAATTCGCTGATTTTTTCTCCTGGTTTAAGTACCAATTTCATTATATTTTCTTTTAATACTCTATAGACATATATTCTATTATACTCGTATATTTTTTGTTCTTGCATATTCATATCAATTTCTTTTTGCAACACAGCCATAAAAAAATCTCCAATGTCAACTATAACTATTATAGACATATTATCAAAAAAGTCAAAAATATAAATATTTTTCCAAAAAGACACAAAAAAACCAGCCTCAAAGGCTAGTTTATTTAACGAGGTATAAAAAATATAATATGGAAAAATTCTTTCAAATATGAATAGCAGTAAGATTTAAGTCGGACAATCTCCGAATAAAGGAGGTGATCCAGCCACACCTTCCGGTACGGCTGCCTTGTTACGACTTCACCCTCATCATCAGTCCCACCTTCGGCGCCGCCCCCCTTGCGGTTAGGCTAACGACTTCAGGTAAAACCAACTCCGATGGCGTGACGGGCGGTGTGTACAATCCCCGGGAACGTATTCACCGTAGCGTTCTGATCTACGATTACTAGTGATTCCAACTTCATGGAGTCGAGTTTCAGACTCCAATCCGAACTGAGGCAACTTTTTTGAGTTTTGCTCCACCTCGCGGTCTTGCTTCTCTTTGTACTTGCCATTGTAGCACGTGTGTAGCCCTGGACATAAGGGCCATGAGGACTTGACATCATCCCCACCTTCCTCCTACTTGAACGTAGGCAGTCCCCTAAGAGTGCCCGACATTACTCGGTAGCAACAAAGGGTGAGGGTTGCGCTCGTTGCGGGACTTAACCCAACATCTCACGACACGAGCTGACGACAGCCATGCAGCACCTATGTAAAACGTCCTTGCGGTCTGACTTATCTCTAAATCATTCATCTTACAATTCAAACCCAGGTAAGGTTTTTCGCGTATCATCGAATTAAACCACATGCTCCACCACTTGTGCGGGGACCCGTCAATTTCTTTGAGTTTCACCCTTGCGGGCATACTCCTCAGGCGGTACACTTAAGACGTTAGCTACGGCACTCCTATTTAAATAGAAGCACCTAGTGTACAACGTTTACGGCTAGGACTACCAGGGTATCTAAGCCTGTTTGCTCCCCTAGCTTTCGTGATTCAGCGTCGATAAATGCCCAGATGACTGCCTTCGCTATAGGTGTTCCTCTCGATATCTGCGCATTCCACCGCTACACCGAGAATTCCATCATCCCCTACAATATCCAAGACTCACAGTATCCGAGGCGTTTCCGAAGTTAAGCTTCGGTCTTTCACCTTAGACTTATAAGTCCGCCTACTCACCCTTTACGCCCAGTAAATCCGAGCAACGTTTGCCTCCTACGTATTACCGCGGCTGCTGGCACGTAGTTAGCCGAGGCTTACATTATCTACTGTCACTCATTCTTCGATAATTTCCGAGGTTTACAACCCGAAGGCCTTCATCCCTCACGCGATGTCGCTCCATCAGACTTTCGTCCATTGTGGAAGATTCTCAGCTGCTGCCTCCCGTAGGAGTCTGGGCCGTATCTCAGTCCCAATGTGGCCGGTCACCCTCTCAGGTCGGCTACCTATCGTAGCTTTGGTAGGCCGTTACCCTACCAACAGGCTAATAGGCCGCAGGCTCATCGTAAAGCGGATCGCTCCTTTCCTCTACTCTACTTATGTAGCAAGAGTATATGCGGTATTAGTCCATGTTTCCATGGGTTATCCCCCACTCTACGGCAGATTACCTACGTGTTACTCACCAGTTCGCCGCTAACTTATCCAGTTGCCCGAATAAGCCCGCTCGACTTGCATGCTTAAGACGCATCGCCAACGTTCGCTCTGAGCCAGAATCAAACTCTCCATACTCACTTTTGTGAATCTGAAATGATTCTTTATTTTTCTATTCTACTGAATAGAGATTTACTTACTTAAAGAAATGTTACAAATTGTAACCGTTGGGTCATAGAACTTATTAAGTTCGTTTACACCAGTTGTGTTTTGTTTTTCTTAAATTGCTTCTGCTATCCATATTTCAAAGAACTTTTATTTTTGTTTATGTCAGCTGATGTTTCGTTTTGTTTTTTGTTTCTCATCAACTGTTTTATTATTATAGCATACACCTAAAAAAACACAATAGCTAAAAAGGGCGTTTTTTATAAAACTTCAGGCTTTTTTATTAAAATACAGTATTTATAAAACATATAATACATATTGAGGCTAGCTAAAAATATATTTTGCCATTTTTGCCAAAAATGAGCCCCAAAATAGCCTAAAAATCTTGAAATTTAGGGAATTTTTGGGTAATTTTTGGAAAATTTATTCTGAAAAATTCAAAATTTTGGGATTTTTTAGAATAAATTTCAAAAAAAGTTCGTAAAAAAATTAAAATTCAAGAAATCTCAGGAAATTTTAAGACTAAATTTCCAAAAAATACTCATAAAAAATTAAAATTAATGAAATTCAGCGGAGTTTCTAAAAATATATTTTGAAAATTTCTTATAAAAAATTCAAAATAAAATTATTAAAAACAAATCCGATAAAAAAAGTCTAACTTATAAAATAAAAGTATTAAAAAATACACTTATAAAATATTTTATTAAAACTTGATTTTATATTAATTTAGATATATTATATACATACTGGAGTAGAATTTTGGAAAACATTATAGATATAATAAATAAAGCACAATTAAAAACAATAGATAAAGATACATTTTTGTCAATAGCATCAATGTGTTCTTTCATTCCAAAATCTATAACAGAAAATAATACTTGGAAGAAATTACCTTTATCTGCTAAAGAAGTATACAGAACTTTAGTAGCTAATTATGATTATGAGCTTGGAATAGCTAAAACAACTCATTCTCAAATATTAAATGAAGCCGGTATAGGCGGAAATGCTACTATAGTAAAATCATTGGATACTTTAGAAGAGAAAGGTTTTATTACTAGAGTAGAATCTAAGGCAAAAAGTCATCATTATCTTATGCCTTATCAAGAAAAGTTTTATGCTACTATATGCAATTTTGAAGCTAGAGACTTTTCTATACTATATACTGTAAATAAAAAAACTAAAAAAGATACGCAAATTAAACAAGTTACTAATAAACTTTTCTTTAAAGTTTGTTATAATTTAAGTTGTTTAGGTATAGATGAGCCTCAAAAATTAATAGATAAATATTCTTCTGACGGAAATCAGCTTAGAATAATTCTTTCTATGTGTAATTATGTTTATATAGCAAAAGAAAAAAATCTAAATAAAGATATAAATTTAAATAAATATCTTATAGATTCTTTAAAAAGAGGTAATATAACTGAAAACATATTCGATGAAAAGACAATGAATACTATAAAAAGTATATTAATAAACAGAAAACAAAATATAACAGAGTGAAAATATGGCAACAAAAAAAACTACAACAAACAAAAAAGAAGAAGCTAAAGAAACAAAAAAAGCTGCAACTGAAAAAACTACTAACAAAAAAGAAGAGTCTGTAAAGAAAACTGTAGCTAAAAAAACTGCTGAAAAAGCTGAAAAGAAAGAAGAGCCTGTAAAGAAAACTACAGCTAAAAAAACTGCTGAAAAGGCTGAAAAGAAAGAAGAGCCTGTAAAGAAAACTGCAGCTAAAAAAACTGCTGAAAAAGCTGAAAAGAAAGAAGAGCCTGTAAAGAAAACTGCAGCTAAAAAAACTGCTGAAAAAGCTGAAAAGAAAGAAGAGCCTGTAAAGAAAACTGCAGCTAAAAAAACTGCTGAAAAAGCTGAAAAGAAAGAAGAACCTGAAAAAAATATTGCTGAAATTGCTACAGCAGAAGAAAAAATAGCAGAAATAAAAGAAACTAAAACTGAAACAAAGCCATTAACTTCCATTCTGAAAAAAAATGATGATGAAAAAAGAGATTTAAAAGATATAATCAAAGAAGCTACATCTGAAATAAAAACTGCAGATAGAAAAATTGTTCTTAAAACTTCAACTCCAGTTAGAAAGCTTGAATCAATTAAGACAGAAAATACTGAAACTAAAACTGAAAGAGAGTCTATAACTCTTCTTAAAGAAGCTATAAAGGCAAAATCTAAGAATGTATCAAGACCTGTAAGCGTTAAAAAACGTATAGCTATAGTAGATGTAGATGATGATGATAATTTAGATAATACTAGAAATACTACTGAGGAAATAAGTACTTCTAAACCTGTTATAAGCAGTGTATTTGCTGCACATAATATAAAAACAGAAGAAGCTGAAAAAGCAGAAGAAAAAAATGAGTATATTGAAGATACTGCAGCTGCTACTACTGAAGAATCAAATACAGAAACTATAGCATCATCAGCAATAGTTCATAATAATAATGCTTCATTTCCTTATTCTTTTGAAACATTTGAATCTACTAATAGAGAAAAAGAAGAAGAAAAAATTGAAGAAACTGAAAAGATAGAAGAAAATAATTATACTCAAGATGAAAATATAGAAGAAATACCTGAAGATAAATCTAATGAAAAAAGTGAAGAAATAGAAACTAAAGAAGAAACAGTAGTAGAAGAAACTAAAGAACTTGATGTAATCGCAGAAGAGAAAACAGAAGCAGATACTGATGAAGTTGAGAAAATTGAAGAAACAGTGAAAGAGGAAACTCTAAAAGTAGAAGAAAAAGCTACATACAGTAAAAGTGATATATTTAAAAGACCTGTTGTTATACCTAACGATGATGAACATATACAGAAATCTAAATTCAATCAAGAAGAAATAGATACTGCAATAAAAGATGCTCCAACAATAGATGAAAATACTTCTGTAGAAAACTATAAAGATTATTCTTCTTCAGCATCAGAAACAAAAATAGAAGAATTAAAAGAAACTATCAATGAAAAAATTCAGGAATTAAAAGATAAAGAAATAAAAATTATAGAAACAGAAGATGAATTAAAAACTTCTTCTTTACCTGAAATAGAAAAAAAACCAGCTGAACCTTATGTGGCTCCTGATCATTCTATAAGTGAGAATAAAAAATCTAATAAAATTGTTCCTATAGTTGGAATTATAATTATAATATTAGGATTATCATTCTTAGGCATACAATTCTTCTCTGGAAGAAATAATGAAATAGATGATAATTTCTATGAAGAAGTAACAAATAATAATACATTAAATACTAATAATCTAATAACAAATGATGTTATATCTGTTACTAACAATATAAACACTAATATTAATAGACCACAAACTAATAATATAAAAACTAACAATGCGGTAAATACTAATGCTGCTAGACAACAGACTAACAATGCAGTAAATACTCAGACTAATATTACTAGACCGCAAACTAACAATACAGTAAATACTCAAACTAATACTACTAGACCACAGACTAACAATACAGTAAATACTCAGACTAATACTGCTAGACCGCAGACTAACAATACAGTAAATACTCAGACTAATACTACTAGACCACAGACTAACAATACAGTAAATACTCAGACTAATACTACTAGACCACAGACTAACAATACAGTAAATACTCAGACTAATACTGCTAGACCGCAAACTAATACTGTAACACCGCCTACTCCTCCAAAAGAGCCGGAAATAACACCACCTACTCCTCCAACACCTCCGCCTAATCCTCCAACTGCAAATACAAATGCGGCTGTTAACAATACACAGGCAAATAATAACACATTGGCATATAATACAGATACTTATAAAACAAAATGGACTGACACACTATCATCAATAGCCACTGCAGAGCTTGGAGACAGCAGAAGATGGCCTTCAATAGCAGTACTTAACGAAAATATAATAAAAAATAATCCTGACAGTATAGTATTTAATATAGATATCAAAATCCCTAATGGGGGAAAAAAAAAAATTGAAGATATGAATGATTCAGAAAAAAGATCTTTATACAATGATTATATAAAAGTGTCTGAAATGTATTTAAAAATGGGAAAACAAAATCTAGCTAATTCTATAAAATCTCAGGCTGATTCTATATTAAAATAAAAAATGAAAAAATCTAACAAATTAAATAAAAATTCCATATTAACATTTTCATGCACCGGATGCGGTATATGCTGTAAAGAAAAAGGATATGTATTCTTTAGCGATGATGATATAAAAAGAGCATCTAAATTTTTAGAAATCTCTCCTTTAGTTTTTATTAATCAATATTTAGAATATGAAGAAGGTTATGGTTATTATATAAAAGTAACAGATGATAAGCCTTGTACATTCCTTGATGAAAATAACAGGTGTACTATTAATAGTTCAAAACCTAATCAATGCGCTACTTTTCCATATTGGAAAGAATATATGGATAAAAATGGAAATTTAATCTCTGGAAAATTCAAAAGAGCCTGCCCAGGTGTAAAAACAAAAAAATAATTTTTTATATTTCTTTTTTTTTCAAAATATTATATAATATATAGCGAAGGTATTATGTAATTTTTTGTTTGAGGTAATTTTTTATAATGAATGATTTAATAGAAAAATATGAAATTTTAACAGTAAAAGATCTGAAATCAATAAAAGATCAGTTAGTTGCTCATAATATACCATTGTTTAGATTAGATAAAGAAAGAAAACTTATAGTATTTCCTACTGAACAATTAAGCTTAATAATTGATAATGAAAAATATAGCAACTTAAAAATATATATACCTAAAAATTTTTCTATGTTCATAGAAGAATTTAAATCTATTACACAAACAAATAATTCAAACAATGCTTCCGAAGAATCCGCTCCTTATGTATTTAGAACACCTAAAGAGTCAGAAAAAGAGATGGGTAAAAGAATATCTGAAATCTCTAAAATGACATATAAGGAAAAAGTTAATACTATAAAAAATTATGATGAAAAATTAAAAGAAATTACTGTAGATAAAGAAACAGGAATAAATAAAAATACAGCTCAGCAAATAGTAAATGTTGGAAATGATGTAGGATTAATAGCAAAGGTTACTATGTTTGAGAGTATTCAAAAGATTAAAGGAGAAGAAATCACTCAGGAACAGGCTAAAGAAGAAAATCAGGAAATCACTGAAACTACTACAAATTTAGTTACTACTATAGTTGATATGCTTGCTGCTAATACTGAAACACAGAAAGTATTTGATGAACTTAGAAATTATTCTGATGGCGGTGTAATGTCTCACTCTAACAGAGTATTTATATCTTATGTAAATTTTATGGTATTTTATAACAACTTAATAAACAGAAGACATTTAGTACATAAAATAAGAACATCATATACAAATAAATACAAAAAATTCTATGAACAAGTTGAAACTATGTTCAACAAAGAAGGAATTCATAAAAATTTATCTACTGTTGAAGATTGTATAGATAAAGGTATAAAAATCATAGAAGAAAGAGAAATGAATCTTTATTCCGTAGGAGCTTTACTTCATGATATAGGAAAAGTTAAAGATTTGGACTATTTTGAAGGAGCTAATGGAAGAGATTATGAAAGAATAAAAAAACACTTGTTTAACAGCTATGCTTTAGTAAGTCAAACTTCTGAATATCCTCTTGAAGTTATACTTACAGTGGCTTTGCACCATGAATATTATGGATTAGGATATGGCCCTTATGAACATTTACATGCTTTAAAATTAAAAAAATATCCTAATTTCCAAATACAAAGAATCATGACTTATGATGCTAAAGCTATAGATGAATGTGAGGCATTTGCTTATTTTCCTGCTAAAATGCTTGAAATTATAGATGTATATGATGCTTTAATTGACCCAGCAAGAAAATATAGAGGAGGAAAAACATTCACTCCTGAAGAAGCACTTAATATTATGAGAGAAGATTTTATAGAAAAGCATGTAAAATTGGATCCTATATTATACGATGTATTTGTAGAATTCTTAAGCAACTCTATAGAACAAGACTTAATGTCATGCAAATTAATATAAAAAATTTTTTTGATATTATTAATAAGCCAATCAATCAGAAATTATAAATATACTGATATGATTGGCTTTTATTTTATAATTTTATCATTAATAATTATTATCATTTGTACCTTGTATTTCTTCTAGGGCATCAATACCATCTTTAAATGCTCTAAATATTTCCTGCCAATTGCTTGTGGATAATATAGATATTCCTATATCTTCATAGTCTTCTTCACCGAATTGATTGATAAAATTAAATCTTATATTTGATATTGATTTATTTGCAAAACTTTCAAATTCATTATCCTGATTGAATTTATATCTCACTTCAATATCATAATAATTCATATCTCCCATTAAATAAGGGTTATATATAACTTTTTGTATATTAGTCAATTGAATTGTACTTCCATCATCAAATGTAAATATAATTGGAGTACCGCTATTTACATATAATTGACTAGAATACTTATATCTAAATTCTAATGTTAAAGTTCTTCCTGCCCTTTTATAAAATCTAAATCTATTGTCTCTTAAATATTTATATGTTTCCTTCCAAGATGTATATATATTAATTTTAGAAGTTAATTTATCTCTCTCTGTAAAAAATAATCTGCTCTTTAAAGCATTTGTTGGATTATCATTTAAATTATCCTGAGAATATAGAAAAGAAGAACTCAATGATATAATAAAAAATGAAATTAATAATATATATCTATTCATTTTAATTTCCTTAAAAAAAATTATATACTGTTAATAAATACGGAATTTAAAACTTAAAATTAAATGTAAGGAGTGTTTTTTTATAAAATTTTATTGACAAGCATATTATATTTGTTAGAATGATATAACATTTTTTAATACTAACAAAACTATGGAGATATAATGGAAAGCATAATAATACTATCAATCATAATTATAATAGCTATAATAGCCGTAATAAACTATATAAAAAAAATTAAATCAGGAAACTGCTGTTCATCAGGCATATCATCACAAGTTATAGAAAAAGTAAAGGTAAAAGACAAAAATAAAAATAATTATCCATATAAACAAGTAATTAAAATAGGAGGAATGACTTGTACACATTGTGCAAAAATAATAGAAAACAATTTTAACAAGATTGAAGATGTATATGCAAAAGTAAATTTTGATAATGAAGAAGCTATCATATTGACTAAAAAGCAGCTGGATAATAAAATATTTGAAGATGCTATAAAAGAATCAGGATATAGATATTATATAAAAGATTAAAAAAGAAATTTATAAAATAGCAAATAAAAATTATTTATATTTAAAAATTTTATTCACATACCCCGCCCTTTTGTTTTTTTATTTTTATTTGCATTATAACTTCATATATTTTTTTACTGCAACAAGAAAAGCATCCCCGCCCAAGCTTTTATTAGGTTAGTATAAAACTATCATAATGTTTTTTATAAAAAAATAGGAAGTAAAAAAATTACTTCCTATTTTTTTACTACAATTATATTTCAATTAATTATCTTTTACTTCTTCATCTTCTTTCTTACTATCATCTGTAGTTTTAGCTAAAGCAGGGCTTTCTTCTTGTTTAGGTCTAGCTCTCAAAGAATTAAGCAAAGTATAAGCAACTGCCACATTCTCTTCACCTGAAGAAGAAGCTACTCTAAATGCCATAAGTGAAGAATATCTGCTTCTTCCGTAAGCATATCTGAATCCTATCTCGACAGTTTCTCCAGGACCAATATCAACTGTTTCATTATCAAGCACTATAGTAGATAAAGCCTGAGATAAATCTGTTTTAATAGTTACATCATTTTGCATTTTAGAAGTTCTATTAACTATAGTAAGAACACCTGTTCTATTTCTCTCATCCAATTTAACAGTAACATTGAATGGATTTTCAGAATATTTCTCTTCTATTCTTGAAACAATAGAAGCATTTATATTAGCCCATTCTCTTATACCATTTCCTGAACCTCTAAATTTAGACCATAGCATTCTTGATATATCATGGAAGAATATACCTCTTATTCTGCTGCTTCTATTAAATTTAGCTTCTGATTCATATACTCTTCTCATATATTCAAGCTCCGGTCTTAAACTTCCGTCCTGAAGTCTGTTATCTATCATATTTCCAACTAATACATTATATTCGCCTGATAGATATTGAGGCCAAGCAGTAAGCATACTTACATGCTGAGGACGGCTAGCTTCATATATCATAACTGCATCATAATCTATACCAGCATCAAAGAACATATAAGGATCTTGTCCATGCTCCTGACCATGATTCCAACCTAAAGTAAATGCCCATAATTTTTTTCTTATACCTGAATCTTTTATGGCTTTTATTATTAAAGCTTCTTTATGAGCTCTGAACCATCTCCATTTCATACCTACTTCTTTTCTGCCTCTATTAATAGCAAGCCAACGCATACGTGCAGCTTTACTCATAGTAGACCAATTGGCAGGTACATAAACTCCTGTAAGCTCAACCATCTCATCAACCATTTCATATCCGTCAACTTCACCTGTACGTATGAAGTCAAGACCCAAATATGATATATTAGGATTAGAATCGTATCTTTTTAATATATCTATAATATCCTGAACTCTTTTAGGATCATCTAAAGATATATGTCTGCTTTCTACAAGACTTTGAGTAGCAGAGTTATATCCTATAGAAACCTCATAACCGCCTTTTCTAGCACCACCGCCTGCAGCAAAATAACTCATAACATAAGCACCAAGCTCAACATTTCCTTTGGCTTTGCTAGATGCAAGGTTTTCTATATTCTTAATCATAGCTTTAGCCCAAGGCTCTTCCGGAGTAATTCCTGCAGTCCAACCTGTAGTCTGTCCACCTATTGCCCAGAACATATCGCATTTCATGTATCTTATCCAGTCGTATATAGCATCATAACTAGTAGGCTCTCCTGTTTCTACACTAGGAATTTTCTTAGTTGTTAAATCTATTGCATATTCTAAAGTAGCTATCTTTTTAGTTTCTTTAGCAGCAGGAGATTGTCTTCCCTTAACAGTAAAATCTTTGGTATATCCGTATACACCATTCTTAGTCTGAACTAATACAACAGCCTGATATTCTCCTAAATCTCCTCCGAATGGATGTAAATATGTTCCTTTATATTCAGAATTTTTTACTTTAAATACATTGATAGAATGTCTTTCATCTCCATTCATTCTAACTATTTTATCTTTTTTATATCTTACATATATACTTATGTTTTTTACAACATCTTCAGTGTATACAGAAGCATTAATAACTACCGGTTCATATCTGAATACGGATATTTTGGATAAATCTATTGCCACTCTTGGAGCTTCTCTGTTTCTTGCATTTTGTATAGCCAAATCCACAGCAAGGCTAAGTTTATCTGCTGCTTTATCTATATTATTAGCATTATATGCCATAGCAGGAAGTATATTAGGATTAGGCATTTCACTGCTCATCTCTTCATCACTAAGAAGCATGTTTTGATTCAAATATTCTATATCTGAATCAGCACTAATTTCTTCTTCAGTATATATATCCTCTAAATCTACTGATAAATCATAATCATATATAGGCTTTGATGTAACAAGAGAGAGAGAATCAGGATTATACATATCTATTCTATGATTCTTCTCTGTTTCATTGAAAAGATAATCTGTGTTATTATCATTATAACTGACTATTGTCATTCTTTCACCTATACCGAAAGTTAATGCTACCAATGATATAGATACAAGTAATAATATTGTTGTTGCTATTATGCTTCTTTTCATATACTGTTATTTCCAATTCGTTGTATTTTATTATATATTAGTGTTTTGTCTAGCATGTTTAGAATGTTTAGGATGTTTTGCTATTTGTTTTTTCAAATGCGTAGAATCAACATGGGTATAAATCTCTGTTGTAGTAATATCAGAATGTCCAAGCATTCTTTGTACTGCTCTTAAATCTGCGCCATGCTGTATAAGATGTGTTGCAAAACTATGTCTTAAGGTATGAGGATAAATATTTTTTTCTATTTTACTTTTTTTCATAGCCTCTTTAACTATTTTCCAAATACCTACTCTAGAAATTTTATCTCCTCTAAAGTTTAAAAATAATTCTGAAGTCTTTTTACCCTTAACCATTATAACTCTACTGGTTTGAATATATCTCTGTAAAATATCTAAAGCTCTGTCATTAATAGGTACTATTCTCTCTCTTTTACCCTTGCCGCATATTTTTAAATACTTACCTTCAAAAAATATATCATCAATTTTTAAAGAACAAATTTCACTTACTCTAAGTCCTGAAGAATACATAAGTTCAAATATAGCCTTATCTCTTAATCCTTTATCTGTTTTCTCATTATGAACTGCAAGTAAATCATCTACCTCTGTATCTGTAAGAGATTCCGGCAATACTCTTTTTAATCTTATAACTTCTAAATTATCTGTAGGATTTTTAGAAATATAATTCTCCATTACTAAAAACTTATAAAGATTGACTATACTTACTTTGTTTCTCGCTACAGTTCTGGATTTTGATCCTTGTTCTTTTCTTTCGCTTAAAAATTTTTCAATATCTTTTCTTGTAGCTTTTAAAATAGATTTTTTATTTCTGCTTAAAAAATCAAGATATATTACAATATCTCTTTTATATGATTCTAAAGTATTTGAAGATAAACCCTTCTCTACCGCCTCATAATTTAAATACATTGATAATATTTCTTGATCGGAAACCTGTTTAACTGACATTGAAATCTGCCTCTTAATTTAAGATATAATATACAAAATTGAGTTGATTGTGAATAATCAACCTAAAATAATTATCGACAAGATTTACCATTTATTTAAACATAATACATTGCTTAATAAAAATATTACATTAACTAAACATAAAATTTAAAAGTGTAAACTAATTTAAAAATAATAAGATAATTATAAACGATATATTTTAAATATTAGAAAGCTAAATATAAAAAAGTAAGCTAGAGACATTACCGAAGGTACACAGGCGTGTGACTTAATTTATTAAGTCAATACTTTAGGCGTAGGCGAGCATAACAATAATGAACAAAGAAATTTTTTTAGACAAAAATGAAAATCCATACAAGCCGTCCAAAAATATTATTAAAGAGCTTGAAAAATTTGATATTGATTCTCTAAGATTCTTTCCTGAGTATAGTCCTCAGCAATTAGATGAAGAAATGTCTAAATATCTTAATGTGGAAAATAATAATATAATTTCTGTTAATGGTATGTATGAAGCTTTTGCTTGTATTATCAACTCTTATGATAAATACAAAATATTTATTCAAGAGCCTTACAGAGATTTATATACAAGAATTTTTCTATATTATAAGATGCATTATGAGGTAATTGAAGCTAGAGAAGATTATAATATTTGTCTGAAAAAACATATAAGAAATAAAAATTCTATAATAATAGCAAGCAACCCTAATGCTGAAACTGGAATGTTCATAAATATAAAAGAAATAGAAGAGTTCCTAAAACATTATGAAGGAATATATGTTATAGATGAATCATATATAAACTTTGCCGGAGAAAGTGCTATAAAATTAATTAATGAATATAAAAATTTAATTATAATAAGATCTATTGCACATTCTCATTCTTTATCAGGACTTAATATTAACTTTATAATATCCAATTCAGAAAATATAGAAAACATGTCAAAATTAAGACAGAAATACGGAATAAATAAAATATCCGAAACTATAACGCTTGCCGCTTTGAGAGATGAAAAAACTTCGTATAATAATATATTCGATATAGTTTTAGAGAGAGAAAGATTAGATACTTTACTAAGCAAAGAAGGTTTTATAGTAGTGCCTTCAAGGGCGAATTTCCTTTTAATAAAACATGTAAATAAAACATCTGATTATATATACGAAGAACTTATAAAAAGAAATATATTCGTAAAAAAATATGATAAAGAAAACATACTAGCTAATTTTCTAAGGGTTACAGTATCAACTCATAAAATAAATAACATATTTGTAAATGAGTTAAAAGAAATTCTATATAATGACTAAAAAATATTATCTGTTTTATTTACTTAAAACATTTATAGGGTTTCCTTCCAAAAATGCTTTTATATTCTCATAAACTTTATGCATAAGTCTAATTCTAGCCTCTAAAGTATTGCCTGCAAAATGCGGGGTTACATAACAATTCTTAGCAGTAAGCAGAGGATTATCTTCTGTAGGAGGCTCTTTCGAAAGAACATCTAAAGCTGCACCTGCTATAATATCATTATTCAAAGCATAAGCCAAATCTTTTTCAACTATCACTCCGCCCCTTGAAGTATTAATTAAAAATGCTGTTTTTTTCATCTTTGAAAGCAAATCTATATTAACAATATTTTCTGTTTCTTTATTTAAAGGAGCATTAAGAGATAAAAAATCGGATCTCTCAAAAAGTTCATCTATACTAGAAGCATTTTCAACATTTTCTTTTTTACTTCTTGAATAAACTAAAACTTTCATTCCCATTGCCTCAGCCATTTTTGCAACTTCTTTTCCTATATCTCCAAATCCAAATATACCCATAGTTTTATTTTCTATCTCCATTAAAGGATAAGAACTAAAAGAATAATCTTTGCATTTTATCCAATCGCCATTATGAACCTGATTATTATGTTCAACTATCCTAAAAGAAAGAGATAATACAAAAGCCATTACAAGCTGAGCCACAGACTGCGGGCCGTATCCTCTTACATTAGTAACAGTAATTCCTAATTCTTTAGCAGCTTCAATATCCACAACATTGTATCCTGTAGCAAGCATTCCTATATATTTTAAATTAGGTAATGACTGCATTAATTTTCTATCTATAACAACTTTACTGTTTAATATTCCCCAAGCATCTTTAGCTGCTTCATACACTTTATTATAATAGGTTCTATCATAAACAGTTAAATCTGATATGCTTTCTATTTCTTCCCAAGATATATCTCCTGGATTCAATATAAATCCGTCAAGCACTACTATTTTTGGTTTATTCATGTTTAATTCCTTTTATCATTTTTATCTATAGTATATACATAAATAACTATATTTTGTCAAAAATAATTTTTTAAATTTAAAATATTTGCAGGGCTTTGCCACCGCTGTGCGTGCCTATGACAACCCCACTTCTTTTGCGACCGAAGGAAGTGCCTGTGGTATTGCCACAAAGAAACAAAAAGGCTATATTTGGCTTAAATTTAATCAATTATTTTACATGTAATACAATTTTAGTATGATTTAATACTAATTTTATACTTGCACTTTTTGGTTCTTTTTGCGGCGGGAAAAAGAACACACATAAAAATTGACAAACTTAAAAATTTTCAGTATATATCAATAATATTTTCTATTTTAAAAATTATTTCGTCACCATATTTTATACTTTCAATATAGTAAGGTTTATTGTCTAATATACCAACAAAATTGTCTTTATTTCTATGATTTTTACCCACATTCTTTCAGGAATTGCTTCTGTGCTGCCATTATTCTCAACAAAAATTAATTTAACTAAATCATTAACTTTTAAAGAATCAATTTCTTCTTTGGAAGGTATTTCAAAAGTATCAGGATATTCCTTGTTCAATTCAAATGCATTTTCTAAATAATATTCACCCATAATAATACACCTATATATTGAAATATTATATATATTTTTTATGAATCGCTATTTATTAATTATAAGACTATTATAAAAAAATTAAAACTATTTTAATATTGCTTTTATAATGAAAAAATGAAAAACAAAAATTACTATAAAATAAAAAAGACACAGGATATTTTATTTACCCTGTGTCCCTATTATTATGGATTATATCTTATGAATTGAATTTACATATAGGCTTTAATTATTCTCCTTTGATTTCTATCTTCTTCTCATATTTAAGCTCTTCTTTCTTTGGAAGTGTTACCATAAGAACCCCGTTATTCAAATTGGCAGCTATATTTTCAACATCAATTCCTTTTGTGCTGATATTAAAGCTTTGCTCATAGCTTGAAATAACTTCCTCTCTTGACTCTCCATTTTCTGATTTGAAAGTTTTTTTCCTTTTAGCAGATATGGAAAGTATATTCTCTTTTATTCCAATTTCTAAATCCTCTTTTTTTACGCCCGGCATATCCATTTCTATAATGTAATTTTTGTCATCTTCCTCTATTCTGTAATTTGATACTCTATTATGATAATCATTATAAGCATTGTAGCCATTATAATGACCGCAGTTTCCTGTTGAATTACATCTATTAGCATTTGAAAAAATTGAATGTAAAGTTGGTACAAATATTCTTCTTGACATATTAAAACTCCTTAATTTATATTAACTTATCTCTTATTTTTTAATTTTTAATAATTTTCCATAAACCTCTATATTTTATAGCCTTCATTTAATTAATAATTAATGATAAAACGATTAACCTATATTAATTTTTTTCTCATATTTTACTTCCTCTTTTTTAGGAAGAACTATTTTTAAAACACCGTCTGTTAAATTAGCTTCAATGTTCTCAACATCTATTCCTTTTGTGCTGATATTAAAGCTTTGTTCATATTTAGAAACAACCACTTCATTATCATTTTCTTTGTTCTCGCTATTTTCTGCTGAAGACTCAATAAGTTTTTGTTTATTAACTCTCTTTCTTTCAGCATATATAGAAAGCACATTTTCTTTTATACCTATTTCTAAATCTTCTTTTCTTACACCCGGCATATCAATTTCTATAGTATAACTTTTATCATCTTCTTCTATATTGTAATGAGATAATTTTCTAACCTCATCATTGTTATATAAACTGCCGAATGCCTCATCAAAACTTCTAAAATCATCTAACATAGTATGTAAAGCTGGAAAAAATAATCTTTTAGTCATAATTAAACTCCTTTTTATGTAAACTTTTATATTTCTAAATTTAATCAGCGATTAACTATCATTTGTTTTAACTCTCACCGAGTCATCATCGCTTACACTATTATATATGCAAAAAATATACCAATTATTTTTAAGTAATTGTATATTTATAAAACACTATTAATAATTAATACAGTGTATAGAGTATATAAATCATAAAAGATGTACAATATTGATACATTGAATTTTTATAGTATGTATATCAATTATACGATATAGGGCCTAATCAAAAATAGCTGTTCATACTATATACAATTTAAATATTAATTGTAAACTTATTGTATTTTTAAAGTTGACAATTATAATTGTTATGTTATTATTCTCAATTATGGGAAAAAATTTAAAAGAAAATATAATATCAATACTAGAATACAATAAAGGATTATTCATATCCGGAGAAAAGCTAGCAAATGATTTGAATGTAAGCAGGGCTGCTGTTTGGAAAGTTATAAAATCTTTGAAAAATGAAGGTTATGATATTCTTTCTGTATCAAATAAAGGCTATGCTCTATCAAAAGAAACAGACATATTATCATCAAAAATAATAAAAGATAATATGCCTAAATATAGAGATAAATTCAATTTTGTAATATATAAAACTGTAGAATCTACAAATATTGTGGCAAGAGGCATGGCAATGAACGGAGCCGACAGCGGAACCGTAGTAATTGCAGAAGAACAAACAAGCGGATACGGAAGAAACGGAAAATCTTTCTTCTCGCCTTATGGTACAGGCATATATATGAGCATTATACTCAATCTAAAAAAAGAGAAAAAGATTTTTAATAGTTCATTCATCACTACTGCTGCCGCTATGGCTGTGTCAAAATCTATAGAAGAAATTTCAAATGAAAATACACAGATAAAATGGGTTAATGATGTATTTATAAATGGTAAAAAAGTATGCGGAATACTTACTGAAGGAGCTTTCAGTTTTGAAGACGGTAAATTGGATTATGCTGTTATAGGAATAGGTATAAATGTTAATTTCCCTAAAAATGGTTTTCCTGAAGAAATTAATAATATAGCTGTTTCTATAAATAAAATGCAAAATAACAAAGATATAAGAAATATTTTAATAGCTAAGATATTAGAAAGAATGTATGAATATTATTTTAATAATGTGGCATTCTATGATGAATACAAAAAACGTTCTTTTTTAATAGGAAGAAAAGTTTCGCTTAATATAGATAATGAAGAGCATATAGTAAAAGTATTGGATATAGATAAAACTTTTGCTCTTGTAGCGGAATTTCAAGACGGCAAAATAGACAGAATAGTTTCAGGGAGTGTAAATCATAGAGTATCATAAATAGGAGGTTATAATATATGAGCAATATAGATTTAATTATAAAAAAAGAAATATCTTTAGAAGAATTAAGAGAGAAAATAATAAAAGGTTATGATATAACAAAAGAAGAAGCCATGAAATTAGTAGAAGCACCATTAGAAGATTTATGCTCTGTAGCCAATGGAATAAGAAAATATTTCTGCTCTAATATATTTGATATGTGCTCAATAATAAATGCTAAAAGCGGAAAATGCTCAGAAAACTGTAAATTCTGTGCACAGTCATCTCATTATGATACAAAATGCGATGAATACGATATTCTAGATAAAGAAAAAATATTAGAACAAGGAAAAAGCGATTTTAATAAAGGTGTTTTAAGATACTCTATAGTAACATCAGGAAGAGCTTTATACGGAAAAGAGATTGATGAAGTTTATGATGCAATAGAAACCATTAATAAAGAAACTGAAGGATATGTATGTGCTTCTTTAGGCTTGCTTGATGAGGAAGGATTCAGCAAAATGAAGAATGCAGGACTTAAAAGAGTTCATAATAATTTAGAGGCTTCAAGAAATTTCTTTCCTAAAGTATGCACTACTCATACTTATGATGATAAAATCAATGCTATAAAATCAGCACAAAAAGCAGGAATGGTTGTATGCAGCGGCGGTATTATGGGAATGGGCGAAACTTGGGAAGACAGAATCGATATGGCAATAGAGCTTAGAGAATTAGGAATAATGTCAATACCTGTTAATATGCTTAATCCTATAGCAAGCACTCCTTTTGAAAATATTGAACCTCTTACTGAAGATGATATGAGAAGAATTGTTGCGATATACAGATTCATTAATCCTAGAGCATTCATAAGACTTGCAGGCGGAAGAGGACTTATGAAAGATAAAGGAAGATCATGCTTTTTATCCGGAGCTAATGCAGCTATAACAGGCGACATGCTCACAACCGCAGGCATTTCAATAGAAACAGATAAAAAAATGGTTGAAGAATTAGGATATAAAATAGAGTTAAAAGAAGACTAATTTATAATAAAGATTAATTTATTAGGAAATATTTATGGCTAAAGCTATTTTTATAACAGCAACAGGTACTGATATAGGTAAAACTTATGTATCAGGCTTAATTGCAAAACACATGAAAGATAAGGGATTGAATATCGGATACTATAAAGCAGCATTAAGCGGAAGTCTTGATATAACAGACAGCGATGCTTGGTATGTAAAACAGCAAGCCGATTTATTAGATTCTTATGATGAAATGGTGTCATACACTTATAAGCATGCCTATTCCCCTCATTTGGCAGCCCAAATTGAGGGGAATCCTCCGGATATGGAGATTATAAAAAATGCTTATAAAAATATAGATAACAGACATAATTATATGATAGTAGAAGGAAGCGGCGGTATAATATGCCCTATTCGATATGATAATAATCAAAAAATATTTTTAGAAGATATCATAAAAGAATTAAATATACCTTCTCTTATAATCGCAGATGCAGGACTTGGCACGATTAATTCTACTGTCTTAACTATAGAATATATGAGAAGTAAAAATCTAAAAGTTAATGGCGTAATATTAAATAGATTTGAAATGGCAAATGAAATGCATGATGATAATAAAAAAATGATAGAGGAGATGACAGGAGTAAAAATTATAGGCGTTGTTATAGACGGTATTTTAAAACTAGATGAAAAAAATATAGAAACTCTATTTGAATAATATTTTTTATTTAATTTTTTATTTTTAATATATGTACTTAATAAAGGACTCATTATGACATTAGAAGAAAAGGATTTAAAATATATTTGGCATCCTTGCTCGCAGATGAAAGATTATGAAGAACTTCCTCCAATTATTATAGACAGAGGAAAAGGAATTTATTTATACGATAAAGACGGAAAAGAGTATATTGATATTGTAAGTTCTTGGTGGTGCAATTTACTTGGGCATTGCAATGAAAAAATAAATGCCAATATCAAAGCACAGCTTGACAGATTAGAGCATGTAATATTTGCAAACTTCTCCCATGAAGGAGCTATTAAATTATGCGAAGAGCTTGTAAAGATACTTCCAAAAGGACTTAGTAAATTCAATTTTTCTGATAATGGTTCTTCATCTATAGAAGCTGCATTAAAAATGGCTTTTCAATATCAGCATCAAATAGGAAATACTAAAAAAATAAAATTCATGTGTTTTACTGACGGTTATCATGGTGAAACTATCGGTGCATTATCCGTTGGAAGTTTAGACTTATATGCAAAAATATACAAGCCTATGTTAATGGACACTATACATATAGAAGCACCTGACTGCTACAGATGTAAATACAATCAAAACAGAGAAACTTGCAAATGCGAATGTTTTGAAGATGCTGAAAAAAAGTTTAAAGAATACGGAGAAGAAACTTGTGCTATTATAGTAGAGCCTTTGCTTCAGGCCAGTGCAGGAATGAGAATATATCCTCCCCTATACTTGAAAAAATTAAGAGATCTTTGCGATAAATACAATGTAGTTTTTATTGTTGATGAGATAGCTACAAATTTCGGACGCACAGGAAAAATGTTTGCATGTGATCATGCTAATATAAGTCTTGATATAATGTGTATTTCAAAAGGCTTAACAGGCGGATACATGCCTATGGCTATAACAATAACCACCGACAAAATATACGATGCTTTCTATGCTGACTATAATGAAGGAAAGGCTTTTATGCATAGTCATACTTATAGCGGAAATCCTCTTGGCTGTTCTGCTGCTTTGGCTGTACAAAAAGTTTTAAGGGAGGATGATATTATAAACAAGGCTCAAGTAAGAGCGAAATATTTAAATAATAAATTAAAAGAAAAATTACTTGATCATAAAAATATAGGAGAGATTAGAAATATAGGGCTTATCAATGCTATGGAATTAGTTACTGATAAAAATACAAAAGAAGGATTTGACTCTAAACTTAGAATGGGTTATCAAATATATAAAAAGGCACTTCAAAGAGGACTTCTATTAAGACCTTTGGGAAATGTAATTTATTTTAATCCGCCTTTAATTATAAATGAAGATGAAATAGATAAGGCTGTTGATTTATGTGTATCTTCTATAAATGATATACTGAAATGATTAATTTTAAATGCACTATTTTATCAATAATAATAAAGTATTATTTATGAGTAAAAAAGCATATATTAAATTCATGACAGTATAAACTTTATTTTATAAACTTAAAATTTAGATTTTTAATTTTATTGCTTGTGGTGGCTTTGCCCCCACACCCCAAGTTCTTTTTGTGACCAAAAGAACCAAAAAGACTGCATTTGACGAAGTCCACCTTTAGGTCTGACATAAAACTATGGTATTATATTACATTTAATACATATTCTTAAAATATTAAGTCGTAGTATATGCGTTTTTTGCAACTTTTTTGAGCGACAAAAAAGTTGATAATATATTTACAAAATATAAAAATTGACAAAATGTAATTGTTTAGGTATATACTGAAAATTTTTAAGTTTCTCAATTTTTATGTTGTTCTTTTTACTTCGACTTCGTCAGAGAACCATACGAAGTACGCCTCGCGAAGCGTGCCTTTGGCAGGTGTCAGCAGGCAAAAGTGCATATATTAATTATTTGTATACAAGTAATTATTAAATATAAGCTTACTTTTTATAAATTAATCAAAGGAAAAACGAATGTTCAAAAAAATAATTACTGCTATTTTATTAATTCTGTTAATTGTATTCGTATCTTGTTCAAAAAAAGAAATGAGTAATAATGATATAGTTATAAATCTTGCTCCAGAACCTTTAACTATGGATCCCACTTTAAACACAGATAATCTCACTATGATATATATTCTTCATGCTTTTGAAGGTCTTACAAAAAAAGATGCCAACAATAAAATAATAGGCGGAGCTGCTGAAAGCTGGGATATTAATAAAGCAGGCAATATCTACACTTTTCATTTGAGAACCAATGCTAAATGGAGTGACGGTAAAGAAGTTAAAGCACAGGACTTTGTTTATACTTGGAGGAGAGCCGTTGATCCAAAAACTGCCAATAAATACAGCTATTATTTTGAAGTGATAAAAAATGCAAAAGAAGTTATAAGCGGCGAAAAAACTATAGAAGAGCTTGGAGTAAGAGCAATAGACGATTATACATTTGAAGTGGAATTAAACAGCCCTACTGCATACTTTTTAGAGCTTGCTGCTTATCCTCCTTTTTATCCTGTACGCGAAGATATAATAAATGAATATGGAGATGATTGGACTCTAAAGCCTGCAACATATATTGGAAATGGTGCTTTTAAAATGACTGAAAGGAATTTCGATAAAAGCATAATACTAGAAAGAAATACAAACTATTGGAATAACGATAATATAAAACCAAACAAATTAACATTTCTTTTAATGGAAGAGCCTAATACCTCGCTTGCAGGTGTGCTTAATAATTCAATTCATTTTGCAAAGCCTTTTCCTAGAAATGATATCGAAAGCTTAAAGCAAAAAGGAATAGTTCATATTGTACCTGTTGCTGCATCATATTATTACAGATTCAATCTAAACAAAGAAGTTTTAAAAAATGAAAAGGTAAGAAGAGCCATATCTTTAGCAATTGACAGAGATTATATAGTAAAATCAATTACAAGATGCGGGGAAAAACCTGCTGGAAGTTTAGTCCCTTATGGTATTAATGATATAAACGGAGATTTTAGAACTAAAGCAGGAGAGTATATAATATCTTCTAACTATCAGAAAAACATAGAAGAAGCTAAAAAATTATTATCTCAAGCAGGATACAAAAACGGAAGAAATTTTCCTGTAATTGATTTGCTTATAGCTACAAGAGAGTTTGACATAAATATTGCTGATGCCGTTCAAAGTATGCTTAAAGAGAATTTAAACATTGATGTGAGAATAGTTAAGCATGAATGGGCTTCTTATCTTCAAAATATGTATGACAGAAATTTTGATTTAGCCGTTTATTTATGGTATGCTGATTATAATGATCCTATAAACTTTTTAAACATTTTTAAAAGTGATGCTCCTAACAATTACGGCTCATATTCAAATAAGGCATTTGATGATTACATTGACATAGCATCTACTAATAAAAACAATCAGATAAGGATGCATTCGCTTCACTTAGCGGAAAATGTTTTTATGAATGACAATGCTATAGTACCGATATATTTTTATTCTGAGGCATTACTAGTTTCACCAAAATTAAAAAATGTAGAATATGATTCTCAGGGTTTATATAGATTTTTTAATGCATATTTAGAGTAGTTTTATTTATTTCCAAGACGCACGGTAAGCGAATTTTTATATATAATTAAAGTTATATTTATAATTAAATTCATATTTAAAATTCAGTTTATCGTGCGTTAAATAATTTATTAAATCTAATAAAATCTTGGGCGGGTGCTAAAGTTTATAAACAAGCTATAAAGATAATGAAAGTTAAAAATTATAAATCAGATAAAAAGGAATAAAGGGCGGGGTTTTAAATATAGTTAAAAAATTATTTTATTTTATATCAACTTTTCCCGGACTTCGTCAAAGTTGCAAAAGCACACATAGTAATGATACTTCATTAAAAATTCTATCAGCACTATATATGTAATTCCATCGATACAAAACATATTATTTTTACAAATTTATATTAAAGTATTTTTATAGTTCTATAAGTTTTATTTTATAATTAATAAGATAATTAAATATAAAAAATTCTTAATTGTATTATTAGAACAGTTGATAACATATCAGTTATAAGCCTGTTTAAAACTTTTATCTATTCTCGAAGAAAAATCCAAAACTAAACATCAAACCTACAGAATGATATTGCTTGACACTATGATAAATAAATATATTACTCATATCATCGGCATTAAAAATCATATTCTCATAAGATAAATGTACTCCTGCGATAAAATCTATTTTTTCAGTATCAAAGAATTTTCTTTCAAATGATAGTCTTACATAAGGAGATATAGGAACTGATTTATAATCCACACCTAATAAAGGATTAAACTGAACTCCAGCGGATATTCCAAGAAGAAGATTTTGATTATTTTTAGTTAAATCAAATTTTAAAGCTACTCCTGTATATATTCCAAAGGCTGTTACTCTATTAATTAAGGATGTATCATTATCTATTATAGATACCATATGTTCATTAATTCCAAAATCGAATAAAAGATCTATACCGCTTAATAAATTAATATTGTTTAATTTAAATCCATATCCTATCTGAAAATTTAGATCCAATCTTGGATCTAATAATACGCTGTTATAATATTCAGTTTCTGCTATATTTATATCAGCTCCAAGTCTAGGACTAATTCCAAATTTAAAATTAGCAAAAAGATTAAAAGAAAATAATATTAATAATGCTGGTATGAAAAGTATTTTTCTTTGAAAATTCATATAAAAATCTCCTTAAATTAGATAACATAGAATATTTTATAAACATATATATTTAAATATCTGTAAAATATTTTTATAATCACAAAAAAGATGTAAAATTATTTATATAATATTGTTTGATAAGTAAAATAAAAAATATATTTGATAAAAACTTGTAGGGATTATTTTATGATTAAGTTTAAATAATAATAAAATATAAAAATTTTAAATTAAATAAAAAAAATAAAGGGAGGGATATGTAAGAAAATTTCAAACTTTACTTATATTTTCCCGCCCTTATTATTAATTTTAAAACTCATCCATAAATGAATTTAAAATATTTATTAAACCGTCTTTTGTTCCATTTTTGAAATTTATTCTAACACTAGAATCTATCTTGTTACTGCTTATCTTTAAACTTCCGCTTGAATATTTTAACTCTTTTATAATAAAATCAAATTCCTCATATTCATTATATTGATCATATCTATTAGTAACTAATCTGTAAGCATTATCTATATCTAAATAAAATGTAAAGTCATTATTTAAAAAAACTTTTAAATTATTACCTTCTAAAGAATTATTTCCATTAATTACATTTTCTATATAATCAAGAGACAATGATTTAGTAAACATAGAACAAACATTATCATGCACACAAATATAAGCTTCATCTATTTCTATAATGTATGAATCATATCCAATTTTTCTTAAAGAAGAATAAGGAGTAGATTTAAATATATCCCATAATTTATCCTGATCTTTTAATGATGCTGCTATAACATAATTATCATTCTCTAAAAAAGAAACAACAACATTACCATCAAATATTTCATAGAAATCTATTTTATATCCATTACCATAATCATACATAAAATCACTTTCAAATTCTGATTCTGGAAAATATGTTTTAATAGTTTTTTTTAATCCATCTATATCTAATGCCATAGTAAAAAAAGATAAACTTCCATCTATATACCTCATCAGTCTGTAATCCATCTTTTTACTTATACGAGACAAATTTATATTAGGTAAATATAAATCAAAATCACATATAGCATTTTCATCATCTAAATTTAAAGAAAATGTTGCTGATGAATTTTGAAAATATTTTCTAACAACATCAATATTAATTTGATCTTCAAGATATTCACTCTCATAAACTAATGACAAATCAAGCCATAACTTAATATCAGATGTTTTATTTTGAAGTTCAGTAAACCCCCTATCTGTTAAATAGGAAGAATTATTTAATATACCATCAATATATGTAAAATCTGAATCGTAATCACATGAAGTTATAGAAAATATACCATTTCCCAATGTTATAATTATATATTCTTTTAATAAAACTATATATTCTATATTGCCTGAAGAATATACTTGCTTTTCATATTGACTAAGTAAACTATATAATGCTTTTTTTAAAGTATTTAAATCATTATAGGACATTAATACCGTACTCTGTAGTTTTGCATATTTACTATCTGATTTATAAAATATAACATACATATCAGAATAAAAATCTATAGATCCCATTATTCTTTCAAATGCCAAATAATCAGTTATGCTTATAGATGAAGATCCTTTATCCATGATTCTTTTCATAATTTCTTTAGGAGTGGTATCCATCTTTCTAGTAATATTACCAATATTCATAGTTAACACCATTTTAGAAAAACTAGGAACATTCTGGGAAAATGAATTACATACATTTATAAATAATAATAGTAGTAGTATTAAATAATTTCTTAACTTCATATAACCACCTCATTTTTATAATGCTGTAATTATATATAAAAAATACAATATTGCATTTGAAGTATTAACTTTTTTAAATACTTCAAAATTTGTTTCTATATTATATTTTTTATTTTAAGCATTAATTTATGGTTATTTTGATAGCATTCTCTAAATATTTGATAATACTCATTATAAATTTTTACATGCTCATTAATTGGCATCACAGGTTTATCATTATATTTTATAATATTATTTACAGCTTCCTCATAATTTGAATACTCTTTATTTGAAATAGCAGAAGTCATAGCAGCACCTAATGCAGCCTGTTCTTTAGTTTTTGAAACATAAATTTCCCTATCTAAAATATCAGACTGAATCTGAAGCCATACATCACTATAAGAGCCTCCTCCTGAAGCTATTAATCTATTGCATTCTATATTTAAATCATCAGTTAAAATCCTGAAGCAGTCTTTTAAAGAATATACAACTCCCTCCATAACTGCCCTTAAAATATGATATCTATTATGATTTAAAGTTAATCCCAAAAACATAGCAGAAGCATCACTGTTCATATGAGGAGTTCTTTCGCCAGCTAAATAAGGAAGAAATATTATACCATTACTTCCTGGATTTATATCTTTAACTTTTAAATCTATATCTTTAAAAGTTTCATTTATATTGCAAAAATTATTCTTAGCCCATTTCAATGCCAAACCAGAGGATAATGCAGCACCTAAATAATACCAAGTATCAGGAAATAAAAAATTGAAAGTATGTGAAGCCATATTCTTTTTATCATAAATAGGCTTATCTATAGGCATTAAAATTTGTCCGCCCGTTCCTATAGTAATGGATGCTGTATTTGTGTTTATTATACCATTTCCTATAGCCTGCATAACTTGATCAGCCCCTCCATAAGAAACCTTCACTCCTATTTCTAAACCTGTTTCTTTACTTGCTTTCTCTGTAATATATCCGGATATCTCATAAGGATAAAAAATATCTGGAAAAATCTTTCTTTCTAAATTAAGTTTTTCTATTATATAATCAGACCAAGAAGAATTATCACTATCAAAAACTCCAGTAGCAGCTGCATCTGTTATATCAGAAGAAATTATACCTGTTAATTTGTATCTTATATAATCTTTTGGAAGAATTACTTTATAAATATTTTCATATATATTAGGTTCATTATTTTTTATCCAAATCAAAGAAGGAAGTAAAAATCCCACAGCTATAGGACTATGATTGATCTGCATTATTTTTTCTAAACCTACTATATTATTTATATAATTAAGTTCTTTAACGCTTCTTGAATCACACCATAATATAGCTTTTCTTAAAACATTTCCATTTTTATCCAAGGCTACAAGTCCATGCATTTGTCCTGAAAAACTTATTCCTGATATTTTATAATTTGAATCTACTTTCCTTAATTGATTTATAGAATCTTTTATAGTAAATATAGTGCTCTCCCACCATATATCAACATCTTGCTCGGAAAAATTATAGTACGGCTTATCAAAATCATAATCTTTTTGAGATAATGCTGCTATTTTTCCATTTGATGACATTATTAAAGTTTTTACAGATGATGTTCCTAAATCTATACCAATATAATAATTCATAATATACTCCTATTGCCTAATATAATATATTAAAATTAGTTTATTAAAAGCAGTATTTTTTATTGATTTTTTTTACAAAAGTATTATAATCAAAGACTGTGTTATGGTTTACATAACTATTTTTAAATAAAAACGAGGTGTTATATGGAGTTAAAAGACTATATAAGAAATATTCAAGATTATCCTAAAAAAGGCATACTTTTTAGAGATATCACTACTTTACTTCAAAATAAAGATGCTTTCAAATATGCAATAGATAAAATGGCTGAACAAATAAGCTCTGAAAAAATAGATTACATAGTTGGAGCAGAAAGCAGAGGTTTTTTAATAGGTTCAGCATTAGCTTATAAACTAAACTGCGGATTTATCCCTGTAAGAAAAAAAGGAAAGCTTCCTTATAAAACTATTTCAGAAGAATATGCTTTAGAATATGGTACAGATACTTTATATATGCATGAAGATGCTATCAAAAAAGGTGAAAGAGTTTTAATAGTAGATGACTTAATAGCTACAGGCGGAACAGCACTTGCTATGATCAAAATGGTTGAAAAATTAGAAGGTGTAGTTGTAGGTTCTTCTTTCTTAATAGAATTAAAAGAATTAAATGGAAGAAAAGAAATAGAAAAATATCCTGTTAATGTTCTTATAGAATACTAAATAATCATTAGTGTTTAGGCAGTTATTGACTTTTAATATTTTTTATTATAGAATATATCAAAAATTATTAAAAAAATTATCGAAATAAATACATTTTAAGGAGATATAAAATATGTCATCTATTAAACCATTAGCAGATAGAGTTCTTTTAAAAGTATTAGAACAAGAAGAAAAAACTTCAAGCGGAATACTTCTTCCAGATACAGCTAAAGAAAAAACTCAAAAAGCAGAAGTAGTAGAAGTAGGAGACAGCGAAGACATAAAAGTTAAAAAAGGCGATATAGTTATATATGATAAATATGCTGGTATTCAGATCAAAGAAGGAGATACTGAATTTTTAATAGTAAAAAATGAAGAGATAGTTGCTCTTATAAAATAATTAATAGCTATACAAATAAAAAAATAAAGAACACTAATCTTTAAAAAAAGATGGTGTTCTTTTTTACTAATTAGGTTTTTTAGCAGTTTTTATTATTGTTAATAAAACTTTTTCGTATCATAAAGAATTAATAAGGTTAAATAATATAAAAAATTATATTATTTAATTTTATTAATTTGTTCGATAATAAATAATCATTAATTTCATTTCTTTATCAGGAGATTTTTATAAATGCTAAAATATTTAATAATATTTCTTGCAATATTAAATATAGTATATGCTCAAGATAATACAACAAATAAAGATCCTGAATATAAATTCACTTACGAAAAAGAAAATAATTTTACAATATATAAAGAATCAGATGAAACTAATGAATCAGATATTACAAATACTCAAAATGAAATATCTATAATGCTTGAAAGAAGAGGCTTTCCTCTTGTTAATAGATTGGTAAGATTCACATCATTACACCCTGATATGTTTGATTTTGAAATAGATGAAAATCAAAAAGAAGAAATACTTTTAAAAGAAATTGATCAAAATGAAGAAGCTGCAGTAAATACTAATGAATCAACTAATATGTATACCAATATATACGTAGTTCCTACAGATGAAAATGGAGTAGCAAAAGCTAAATTAAATTTAAAAAATCCTGGAAATGGCGTTGTACTTATGCATATACTTTATGTAGGATCTACAGGAAATACTAATATATCCTATGAAGAATATGCCTATGTGAATATAAAAGAAGAAAAAGAAAATAGAATATCTTCAAAATTATTAATTGGAGATGGTGATAATGTAAATATTAAAAGTTCTATATTAATAACATCAACTTTGTTTCCATCTCTATTTCTAGTATCTATTGCATTAATATTTATAAGTTACTTTAAACACATATATGAAGAATATAGGAACAGTAAATCTAAAATCATCATATATACTTTCTTTGGATTTGCATCTATTAAAAAGAATTTTGCTCTTATGATATTAATAATATTTACAGAACTATTAATAATTGCTAGTTTTCTTTTTTTAGATAGTTATATTTTCTCTGTTATACTTATAGCATTCTTTATAACAGGATTCTTAATGAAAAGAGAAAAAATATATTCTATAGCGTTTTTTATTTTAGCATGTATTTCTACGATATATTTGTATCTTGAAACATTTTCTATTCATATGGGTACAGAATGTGTATTCAATAATGTAGTTATGGGAAATCCTATATTTGTATTCTTTTTATTTTTGATTCTCACTGCATTAGCTGGAGGAATATATATACCTATATGCATACTGATATTATATCAAACTGTATTTGTAACAAGCAATTTATCTTTAGTAACAGCTTTAATTGGAATATTTGTATCTTCTATTCTTTATATTGTAAAAGTAAAAAAAGATATACCTTTCCTATACAGACTTAACTTATTAAAAATAAAAGACAACAATAGGTAATATATGATTTTTGATTTATTAAGAGATCTAGAAATACTTCTATCAGATATATCTTTCAGCGGTATAAATAATATAGATTACAGTACTATAGAAAAAATAGAAATATTAGAGAAAAAATTTGAAAAAATTTCTATGGAAAACATAAAAAATTTATTAACAGAATTTATAAATTCAATAAAGCAATATAAAACTTCCGAAGATAAAAAAATAAATATAAAAGAAGTATCTAATAATATTGCTAAATTAGAATTTTATATAAGAAATGCCTTATCTTACGAAAAATAAATATATTATCTTTTAATATATCTTTCCATTTCTCTATCTAAAGTTTTTCTTTTTAGAGTTTCCCTTTTATCATGAAGTTTCTTACCTTTTGCTAGTGCCAATTCCACTTTTACTTTTCCTCTAGAAAAATATAATTTAACAGGTATTAAAGTAAGTCCTTGTTCTTTGATCTTTCCATATAACCTTCTCAACTCTCTTTTTTTCATTAAAAGTTTTCTTTCTCTTAAAGGTTCATGATTATTTCTATTTCCGAAATGATAAGGAGATATATGCATATTAACTATAAAAAGTTCCCCATTTTTCTTAAAAGAAGCATAACTGTCAGCCATATTAACACTTCTTTCTCTAAGAGATTTTACTTCTGTACCAAGCAAAACAATACCGGCCTCAAATTTTTCTACAAGCTCATAATTGAATAAAGCCTTTTTGTTTCTTACTATCTCGCCGGAAGAAATAGTACTGCTGCCTGATTTTTTATCCTTTTTACTAGCCATAATACATTACCATAATTTTAGTATATAGATTATACTGAAAATTTTTAAGTTTGTCAAATATTCGCCTATAGCCTACGGGTACACTTCGTGTGGGCTTTCCGCACGGTACTGCAAATTATTATGGATAGCCAACTATACGTGCGGCTGATTACTTATTATTTTACGAAAATTAATAATTTATATTATTCTTTTTACAGCGACAGCATCAAAGAACCTTATATCCTCGACAGGCTCGGATACGCTTCGCGAAAGGCTATATTGTAGCTTAAATTTGATAGTTTATATTACATGTAAAACGAAATTAGTATTATTTAGTACTAATTTTATACTTGCACTTTTTGGTTCTCGCCGTAGGCGTACTTCGTATGCGGCGGGAAAAAGAACAATAAAAAATAACAAAGTTAAAATTTTCAGTATATACAAAAATAAATCAATTTGTCAATTATTCAATTAATATGAAAAAAAGCCGGACTTATTTAATCCGGCTCATTAAAAAATATATTTTACATCATAGAATTAATCATATTATTCATATCTTCTATTTCTTTTTCCTGTGCTTTTATTATTCTGTTTGCTATTTCTTTTATTTTATTATTTTTAGTATATTCTAATATTTTCTTTGAAACATCAATAGCAGCCTGATGATGCGGTATCATACCTTTAAGAAAATCTATATCATTATCTCCTGTTATTTCTATAGCTGACATATCATTCATCATCTTATCCATAATAAGCTGCATCTCATTTCCTATAGCTTCAGTATCTATATCGCTATAATCTGTATTGTTAGCATTTAATTCTTTAACTAATTCATTAAACTCTAGAACTTCTTTATCCTGCTCTTCTATTATATTATTAGCCAATTCTATTAACTTTTCATTTTTAGTAGTTTCTAATAATTTTTGAGAAGATATTATAGCACCTTCATGATGCGGTATCATATTAACTAAAAAATCAGCATCTATATTATCAGTTTTTTGAAAAGGCTGTTCCATCATAGGATAATGCATTAAATCAATAATTTCAGAACTAGTCTGATGTGCATTATGAGCTGAATGATCCATATTGTTTGCATTAGTATCTGCAGTATCAGTAGAAGCGCTCTTACCTGAGCAAGATATAACTAATAAGGCAAAAGCTGAAATAATAAATATTGTTATAATTTTTTTCATTTTATCCATTTTCCATCCTTGATTTTTATTCAATCTAATAACTACTAGAATATAAAAAAAGTAAAAGATTGTAATATAAAATCATATTTACATACTAATTAAAAAATTTACATTATAAAAAATAGGATTCAAATAATGATAGAAAATATTAATCCTCATCAAATATGGGCTTTTGTATTATACATATAGTTTTATTTATTTTATCAGAATCGCCGAAATATGCTTTAACGAAAGGTATCGAAACTATATTATTATTTTCTTTTAATTTAATTTCAAATACATAATTGGAAGGAAGACTATATACATCTGTTATTTCACCATAAATATTATTATCTGTATCTATGATTTTATATCCGATTAATTCAGCCTCATAAAAAGTATCATCATCTAATTTAGGTAAGTGTGAAGAATCAATAAATATATCAAGACCTATCAATTTTTCAGCTTGATCTATAGTATTGATATCTTTTAACTGGAATACAAAAGATTTATTTTTCTTTTTAACATCTAATATAGTAAATGTTTGATTGTTAATAATAACAGGTGTATTTTTACTTAAAACAGGAAGAGAGGCGAAATAACTTTTATCGGTAAAAGCCATTTCTACCTCTCCTTTTAAACCATGTAAACCTGTGATTTTGGCATAAAAAATCATCAATTGTCAATAATCTCAAGCATTACACGTTTACCACTTTTCATGGAAGCTGCAAAAAGAATAGTACGTAATGCATGAGCAATACGACCTCTTTTACCTATAATTTTACCTATGTCGCTTTGGTTCACTTTCAATTCCAGAATCGTACTCTTTTCACCTTCAATAACCTTAACACTAACACCCTCAGGCTCATCCACTAACTTTTTAGCCAAATACTCAATAAGCTCTTTTTCTTCCGTCATAGCACACTCCTTTATATATTATAAGACGTAAATTAAGCTTCGCTCTTCTCCTCAGCAGATTCAGGCTTAGCTTGTTTACGATGTTTGCGCCTTTTTTCAGGATTTTTCAATGCTCTTTTTTTCTTTCTTTCAATAGGAGCACCTTTATCTTTTTCCATCAAACCTTCTTTAACAAGAATACTTTTTACTACATAAGTTGGCTGTGCACCATTGGAAAGCCATTTTTTTAGGCCTTCTACATTCAACTTATATAATACATCTTTAGCTTTAGGGTTAAACCAACCTAGCTCTTCAATAAAACGACCATCGCGTGGGAAACGAGCATCTGCAGCTACGATACGATAATGAGGCTCATGTTTGCGACCTATACGTTTTAATCTTAATTTTACCACCTTTCTTTTCCTCCAAGTTTATTTACATTAATTTGTTTAAATCATCTATAGACATACCCATACCCTCTAGGGACTTTGCGAGCTTATCCATCTTTTTAGTACTGCCCATCATGTTTTTCATCATAGTAAATTGCTTTATAAGCTGATTCACATCATAAACACTTTGACCGCTTCCTTTAGATATTCTCATTTTTCTTGAATTATTTAAAGGAAATAGGGCTAATCTTTCTTTTTTAGTCATTGACTGTATAATAGCTTTATACTTTTTAAATTTTTCCTCTTCACGGCTTAAAAGTTCTGTATCTACATTGGCCATGCCAGGAATCATAGATGTCATTTTACTAAGTCCGCCCATTTTAGCAGTAGCTTCTATCTGCTTCAAGAAATCATTATAATCGAAATTATTTTCTATAACTTTTTGAAGCATTTCCTGAGCTTCTTTTTCACTTATAGCAGCACGGGCTTTCTCTACCAATTTTACTATATCACCCATACCAAGTATTTGTCCTGCTACTCTCTTAGCATCAAATACATCAATATCATCTAAATGCTCACCTACTCCGACAAATTTAACAGGAGAACCAGTAGCATATTTTAAAGATAAAGCGGCACCGCCTCTAACTCCGGAATCAAATTTTGTAAGTATAACGCCATTTATACCAATATTGCTTTGGAAACTTTTTGCAACATCATAAACACTCTGACCTGCTGTAGAATCCACAACCAATAATTTTTCTGTAACATTAGCAGAGTTTACAACACGTCTTAGTTCAAGCATCATTTCTTCGTCTATCTCTAAACGTCCTGCAGTATCCACTAATATCATATTATACTGTTCTTTTTTAGCAATTGAAAGTGCTTTTTTAAGTATTTTATAAGCTTTTTTCTCTTTAGTATCTATATGATAAGGAACACCAACTTCTCTAGCTAAAACAGCAAGCTGCTCCATAGCTGCAGGTCTGTGAACGTCAAGTCCTACAAGCATAACACGTCTTTTATCTTTATAATATTTAGCTAATTTAGCAGAAGTAGTAGTTTTACCAGAACCTTGAAGACCGAAAAGCAAAGTAATAGTAGTTTTCTCAACAGGTTCTAATTTTAAACCGCTTTCACCCTCTCCTATCATATTAACCAAAGTATCATGAACATCAGCTACAAATTGATTAGCAGGTTCTACACCTTCTAATTTTTCTTTTCCTATAGCTCTGTTGGTAGCTTCTTCAAGAAACTTATCAGCAGCTTCTAAAGATACGTCAGCAGACAAAAGTGCTTCTTTTATAGTTAAAAGACTATCTGATATATCCTTATCAGTAAGAACTTTTTTACCTTGTATTTTAGAGAATACATTAGATATAGATTTAGTTAAATTACCAAACACTAAAAAACAACCTTATAAACATATTAATTCCAAGTCATATTATACATAATATATTTAAAAAGTCAATATTTAGCACAATTTTACAAAAAATTATATATAATAACAAGAAAATAATTCAATACATTTCAAACATTACTATCAATTTAATTTAAGTTTGCTGCTTAAATCCTTACTTATATCTTTAGTACCGCTTGCCCCTACAGATGTTAAAAAGAATTTTTTATTCATCAATTTTTCATCTATTACTTCATTAACCATTTTCAAATCTACTTTATCTATTATATTATAAAGCTCTTTAAATGAAATATATTTAGATGAATACAATTCATGCCTTGCATTCTTATTCATTATGAACTCTGCGCTGAATTTACTGAAAGCCATAGAACCTTTATAACTCTCTTTAGCCTCTTCTACTTCTTCCTCTGATATTCTTTCATTAACCAATTTTTCTATTTCATAATATATACTTTCTATAGTTTCTGCATACCTATCCAAGCTAGTAGAACCATGTATCTCAAATGTACCGCCATTTATAAAGCTTGAATTATAACTGTATATATTATAACAAAGTCCCTTATTCTCTCTTATTGATTGAAATAATCTTGAATAAGAACTTCCTCCGAATATATCATTAACTATATTCATAGCATATCTTTTTTTATTATCGCAGGCATTATATGAAGGCGTTACAAGAGAAAAATAAACCTGATTAATTTCCTGCTTTTCTTTAGTTATAGTTTTATAATAAAAAGGAAGATCATCATTAACTGTTTTAGTACCTTTGTCTAGTTTAATTTTTTCTAATCTTTCCACAGCATAATCAATATCAAAATTTCCGGCTATAGATATAATCAAATTATTAGAATTAAAATGGTCTTTAAAATAAGAATAAATTTTATCTCTGCTTATTTTTTTTATATTGTTAATATTTCCGCCTATAGGAAAGCTCATAGAAGTACCTTTATAGGCAGCAGCAAAAAATTGATTGGCTGATATTTCTTCAGGAGTATCATTTGACATTTTAAGCTCTTCAATGATAACTTTTTTTTCTCTGTTTATATCATCTTCTCTGAATGCAGAATGAAGCATAATATTTTCTAAAGTATCAACTGCTCTGTCAAAATATTTAGATATTATATTTATATAAAATGAAGTTAAATGTCTTGAAGTAAAGGCATTAAATATACCGCCTACACCTTCTATATTTCTAATAAGTTCTTTTGAACTAAGTTTATCAGTACCTTTAAAAAGCATATGCTCTATGAAATGAGTATATCCATTTTCTTCTTTTTTTTCATTGGCACTTCCTGTTAAAAATATAAAACCTATAGATACAGTATCAAGCATAGGCATCTTTTCTAAAACAACTCTTGTGCCGTTTTTTAATGTTAATCTTTTTACCATGTTTTTTCCATAAATATTTTTTATACTAAAATTAGTATATATTAATTTTATAATTTTCGACAGTGTAATACATAAAATATAATACTAATGATTTTTATATAAAAAAACCCTATTTAATTAATAAATAGGGTTAACATTAATATATATTATTAAATTATTTTTTATATAATCATTTGATCATATAATCAATGAAAGAAAGTAAGAAGTATACCCATAACAATAGCACCGGATATTATGCCGGAAATATTAACTGCCATTGCATGAAGAAGAAGACAGTTAGATGAACTATTCTCCTGTCCGTAAACATGGGCACCCCAAGCAGGAATAGGAAAAGCACTTAAACCTGCAGAACCTATTATAGGATTAACTTTACCGCCTGACAATATATTAATAACTTTAGCAGCAATTATACCTATAGTAGTGCTTAATATTAATGATAATAAACCAAAAGCAAATATTATTACTGTATTTAATGTCATAAAATATTCAGCTGAAGCAGAGGAACCTATAGCTATACCTATAAGCATTGTAAGTATTCCTGTTAAAGATTTCTGCAAATTGATTGAGAAATTTTTTATAATATCTGATTCTCTCAAAATACTTCCGAATAAAAGAGCAGCTATAAGAGGAAATGAGTTTGCCAAAAATATTCCGCAAAGCCCCATAGCAATAACTGCAAATATGATTTTTTCTCCTCTTGAAACCTGTCTTAAATAATTCATAGGAATTTTTCTTTCTTTTGTAGTAGTTAAAACTTTTGTAAGGCCTGACTGAAGTAAAGGAAGAAGCTCCATATAAAGGTATGCAGCCATAACAATAGCAGCAAAATATCTAGGCTCTGTAATCAAAGAAGACATATACATAGCCAAAGATCCGTCAGCAGCACCTATAATTGCAGTAGCAGCAGATAAATCTTCTCCTAAATTTAAAGAACTCATAATATAAAATACTATAAGTATACCAATCTGAGAACTAGCTCCTATAAAGAAATTTTTAGGATCTGCAAGCACAAGTCCCAAATCTATCATAGTACCAACTGCAAAAAATACCAATACAGGATAAACTCCGCTGTCCGCACCGCTATGCATTAAACCCAAAAAACCGCTTACTACATCTTCTGTCATCTTAGGAAGAGGCATATTAGCAGCTAGTATTGCAACTCCCATAGGAAGAAGAAGCAAAGGCTTTTTCTTATAATATATAGACATATATATAAGATATGCTCCTAAAAGCATCATTATAACTTGGGCTATAGTCGGCGGATAAAAACCTGTAAGTAAATTGTTAAAATCCAAACCTAAAGCTTTATTCATATTCACCCCTTTATATTACTTAATTTGTAATATAACCTGACCCTCTACAACTGAAGAACCTTTTTCAACATGTATAGATTTTACCTCTCCTGATGCTGGAGCAGTAATTTCATTTTCCATTTTCATAGCTTCCAATATAGCTACAACCTGACCTTCTTGTACTTTATCTCCAACTGCAACGCTGAATGATACTATAGTACCAGGCATAGTTGCTTTTACTGATATAGCATTCTCATCTATTGGAATTGCAGGAGCTGCTGCTGCTTTTGGTACTGCAGCTGATGCTGCTGGTTTTGGTGTATTTACTGGTGTATTAACTATAGTAGATACTGTTTTATTTGAAGCTACAGGTCTTATCTCCTCTACTGATACATCATAAGTTTTTCCATTAACTGTGATTTTATATTGCTTAGTCATAATCTTATTCTCCAAAAAAATATTATATATAAAAAATCTCTCTTAAAAACTCTAACAAATAAACTTAATAGAGTTTTACAATTTAATTATTATTTTAATTTATTTACTCTGTCTACCATTCCCCATATAGGAGTTTTAGATTCTTTAATAGATGTAATAATAAATCTATTATTAGACATACCTGTATAAGCTGATATTGCAGCTGTAATCACCGCTACAAGTTCAGTATCATCTATTAAATCTTCTTCTTTAGTTTTACTTTCCTCTACTACTTTTATAATTTCTTCTTCTTTCTTTATATTTCTAGTTTTGAAAATCATTCCCAAAACTAAAGATAATATATAAAAAACTAAAGCAACTATAAAAACAGACATTATACCAAATATGGTAATAGCTGCATTATGTTCCATTCAATTCTCCTTTTAATTTAAAATCAAATTTTATAGAGGTATATTGCCATGTTTTCTAGGAAGTCTAGTTTCTCTCTTGCTTGCTAAAAGATGCAATGCATTAATCAAATAGCTTCTAGTATATTCAGGCTCTATTACATCATCTACATAACCTCTAACAGCAGCTCTGTAAGGATTAGCAAATTCTTTTTTATATTCTTCTATTTTTTCAGCTCTTACTTTTTTAGGATCCTGAGCATTATCTATCTCTTTTTTGAATATGATATTAGCAGCGCCATCCGGTCCCATAACAGCGATCTCAGCAGAAGGCCAAGCATAAACCATATCAGCACCTAAATGCTTAGAACACATAGCTATATAAGCTCCGCCATAAGACTTTCTTATTATAAGAGTGATTTTTGGTGCAGTAGCCTCTGAATAAGCATATAAAAGTTTAGCACCATGTCTTATAACTCCATTATGCTCCTGTCCTACACCAGGTAAATATCCTGCTGTATCAACTAATGTAACCAATGGAATATTAAAGCTGTCGCAGAAGCGAATGAATCTTGCAGCTTTATCTGCAGCATTAATATCTAATACTCCAGCCATAGAATTAGGCTGATTGGCTATTATACCAACTGATTTTCCGTCAAGACGGGCAAAACATATAACTATATTAGTAGCAAATAAAGGCTGAAGTTCAAAAAACTCTCCATTATCTACAACTCTTTTTATTATTTCTTTTATATCATAAGGTTTATTTGGACTGTCTGGAAGAACATTTGATAATTCTTCATCTACTCTGTTAGGATCATCGTCTGTATTTTCTAAAGGCACATCTTCCAAATTATTCTGAGGTATATAAGATAATAATTTTTTAACGCCTTCTAATGTAGAAACTTCATCAGGGAACATCAAAGAAGCAACTCCTGAAGTTTTGCTATGAACAAAAGCACCTCCAAGCTCTTCTGCAGAAACCTGTTCGCCTGTTACAGCTTTTACTACCTGAGGTCCTGTTATAAACATATTTGAACCTTTATCAGTCATGAATATAAAGTCCATTAATGCAGGAGAATAAACTGCCCCGCCTGCACAAGGTCCCATTATAACACATATTTGAGGTATAACTCCTGAAGCCTGAACATTTCTATAGAATATATCACCGTAACCTCTTAATGAATCAATACCCTCTTGTATTCTAGCTCCGCCCGAATCATTAATACCTATACAAGGACATCCTAATTTTATAGCCATATCCTGTACCTTACAAATCTTAGCAGCATGCATTTGTCCTAAAGAACCGCCTATAACAGTAAAGTCCTGAGCATATATACATACTTGTCTTCCGTTTATTTTACCGTATCCTGTAACTACACCTTCGCCTGGAACTTTATTCTTTTCCATACCGAAATCACTGCATCTATGTTCTATAAAAGCATCAATCTCGCAGAAAGTACCTTCATCTAAAAGCTGTAATATACGTTCTCTTGCTGTTAATTTACCTTTTTTATGGCGTTCTTCGTTTTTTTCTTTACCGCCACCTTCTTCTATCTTTTCTTTTCTTTTTCTTAATTCATTGATTTTTTCTTGCATATTTCTTTAAGTCCTTATTAGATTTTTTATCTAACTATGAGATTTTAAACAAAAATTTAAATGACTAGATAAAGAAACATATAACTATTTTTTATTTATTGCAATGGTATTTCATAACTTTTGTATGTTTTAACAATTTAGTCGAAAGTTTAATTTATTATACATAAAAAAATTAAATAAAGTTATAAGATATCTTTATATAGCTTAGATAATATTACATTTCTGATATAAAAATAATAAAGTTAAATATTGACTTTAAGCTATAATCTGATAACATATTATAAGATATAATTTAAAATATTGGAGAAATTATGAATAAAAAAATTTTTTTATCTCTTTTATTTGTTTTAATATTGGCTGTCAGCTGTAATAGAAACAAAGTAACAGAACCAACAACAACAATAATTACTTTTGAAGATTTTCAAAATGAAATATCAGGATTATATAATCTAAACTTAGCTGAATATGGTACAATAAAATTAGATCATATAAATTTTACTACTTCAGAAAAACCTAACTATTTTAAAGTTAGCGCAACAGGAGAAAGCGGAGGAACTACTAGCTCTACAAGTGTAGAAACTGTTCAAAAAACTATAAACTATTACTTAAATCAAATGGAAAATTCCAAAATAAATTATCAAGTAATCACATCTGATAAGCCTACTTATCCAGAACAACCAATATCATTTACTATTATAATGACACCAAAAAATAATGAATTTAATATAGACAGTTTTAAAACTAAAGGTTTTACTGATACAGTTAATACTACAGATTCAAAAATAACATTTACTATAGAAATAACACCTAATAATTTTATTTGGAATAATTCTATAACGTAACTTTTTAATAGCTATTAAATAAAATAATAATAAAGCAAAAGGATATTTATTTATTTATTTATTTATTTATTTATATAAATAAATATCCTTTTTTATTTAACTAATAATAAAAAAATTAAAGTTCTATTCTTAAAAAAGAAATATTCATTTTATATCTACAACTTTTGTACATTTTAACCATTCGGTCGAAAATTAAAAATATACAAAAAATACTTGAAAAAAGTTAGATTATTCTTACAATTTAATTATATTAAATAATTCAAATTATATTATAGCATATAGAATAAATGAACTAAAAACAAACTATATATAGTTTATTTTTTATGCTTATAATTTTATATATAGATAGATACATAAATTATTTTAGGAGAAAATAAAATGAAAAAATTAATTATAATAACAAGTATATTAATTATGAGCTTAAGCAGCGGACTTATGGCAAAAACAGGATTTAGTTTAGGTATAATGGTGCCTCTTGGAGCAAGTTTCAGTCATTTTAGCGGTAATGATGCTAAAAATTTAAAATCTGATGTCGGATTTGAATTTGGAGTACATGTTCAGCCTGCATATTACTTTGGTTTTGATATGTTATCATTCGGTTTAGGCTTAGATTTAGGATATAACAGAGATGTATTCGCATTCAAATCTGCAATGGATCAAAATTTAAAAGGCGGAGTAACTTTTGACAGTTTAATGATAGGTGTACTTCCTAGATTAGATGTTGCTTTTGTTTCTATAGGTGTAGGTGCTGGTGTAAAAATACCTTTAGGAGGAAGAAGCTATTTTAATGAAGGAAATGGCTCAGAAACTTCTGAAAAATATAATTTAAATAAAATAAAAGAAAACTTTAAAAATCCATATATACCTTATATTAAAGGAGTTGTTGACTTTATGCTTCCTTTCAATTTGGTTTTGGGTGTATATGCTACTTATGATATACCTTTAGTTGAATATAAAGACCCTGCCAATAATGTTAAAATGTCATCTTTCGATTTAGGTGCTGAAATTGGATTAAGATTCTAATCAAAATTAAATTAATAGAAAATAATATTTGAGGAATGCATATTTAATGATATGTATTCCTCTTTTTTATCATAATTTTTTTATTATAAATATATTATAGCTATTGTCGAATATATAGGACAATAAAATATAAAGGACTATAAAAAATGAAAAAAATAATAACAATTGCAAGCTTATTAATTATTGCCTTAAGCGGAAATTTGATGGCAAAAACTGGATTTGAGGTAAATGTTCTATTTCCTTTCGGAGTAAGTTTAGGAACATATACTGGTACATCGTCCAAATATACAAAATCAGATGCGGGATTTGAATTTGGTATTCATGTTATACCTGGATATTATTTTGGAATAAGCAATATAGCTTTAGGAATAGGACTTGATATAGGTTATCAAAAAGATGTATTTGCTTTTGGATTAAAAGGAGAAAAAGGAAGATATGGTGCTTCTTTTGACAGTTTCCATCTTGGTTTGCTTCCTAGAATAGATTTAGCTTTCATATCTATAGGTGTAGGCGGAGGATTTAAATTTCCTATAGCCGGGCTTATGTACAGTAAAGAAGGCAGTGACAGTATAGGTCAAGCTAGTATGTATGATACAAAAACTATATACAAAGAATTTAATAAGCCTTTTATACCTTATGTAAAAGTAGCTCTTGATTTCATTTTACCTCTTAATTTAACAGCTGGTATTTATATTGCTTATGATATACCATTTATGGAAAGTAAAACTCATAACTTTAAACTATCTAGTGTAGATTTAGGTGCTCAACTTGGTATAAGATTCTAATATTTTATTTGTTGAATTTTGTTAGTTTAGAGGGCGCATATAAATAATGCATCCTTTTTTATGCTATTATTTTTTACTTTAATTTTACTGCCCGCCCTTTAGGCTTATAGCTTTAATTTTCAATTTCAATTTAATTTTTATTCAATGCCTAATTAGAATTTTTTAGCTGCCCGCCCAAGATTTTTTTAAATTATTATTTTACTCACCGCACGAAAAGCTAAATTAAGAATATAGTATTATGTGTAATTTAATTTTTTTTATATTAGAAATTCTGTTCACCGTGCGTTAAAATATAAAAACTGTATTTTTAACAAATAAAATAAATACAAAAAATAAAGGGCTTAAGTATATACTCAAGCCCTTATCTTTTATTTATGTTTATCTATTATTTACCTGGAGTACTCAAAGCATCATCTATACCTGTACCAGTTTCAACACTAGCCAAGTCTTTAGCATCATAGTCTTTAAGAGGTATTCTATTTCTAATAGCCGCATAAACAGTAGGTACTATAACAAGAGTAAACATAGTAGAAACTGTCAAACCTCCAAGAACAGCTAATGATAAAGGCTGATACATCTCATTACCTTCACCGTTGGATAAAGCCATAGGAAGAAGTCCTAATATAGTTGTAAGAGAAGTCATCAAAACCGGTCTTAATCTTCTAGGACCTGCAATCAAAGCTGCTTTATCTCCATTGATTTTTCTTTCATGCATAAGCTGATTCATATAGTCTATCAGTACAATACCATTGTTAACTACAATACCTATAAGAACTATAACACCTATACCACTGTATACGCTTAAAGTTTGTCCTGCAATGAGAAGCAATACAAGAGAACCAGCAAATCCGAAAGGTATAGCAAGAGCGATAACGAAAGGAGCTATATAAGATTCAAACTGACTAGCCATAATAGCATAAACTAATACTAAAGCTAAGAATAAAGCCTGTAAAAGCTGTCCGAATGCTTCCTGCATGTCCTCATAATCTCCTGAATAAACTATAGTAAATCCTGAAGGTACAAAAACTTTTTGATTGATAGCAGCCTGTACATCATTCATTATCTGATTCATAGGTCTTCCATAACCTGAAGCAGTAATAGAAGTGATTCTGCTGTCATTTTTTCTTGTTATCTCTGTAGGAGCAAAATTTTTATCTACACTAGCAACTGCTGATATAGGAACCATACCGCTTGGAGTTGGTATAAGCATTCTCTTAACATCTTCTATATTTATTCTGTCTCTTTCATTAAGTCTTACTATAACATCAATATCAGTAACATCTGAATTATCCGGAGTCATTCTTGTAGCAGTAGTACCTCCGAAACTTGTTTTAATAGAATTAGCAACAGTATTTATATTAAGTCCCATCTTTGAAGCCAAATCTCTATTGATTACAACATTAAGTTCTGGACTAGCATCACTTTTTTTAAGACGAACATCTCTAAGTCCCGGAACATCTTGTAATGCTGCTATTACATTGTTTGCTAATTCTCTAGCTCTTACCAAATCTTCACCAACTATATCTATATCTATACCGCTTGAATCACTGTTTCCGCCGCCTTTCATACTAGTTACAGAGTCAACATTGATAGTAGCAGGATAGCTTGCTAATTTTTTCCTTACAAGCTCAACATATTCCTCTGTTTCTTTAGTTCTTCCAGCTGATTTATCTATAAGTTTTGCTCTTATTTCACCTCTGTTGGCATCAGAACCTGATCTTGATCTTGTCTGAATTCTGCTTAAATCTTTTCCTACAACTTCCTCTACATCTTTTCTCATTCTATCAACAAATGCCCCAGTCTGCTCTTTTCTAGTACCTACAGGCATAGTAATGCTTGCTCTAAACTGACCTTCATCAGATTCAGGGAATCCTTCCTTACCTATGAATATTAATCCTACTACTATAACAGCAAATACTATAGTTATAACAGGAATTAATACTCTGTTTTTATGATGAACAGAGAAAGTTAATACTTTTTCATATATATAATTCACTTTAGAATGGAAATATTTATCAAAGAAATTCTCAAATTTAGATAAGAATTTAGATTTTTTAGTAGTTACAAGTCTTGCACCAAGCATAGGAACAACTGTCAAAGCAACAGCTAAAGAAGCTATCATAGAAACAGTAACTGTAATACATAAGTCTCTGAACATCTGTCCAGTTTGACCTTCAACGAAAAGGAAAGGTAAAAATACTGCTATTGTAGTAAGAGTAGAAGCAGATATAGCAAGTGCCACTGTAGAAGTACCATCTATAGCAGATGAATATTTACCATAACCATTATTCCTATAGAAGAATATATTCTCAAGTACAACAATGGAGTTATCAACCATCATACCAATACCAAGTACAAGTCCTGAAAGCGATATGATATTCAAAGTAGTTCCAAAGAAGTACATCAAAGTAAATGTAACAATTATAGACATAGGAATTGATACAGCTATTATAAGTACAGTTCTTACATTCCATAAATATATCATAAGAATAATAACAGCAAATAATCCTCCCTGCCAAGCAGTATCAAGAACCCCTTTTATTGCATTATTAACATTATCAGCACTATTGAATAATACCTCATATTTTATACCTTCAGGTAAATTGAGAGAATCTAATCTTTTCTTTATACCATCAGAAACAGCAACAGTATTTGCACCTGATTCTTTATTTATAGAAACGTTAACGGCAGGAGTACCATTTACTTTCATTACATCGCCGTCTTCATCATAACCTTCATAAATTGTAGCTAATTCTCTAAGTCTTATAGGAGTACTATTTGTTTTTAATGCCACAACAACATTTCCTATATCATTAACAGTTTTGAACTCACCTGTAGTTCTTAAAGTATATTTATAAACTCCCTCATAAGTTTCACCGCCTGATATATTCTGATTCTCCATAGCTAATGTGCTTACTATAGAGTTGATATCAAGTCCGTAAGCCTGAAGTCTGTTCATATCAACATCAACTTTAATCTGAGTTTTAAGTCCTCCTCTAATCTCAGCCATAGCAACACCGCCAACCTGTTCTATACTAGTTAATATCTGATTATCAACTAAATTGTATAAAGCGGATAAATTATCTGTACCATAGAAAGATATTTCCATAACCGGAATATTATCTGTGGAGAATTTATAAACGGCAGGGCTTTCAGCATCATCAGGCAAAGATTTTCTTATTCTGTCTATTGCCTCTCTAATATCAGCTGTGGCAGAAGCTAAATCACTTCCCCAGTTAAATTCTATAAAAACTCTTGATTCTTCCTCTTCTGAAGAGGAACTTACCTCTTTAATATTATTAACTGAAGAAACAGCTGATTCTATGATCCTAGAAACAGATTTTTCTACCTCTTCAGGACCAGCATTATCATAAGTTGTCCTAATACTAATAAAAGGCAATTCCATGTCAGGTAAAAAGTCGACAGGAAGCCTTGAAAGACTAACAACACCAAGTATAACAACAGCAACTATACCCATAAAAACAGCTACGGGTCTTTTTACTATTAATTCAATAAAACTTCTCATAATCGCTCCTTATTTAATTAAAACTATAACCATAATAAGAAAAATTAACCTCCAATTGAATATATAGCATCATCATTATTAGAAGTATTTGTTTCAGTTTGTTTTGGTTTTTCTACTGTAGTTGCCGTATTAGGCTTTGTAGCAGCAGGTGTATTATTTCTTACAGTAGCAGCTGGTTTTGCAGTAGTAGCTGGTTTTTGAGTTGCTGTATTATTTTTTACAGTAGTATTTGTATTTGCTGCTGGTTTTGCTGCAGACTGCTGTACTTTTTGTGTTATATTAGTATCAGCTGAAGCAACTGCTGTAGGAGGAGTAATATATTCTAAAATAGTAGGGTCATTTTCTATTCTATTAACTAATGATCCATTTTTTAAGAATTCACGTCCGAACATTACAACCTCTTCTCCCTCTTCAAGTCCGCCGCTTAAAGCTACTTTATCCTTAGAAGTGAATAATACATTAACTTCTCTTGTATATGCTCTATATTTTACATTAGTTGAATTTGCTACCTGAACTTCTGATGGAGGGTTATTTGAATTATCTTCTTTAACAACATATATATAATTCTTACCTAAATCATCGCTGAACATAGCACTGTTTGGTATAACAAATACATTATCAGCAGAATTCAAAAGTATTGATACATCAGAAAACATTCCAGGTAATAGAAGTCTTTCTTTATTATCTATTAAAGCTTTTACCATCAAGGTACGAGTAGAAGGATTAACTGCATAATCTCTTTTAGTAATAGTAGCTTCTATTTCTTTATTAGGAGCTGAAGGAACTCTTATAATTACTTTTTGTCCTAATTCTATTCCGGCGATAGAACGTTCAGGAACTTGTATTTCTACTTCTAATTGGCTAATATCAGCAACATTTGCTATAGGAGTAGAAGCAGCTATTGAGGCACCTACTGCCATATATGTAGTTGTAACATATCCGGAAATAGGAGTTCTTGCAGGAGCATAAGCATAATTAGCACCTATTACAAATCTATCTATTAACGCTATTGTATCGCCTTTATTAACAAAACTTCCTTCATATTTTAATATATTAGCGATTTTTCCTGGTACATCAGATGATATTTCTACCTCTTTGATAGCTTTAATCTCTGCTGATAAATCCAGATATTCCTCTAAAGGCTGTTTTATAGGTGCTGCTACCAATACACTTATAGGATTTTCTTTTTTCTTCAAATCTACTGCTGCTTTCTTACAAGAAACAGATAAAATTAAAACGATTGATAATATTATAATACTTATTCTTCTCATCATAATCTCCTTAAGCTCCCAAAAGTTTTAGTATTTGTAAAGTGCTTGAAAAATAATCATATATAGCCTGTAAATATGCAAGCTGAGCATTCAAATATGTAATTTCAGCATCATTAAGTTCAAGTGTAGATATTGTACCTCCGCGATACTGTCTTTGAGCCATCTGTAAAGCATAAGCTGCTGTTCTGGCATTTTCTGCCTGCGACTGTAAATTCACCGCCTGAGATCTCGCAGTGGAAATTAAATCTCTGCTGTTTATTTCTATAGTATCTCTTAACTCATCATAGCTTACTTCCATTTGCTTTATGCTAAGTTCAATTTCTTCGGCATTTTTTGCTGTAGAAGAAAATGGCAAAAGAGAATCAAGACTATAATTAAGAGAAAAACCAACTCCCCAATTAAATTCACCTTGTCTATTTTTCTTAAATGTACCATTCTCCATTTTTATTTTATCTACAGTAGTAATACCTACATTAGCATTTGCTGATAAAGTCGGCCATAAATAACTTCTTGCTACTTTCCTATTATACTCTAACATCTCTAAATTACTAGCCATATTTTTTAATTCTATATTATTATTCATTATAACAGTAAGTAAATCATCATAAGCCATATCAGGCAATGCTATATTAGTAGCATCCAATATATTTCCTACTAAATCTACCTCATCAGCAATATTAGTTAATCCTATTTGTCTAATAAATGTTAATTTCAAACTTTGATATTGATTGCTTAAAGTTATAACTTGAGGTTTTGTAGTTTCATATTGTACTTTGGCGTTCAAATATTCATATTCTGAAACTTGTCCGTTTCTATATTTGATATATGATTCTCTCATTCTATTACTATAATTAAGCTGCTGCTGTAAATATACTCTGTAATTTTCCTGAGCCACAAATGTATTATAAAAATTTAATTTTGTATTAAGATCTACATTAAGTCTTTCATCATAATATGTATCTTTTTTCATTTTTAAATTAACATCTCTTGCTCTGTCTGTATTCCAATTTCTAAATCCTGTAAATAGAGTTTTGGATAAAGTAGCAGAAGCAGACCAAGTATCAGGGCTAGAATAAATACCTGTATTCACCTCATTAATAGAATATTCTTTGGATTCTGCCAAATTTAATCCGCCGCTTACACTCAAAGAAGGCATAAATAAATCAGAAAAAGAAGCATCTTTTTGAACCTGTGCTATCCTTACATCATATTCTGCTTGTTTTAATGTTTTACTAGCATCAAAAGCCATCATCAAAGCATCTTCCAAAGTTATAGAGATTTTTTTTATTTCTGGAGCCTCATTTGATGCCATAGTATCATTTGTAATATTGTCAGTTAAATTTGTATCCTGTGAATATAAAGACAGAGTCAATATTAAAGTAAAAACCAGAGTAACATAAAATTTCACAGCCAGCTCCCAATATAAATTCATCATATTATGAAGTTTTATAATTATAAATTTTTATATTATAAACTTAGAATAAAAAATATCAAGTTACTATATAGCATATTATATATAAACTTTGTATTATTAGACGAATAAATTTAAAAATAGTTCCTGATATCTTTATAAATTTATAATAAATAAATTATAATATTGTAAACTATATTTACAATGCTTTTATTTATATTTTTTATCAATAAATAAGAAATATAAATAAATAATAATGAAATCATAAATCAATTGATACATATAATACAAATTTGATATTAATATGTTCATTTTATGATTTTTTCATAAAGTTTTGCTAATTAAATCAAAAACTTCATTATCTATTTTGGAAGCTAATTGAATTTCTTCTATAGATAAATTAACATCAATTAATATTTTGTTTTTACTGATATTATATCTATCAGCTATAATACCTGAAAAACGCTCTATTTCTACAGGACTTAAATTTGAAAATGCATATCTGAAATTAGGAAGTACTTCTAGAAATTTATCATCATCCAATTTTTTTATTGCTGAATCTATACTGCTGATTATATTTTCATTAATAAATAATATATCTCTTGCCGCTAAAAGTATACCATTCAAAAAATATGATGCGGCTTCTATATCTGAAGATTCCATAAAAGATGATACTATATTAGAAAATTCATCAGCCATCAATCTTCCTGATTTGTATTTTAAAGCTAAGCAAACTGCATATATATGAGAACTTCCGAATGTATTATCAAGCATTAAATCTATCTTATCATTAAATGCATCTATATCACACCAATTAGGATTTTCTAATGTAAATGAATATAGATTTTTTATATAATGAGAATTTTTTAATGCTTCTTCTTCATTTAAATTCTTCATAGAATCCATATTGACAACAGCAAGCATAAATGTCTGTTTGGCTAAAGATTCTATAACTGCCATTATGTCATAATTATCAAATAAAGATTCTCGCTCTTTTGAAAAATTATTATTGATAGCTTCCATATTAGCCAAATATGATAAATTATTAAGGCAAGAGCAAAGACTTACAAAATTATTATCACTGAGTATAGTTTCTTCTATTTTATTATAGTTATCAGTAAAAAAGCTATAAATGCCCATAACATTAGCTTCTATTAAAAGTTTTGACACTTCTCTGGCTTCTATACGGTTATTAAGTCTTTCAACTATTAAATTTGATGCTAATTCTTCTATTGTTACACCATAAACAGATTTATCTATTAAAGCAGATTCTACAGATGTTTTATATTCATATTTCCAAATTTCTCTTGCTAGATTCTTATTAACTTTATTTACATAGTCAGGACCTTTTTCTAATTTACAAAAGCCTGCATCTAAAAATCTCATCTTATGAAAAAATTTACTCTTTTCAAAATGACTTTCATTTTTTACTATGTCTAATATAGATTCTTTTTCTTCTGTTTTATCAGTTTTTATTTTATATTCTTTGCATTTATTTCTAAAATCTATAACAACAGGAGGAACTATACTTTTTGATGATACAGTACCATTTGACATACCTGAAAGAAGCTTCATCATCAAATCAAGATTGCTTGTATTCTCCAAAGATATATCGCCTTTGACAAATGCACTTTTAGCAGCATCTATAAGCTCATAAACTCCTGCAGAATGCTTGCCCCTTAATTTTGCAAGATTAACTGCCATATAATAAGCATTAATACAGTCAGGAATACTTACATTATGATTATGCCTGTCTATATTTGAGGCTTTTATTATAAATGACATCACAACATTTAAATACATATTGCCAATATCATCAGTATTATTTTTACTGCTGTAATTTTCAAGTTCTTTATAAACTAAATTATAAAATGCCGGAAACTCTATTCCTGCTCTGTATCCTCTTCTTGCATCAGCATCTTCAAATGAATATGGTATTAAATAGTTGGCTGTATTTGAAATTATATATTTTTTTAATTTTTTATATTCTTTATTTAATTTTTTATTATCTTTTTCATCTTCTTTTAATTTATCTATTATGCCTTTAGTGTGAAAACTTCCTGTAACTACCAAAACTCTATTATATTTTTCTAATGCATTTTTAACATTCAAAGCCATTACATATTCTCTGTTTCTAGTTTCAAAATCTTCATCTTCTATCAAACGCATATAATAGCCTAATGCATAAACGCTTCTTATAAAATCTTTGCTTTCTTTAAGTATTCCATTTATCTCGAAATCTCTCTCCCAAAGTTCGGCAAAAGTTCTAAGTCCTGCTTTTTTTGTAAGCTCTACTGTGTAAGCATTAACATTGAATTTATTATCATCATTATCATAAATCGATATTAATTTCTTTTTTTTCTTTTCATTATCATTTTCTTTATTACTATCTATATCTTCTGAATTTTCTTCATTATTATTTTCTTTTTCAGGATCTGAATCATATTTGGCATTTTCTATCATAAAAGCATAATTCATATCTATGAAACGGCAGTGAATATTATTTTTTAATGATTCTCTTATAGCGGTAAACTCCGGCGAATAATACAAAAAAGGATAATAACATCTGTATTTCTCATTATTACCATCAACATAGCTTGAATAAATACAAAATGGTGCTTTAGTATCTTCTTCTACCATATACTTCATCAAATCATTACAGTCGCTTGGCCCTTCTATAAGTACAGCGTCAGGTTTAAAACTCTCAAAAATTTTCTTCAAATGATATGAGCATGCAGGCGAATGGTGTCTTATAGGAAAGAATATTACATTATTCTTTATGCTTTCTTCAAAACACTCATCAAAGTTGTTATTATCTTTTATACTATTTTTATTTGTTTTATCTGCTTTTTTCATTATTAAAAATCCTTAACAATGAAAAGTATTTTACTATAAAAACAGCATAATGCAATAATTACAAAGCCCACCCTATATCCTTTTTATATCTTCTGGCAGTTTTGTATTATTTTCTTTAAAAACTTAAACAGTTATTTTAGCTGCCCACCCAAAGTGTTATTTAAACTTATAGCCCCATAACCGCACGGTGAATGAGTCTAAAAATATAGATCTATTTTAAATTCAAATTATACAATATTATAAAATTGATTAACCGTGCGTTAAAGAGATTATAAATCTAATAATAACTTGGGCGGGTGCTTTAATTTCTGATTTAAACTGAAAAACAAATAAAGTTAATATTCCAGTATAAAACAATAAATATAAAGGGCGGGGTTTTAAAATAAATTTTTAAGATTGAATTTTAATAAAAAAACATACCCTATAGGGATTTAATATAAAAACTTGAAAAAAAATATTTTTATAATATACTAATCAAAAACTTGACTATAGGATATATTGTTTATGAAATATTTATTAATTTTTTTACTTTCTATAATTATATTTTCTTGTAATACCAAAGAATCAAACAATAATAATACAGATAAAGCAACTATAAATTTAGATAACAGTATAGATAATGATAATGCAGATAAAGCAGCTATAAATTTAGATGAAAGTACAGATAATAATATAAATAAAACAGAACAATCAAATACAGACGATAAAGATAATAAATCAAATAATTCATCAATAAATACAAATGAAACAGAAGAAACAACATATTATTCATACACAGATGAAGAAATTATATCTTTTATAGAATCAGGAGATTTAGAAACAATCAAAAAATTAATCGAATCAAAAAGTTTAGATGTTAATTATAACTTAGGGGATAAATATTCTAAGTCAACCCCTTTAATACAAGCTATAAAATATAAGCAAACTGATATCATAAATTATTTATTAGAAAATAATGCGGATATTAATTTAAAAGAAGAACTTACAGGCTTTACTCCTCTTATGGCAAGCTTCCATGATATTACTATAACAGAGCTTTTAATTGAAAAAGGTGCTGACATTGAAGCAAGGAATGTTGACGGAATTAATCCTTTAGTTTATGCGGTTTCTTTAAATGATGAAGAGATGGTAAAATTTTTACTTGAAAATGGAGCTGACGCCAATACAGTATGCGAAATAGAAAATGAACATATTGATGATATATCGCCTACTCCTTTAATGAATGCTGTTTATAACGGAAACACTAATATAATAAATATGTTATTGGAAAATGGTGCTGATATTAATTATACCACTGATGAAATGACTCCTTTAATTTATGCTGCTTATAAAGGAAACACTAATATAATAAATACGTTATTAGAAAATGGTGTTGATATTAATTATACCAATTATTATGGACTGACTGCTTTAATGTATGCAGCAAGTTATAATCAATTTGAATCAGCAAAAATACTTTTAGAAAATAATGCTGATATTTCTATAACTGATGAAGATGGTGATACTGCTTTAATGCATGCTGCTAATAACGGAAACACTAATATAATAAATATGTTATTAGAAAATGGTGCTGATATTAATTATACCAATGATTATGGAATGACTGCTTTAATGTATGCAGCAAATTCAATGTATGCAGCAAGTTATAATCAATTTGAAGCAGTAAAAATACTTTTAGAAAATAATGCTGATACTTCTATAACTGATGAAGATGGTAGGACTGCACTTGATATGGCAAAATCAAAAGATAATAAGAAATATAATAAGGATATAGTTGAGCTTCTTGAAAAATATAATTAATACTTTTTAATATATACCTAAACAAATATATTTTGTCAATTCTAGTTTTTTAAATTTTATTATTTGTTATGGCACACAGACGTGCCGCTCTGCGTACTTCGTAACACCCCCACTTCTTTTGCGACCAAAGGAAGTGCTGCGACTGAAAGGAGTACCTGACGAAATCCACTGTAAGTGTAGGTATGGTATTGCCGCTGTAGCGTGCGGCTGGAAAAAGAACAACATAAAAATTGACAAACTTCAAAATTTTAAGTATAAACTAAAAAACAAATAAAGTTAATATTCAAGTATAAAACAATAAACATAAAGGGCGGGGTTTTAAAATAAATTTTTAACACTCAATCAATTATCTGTTTTTTCTTCTGAATCGGATTTATCATCTTGAATAAGTATTTTATCTATCACTTCTTTAAATTTATTATATTTTTTACTATAGTCTTCTTCATTTATATTTTTATATTCTGTAATTAATAATGAAGCCTCAGAATCATTTCCAAGATAATGCAAAGACAATCCTTTATAAAATTTTGAATCTTCATAATCTATAACTGTATCAAAATCTTTTATACATTCCTGATATTTATTAGTATTAAATAGACAAATGCCTCTGTAATAATAAAGTTCATTGTTTTTATTATTCGCTATTAATTTAGAAATATATTTTTGAGCCTTCTGATAATTATTTAACTTCATAAAACAAATAATTATTTTCTCTTTTATTTTAAAATCATCAGTTTTTAATTCTTCGTAAGATTTCAATGCTCTTTTATAATCTTCTAAAGAAAAAAGATAATCAGACTTTTTTAATTTCAATTCTTCTATATAATCACTATCAAATAAATCATGTATTTTTAATATATCATCAATACAGCTTATAATATTTTTATAATCATTTAATTTTTCTAAACATTCCAATTTATTTTTTAATGAATCAATATTTTTATTATCCAATTTTAACGCTTTATCAAAACATTCTATAGCTTCTTCGTTTCTGTCTAATTTTGATAAAGAAGCTCCTTTATTATTATAAGCATTAATGTATTTATCATCTAATTCTAATGCTTTATTATAACATACTATAGCTTCCTCATATCTGCCTAAATCTGATAAAGCAGTTCCTTTATTATTATAAGCATTAATGTATTTATCATCTAATTCTAATGCTTTATCAAAACATTCTATAGCCTCTTCATATCTGTCTAAACATAATAAAGTAGTTCCTTTAACATTATAAGCATAAATATTTTTATTATCTAATTCTAATACTTTATTATAACATTCTAAAGTTTCTTCATGTTTTTCTAAAACTGCTAATATTATTCCTCTACCAATATAAGCGCTAATATTTTTATCATCTAATTCTAGTACTTTATTATAACATTCTATAGCTTCTTCATATCTTTTTAAACCTAATAAGGCTTCCCCTTTAAGATTATAGACATTAATATTTTTATCATCTAATTCTAGTACTTTATTATAACATTCTATAGCTTCTTCATATCTTTTTAAACCTAATAAGGCTTCCCCTTTAAGATTATAGACATTAATATTTTTATCATCTAATTCTAATGCTCTATTATAACATTCTATAGCTTCTTCATACATATATAATTTTAATAAAACATTTCCTTTACCAATATAAGTATCAATATTTTTATTATCTAATTCTAATGCTTTATCATAATATTTTATAGCTTCTTTATATTTGCCTAACAAAGATAAAGCATTTCCTTTAATATTATAAGTATAAATGTTTTTATCATCTAATTTTAATACTTTATCAAAACATTTTATAGCTTCTTCATATTTGCCTAAATAATATAAGGTATTTCCTTTATTGGTGTAAGCATTAATATTTTTATTATCCAATTCTAATACTTTATTATAACATTTTATGGCTTCTTCATATCTTCCTAAATATGATAAAACTGTTCCTTTATTGGTATAACTAGTTATATTCTTATCATCTAATTCTAATGCTTTATTATAGCATTCTAAAGCTTCTTCATACATATGTAATTTTAAAAGTGTGTTTCCTTTATTAGTATAAACATCAATATTTTTATCATCCATAATCTTATTTCCTAAAATATTTAATAGTTACATAATACATTATTACAAAATATTTTTAAATAACAAATATACCCTATAGGGATTTAATATAAAACTTGAAAAAATACATTTTTATAATATAATAAATAAAAACTTGACTATAGGATATATTATTATGAAATATTTGTTAATTATTTTTCTATCTACCATAATATTTTCTTGCTCTAACGATAATAATAAAGAACAAAATAATAATACAGATAAAGTAACTATAAATTTAGATGACAGTACAGATAATAATATAACAGAACAATCAAATACAGACGATAAAGATAATAAATCAAATAATTCATCAATAAATACAGAAGAAACGGAAGAAACAGAATATTATTCATACACAGATAAAGAAATTATATCTTTTATAGAATCAGGAGATTTTCAAACAATCAAAAAATTAATTGAATCAAAAAGTTTAGATGTTAATTATAACTTAGAGATAGATGAATATTCCAAGTCAACACCTTTAATACAAGCTATAAAATATAAACAAACTGATATTATAAATTATCTATTAGAAAACAATGCAGATGTTAATTTAACTTTAGGATATTCTACTCCATTAACAGAAGCTATGTATGATGAAGAACTTGTTCGTAAACTTATAGATTTAGGAGCTGATGTAAATTTACCTGCTGAACTTACAGGCTTTACTCCTCTTATGGCTAGTCTTCATAATATTGCTATAACAGAGCTTTTAATTGAAAAAGGTGCGGACATTGAAGCAAGAGATAATGACGACATTAATGCTTTAGTTTATGCCTCAACTTATAATAATGAAGAGATGGTAAAATTTTTACTTGAGAAAGGAGCTGACGCCAATACAGTATGCGAAATAGAAAATGAACATATTGATATATCGCCTACTCCTTTAATGAATGCTGCTTATAGAGGGAATACTAATATAATAAATATGTTATTAGAAAATGGTGCTGATATTAATTATACCACTGATTATGGAATGACTGCTTTAATGTATGCAGCAAGTTTTAATCAATTTGAAGCTGCAAAAGTACTTTTAGAAAATAATGCAGATACTTCTATAACTGATGAATATGGCAGGACTGCACTTGATCTTGCAAAATCAGAAGATTATAAGGATATAGTTGAGCTTCTAGAAAAATATAATTAATACTTTTTAATATATACCTAAACAACTATACTTTGTCAAAAAATAAAGTTATATTTTGTTTTTAATATCTGTGGCTTTGCCCCATACCCCAGTTCTTTTATTGGTATAAGGCACAGCCCGCCTTCGGTGAGAACCTATATCCTCGACAGGCTCGGATACGCTTCGCGAAAAACTGCATTTTTAGTCTAAATTTAGGTTATACAATACATTTAATACATATATTTTTAATATAAAGTTCTAACAATTGCGTTTTTTGCAACTTTTTTGTGCGGTAAAAAAGTTGATAATAATTACATAATGTGTAGTAGTCGGCAAAATGAAATCGTTTCAGTATATATAAAAAAAATTGATTATAGAATATATTAATGAGGAAATATTTCCCTGCTATAATGATACATTATTCATCAAATATCATTAATACTATTTTTTATAAATAATTTTTCCATGATTTTTTATATCATTTATTAATTCTTGATTTTCTATATCATTATAAGAAATAACATCGAATTTTAAAAGAGTAGGAATCTCTGATAATTCTTCTTTTAGTCTTTAGCAAAATAGTAAATCAAACTTTCCAATTACAGCTAAATCTATATCCTAATTATATTTTTCTCTATCCAATGCCCTAGAACCAAACAGTATAACTTTTTCTATATTATAATAAGAACTGCATATATTTTTTATACCTTATTTTATCTTTTCATCAAGCATTAATATTTATCCTTTAATCATTTATTTTTTCCAAAAAGAAATTATATAATTCATTAAGTATTTTCAAAGAATTATTTTTTATCTTGATAATAATTTCTTTGAATTTAATAAAATCATAAGTATGTGAAAGTAAATTACAGCTTAACATCATATCAATAAAATCATCTTTATTTTTGATAATATTTGCTGAATATTCTTCTTTAAAAATATTTCCTGGGGATATATCTATATTGTTTAAACTTCCATTATATTCTAAATAATCTTTCAAAGTTTTCCAAGCCAATTCATAAGTATATTCGAATCTTTGAATAACACCTTCTTGCTCTAATAAAGATAATTCATTTATTTCTCTTTCTCAAATACACTTTTTAGTAAATTAAATGCTTTTTCAAAATTCTTAAATCTATGTTTCTAACAAATATTCTCTGACATAATATTTCCAAATTATTTTTGATTGCAATTATATAATTTAGACTATATTTATAAAGTTTTTAATTATAATAAATAGTAAATAAAACTACTATAAAAATAACTATTTTAAGCACAAACTATATTTTTTACTTAAACTAAAAAAGCATAAAGAACATTTTATATCATGCTCTTTATGCTTTAATAAAACTAAATGACAAATAATATTATTAATAGATATTTTATTTTTCTATTTCTCTGATTAAATTAACCATTTCAATAGCAGCCATAGCAGAATCAAATCCCTTGTTTCCAGCTTTAGTTCCAGCTCTTTCAATAGCCTGTTCAATATTTTCAGTAGTAAGCACACCGAACATTACAGGTATATCAGAATTAAGAGAAACATTAGCAATACCTTTTGATACTTCAGCACAAACATAATCATAATGAGTAGTAGAGCCTCTTATAACAGCACCCAAACAAACAACAGCATCATACTTTTTAGATTTAGCCATTTTAGAAGCAATAAGAGGTATCTCAAAAGCACCAGGCACCCAAGCAACACTGATATCATCGTCTTTTATGTTATGACGAGATAAAGCATCTAAAGCACCGCCCAAAAGTTTAGAGACAATGAATTCATTGAATCTAGCACACACTATACCAATTTTAATTGGTTTTTCACTAACGAGTTTTCCTTCAAAAGTTTTCATCTTAACTATCCTTTTTAAATTTTATTATTATTGCTATGCTCGCCATCGCTATTATAAGCCAGCAACTAAAGTTACTGGCTGCTTACCAAAGGTACCTACTTGGTTGGCTCGCTTTAATGCCTATGGAAAAAGTTCTAGCAACTTTCTTTATTAGTTTCCAGAGGCTCTCAATTTTTTATTTTTAAATTCAATCTAATATATGCTCCATTCTTTTATTATATATAAAAAACTTGTTTATTAATAAGCTCTAACATCCTTATGAATATCAGATACTCACAAGTTTTCTATTTCTTCTATACTCAAACCTGTATTTTCACTAATTATTTTTATATCTATACCAGATTTTTTAAAGTTTCTAGCTATAAATATTTGCTGTTCTTTTTTACCTTCTTCAATACCTAATCTTCTCTCCTCTTCAAGCATTATTTGATTACCATATAAATATGCCTGCCTCTTATCATATTCATTCATCATCAATCTATCTTTAATGAAGTTATTATATCTTCTTTGTACTTCTTCCATTATAGGCTTTTCTTTTACTAATTCTGACATTATAACCTCCTTATTATCACCTTCCTTTATAGTAAAAAATTTAAGCCAGCAATTTAAATCAGGTTTTAATAAATTGTATTTAAATTTTTTTACTTCAATTATGTGTATTTGTAAATGATCAGTTAATAATCTTTGATTACCTGTATCATAAATCATATAGCAGGAATGAATATTTTCTGAATCATCTAAATTAAAATTAAGAAGATTAATACTAATTACAGGAGTTAGTGCATCGTATTTTTCACCCTGCTTTAAAAGCTTGCTGTAATTAGAAGCCCAATAATAAAGTATTCTCTCTGGAAACCTTGAATTTCCTTGAAGCTGAATCTCTATTATAACAACTGAACCATTTTGAGTTATACATTTTACATCTGTAATTGTTTCTTTATCTTCATAATTTTCTTTATAATTAAATGGAGTTAGTATTTCAACACTTCTAAATGTCTTCATATTGGAGTCAAGCATTATTGAATTAATAAAATCCAACAATATTGCTTCACTTCCTCTATCAGATAAAAGATATCTTACAAAATAATCATTCAATGTATTAAAATATTTTACATTATCCATAATACAAACATTATAATAAAATTAATATAAATGTCAAAATGCTAGTCTATATCATAAAAAATTACTAGCTTGCTTTGTATGTCTATAGCAATAAGTTCTAGCAACTTCCTTTGTCAGCTAGTAATTTTTTATTTTTTATATTTAATCTAAAATATGACCCATACGCTCTTTTTTAGTCTTTAGATAAAATGCATCGTACTCTGAAGCTTCTATCTGTATAGGTACTCTGTCTTTTATCTCTAAGCCGTAATTATTCAAATACTTTATTTTATCTGGGTTATTAGTCATTATTTTTATGCTCTTAACTCCCAAATTTTTAAGCATTTGATAAGCCTCATAATATTCACGCATATCATCTCTAAATCCCAAAGCTATATTAGCATCAACTGTATCAAGTCCGCTGTCCTGAAGTTCATAAGCTCTTAATTTATTAACAAGTCCTATTCCTCTTCCTTCCTGACGCATATAAACCATTATGCCCCTGCCTTCCTCAGCAATTTTTCTCATAGCATAATCATATTGTTCACCGCAATCGCATCTTTTTGAACCTAATGCATCGCCTGTTAAACATTCAGAATGAACTCTGCAAAGTACATCTTCTCCGCTTGAAATATCTCCCATAGTTAAAACAACATGATGTTCTTTTGTGATTTTATTTACGAAAGTAAGTATTTCAAACTCACCATATTTAGTAGGCATTTTAGCCTTAGCATAAAGCTCCATTAAATCTTCATTCTTTTTTCTATAGTCAATCAAATCAGAAACAGTGATCATCTTTAGATTATGTTTTTTAGCGAAATCAATCAAATCATCTCTTCTCATCATATCACCATCATCTCTCATAATCTCGCAGCATAAACCGCATTCTTTTAAACCTGCTAATCTCATCAAATCAACAGTAGCCTCAGTATGTCCCATTCTTACTAATACTCCGCCTTCTTTTGCAAGTAATGGGAACATATGACCGGGACGTCTAAAATCTTCTGGTTTAGAATTCTCATCAATAACTTTTAAAGCAGTAATTGATCTTTCAACTGCTGATATACCTGTTGTAGTTTCAACATGGTCAATAGATACTGTAAAAGCTGTTTCATGATTATCAGTATTTTTTGTAACCATTTGATTTAAATTTAATTTATTAGTAATTTCTTTACTCATAGGCATACATATCAAACCCTTAGCATAAGTAGCCATAAAGTTGATATTTTCTGTAGTAGCAAATTCTGCCGCACAGATTAAATCGCCTTCATTTTCTCTATCTTCATCATCAGAAACAACTATAATTTTTCCGTTTCTTAAATCCTCTAAAGCTTCATCAATAGTGCTGTAAACATTTTCCATTTTTAATGCTCCATTTTTATTTTTTATTCAACTTTTTCCTAATATTTATTAGCTGTAAAAAGCTGTAAAAAGTGCATAATTATTAAAAACCATTTTTAAGTAAAAATTCCATTGTTATATTGGATTTTTTACTATCATCATTATCTTCTTTAAATGTTAAAAGCCTTTCAACATATTTGCCTATAACATCATTTTCTACATTAACCTTATCACCTTCTTTTTTATAATAAAGTACAGTTTCCTTTAATGTATGAGGAATAACTGCTATAGAAAAAGTATTATCGGTTAAACTTGCCACTGTCAAACTTATGCCGTCAACAGCAACGGAACCTTTTTCTACTATATATTTCATTAAGTGTTTAGGCACTTCAATAGTGAGTATTATAGCATTGTCATCTTTCTTCATAGACTTAATGCTTCCCACTCCGTCAATATGTCCGCTTACTATATGACCGCCGAATCTTCCGCTTAAAGTCATAGCTCTTTCAAGATTAACTTTACTTCCATTTTTTAAACTTCCTAAATTAGTGCGGTTCAAAGTTTCTTGAGTAACATCAGCATTAAATATTTTATTATCAAAACTAGATACAGTTAAACAAGTACCATTAACAGCAACACTATCACCTAAATGCAAATCATCAAATATTTTGCTAGCTTCTATTGTTATAACTTTGCTTTGTACAGATTTAACAGTTCCTATTTCTTCAACTATACCAGTAAACATTATTAATATTTTCTCTCTTAAATAATTTCTGTACTTTTTCCCGCCGCAAAAAGTACCAAAAAGTGTAAGTATAAAATTAGTTTCGTATAATATTAATATATTTTATTTACAAATTAATATTTTAAATAATACTCCAAAAACAAATCGTTTTCTATTTTTGTTATGCTGCCTTCCGTAAGTTTAACAGCATTATCAGGATCATCTATTCCTTCGCCTCCTATAGGGCTTTTTGCTTCAATACCTCCGAATATTTTTGGTGCTATATAAATCAAAGCCTTATTTACTAACTTTTCTTTTAATAAACTAGCATGTAAAGCAGCACCGCCTTCAACATACACACTGTCAATATCTTTTTCTTCTCCAAGTATTCTCATCAAATCTTTTAAACTTACTTTGCCATTATCATTTTCTGTTTTTATTATCTCTATACCTACACTTTCAAGTTCTTTTATTTTTTTATCATCATCTCTAATAGTAGCTATAAAAGTTTTTATTTCTTTTGCTGTTTTACAAATATTAGAATTCAAATCTATTTTTAATGAACTATCCAAAATTATTCTTATAGGATTTCTAGTATTTGGAAGTCTGCAATTAAGTGTAGGATTATCTTCTATTATAGTATTTATTCCAACCATTATAGCAGAGTATTTATTTCTAAATCTATGAGAATGCTCTCTAGTTTTTTCTGAAGTTATCCATTTTGATTTTCCACTTACAGTAGCTATTTTGCCATCCATAGTCATAGCATATTTCATAACAATAAATGGTCTTTTATTAGCTATATAATAGAAGAAAACCTCATTTAATTTTCTGCATTCTTCTTCAAGCACATTTACTACAACTTCAATACCAGCATCTTTTAATTTTTTTATTCCGTTTCCTGCTACTTTAGGATTAGAATCAACACATCCTATAATCACTCTTTTTAACTTATTTTTTATAATAGCATCAGCACAAGGAGGAGTTTTTCCATAATGAGAACAAGGCTCTAAAGTTACATATATATCAGCATCTTCAACATTTTCGCCTTTTTCTTTGGCATCTAAGAAAGCATTAATCTCTGCATGATTTTCACCGCATTTTTTATGGTATCCAATGCCTATAACTTTTCCATCTTTCACTATAACAGCACCAACCAAAGGATTAGGACTTGTAAAACCTTCTCCTTTTTTAGCTTCTTCTATAGCCATTTTCATGTACTTTTCATGCATATTGTTCTGCATAATGCTAATACTCTTAAAAAAATATTTTTTATTAATCTTTGAGGTTTTTAATTGGCGGATTTTTTGACTTGTAAACAAAAAAACTCTAAATGTTAAAAAATAACAATTAGAGCCATTATTTTATGTAGTAGTTTACATTAATTTTATCTTCTACCATCCAGACTTTAACTGTCGGTTTTGGAATCGCACCAAATCTGCCGTTTTTGAATAAGGAACATCAAAAAGGCTCGCGGACTTTACCGCCGGTATGGAATTTCACCTAGCCCCGAAGATTTATATGTAATAGTATAATACAAATATTTTATATTGTCAAGTATTTCGCTATAATGCTAAAAACTCATTATTTCGTACCAATAATTATCGAAGTATCTATACATTCCCATTCCAGGTGAATAGTAAGTGTATATTTCATGAAAATCTCTTAAAGCATCTTTGAATGAAGTATTACTTATATAGCCTTTTCTTGCCATATAAAGAAGTGCTATAGATGGAGATCTTGACATGCCGAAATTACAATGAACCAATACCTCCATATCATTTATATGTTCATCTATAAACTCCATAGCTCTTTTTATCATAGGAAAGGCATATTCAAAAGATAAACTGCTTATATCAAGTAAATTCAAATATAAATCATTATTATTTTGATATACTTTTTTATCGCCTATATTTCCTCTTACACCTCTAACAAAACAGCTTTGGCAAGCATGAACTATAGCCCCTTTAAACTCAGCACAATCTCTGTCATTACCTACATATAGATTTTTATATAATTTTTTCATAGTAAAAAACTCCAGTAAGTTTTACATTATAATTAAATAATTGAAATTGTCAATTTTAGTTTTTTATATATACTGAAAATTTTTAACTTTGTCATTTTTTTTATTCAACTTTTTCCCGCCGCAAAAAGTTGCAAAAAGTGCAATTACTAGAACTTTATATTAAATATATACTTATTAAATATAGGATATAACCTAAATTTAGCTTAAAAATGCAGTTCTTTTGGTTCTTTTATACCAATAAAAGAACTGGGGTGCGGGGCAAAGCCCTGCCAATATTTTAAATTAAAAAAATTATTTTGACAAAATATAGTTGTTTAGGTATGAATTAAATATAACAAATAATAATCAAATTAATATTCATTAACTAATTATTTGCATTATTATTTCATTATTATAGAATATAAAAAGTTTATGTATTTCGGAGAGTATATGGAAATCAGGGCTTTAAAATATTTTTTAACAACTGTAAGAGAAGGCAATATTACAAAGGCTGCAAAATATCTTAATCTCACTCAGCCAAATCTATCCAGACAGATAAATATACTTGAAAGAGATATAGGGCATAAACTATTTGAAAGAAAGCATAATAATATAATTCTCACTCCTGAAGGCATTTTATTAAAAAAAAGAGCCGAAGAAATAATAGATATGATAGATAAAACTAGAGCAGAGTTTAATTTTACAGATGAATTAATAGCAGGTGATATATTCATTGGGGCAGGTGAAACTTGGGCTATGAGTTTGCTTGCTTCTGTTATGAAAGAGATGCAAAGTGTTTATCCTCATATAAGATACAATATTTACAGCGGAAATTTTAATGATATCACAGAAAAACTTGATAAAGGATTATTAGATTTTGGTGTATTAATAGATCCGGCAGATTTGTCAAAGTATGATTATTTAAAAATACATGCTAAAGATACTTGGGGTGTAATTATGAGAAAAGATTCAGAACTTGCAAAAAAGAAGTATATAACCAAAACTGATTTATTAGATTTACCTTTAATTATGTCTAGGCAGGCTATAGAAAATAAATTAAATGACAATGATTTTATAAGATGGTTTGGTGATAGTTTTGATAAACTTAATATAGCAGCTACATATAACTTACTTTACAATGCATTGATTATGGTTAAGGAAGGAATGGGGTATGCTTTAAGTTTGGATAAATTGATAGACAACATGCATAATGAAAATATTTGTTTTATACCTTTAAAGCCTAAATTAGAATCTGGTCTTAATATAGTTTGGAAGAAGAATCAGGAGTTTTCAAGGGCTTCCAAAATATTTTTAGATAGGCTTACAAATGAATTTAATAATAAAATTTGATTCATAACGCACGGTAAACAAATTATCAAATATAAATATATTTCTTTTTATAATATTTCTATAAATTAAAAAAATATTTAATCGTGCGGTAAGTGCATAACAAATTTAAAAAACACTTGGGTGGGGGCTAATAAAATCTAATTAAAATAAAAAATATAAAATAAGTTTTAATGCAAAATAAAATTATAAAATCTTGAGGGTGGGGAGTGAAAATAAGTTTTAAAATTTAATTACATCTGCCCGCCCTTTATGCTTTTTAATTTTATTAGTTATTTTTATCTTTATTTCTTTATAGTTTATACTGAAAATATAAAGCCCGCCCAAGATTTATTTAAATTTATTATTAACATACCGCACAATGAGTAAAATTATAAAAACTAGATTAATTAATAATTGTTAATTTATATAATAATTAAGGATTTGCTTACCGTGCGTTATTTGATGATAATTACAAATAAAAAATCCAAGCATTATAAAAATAACACTTGGATTAAAGAAAACATTAATAAAAAATATAATAGGTTATTTTAAATTATCTTTGAAGAACTGGGATAATTTATCAAAAGGAATTTTTTCCATATTGTCATATAAATCAACATGATCAGCATCTTCTATTATTAAAAGTTCTTTTGGTTCTAATGCTTCTTTATAAACATCTTCAGAATAGTATCTTGAATGTGCTCTGTCGCCTGCTACTAAAAGTATAGGAGTAGGAGAAACATCTTTAATATTAGCCATCAAAGGGAAATTCCAAAATGATACAGGCATTGTGGCAGTCCAAGAAGTAACAAAGTTTATAGCTCTAGGATGATAAGCTCTTTTAGCATAATAGTTGTAGAAAGCAGCAAATACAGGATCAGCATTTTCTGGAAGCTCTTCAGGTACAACCATTGCAGAAGCCATTAAATTATTGTTCTCATCAAAATAAGGTTCATGATTACCTAAAGCATAAGTTTTGCTTTCAGCATCTTTCCAACGCTGCTCGCTTAAATATTCTCTTATTTTTCTTCTTTGTTCAGGAGTATAATAGTCTTGATGTCCTTTACTCATATCTCTTGACATATCATACATTGAAAGAGTTGCTACAGCTTTTATTCTAGTGTCAGTTCCAGCAGCAGTGATAGCCATACCAGAAAGTCCGCAAATACCTATTGCACCGATACGGTTTCTGTCTACATAATCAAGCAAACCCAAATAATCTACAGCAGCACTGTAATCTTCAGTAAATATATCAGGTGAAGAAGTGTTTCTTACATCTCCGCCGCTTTCACCAGTAAAAGAAGGATCGAATGCTAAAGCAACAAAACCATAAGTAGCCATCTCTTGTGCATATAATCCTGAAGCTTGTTCTTTAACCGCTCCGAATGGGCCGGATACAACTATGGCAGGATTTTTTTGATTAGTATAATTTTCTGGTAAATATAAATCCCCTGCTATTTCTATACCGTAACGGTTTTTGAATCTTACTTTTTTCATTTCTATATTTGTATAAATTTTAAAAACTCTTGTATCCATATTATCTCCTCCTTTAGATTGATTATTTTGTGTGTTGTTACAAGATATTAAAAAAGTTAGTATTAAAGTTGCTGATAATATTATTTTTTTCATAGAAATCTCCTTATCATTAATTATATTTAAATTTTTATTATAAATTTCTTATTATTTTAGCAGGCACTCCGCCAACTATAACATTAGAAGGAACATCTTTATTTACCAAAGTACCGGCAGCTATTATTGAGTTATCCCCTATTGTAATGCCGGGTAGTATATTAGCACCAGAACCTATCCAAACATTATTGCCTATTGTTACTTTTGACGGATATGTTGTACTTCTGTTTTGTATCTCTATTCCATGATTAAGTGTAGAAATAATTACATTCATACCAATAAATACATTGTCTCCTATTGTGATCCCGCCTCTGTCCTGAAATGAACAGCCTGTATTAAAAAATACATTCTTTCCTATTTTTATATTTCTTCCAAAGTCTGTATAAAATGGAGGAAAGCATGTGAAACTTTCATCTATTTTTTCACCTGTTAATTGTTCAAATAATTTTCTCACCTCATCTGTAGTATGATAGCTATTATTGATTTGCATTGTTATTTTTATTGCATTTTGTGAGCATTCATATAAAAGCGGTGCAAGTTCTTTATCCTCGCTTGATATTGGATTGCCTTCTTTACAATGTTTTATAAACTCTTCTATATTCATTTGATTTATTCCTTTATTTTAATTTATTTGTATTTTACAGAAAAAATAAATTATATCAAATATTTATGTGTTATATAGTTTTATGCTTAAAAAGTATAGTTATGATATTTGAAGTTTGATAGATCTACTTTATTGTTATTTATATGTAATAATGTTTATATGATTTTATTATGTTGTATAAAGTAACAATATGGCATATTCTAATAACAAAATTGTATATTTATAATATGAAACAACTTTAATGAATTTGATTTTTTCTTTCTTTTGTACAATACTTATTATATAGCATTTATTTATGCTAAAAAATCATTTTAAGGATTTGCGATGACAGAAAATTTTATACCTAATAAGAAAGTGTTCGTATTTGATACAAATGTTATACTTCATGATTTTAAGTCAATATTTTCTTTTGAAGAAACTAATATAGTTATACCTATTACAGTTTTGGAAGAAGTTGATAAATTTAAAAAAGGAAGCGATACAATCAATTTCAATGCCAGAGAGTTTATACGAGAACTTGATGTAATTGTAGAAAAAAATGAGGAACTTCAAGGAGTAAAGGATATATTCAAAAAAGGTGCTTTGCTTGATAATAAAAGTAAAGTATTTATAGATGTTAATAATGAAGAGAGAGAAGAATTCAAAAAGATATTTGCAGGAAATATACCTGATCATAAAATACTATCTTGTGCCTATAATATAAAATGTGAAAATCACAGAGTCATTCTTATAACTAAAGATATTAATATGAGAATGAAGGCTAGAAGTTTAGGGATAGATACTCAGGACTATAATACTGACAAGATAGAAAAATTATCTTCATTATTTACAGGTATAGAAAGCATTTCAGGAGATAATGCACGCATTTATATAAAAGAGCTTAGCGAAAATAAAGAAATAGAAGTTAAAGGCGAGCATTCTATTTATCCTAATACATATTTCTGCTATAGAGTAAAAGAAGATGATGAGGCAGTGATAGGAAAATATAAAGATGACACAAAAACAATAGTTCATGTTGATACTGATATAAATGCTTATGGTATAAAGCCAAGAAATGAAGAACAGGCTATGGCTTTAGATGTTTTACTCGATAATAATATCCCTTTAGTTACTATAATGGGTAAAGCTGGAACTGGTAAAACTCTTTTAGCATTAGCTGCTGCTTTGGCAAAGAGAAGAGAGTACAGACAAATACTTTTAGCCCGTCCTGTAGTGGCACTTTCTAATAAAGATTTAGGTTTCTTACCAGGTGATGTAAACAGTAAATTGGATCCTTATATGCAGCCTTTATTTGATAACCTTTCAGTAATACAGCATATTCATTCTGATGACAGCGATGAAAGTAAGAATATCAAAAAAATGCTTGAAAATGAAAAAATAGTAATTTCTCCTCTTGCCTACATTAGAGGAAGAAGTTTGAACAAGATTTATTTCATAGTAGATGAAGCACAGAACCTCACACCTCATGAAATAAAAACTATTATAACAAGAGCAGGCGAAGGAACAAAAATAGTTTTCACAGGAGATATTCACCAGATAGATACTCCTTATTTGGACGAAAGAAACAATGGGCTTACTTATCTAATAGACCGTACAAAAGGAGAAGTTTTAAGTGGTACTGTAACACTTGAAAAAGGAGAGCGTTCACAGCTTGCAGAACTTGCTGCTAATGTATTATAAATAAAAAAGATTTAATAATAATATTAAATCTTTGAAACAAGGGCTTAAATTATTTTTTTAAGTTCCTTGTTTTTTTATTATCCTTATTTGTATTATTTGTTATATTTAATAATAACATTTTTGTTTAATAACTATGTATTTTTTTACGAATTTAATATATTATTTATTAGAATTTTTTACTAATAAGGAGCTTATCTTATGAATTTAAAAGGATCTAAAACTGAGGTGAATTTGAGAAATGCTTTTATAGGTGAGGCTATGGCTAGATGCAGATATATGTATTATGCTGAAAAGGCCCGTGAGGAAGGAAAAGAAGATGTTGCTGCTGCTTATGAAAAATTTGCTAGAAATGAACAGGAGCATGCTAAAATATGGTTTGAAAGTTTTCATGGCATACCTACTACAGAAGAAAATTTAAAAGAGTCTATAATAAATGAAAATTATGAATCTATAGATATGTATCTTTCTTATGCTAAAACTGCCCAAGAAGAAGGCTTTGATGAATTGGCTATGGCTTTTATGAATGTGGCAAGGATTGAAGACGGACATAAAAAACAATTCCAAAGTTTACTTAGGGATAGTAAAGCAGATATACCAAGCTGGCAATGTGATATATGCGGATATATAGATTCTGAAAATAAAAATCCTAGTATATGTCCTGTATGTAAGCATAAAATAAAAAAATAATAACCAATATCATATTTAATATCCTATTGTAATTTTTACTATCATATAATAAATAATAGGATTACTTGCGATAGGGTATTAAAAAATTTTATTTACATACCATCCCCCTTTTCTTTAAATGTTTTCATAAAAATTTTTATTATATATATATATTTATTGCCTACAAAGAAAAAGTATCCCCGCCCAAGTGTTATTTAAATTTTAAAAAATTATCAACGCATGGTGAACTAAATCTATCTATATAATTAACTTGTTATTATAAATTAGTTAATATTTATAGCTTTACTCTGCGTGCGCTTAATACGTTATAATGCACAAAAAAACTTGGGTGGGTGCTTCATTTTCTATTTAAATAAAAAAGAATTATGATCTATAAATGACAAATAAAATCAAAAAATATAGAGGGTGGGAATTAGAATAAAGTAAAAAACCATGCTGTAATTAATAACAGCATGGTTTAGAATTAATATTGTTTATTTAGCCGCATTTCCTGCCACATTCAAAGAATCCCAAGTCCTTGCAAAAGGAGGAGCATAACATAAATCAAGCATTCCTAATTCATCTACAGTAAGCCCAGCATGTATACAAGCAGCTATAACATCAGCCCTCAATACAGCACCTCTTTTTCCTAATATCTGACCACCTATTATCTTTCTGTTGTCAGCTAAATATATAAGTTTTATATGTAAATCCTCATAACCAGGATAATAATGCGTATGATCTAAATCTTTTACAGTAACAGTTTTGTAATTGATATTTCTTTTTTTAGCTTCTTCCTCTGTGATTCCTGTTCTTGCAGCTTCAAGTTCAAAAGTAAGTATGCAGGCACTAGTTAAACTGCCTATAAACTTTTCATGCCCTCCTACTAAATTACTTGCAACCATTCTTCCTAATTTGTTAGCCCCTGTAGCAAGAGCAGCATAAGTCTGATCATCTAATACTTTATCATATATGCTAGCACAATCTCCTGCAGCATATATAGAATCAATGCTTGTTTTTCCTTCTCTATCAACTAATATAGCACCATTATCCATTAATTTGATGCCAGCCTCTTTTGCCAAATCATTATTAGGTGTAACTCCTATAGCAACAACAACATAATCAGCATCATATTTTCCTTTGTCTGTGATAACTGCTTTTACATTATTATTGTTATCAGCTTCTAGTGATTGAACTTTTTCATTGAGATGCAAGTCAACATTTTCTTTTATATGCTCTATTACCATATCAGAAAATTCTTTATCGAATTTATTTCCAAATACTCTGTCTGAACGCTGTATAATAGTAACATTCTTCCCTATATGCTTTAAAGCATGAGCAGCTTCAATAGCTATAAATCCAGCACCTAATATTACAACATTTTTTATATTAGAGTCTTTCATTTTTTCTCTCATATTAATAGAGTCGCTGAAATCTTTTAGAGTTGATACATTTCCTATATTAATATTTGGTATATTAGGTATTATTGATTTTGCTCCTGTAGCTATGAGAAGAGAATCATAATTATCTTCAAATTCTTTATTATTGATAATATCTTTCACTAATACCTTTTTATTTTTAGCATCTATTTTTAAAACTTCATGCTTAACTTTTAAATCTATCCCAGATTTTATAGTAGCTTCAGCAGTTCTTGCTATCATAGTATTAGGGCTTTCATAAAAACCGCCTACATAATAAGGCATGCCGCATGCTCCCCAAGATACAACATCTGTTTTCTCATAAACTGTAATTACAGCTTCTTTATCTATTCTTCTAGCTTTAGCAGCTGCACTCATTCCTGCAGCAACGCCTCCTATTATTATAACTTTTTTCATTTTCAACTCCTTTTTATATACCTATATGTAGTATATTAAAAAATAATAGGTTTGTCAATTTTTATAGTTTATTTAAGTAATATAATAAAAATTTACAAAATTACAATGATATTTTATTTTTTGAATGTATTTAATTTCCAATTATTTTTGTCAAAAATATTTCCTTTAACAGTATAATATTTAGAAAAATTAAATCTTTTTTCTAATTGTCTTTCAGGCTGCCACTCATCAAATATTAAAAGTTTTAATTCATCTTTATTTTTAGAATCATTTGATAGAATATTTCCTGTAAAAGGATTAGCTCTGTTTGTTAAATGTATAGTAGATAAATAAGGTATATCTGCCACAGTCATAAATTCTGAAGATATATTAAAATCATTAGTAGAATTAAAATCTTTATACATTAAAAGAGGATTATATATTGACATGAACTCTATAGAATTTTTTTTGAAAAATTCAGTGTCCAAAATAAATGCATGATCAGAAACTATTATTATTTTTGTATTATTATAGATGTCATTATCTTTGATAAAGTGTAAAAAAGTTATCAAATTATCTATAGCAGCACAATTAGCATAATAGCTCCTCACTTGAAATTCATTGCCGAATTTTTTATAATCTTCACTTGGTATTGAATATTTCCATATCGACGGAAGCAAATCATTATTGACATATTCAGGTTCATGTGTTGATTCACTGTGAATAAAATTAAAATAATTACCGTTATCATTGATAGAAGTAATATGTTTTATAGAATTTAAAACAGCAAACTCTCTTAGTGATTTGTTAATATAATAAGATGAGTCCATAGAAAAAATATACCAATCTGAATTACTATAAAAAAAACTTCTTAAAAAAGATGGTATAATTCTAAAAATAGAAAATCTAAATGCTCTTTTAATATTTAAATCAATATTATTAATATCATATAATTTATTATCAAATGCTTCTTTTACATCATTTAATTCTTCATAATCATTTAATATATTACTAACAGAAAATTTAATAAAATTATCATTTTGGGCATAGGCATTTATATTGGAAAGTCCTGAAAATATTGAAGTATCAAAACCGAAATTTAAATTCACAAAAGTAGTATTAAACATATTTGCTGTATATCCATTATCAGCAAACATTCTAGGCATAAGTAATAATGATTCATTAAATTTATCTTTTAAATTATATTTAGATTCTTCACTTATATTATAAGGTAAATATTCATATCCGCCCATAAGGCTAGTTAATGAACCTATTGTAACTTCTGCATACGATATAACATTTGTATATAATGTAAAACCATTAAATTCTTTTTTTAATTCTTCATTACTATTTAAATAATCTAATACATAACTGTTTGCCGCTCTGTCTAATATTATTACAAATACATTTGTGCCTGTTTTAGATAAATTAAAAATATTGTTATAATTATTTTCTGTAAGATTTAAATCAAACCCTTTTCTAAGGTCTGATAATATTTGCTGCTCTTTATTAATTTTTATTATATCATAAATAGATATAGAAAATAATACTAAAGATATTATAACATATATATTAATTAAAATATTTACTTTATCTTTTTTTAATAATAAATAAATAATTAATATAAATAATGATACTACAGTAATATTTAATATTATTTGAATAAAATTTGTATTAAGCAGCTGAGCATTATCAAATACAAAACTACTTGATATATTACCATAATTTCCAATGATAATAAAAGTATCTACAAAAAACACTACTGATATATATATCAAAAGAAGCGATAATATATTTTTTATTTTGCTGGAAAACAAAGAATATATAAATAATGAATAAACAAAGAAAAAACCTATGTATTTAGATATATTATTCAATATCAATGTAAACGGTTCACTAAATTCCTGTCCTGAAGAAGCTATTAAAGTAGATGGAATAAAAAGTCCAGCAAGTAATGTTATAGAAATAGAAGATGCAGCTAAAAGTTTGAAAGTATTATTATTATTAAGTTTTATATTAAATAATTTATATAAATATTTTTTATAAATTACTATTGCAAACAATATGGCCCATATACTTAATACATCTTTATATGTTTTGACATCAACTCTAAATATTTTTAAATATTGTTTTTCTAATGAAACTGCAAATATAGTATCTCTATATAGATATAACAATGTATATACAAATATAAAAATTGTAAAAATTATAAATATAGTAAAAGAAACTCTTTTTATAATAGCCATGATTATTTTGTTTTTAAAAATCTTATCTATTTTAGCTTTAAAAAAACTATAATTTTCTAAAACTATATTTTTAACCAATGAAAAAGTACAATTTACCGTCCAATAAAATAGAAGTCCTGCAGGCGAATTATATAAAAGAAGTAAAAAAATTAAATTAGTAATATATAAAGGCATCTGTTCTTTTATAGTAAGTTTTTTAGAATAGACTAAAGAAGCTAATAAACTTATTATAGTCATAATAAAAGGAAGAATATTGATGCTTATATTTCCAATTTTAAGAAGTTCATCAGGTTTAGACAAATTAGTAATATATCCTAATTGACCAAATTCTAACCCATCAAGATTATGTATAAAATGATATGCTGCTATAAAAAATGGTATTTGTATAAGAATGCCTAAAGTTCCTCTAAATGCATAAATTGTTTTATATCCATGAATTCTTTGACAAGTTCTTATGAGTAAATATCTTTGATCACCTTTAAACACAGATTTTATATTATCAATCATGGGCTTCATTTTATTTTGAATATCTCTTTCTTTTTGCTGCCATCTTTCCGCTATATTATATAATGGCAAAGAAATAAAATTTACAACTAAACTTATAAAAAATATACTTACAACATAAGAACTTTTTGTATATACTTTGAAAAAATAAAAAGATGTTTCTAAAATAAATTCTATTGGGTATATAAATACATTATATAAAAAATCCGACAATCCCATAAAAATCCATATTAATTAGTAATAATTATTATATATTTTTATATTATATCATATTATATTAATTAATTCAAATATCAAAAAATCATATTGAAATTAAAAGTTGAAAAAAATTAACTTAAAGATATACTATTATATAAGTAATTATTTTTTAGGGAAAGTAAATCAATTATGGACAATTCATCAGATTATAGTCTTCAAAATAAAGTAGATCATATGATATCTCATTATAAAGAAATATGTGATAGGGAACCTTATAATCATAAAGCTAGAGTAGATTTCGGAGTATTTTATACACAATTAGGAAATCATAAAGAAGCAATAAAACTTTTTAAAGAAGCATTGTTAATAAATAATAATGATTATTCTATATGCAGACTTTTAGGAATATCATACTCAAAGATAAACGATTACTATAATGCTATTAATTATCTTGAAAAAGCTTATGAAATAGAAAATAATGATTATATAAGTTTAAATTGGCTTGGTAAATGCTATGTGGAAGTTGGAAGATATGAAGATGCTGTAGATGTATTGAATAGATCTTTTATGATAGCACCTAAAGAATATATTAATTGGCGTACTTTGGGTATAGCCTTATATAACCTAAAAAAAACAGATGAAGCCATAGAATCTTTTGAAAGAGCTATGGAGCTTAATAAATACGATTATACAAGTCTATATATGCTTGCCATTGCTTATAAAGATAAATATGAATATAAAAAAGCTATATATATATTAAAAAAAGTAATAGAAATAGAAAAAGATAATTACTCTGCATATTTTAATATGGGACTATGCTTCTTCATGATTGATGACTTTGATAATGCTATATCTTCTTTTAATAGTGCTTTAAATATAGATAATAAAGATTATTTACTATACTATTATCTTGGTATTTCTCTATATGAAACTAAAGATTATATAAATGCTATATCATATTTAAATAAATCTGTAGAAATAAACAATAGCCATTCATCTTCTTATTATTATTTAGGGCTTTCATACTATTCAGCAGGACTTTATAATAATGCCGGAAATGTATTAGAAGAATGTATTAAATTAGATAGTAATAATAAAGAAGTTTATATATTACTTGCTAATACTTATAATGCTATGGGTGATAAAGAAAAATCTATAATAGCTTTTAATAAATCAAAGGAAATAATGTCTTAATTAGTTGAAGCGGTTTGAGCAGTTTCTAAATTTTCCTGACTTATTATAATACCATATCCTGTTATTTCAATTAAATATTTATCATCTAATTTTATGATAAAATTCTTATCTCTTCTTTCTATATCAGTGATTTTAGAATGCGGATACTCATTATCTATAACATTAACCATAGATTTATGTATGCAGCTTCTAGGTATTCCAATATTTTTAGTTTCATCATTAATGATAGATATTTTTTTCCAAAGACCTGTATTATAAAAAATAAATTTATATCCAAAGTCTATATCCACTTCATATCCGCCGCCATTTTGATACAATGAAACTGATTCTATATTATTTCCTGGAAAATTAATATTTAAAAAATTTTTCGCTCTCAAAGGCAGAGAATTTTCTGTCATAGTTTGAGAATATATATTTACATTCAATATCAATATAAGCAAAATCAATTTTAAATATTTCATAATGTTTATTTTCGTATTTTATCATTATAATGTTAGAATTTTTTATATCACAAATTATTTTAGCGGGTAAAATACCGGCTATATAATTATAACCGGTATTCCCATAATATCATTAAAGGCTTTCATTTTCTTTATCAGATGTATTATCTTTAATAATATCATTGTACTCTTCAATTAAAGAATTATAGTCATCATCATTAAATATAACAGAATCATTATAATTATTATTTTTGAATTTCTTAATCATAATCAATCCTCCCCATTATTATATTTTTTGTGATAATATTATCAAAACAACACAGAATAATTTACCTTTATATACCATCAAAGCTTATAAACTTAATAATAAAATCTGTATATATTCATTTAATAAACTCAAACTGTATATTATAATAATAACAAAAATTTTCTATTAGGAAACAAAAAATATATATTTTTTTTACAAAAATGTAATTTTTGTTTATTTTTATTAAAATAAATTGACATTTATGATTAAAAAATATAAAAAAAGGTCTATACATTAATGTATAGACCTCATTATTTTTTAATAACAATCAAAATTAATTCATAGCATTAATTTTTTTCATCATATCTGATTTTTTAGCAGCTGCTCTATTAGCATGAATAACAGATTTTCTAGCAGCTTTATCTAAAGCACTAGCATATTTTTTGAATTCTTCTGAAGCAAGATTTTTATCATTGCTATCTACTGCTTTAATTACTTTCTTTTTTTGAGTATTTAAGAAACTTTTAATTTTTCTATTATAAAGATTTCTAACTTCATTTTGTCTTAATCTTTTAGATGCTGAAGCTATATTAGGCATTATCGCTCTCCATGTTAAAATAAAAAGCGGAGTTGACGGGGCTCGAACCCGCGGCCTCCTGCGTGACAGGCAGGCGCTCTAACCAAACTGAGCTACAACTCCAAATTAGTCAACGAATGGTTTGTATTATATACCTATTTATTTTTTTGTCAAGAACTTATTTTAAAAAAATTAAAATAATTTAAAAAATTAAATAAAAACCATATATAAATTGTTTATAAAAAGCCATAATTTACATATTATATGTAATTATACCATACAAAGAAGCAAAATATGAAAAAAGTAATAACATTTATAATAATATTAATGATATCAGCTAATTTAATAGCACAAAATGTTGTATATATAACAAAAACAGGCAAAAAATACCATCTTCAAAGCTGCCGAACAATAAGAGGAGAAGCATATAAAATTTCATTGTCAGAAGCCAAACAAAAAGGCTATACAGCATGTAAAGTATGCAAACCATATTAATTGACTAATTTAAAACAAAAAAGCGAAGTATAATAAAATATTAAAACTCCGCTTTAATTCTTATTTTAATAATCAATTATCATATCTGAACATCTTGACTATAATCTATACCTTCCTCATCAAAGCCATGCATATTCATATAATCTTTTCTGAATAATGCTAAATCTGCTATTTCTTTTACATTATCTTTTGTTAATTTATTCCAAGAATCCAAAACTTCTTTTTGAACATCTTCTCTTAATTCCCAGTCATCTAATCTTATTCTCTTTTCGCTGTCAACTGGTACTTCTCCGCCATTATAAAGTTTTTCATTTAAAAGTCTGTACATTTGCTCTATACAGCCCTCATGAAGGCCTTTATTTTTCATTACTTTAAATAATATACCTATATAAAGAGGAACTGTAGGGATAACTGCTGAAGATCTAGTTACTACCGCCTTGTTTACTGATACATAGGCATGTCCTTTGATTTTCTCATGCATTTCTTTATCCAATTCATGAGCTGTTGCCTCTAAATGATCCTTAGCTTTTCCTATAGTACCTTCTCTATATACAGCTTTTGTCATTTCAGGTCCTATATAAGAATAAGCTACATTAATAGCATTTTCAGCTAATAAATCAGCATTAAGTAAGGCATCTGTCCATAATTTCCAATCTTCTCCTCCCATAACTTTTACAGTAGATTTTATATCATCTTCATTAGCAGGATCAATGGATACCTCTAATAACTCCTCTGTAAGGAAATCTACACCTATACCATTATATTTTTTTCCTATAGGTTTTAAAGATGAACGGTAAAGTGTTCCTGTTGATTCGTCCATTCTTACTGGAGCTGCCAAACTGTATATAAGTAAATCTATTTTTTCACCGTTAAAGAATGTTTTAGCTTCTTTAATAACTTCTTCTTTTGAAGCGTTTAAAAAAGCATCTAATATTAAGTTTTTATCCTCTATTCCATCTTTTTTAGCGAAAGCAGAAAAAGCCTCATTATTATACCAGCCTGGAGTAGCTGTTCTTCTTGCTGTAGCTTCTTTTTCAAATGATACGCTCATAGTTTTAGCACCAAGTCCGTAGGCTATAGCTATTCTGCTTGCAAGTCCGTATCCACCTGAAGCTCCTAATATAAGAGCATTTTTTACATTAGATTTTACTTTCGGCTGTGATTTCACATAATTAATTTGATTTTCTACTTCTTTAGCACAGCCTAATGGATGAGCTGTTATACATATATTATTTAATATTTTTGGCTCTACTACCATATCGTTTATTCTCCTATCGTTTTTTATTTTCAAAATATATTCAAACTAATTTTATAATACTTTATAATAAAATTGCTTTTTTTTCAATGAAAATAAAATGAAAATGAAATCAAAATGATTATTAATTTACGAAATATACAAATAATATATTCATCCAAACGTATGGTAAATAAATCATAAATATAATACAAATAACATTAATAGTAACTCTATAAATATACAAAAAATAACACATACGGTGTATATATTCTAAATTCTAATCACATTAGGGCGGGTGTGCTTTTTCTGAGTTTGCCGTAAAGAAATTTAAATCATAATTTTTGATCAGGTATAAAATATAAAAGGGCAGGCATTTAAATTAATACAAAAAATCAAATTACACTTGCCCCACCCTCTAGGCTTTCAGCATAATATGCAATTTTTATATTATTTTTCTTTTTTGTTTCAAACAGTTATTTTAGCTGCCCACCCAAGATTTTTTTTAAAAATTTATGGTCTATACACCGCACGCTAAACAACATTATAAATATTGATTTAATACAATTATCACTTTTATTAAATTTAAAATTTCATTAACCGTGCGTTTAATAAAGTAAAAAACAAATTTACTTTAAATATTCCATTAATTCATTTTCAATACTTCTCATAACTTCAGCAAATTCTTTTATGTTTTTAAAATCTTCTCCGTTTGATTTTATTGAAGGAATTTTCAAAGCATATTTGTATATACCGCAATCAGCATATACATTATAAGCATTATTTAAAACGCCTATTTTTATAATTTTATTTGCATCGGTATAATTATCTTCTTCCAATGGATAAATAAAACCTGACTTTTTAGCATTAAGTGTATAAGCATAAGAAATTATTTGATGCTTGTCGTTTCTGTCTATGCTTTCATTATCATAATAATTTAATCTTTTGTATTTGGCATCAAGAACTATATTATTGTTATTTTCATTTGATAATTTATAGAAGTCCGGATAAACCCTCCAAGCATTATCAAGTAATTTAATACCATTTTTTGAATTTCTATTTTCAGCATGAATAAAATTTTCTTTGCTTAAAAAAGTATTCAAATATTCTTCAAAAAGACAAGCACCGTCAAATAATAAACCATATACAGTATTATCATTGCTGCCGTATTTTAATTTTTCATGCTTTAATATTTGAATACATATTTTTCTTAAAGGCTCATATTCATAATAGTATGGGTGCGATAATTTTTTTAAGTTTTTATTTATAATACTTTCTCTTTTATTTCTATAATAACTAGAAGTACTATAAAATATCTGCTGAACATAATTTTTTATTTCACTGTCATAACTTAAAATATATCTGTTTTTTGTATTTATATATTCTATAGTGTGCCTTATTAATTGCATGATATTATTGTCATAGCTATATTCTCTAGTATTGTACGAAATTTTACCATTGAAAGGAATATTATTTTTAATGTATCTGTTAATATCAATAGAGCCTTTGACATTAGTATCATTATGTTTTATTAACTTGTATTGTTTAAAAAGTCCCTGTCTTAATGCTTTTTTAAAGAAACTAATAAACATATAAATTAAAAAATCAAATGAATCGTCATAATCTTTGCTATGCTCTAAATTAACAATATTAAGAGAAAGCACTTTCATAAGCATATAATGCAGAAAATAATCTTCATTATCATTTACAGCGAACCTTGAAGAGATTTTTATTTGCGTATTATTATAGCTTATAAATCCCATTATATTATTGGTATGTATTTTATTATCAAGTAAATTAAATATTGTACTTTGTTTATTTATATCTTTGCTTTCATCAAAACTATTTGGAAATATTAAAATATTATCTGAAATATTTTCAATAGAATGGCTAGCTATATATTGAATATTCTTTTTATCTATATCGTTTGATAATTGAGATATATTAAATTCATTATTATTATCTTTTAATTTAATCATATTTTATTGTTTGTGTTAAGTTTGTTATTATAAATTTCTTCAACTTTTTCCCGCCGCAAAAAGTTGCAAAAAGTGCATATACTATAGTTTATTATTATTTTATATTAAAATAAATCTATTACAAAATTATTAATTGTCATAATATCAATTAATATCATTTTGTTAATTTACATTTAATTATTACTATCTTGTACAGCATTATTATCTTGTGATATATTACTATTATCAGATTGTGTATTATCAGAAGAACCTGAGTCATAAGCATTTTTTAGTTCTTCAAGTTTACTTTCAGCATCAGGCATTCCTCTCAAGTACTCATACAAAAGTCCTCTCAAATGATTCTCCCATAAGCCATTAAATGCTTCTTCAATATTGCCTCCATTATAATAATTTTTTAACTTCAAGAAATAAGAAGCTCCTATATGATAAGATGAATTAAAACTTTCTATTTGCTCTATTGCCTTATTTAAATTATCCATTCTTTCTTTAGCTTCTTTTATAATATCATCTTTATTTGTTATTGCAGTATTATCATCAAACATACTATCAAGCATATCTTGCGTATCTTCCGCTTTAATCTCTTTCCAAGCGAATCTCCTACGCATAGCAAAGTCCATACTCTCAACGCTTCTATCAATATCATTCATTGTGCCTATTATATAAACATTCTCTGGTATATAAAAATATTTTTCCGCTTCCTCATCTATTAAATTAGAATATTGAGTAAGTACTTTTCCTTTAACGCCTCTATATCCTGGATCAACAGCAAAGAATAATTCTCCGAAAATCTTTGAAATATCTCCTCTGTTAATCTCATCTATAATGAATACAAAATTTTTCTTTTGAATTCTTTCTACTGTATTTTTACTATTTTTTAATTCTTCTTCTATTTGAGAATTATATTTTTCATAGAATGCTTTTAAAAAGCCATGAATATATGTATGCTTACCTTTATATCCAAATTCATTAATAAAATCCTGATATTCCCATTTATTTTTTAATTTAAATACTTTAATAAATTTTTTATAAAAATCTGTAATAGTATCTAAGGATAATAATACATCAAGCCTAGATTTTATTTGTGGAGCAAAATATACTGAATCATTATCTAATTCTATTTCTTTTAATGGTGCCGCTTTCCTATCAATGCCATCAATTTCAAAATATCCTTTTTCATTTATTATATTAGAAACATCGTCTATAAATCTAATCAAATTATTTTTTATAATAGTATCTTTATTTAATTCTGAAACTTCCTTTTTACTATCAATTAAATTCTTGAGTGCCTTTTTACAAAACTCTTTAAAAACTCCGTCCTTTCTTTCAAAACCAATTTTTCCGTCACTATCTTTAATAGGTCTTAAGCCCTCAACAAAATCTGTATAATCATAAGATGGGTGAAACTGCACAAACTGGCATTGATTTTTGAAATCCTCATTTTCTTCCAATTCTTCTGTATACTCTTTGTTATCATCATTAAAAATAATTTTTGCTGCAATCTGTTTAGCTAAATAGGTTTTTCCTGTTCCAGGTGCCCCAGTTAATATAAGATTATAATTACTTTCTAATAATTTTTTATAGTCTTCCATTGTATCTTCCTTAAATTGAAAATTTTCATTTTGAGTAAGTTTTATTGCTAATTGTTTAGCATACTCTTTATTTATTTCTATTATTGGAATAAATACACCCTGAGCTCCAGAAATAGGACCATTCCAAATTCCATAAAAATCTCCATTGTTATCTTTATTAATATATTACCAATTAACATCTATTCTTTGTTTCCATTCATATGGTATTGTATCATCGTCATACAAGTTTTCATAAAAACATTCACAGTCTTCAAAATATACATAAATATCATTAATTTTATCATGCCTATAAACAGTACCATTTACTTCATGATTTTTATTATTAATTATAGAATTACAATTTAAAAATATTTTATTTGAATTTTTTAGTTTTCTAGGTGATTTAGCATATCCATAAGCATACAAATTATAATTATCAAATAAGAATATTACATCTCCTATTTTTATATTTTTTACAACATTCCATACTCTAGATGTATTCTTTATTAGACCATATTCATAATGAAAATAACAGAAATTATTATTTAAGCATGTATTTATTAAATCATAATGTTCATCTTCTGTAGCATTAGGATATGTATGTTTAAATACCCAATATCTCATCATATATGCCTTAAATTAATATTATATATTGTTTAAGTATATAAACATTTCTTATAAATTCAATGTACTATATTAATACTTCTCTGTACAAATTATGTTTTAAGACTTTATTAATACACCCTATAAATTTAAACCTTCATTATAAAGAATTAAAATAGTAAAAAACATTATCCCGAACGTACATTGTATTTTCCATAAGAAAAAACATTACCGTTCGGTTTGATGATACGGCTAGTATACTGCCCAAGCGTTAATTAAATTTGAAATCTACTTAACGCACGGTGAGCTAATTTATAAATATAATAAAAATTGTAATTGCAAATAATTCTATATTTTTTGCTTTGCTCTATATTCGGTGAAAAGACTATAAATTAAAAAATCTTGGGTGGGCAGCTAAAATAACAGTTGAGTTTTTTTAAAGAATAATAATTTTAAAATATCAGAATTAACTAAAAGCCTAAAGGGCGGGTAAGTGTAATAAAATTGCTAAATATTATAAATACTTATCTACTAATTTTTGATAAGTACCATTAGCCATTATTTCTTTAAGTCCGCTGTTAATTTTATTAAGTAAAATAGTATCCTCTTTTCTTACAGCTATACCATATCCCATTTTTGGGAATTCTATAGTTTCAACTATTTCTAAATCTTTATCATATTGAAGATAATTAATACAAGTAAGCTTATCAACTACCATAGCATCTATTTTACCCGTTTTCAAAGACAGAAAAGCACTGCCAGCAATATCAAATCTTATTACTTGATGAACACCTTCTATTTTTGATGCTGTAATATCAGAAACAGTATTTTTTATAGCTCCTATAGTTTTTCCTATCAAATTATTAGTTGTTATTATATTTGTATTTCCTTTATTTACTACAATGCTTTGACCAGCTGTTAGATAGCTGTCAGAAAAATTTACAAGTTCTTTTCTTTCTTCTGTTATTGTCATGGCAGCTATAATAATATCTATACGTTTTTTATTAAGTGCTGGAATAAGATCATTAAACTGCATTGTAACAAATTGAATTTTTAAATCTGATACTTTAGCTATTTCATTCATTAAATCATAGTCAAAACCGCCTATATCATCACTATTTGAATGCGGCATAGGATAATCATAGATATATATACCTACTTTTAATGCTTCATTAGCTGCAATATTTTCTGAGTTATTCGTATTGGAATAATTACTACAGGCAGTAAAAGTTATTAAGATAAATAGTATAAAAATAATAATCTTTTTCATTTGTATAAGAATATTTTTAGATATGCATTTAACAATAATATATATCCGAAAAAAGTCAAGTAAATATTTTTATAATAGATTTTTAATGATAGTATAATAAGTATTAATTTAGATTTAAAATTTATTTAATGTACGATAATATACTTCTATTCATCATTTTAAATTAATAATAAAAAATAATCATATATTTTAAATTTTATATAAGTTTTGATTTAACATTTTTAAAAAGCCTTTATTTTCAAAATATCATGTATATGTACTATTCCAATAGGATTATTATTATTGTTTACCACTACTAAATTAGTAATCTTTCCTTCCATGATATGTAAAGCCTCTCCTATAAGAGTATCTTCGTAAATGACTTTAGGAGAAGTGTTCATAATGTATTTAACTTCTTTAGAAAGTATATTTTTTATATCATCATCTTTGATAAGAAGCCTTTTTAAATCTCCATCTACTATTATTCCTTTTAAAATATTCTTCTCATCAACAACAATGGCTATTCCAAGCTTGCATTCTATGATTTTAAATAAGGCATCCTGCAATGAAGTATCAGGGAAAATAATAGGTAAATTTTCAGTATGCATAATAGATTTAACTTTTGCAAGCTGTCTACCTAAACTTCCTCCAGGATGAAAAACTGCAAAATCTTCTGCTCTGAATCCCCTCAATTCCATTAATGCAGTAGCCAAAGCATCAGATAAAGCTAAAGAAGCTGTAGTGCTTACAGTAGGAGCTAATCTTAAAGGACAAGCTTCTTCTTTGACATGCGTAAGCAATGTAATTTTAGCATTCTTAGAAAGCGTAGAATTTATCTCATTTGTAATTGCAATGTATGGTATATTCTGCCTGCATAACCAATTCACAAGTTCTATAACCTCACGAGATTCACCACCTTTAGAATATAGCAAACAATAATCTTCTTTTGTGATCATACCAAAATCGCCATGCATACATTCATTAGGATCAACAAAAAAACTTGGAGTACCAGTGGATGCAAAAGTAGCAGCTGCCTTTCTTGCTATATGTCCGCTCTTTCCTACTCCAGAAGTTATAACTCTGCCTCTAATATTAAATAACTCTTTTACTGCATTTTCAAAATTCATATCTAATTTATCTGATAAAATTTTGAGATTTTCGCTTTCAAGTAAAAGAGTAGTTTTTCCTCGTTCGATTATATCCATACAAAATCCGCTTAATTAATTGTTAATCTATTACAGCACTTATTAAGTGTCCAGCTAATCTCTCTATAGCTTTATCTATATACTTCTCATCTTTTAATTTTTTCTTATAAAGATCTATTTTTTCAGGGTTAATTTTTACTGCTGTTTTCATATTGATACCCCTAAATAAATATATCTTCAATGAATGATATTTCACGATTATAAAGGGTATCGTCTATTAGAACTGCCCCAAAGGAACATTTTTGATTAAAACTTAATCCTTTTTCAATTAAGTATTCTTCAGCTGTCTCATATAGCTTTTTCTTTTTGCGATCTGATATTGAGCAAGCTGCATATCCAAAACTTCCCTGTCTTCGATATTTAACTTCTATAAACACAATAACAACTCCTTTTGTCATTACTAAATCTATCTCTCCTCTTGTCTTTTTACCTTTAAAATTCCTTTCTACTAAGGTATATCCAAGTTTTTCGAGATATTCTAAGGCAATATCCTCTCCTAGATTGCCTATGATTTTTTTGTTAGCCATTTTTTAATATTACTTTTCTTCTTCAACGTCTAATATTTTAGTTCTTACCTCCTCCAAGAAATTATTATCTTTATCAACACCTGCTATAAACAGCTGATTAGTTTCTAATAAATTGATAGTTTCTCCATCATCGATAAATTCTCCATTCTCATTGGAAACTATTTTTATTATAGGTCTGATAGGGAAATTAGGATTAGTAGCAAAAACAAATCCCTTTCTTTTATCATTTAAAATAACTATAGAACCTATAGGATATACTGTAAATATACTAACAAAAGTTTTTGATATATTAGGATCATACTTTGTATTGGCACCATGTATAATCTCTTTAACAGCATAATATAATGATACATCTTTCTTTTTATTTTCATTACTTTTTTCAAGCATCAAACTGAATGTAGATTTATTATCTTTTAATTTAGAATTGGAAGATGCCATTCTTATAGGTTTAAGCATCTTTTCAACAGCATGAGCTATAGCAATTATTTTTGAATATAAATTTATCTGATTACCGGAAAGTCCTCTAGGATATCCTTTACCATTATAATATTCATGATGCATAAGAGATATCATAGCCAAATCTTCTTCAAATCTAAAACTAGTTTTAAGAATTTTATATCCATAAACTGTATGTTTTTTTATTTCAGCATATTCTTCAGGAGTAAATTTTCCTATTTTCTCCAATATCTTATCAGGAACTTTCACAAGCCCTATATCATAAAGTATAGCACCTATTCCTAATTTTTTTACTCTATTTTCAGAGAATTTCATGGCTCGTCCAATAATCATAGATATTAAAGAAACATTTAAAGACCTTACATAATATTCATCAGACCTAGGTAAACCAGTTAAATTAAAAAGCTGAAGCACACTGCTTAAATTTCTATTAACTATATCTAATACTTCATCTAAAATTTCATTAAGTTCATTCAAATTAACCAAATTATTATTTTTATATCCGCCTAAATTATTCCTAACTTTTTTAATTACATTTAAATATATTTTTTTAAATACTTTATATTCTCTCAAAAACTTATCAAAGTCAGCAGATACTTCCATATCTAAAGAAGTATTATCCTCCATAAATACTTCATTGATATCCCATTTCTGAAGTCTTTGCATATCATCTTCTTTGAAATCTATATATCCTGTAGAAGCAAGAAAATCATTGTACAAGTATATATCTTTCTTTTCAGCTTTTGTTTTTATATCTTGAATATTTATTTTAGTTAATTTTGCCATTATTTATTCTGCCTTTAATTTATATATATATTTTAATATTATACTAACAGCCTCATAAAGTGAATAAGGTATCTCCTCACCTATTTCTAACTGCATCAAATGCTCAGCTGTATTCTCATCAGAAATAACAGGAACTTTATGCTTTCTTGCAATATCAACCATTCTTTTAGCTAAATAATTATTCCCTTTGGATATAACTATAGGAGCATTATGCACTTCTCTATTATAGAGTAAAGCAGCAGCATTCTTTATATCCTTATTATTTCTGCTCATTCACTTAGCCTTCATAATTTATTTTTATATTCTCAAAAATACTTAATTCTTTATCTATATCTTCTTTCACACTGTTTAATTTATTATACAGCTTCTTATCAAATAATTTAACTGTAATCAAATATCTATTATCATATTCATCTTTAGTAATATCTATTTTACATAGATCTTTATCATTATCATAAACTACAAATGTTAATATGTTTTTATTATTTTCATCTTTACTAATATATAATAATACATCTTTAATTTCGCCGTCTATAACAAATGGTATAGGAATCATAAATGCAGTTTCATTAAAATTTCTGTTTTTCCTATTTGCAGATAAAATTTTCAGCATAAGCATCATCATATTAGAATTATCAGAAGATAACTCACCATGAAGCATATCAAAGAGCATAAACCATATATTAAAATTAGCATTTGTATTTATATAGTTATTTAAATTTTCTGCAATAGTATTATTGGAGTCATTATCATTCCCCTGAATAACACTATTAGCAAGCATTACTAATATTTCGGTTATTTCAGTATTTTTGTTAGAGTTTTTTATATGTCTGATTATGTCGTTAAATTGTTTAAAAATATTTCCTAAAGAGTTTATTTCTTCTACCGTTAAATATACACCGTTAGACATTGCATTTAATATGAACTTTTTTTTATCGCTGTCCAAATCCGGAAGGTATTTAAGTATAGTTTCAAAATATCTTATATTTTCATAACTAGGCTTTATACCTTTCTGAGACAGCATAGTTGAAACTTCTGAATTATTCTCAGTTATGTTAAGTAAAACATTCGCATTATTCTTATTTTGTATGCCTTCTCTTGCTTCTTTCAAACTTTCTGCATTTTTTAGTATAGTTAAAGTTACTTCTCCGTTTTTCTTACTAACTAAAGCAAAGCCTTTATCTGTCATTCCGTTTTTAAATAATGCTATTAATTTGTTGCCCATAACATTTATTAATGCCTTATCATTATCCAATTTCCTCATTATGGAATATCTTACCACATCGCCGTCTTTGATTTGAGCATTGTTTTTATTAGTTATGAGATTAAAATATTTACTATTTATATTAAGCATATTATCATTATAAAACATAAAAATAATTTTTCAAATATTATGTTATTTTTTATAAAGGAAATTTGAATACTTCCGAATATTAATATAGTAATAAAACTAATAATTAGGAAGTAAATTATGGTAAATGGATTAGGCAACTTATTATCTTTTGTTGATACTAATGTTTCATCTAATAATAGCCCTTATAATTTGAATAATTACAGCTATGATGATTCTTTTGCTAATATGTTAAATAAAACTCAGACAGATTATTCTGCTCCTTCAAGTGTTTCTAATAAAATAGAAAGACACTTAAATACTGAAGAAAATCAAACAGAAAATAATTATAATAGTTATGATGATTACTATAACGATTATAATCAATATGATGCTGAAGAAAATACTATAGAAGAAAAGGTTTCTTCATCTAGCGAAAATACTGCTAAAAAAACAGATGAAACTTCAGATAATGCTGAAGAAGCTAAATCTGTAAGCAATACTGAAGAACAAGCAGAAAATAAATCAGAAGAATTAAATGCTTCATCTAATAAAGATAATAATATAGAAGAAAAAGCAGCAAAATTAGCTTCAGGTAATAAAGAAGAAAATGTATCTGCTAAAGAAAAATTGGCTCTAACAAAAGAAAAAGCAAAACTCCTTTTACAAAATACTTCTAATGATAAAAAAGCTGATGCAAAAGAAGTTAATACAGCTGATACTAAAGAAAACATTTTAGCTAAAGCTGATAAAAAAGAAAATACAAAAAATACTGAAGAAATAGAAAAAATAAAAAAACAAATAGAATCTTTGAATGCTGAAGAATTAAGCGAAGAAGATAAGAAAGAATTAGAAGATTTAATTGAATCTTTAGAAGCTTTAAAAGCAATGATAGAAAATGACGGCAGCGAAGATAAAAAAGAAGTTTTAGCTGAAAATACTGAAGAAAATATCGAAGTAAAAGATATTGATAATTCAGAAGCTAAAGAAATAAAAGTTGCTTCCAATAAAGATAATGACAAAAATATAGAAACAAAAGATATTAATGATATTAGTATTGAAGATAATGCTATGCAGCTTGATAATAATGCTATGGCAGATGCTAATATTGATATGAATATAGAAAATAAATATGCAGATAAAAAAGACGCTGCTGAAATGAAAAATAATAACAGTACTGTGAATAATACTATATCAGATGATAAAGGTGCAGAGCTTACTATAATAAATATGAAAGACTCTGCAGATGGTGCTAATTTGAAAGGATATAATCATTATAACAATAATGTATCCAAAACTCATAACAGCACAAACCTTACTGATAATATGATAAAATTCCAAGACTTAATGGGTAAATTGGTAGAGAAAGCTCAAGTTGCTGTTAATAATGGAAAAAGCGAAGTATTAATGAGTCTTAATCCTGAATATCTTGGTAAAGTAAGATTAAAAATCAGCATGGACGGAGACAATTTAATAGGTAAAATATTTGTAGATAATGCAGATGTTAAAGATATTTTCACTAAGAATTTAGATACTGTTATAACTTCATTAAGCGAGATAGGCATTAATATAGAAGGTTTTGATGTAATGCTTAGACAGGATATGCCTAATGACGGAGGCTTCGGCGAGGAATTAGAAACTATAGGAAACAGATTCGCTTCTGAAAATAATAATAATGTAGAAGAAGTAAAAGCCGATATAAAAGCATATATAGTACCTGAAAGAAAATTGAATTTACTTATTTAATAGGTTCATAAATATAAATTATGAAGAAATAACTTTGAAGGAGTGTATAAATGATATCAGCAGATGCTTTAAGAATGTCAGATAGAGAGATAAAAATATTAAAACAAGAGGTAGGAGCTTTCAACTTACAGCATAATTTTGAAAGAGATCCTACACAAAATTCTTTGGGTAAAGATGCTTTCTTGAAACTCCTTACAGTACAAATGAGCCATCAGGATCCTCTTTCTCCAATGGATAACAGAGATATGATTGCACAATTAGCACAATTCTCATCTGTTGAACAAATGACAGAGGTTAATAAAAATCTTGACTCTATGAAAACTTTCTACTCAAGCCAAACAGGTTATTCTATGCTTGGAAAGAGTGTTGAGGTTATGGACGAGGCTGGAAACAGATTCTTAGGCCCTGTTGAAATGGTTATGGAAAATGATACAGGAGTGGCACTTGCTGTCAGAACTGACAACGGACTTATAACTGTTCGTCCTGAAGATGTTATGATAGTACATTCCAGCGGTGATTTAATGGCTTCTGAGGCTGCTGCAGTTTCTCAGGTTAGAGAAGCACAAAGCGAAGATGAGGCTGCTAAAGTATTTGAATCTTCTTTGATTGATAAGGCTCAGATTATAAGACCTTCAGGCGATGAGAATAACGGCGAAGGAATCAATAATGAGTTTGGAGATATGAGAGCTGCTATTGAAGCTGAAATAAATTCTGCTACTCAAAGCGAAGTTTCAAAAACTGATAATGCTAATCTTAATAAAATTGAGAAAACTCAAGGAATGCTTAAAGCAGAAGAAGCATTAATGAATAGCAAAGAAAGCGGAAATAAAATTATTAAGAAATAAAATATTTAAAGAAATAAAATTGTTGATAAATTAAAGCCTATGGAATTATATTTAATATATTCTATGGGCTTTATTTTTGTATATTTTAAAAATTATGTCAAATATAAAAAAAGCTCCTGTATTTAAACAGGGGCTTTTTTATTTTTAGAAGTTATTACAATAAAAAAGTTTTTTCTATATTAAGAAACTGTCTTTGTTAATTTATTAGCCGTATATTTTTCAGATGTACCATTTTCATTTTGTATTGTATAATCAATGCTTACATTTCCTGCTTCATCAAATATTATGCTAAGTATATAAGGAGAATTATTATAAGAATATTCTTTGTCTGAAATCTTACTAATACTGTCAAAAACTTTAGACTGAGATTGAGTTTTAATCGTAACTGAACCCTTATTATCTATTATTATAGTGATATCTTCTTCTGTAGGACTTCCATTTGGTATAACTCTATATTGGGCTTTTCCAGTATATGTACCTTCATAGTTTGCAATTGTAATTTGATTATTATTGTTGTTATTATTGTTATTTGATGAGTTTAAAGGGTTGTCTTTAGCACATGAAACAGCTAATATCAAAAAAGTAAATAATAGAAATATTTTTGTTTTCATTTTTATATCCTTATGTTTTGTATATGTTAAAATAAAACAAATTAATTATAAAAATGTACTTTTTTTTAATAAAAATTAGATTTTTAAATAATTTGTATATATTTCTATTAATAAAAAATATTATTATATATAGCATTATATTTTTTATTTCTAATTGTTTTCATGTAAATTAATAGGCAGTCTTTCTCAATTTATTAGCTATGGATAACACTATACTCCATAATATAAAACATTTATCATATTTCGTTTCATTGCTATAAAAATAATTAAAATGAAGTTAATAATGACTTTGTATATATGAAAGATGCTGTTAAACTAATAATCTGAAAACTCAAGGAATACTAAAAACTAAAGAAGCATTGATGAACAGTAAAGAAAGCGGAAATAAAGACTAAAGAAATAAGATTGTTGATAAATAAAGCCTATAGAATTATAGGCTTTATTTTAATATTTAAAAATTAATATTTATATATAAAACACTCAATAAAATATAAAAAAATGCTATACTATTTAAATACAGTTGGCTTTTTTAGTTTTAATAGTTTTACTTTATAGGAGTCTTTTTCATATTATGAGCTGTGTGACAAACTATTTCACCTGATTTGTTTATAGTGTAAAAACTAGCTTCTACTAAATTAAAGTTACTATCAAACTTTAGAATCGTATAATAACCTCCACCTGGACCACCTGCTGAAGTAACTCCGTTACCTTTCAAAATTTGAAAACCATTTTCATAATAATTTTTAAATAAATTAGAATAATACACATTTTTACCATCAAAATTATAAACAATAGTGAAGCCGTAAATTGATCCTGAATCCTCACTAATTGTTAGAGTCATAGGTTTATTAACAATTGTGAAAGGACTTTCATTGGGATCAAAAAAATCATTTCCAACATGATTCTCATAAGATTCTGAATTATATTCTCCGTATATCAGTTCCGGATGAAAAAGTATATTCTCTTCTTTATTATTCTCTCCGTTATTTTCATTTTCTCCGTTATTATTATTATCTCCATTATTGTCACTTTCCCCGTTATTGTTATTATCTCCATTATTGTCATTTTCTCCGTTACTCTCTATACCACTTCCAATATTATTGTCTGTAGTATTATTAGCACTAACTGGATTGCTTTTAGCACAAGAAAAAACTAATACCAATAATAACAAAGCTAATAAAAATATTTTTGTCTTCATTTTTTAATACCTCACTTGATAATAAATAAAACAAATTAATTATAAAAACTATCTTTTTAAATAATCGGCAAATCTTTGAGGCAAGTAAACATTATCATATTCATCTTTTAACGCCTCTCTGAAAAGTTCTGCCATTTCCTCAACTTTAAAACCAGCTATACCGCATCCTATCTCTGTTACTAAGAATTTTAAATCTTTATGCTCTAAAGTAAAAGCTAAAAACTTATCAACATATTTTTTTATTTCTGATACTGCCATCTTTCCGCTTTTTGTATAATCAACTGTAGGTATAGCAAATGTTTTACCCTGAAGTCCGAATGCCTGACCATATACAGCACCGAAATTCATAGCAAATCTTGCCGCCCCTCCCCCATGTGCTCCTTGAGTATTGCTTCCAAATACAAATACTTCATTATCCTCTAATTTTGTTATATTGCTTGATGATATTCTATTCATAAAATACTCCTCCTTAATATAAAAAATTATTATAATAATACAGCAAGTATATATATTATAATCATCATAACAAATCCTGTAATAGTGATTGATAATATAATATTTCTAACTATTACATTTATTATAGGATTATAAGAGAAATTAGCCTTTTTAATACCATACATAAATGATATAACCAAAAGAAGTATATCATCTAATTTTCCTATTGGTATTCTATCCGGAATCAAGTCTATAGGCGATAAAGTATAAATAACTGCTGTGATAAAAGGCAGCCAATATCTTAATTTCATCTTATTTCTATTTTGATATCTTTTATATACTTCGTACTTTCTATATATTCCGTCTTCGCCTAATATTTCAATATCATCTTCATTTATCTCTACATAATCTTCTTTGTTCTTTTTATCATTTGCCATATAATTATCCGTAAAATATCAGCTTATTGAATACTTGCTTTCCTTAATTCTATTATAAAGTCTGTTAGACATTTTATTCAAACTAGTGTATGTAAAACCTGCCGATACTGCACCGCCGATTAGAGGAACAGCCTTTGAAACAGATTTCATAAAACTCTTAGAACCTATTTTTATACCTATAGATTTTAATATGCTTGAAATAACTGCATACCCTACTACAGAACTTACTCTAAAACCTATTCTTGCACTTTTTTCAGCTATAGCTTTCCATATACTATTTAAAGCAAATATAGCTTCCTTATCTTCAAACATTACTCCAATATATACAGCAGCAAGACAAGCCTCATCATCTGTCATCGAATCGCCTAAAGTAAAACTAGGAAGTCCGGATATATAGCATAGTTTTTGTGCTATTCTTAGAGCATGAGCAAAAAATTGAGCGGTATCTGCCGGAACTGCTCCTATACCAACAATGCCTCCGGGAAGTCCTGAAACAAATGATATAGCTGATGATTTGGCTATTTCATAATTAATAGCTTCTCTTGATTTTGTATCTATTATATTTAATGGTACTCCTGCATCATAAGCGCCTTTCTCTAAAATATTTTGAAGAAGTGAAGGATATTCTGATGCAAATGTATTCACTAAATATTTATGCTTATCTATTTTTACAAGAGGCATATTGGATACCATCTTTATAAATGATAAAATACTTTTTTCTTCCATAAAATAATAAACTCCAACTTTTCAAATTATATAGTATATACATTAATAGTCAATTAAATATTGTTATTATATTGAAAGTATAAAAATAACTATCAATAATATTTAAATAAAACAAAAAAATATTTTTTATTATTGCTTTTATGATATCAATCTGTTAATATTATTATATTATGTTAAATAAAATCTAATTTTGATTTTAAGGAATTTTATATGAGTAATTTAAACGAAGTAAAAAACGAGTATCTTCACATGTTAAAAGACAATATCATTCCATTTTGGCTAAAAAACGGACTTGATAAAAAGCATGGCGGATACTACACTGCCTTAGACAGAAAAGGCGGACTTATAGAAACCGATAAATCTGTATGGTTTCAGGGAAGATTTGCTTGGGTATTATCAACTCTTTATGCTGATTTCGAGAAAAAACAGGAATATCTTGATGCTGCAAAATCTGGAATAGACTTTTTAGAAAAATATTGTTTTGATAAAGCAGGCGACGGAAGAATGTATTTCAGAGTTACTGAAGACGGAAAGCCTATCATAAAAAGATTGAGATACTACTTTTCAGAAACATTCTGCTTAGTTGCTATGGCTGCATATTCAAGAGCCAGCGGAGATAAAAGCTATGTTAAAAAGGCTAGAGAAATACTTGATAATATAGACCGCTATCAAAAAGAAGGACTTCTTATACCAAAATTTGATGCAGGCAATAGACCTACTATCGCTTTCGGACCTCCTATGATTATGCTTGCTACTGTTCAGGAATTAAGAAAAGCCGATCCTGAAAATAAAGATTATTACAACAAATATATTGATAATCTTCTTAAAAACATACAGCTCTTCCTATACGAAGATAAAAAAGCAGTACTTGAACAATGCAATCCTGACGGTACTTTACAAGATCACTTTGAAGGAAGATTATTAAACCCAGGACATGCTATAGAATCATCTTGGTTCATATTAAGAGAATCTATAGAAAGAGGACATGATGAAACATTAAAAGCCCTAGGAGTTAAAATATTTGACTGGATGTGGGAATGGGGCTGGGACAAAGAGTACGGCGGAATCATTCAATATATGGACGTACTTGGAAAGCCTAAAAGCGAATATCACCATGACATGAAATTCTGGTGGCCTCAAACTGAAGCTGCTATTGCTGCTTTATACTGCTACTATTTCACTAAAGATGATAAATATTTAGAAAAGCATGACATGGTAAAAGAATATACTAAAAAATTTATTGACACAGAATACGGCGAATGGTACGGATATCTTCACAGAGACGGAAGAATCTCTACTGACTTAAAAGGCAATATGTATAAAGGACCTTTCCATATTCCTAGAATGTACATGAAATGTGCTGAAATAATTGATGCTATCAATGCTAAATAATTTTTAAAAATATAATTAGTTAATTAAGGCTAGGTTTTCTAAATGAAGCCTAGTCTTTTTATTTGCAATAAACAAAAATATTATTATACACCTAAACAACTATACTTTGTCAAAAAATAAAGTTATATTTTGTTTTTAATATATTGGGCTTTGCCCCGCTGTGCGTGCCTACGGCAACCCCACTTCTTTTGGTGCCCCAGGCGAAGCCCACCTACGGCGAGAAACTATATCCTCTACAGGCTCGGATACACTTTGCGAAGGGCTATATTTTAGATTAAATTAATAACTTATCTTACATGTAAAACAATTTTAGCATGATTTAATACTAATTTTATATTTGCACTTTCGCGAAGTGTGCCGACGAAGTCCACCTGTGGTGTCGGCAGCAACTTTGACGAAGTCCGCCTGTGGCGTGCGGTGGGAAAAAGTTGAATAAAAAAATTGACAAACTTAAAAATTTTCAGTATATACTAAAAATTTTTAAAAGTAATATTTATTTTATTTGATAAAATAAGTTTGAAGTTTATAATTATAAAAAATATTTGGATTATTATATGACAGATGAATTAAAAAATAAAATAGAAAAATTAGACTATGATTACATAAAAAAAGATAATGATGATAAATATTCATATTTTTATATAGGACTTGAAAAAATAGAGTTAAAGTTATACGAAGAATCTATAAAATATTTTAATAAAGCTATAGAATTAAATCCAAAGAATAGAGAGGCATATTTTTTCAGAGGACTTTCAAAAACGGAGTTAAAGTTATATGGAGAAGCTATAGAAGATTTTGATAAGTCTATAGAATTAAATACAAATAATAGAGAATCATATTTTGCAAGAGGACTTGTAAAATCAAATCTGAATTTATATGAAGAAGCCATAGAAGATTTCAATAAAGCTATAGAATTAGATCCAAATGATGAAATATCATATTTTAACAGAGGTATCTCAAAAGCGAAATTAGAAAAGTATGAAGAAGCTATAGAAGATTTTAATAAAGCTATAGAATTAAATCCTAAAAACGAAAATGCTTACTTTAATAGAGGAATTGCAAAAATAGAATCAGAAAAATATGTAAAAGATATAGAAGATTTTAATAAAGCTATAGAATTAAATCCTAAAAACGAAAATGCTTACTTTAATAGAGGAATTGCAAAGATAAAATTAGAAAGATATGAAGAAGCTATAGAAGATTTCAATAAAGCTATAAAATTAAATCCTAAAAATGAAAATACTTACTTTAATAGAGGAATTGCAAAAATAAAATTAGAAAGATATGAAGAAGCCATAGAAGATTTTAATAATACAATAGAATTAAATAAACATTATGAAAGTGCATATCTTAATAGAGCTCTATTAAAAATAATTTTAACAAGATATGAAGAAGCCATAAAAGATTTCAATAAAGCTATAAAATTAAATCCTAAAAATGAAGAAACATATTTTAATAGAGCTATATTAAAAATAAATTTAAAAAAATATAAGCAAGCTATTAATGACTTTAAAATATTTTCAAAAAATAATAATTCTTCTGATATCACTATAATAAAAATTCTTCAAAAGTTTGATAAGTATAATGATATTGATAAATTTTTTAAGCTATTAATTATAGCTGAAAATAAAGAATTATGGAAAAATGAACCAATTACTAATTTAATTTTTCATTTTAAAGAGAGCAAAAAATTTGATGATGAACTTATAAAAAATATTAAATATTTAATTTTATATGAATATTTTTTACTTAAAATATTATCTTTCGATACTGATGATGAAAATATAGAAATATCTCATTATACATCATTGGATATTTTATTAATATTATTAGGGTGTAAAAATGAAAATTCAGATGAAGTAGGGAATATAAGAATAAATAATATATCAACTGCCAATGATCCTAAAGAAGGAAATATTTTAGAAAGTATTTTCAATAGAAATAATATAGATATAAAAATAGGAAGCGATGAAAAAATTGTAACATTGCAAACATCATATTCAAGAAATAAAGATTCTCTTACTATGTTTAGATTATATGGTAAAAAAGAAGATAAAGAAGCTACTGGTATATGTTTAGTTTTGGACAATGAATATTTTACTTATTCATATACTTCGCCTTTTTCTTATTATGATTTTAATGTAAATAATATAAGTATTAAAAATGATGGATATTTTACTGATTCATATACTTCATCTTATGATTCAAATGTAAGTAACATAAATATTGAATATAAGTCGAATATAAAAAAAGAAAAAGATGTAAATAAAAGAAATTTATATTGGGTGCTTTATTATAATGAAAAATTAAATAAACTTGTTTTCAATAAAGAAGATTTAAAATATTCAAGTAATATTATAGATTTAAACGAAATAAAGAAGTATAGAAAAAAATTAAAAGAAGACGATACGCTTGAAGATAAGATTAAATATGCATTTTCAAAAATATTTGAATATACTAGAAAAATTAAAGAGAAAAATATTGATCCTAAACTATATAATTATTTATTTGAAAATATAAAATACATAATAAAGCATGAAGCATTTTTTGAAGAACAGGAATTAAGAATGCTTGTAACTTCTGATTATAAATCTAAAGAAATAAAAGCAAATAAAATCAATAATAAACTTTATATAGATTATTTAAAACTTTTTGATCAAAACACAAATTATATAAAAGAAATCATAATAGGTTCTAAAGTTGAAAATAATGAATCGCTTGCTGAATATATAAGAAAAATTTTACATGAAAAAAATACTGATAAAAATAAATTAGATGATATAAAAGTTCTTATATCAGAGGCTCCTTTAAGATAATAATATTTAGTGCTTTTAATATTAGTTAATTAAGGCTAGGTTTTCTAAATGAAGCCTAGTCTTTTTATTTGCATGTTTTTTTAAATAAGTTTAGGGGCGGGCGGGCTAATAAAAACATTTAATTTAATAAAATTCATAATTTTAATCATTACTTTATATACAAAAATATATTTGTAATTTAAACTACTATAGGTTAAAATTATTATAAATTTTAATTTATATATAATTATACGATAATAAAAAGTACATTTTTAATTTTATAAGGAAATATATGTTTTCATTAAGAAATGAATTAAGAAAAAGAGATCTTGAAACTTTAGATTTATTTACTCTTGCTTTTTCTTTGTTTAAACAAAACTTTATTAATTTTATTATACTCTCTTTAATATGCTGTCTGCCTTTAATATTAACAGGAATTTACTTTCCTATGAGTACATTTGATCCTGAAAAATTAAAAACTTATGAGGATCTTATTAATTGGTTTAAAAATGATGTTACTATAGGCTTTTATATAAATATATTTCTTTCTTTATTTTTGGACACCATTTCTATCATATCAGTATCATTATTAGTAGAAAGATTAATTTATAGAAGTGTAAAAAGTGCTACTTGGGCAATAATAAGAAGCTTTAAATTTTTATTGCCTACTATATTTACAACTTTTATGTATTTTGTATTAGTGCTTTTAGGATCTAGTTTCTTTATAGTTCCTGGCATTGCATTTATTGTATTTTTTGTATTTATTAAAAATATTTGTGCTTTAAGACATACTTGGGGAATAGATGCTTTAAAATATTCTTTTTATTTAGTAAAACCTAAATTCTTTAAAACATTATTTTTATTAGGATTTATATTCTTATTTCAGCAAGTGTTTTCAATGACTCTTTTTCCATCATCCTTAGAAAATAGAGAAGGATTATTATCATATTTCATTGCTATGATAGTTCTATATATATTCAATACATATTTTCAGATTATTACAACATTATTCTTCTTAAATAGAGATTATGTATCAAGCAGTATGCAAGAAGATGATGATGAAGAAAACGATGAAAATAATACAGAGGAATAATTTAATAATAAAAAAACCCCATATTAAAATGGGGCTTTTTAGAGACATTATGACATTTGAATATTTATCATTTTGATTTTGTTAAAGTACCTATTCCTAAATTATCATCTTCTACTGTTCCTTCAGTATCTGATTTAAATTTCAATGTAATAGAAAAAGTTTTATCTCCCGATATACTCATTTTATATCTATCATTTCCTAAATCTTCTATAGATGAAGCTTTAAAATCATTATATAGTATGTTTTCTCTGTTCTCTATTACAATGCTTGATTCATTATTTGGAAATTTTGCCTGCCAAATACCTGTAAAATTAGTTAAGCCCTTACTTTCTCTTGGAGGTTCTTTTGCTGCAGCTGAAGCAGATGTGGTGCCGTCACTATTAGCATTGCAGGATACCAAAACTAATAAAAATAAATGGAATAATGCTATTTTCTTAACCATAATATAAGCTCCAATCTATTAATATGTATTATTATATAATAATTATTATTTATAGCAACATCTTTTTTAAAATTATAATCACTTATATTTTTTGATTATTTTATAGCATAAATTTTTTTAAGGATATTGTTATGAATACAAAATATAATAAAGAAACAGAAAAACAAATATACGAAATCATAAAAAAATATAATCCTACATTTGAAGAAATAAGCAAAAAACTAAATATAAACTATGATGATTTAAAAGAATATATAAATAAATCAAGCAAAAAATATAAAAAGAGTTTGATAAAAAAAATAAGAAAGGCAAAAGAAGAATATTTGAAAGACGTTAAAATAAAAATAGAAAATGCATTGATAAAAAAAGCATTAGGATATTATAGTAAAGAAATAATAAGAGAAATAAAAACTGATAAAGATGGTAAAGAATCAAAAACTAGAAAAATAATAAATAAATATAATCCTCCAAGCGAAAGAGCTATCATAGTATTTTTTGAAATTTTAAAAAATAGAAACAATAAAAGATTGGAGAAAGCAGAATTAAAAAGAAATATTCAAGAAGAAGATAGTAGAATTAACATAAAAGTTGGATTTGATAATTAAAGCAATAAACGAGCAGCTGATAACTTTAGTTGTAAGCTATATTTTAGCAAGTTTATTACTTAACAATAATAAAAGATAGTAGAATTAATATAAAAGTTAGATTCGATAATTAAAGCAATAATAATACAATTTAAATAATTCTAATTATTAGTTAATTCTTTTATCAAATTATAATAATGTTTTTTACCCTGAAAAATATCCTGCGATAATGTTCTTTGAGCATTCTCATATTTAAATATCATCATATTTGAAACTTCGCTATTATCTATAATGGAATCATTTGTTGTATGATAAAATTTATTATAAGTGCTGATAGTATCATCAATTTCTTCTTTGTATAAAAGAGATATAACACTATTTGTATAATCAACATTCAAATTAGCAGCTATAAATAAAGGTATATTTTCAGGAGCGAAATTTTCATTTGCTTTATATGCTCCGTTAGTACCGTCCCAAATGAGTATAGGAGAAGGCTTATAATCATTTAGAAAATTAGTTTTTATTTTTTCATCTATGCTGGAACGTTCTATTATAGCTTTCAAATAAGGATAAAGATGATCATGTTTAAATATTATAATTGCATTAGGTGAATGTTTTAAAATGGTATCTCTTATCTCTAGAATATTTATTGCTGTCATTGCAGAATTATCAATGGTTTCTATTATATGAAGTTTATCATTACCTTCAAAATTATCTAAAAACTTTTTATTGTTTTCGGCAAAGTTTAAATCATTAGATAAATGCGAATCAGTATGTCCTAAAATAGTAAAGCCTGCAGCAAATACAGGACTTCCCAAATTATCAATATTTGTGCCTAAATATGTATTAATATTTGTAGTTCCTAATCCGAACACCTGAGATTTAAAACCTATTGAAGGATAGAAAGTTTTTAAATTATAAGTATTCAATGCTTCTTCCAAGGCTATTGTATTATATCCGTTTTTCGAAAGAATATACGGTAAAGTATTTTCTATCTTTTCTGACTGAGTTTTTGGATAAAGAGGAGATGATCCTGTAAGTCCTGAAAGCCTTGCATAAAAACTTCCGTTATTAACATTAGGGGCTATTTTTCTTGATAAGTCAGCCCATTTCCTGTACTCTTTAGGGAAAGGATCTTTATTAAATAATTTTCTAAAATGTGAATAATCATAAAAAGATTCTAAGAATATTAAATATACATCTCTTTTTAAACCTTTTTTTAATTCCTCTATTTTTGATAAATCATTTGTAATCGATGCTTCTATATTAGTATATATATCATAATAATTGTTTTTTAATTGTTCTATATATTCATAATTTATATTTTCATTATTATAAACAAAATTACTGTTTTTAGATGAAGCCTCAATCAATATAGAATGCATATCATCTTCTAATTTTTTTATATTATCTAAAATATTCTTTGTGGATTTTAAATAAAGTTTTGATACATCTCTTTTTGATTCATATTCTTTTAATAATTTTATTGAATCTGATACTAATTCTTTACTTGGCTTTATATTATTTAATCTGTCATAATTTATTCTATAATTAAGTGTATTTATTATACCATTTCTTTTAGCATTTCTTACAAAATCTATACTCCATATATCTATATTCTTAGGCTTAAAAAATAAATAAAATACGCTAAATATTATAAAAGCTGTCATCACTAAAGATGCTATTTTACTTCTCTCTATAAATATTTTATATATATTAAAAATAAATAATATTACAAAAGCTACTAAAGAAGTAAAGTATATTATGCTCACTGTTATAGTAATAATTTTTAAATGCATTGGAAGAACTGTAATAAGCGATGAATAAAGATTAGGCATATCTGAAAATAATATCACCATATTAAGTACTGTTAAACTTATTGACTCTATAGCAAAAAATGAGAATATTGAAACTACACAAAATAAAGACGTTAATATTATCCTAATATTTTTTATATTGCCTAAATTAAAAGGATAGTATACAAGCAAATTATAAGCTGTCATTACAAATAGATAAGTATATAAAAAATCATATATATTAAAATCAAGCTTCATCATAGAGAATAAAGGCATTAATAAATTTGATGTTATCAAATAAAAAAAAGAATTAAGAACAAAAAAGAAAATATATGGTTTATGATGATAATATATATTAGGTATTACATAAAAATAAATTGCTGGAAAAACTATTATAATAAACAATAAAAATAAAAATACATTTTTTTGTATTTTAACTGTATATTTAATATTTTCTATTTTATCATTTTCTTTTAATTGTATGCTTGAATCGCCTAAAACTAAATTTCCATAATAGCTTCCGCTCCATCTTATATTTGTAACATTATCAGGCATTTCATTTGTGTTTGGATATACTCTATATATTTTATTATTCTTGAAAATACTGCTATTGAATTTTAATGTGAAATAATATTTATTCTCCAATATATGATTGAAATTTGATAAATATCCTACTCTCTCTATACTTCCAAGAATAGAAAAAATTACAATAAATAGAATTATTGCTGATATAAATACTAAATACGATAATAAGAATATTTTTTTATTTTGTTTCATTTTTAATATTATAACAAAAATTATTCATTTAAGTTAAATCAAAAATATATAAATACACTATATAATATTATAATTTAAAGATATTGTTTTGCTATTGAAAACTATTTCTTATAAGCAAAATGAACAATTTAGTATTCATGTTTTTATTTTAGCTTTTTTCATTGACAAACAGCTTTATTATGTTAAACTGAACATTGTTCACTATATGTGAAAAATTCAACAAATTTTAAGGAGTTTTTATGGTAAAAGTGATAATTTTACTCTCAATCATTTCTATATTTGCCCTTTCATGCTCTTATCAGCATAGGCATTTGGTTGGAGATGGTCCTCAAACCGGAGTTACTTTGACAAGAAAGCAATGGTATGCTTTATGGGGATTAGTGCCTGTAAACGATGTTGATGTTGAAAGACTAGCAGGTGGAAGTGAAAATTATGAAATATATACTAGAAGCAATGCTGGAGATTTCTTCATTAATCTATTTACAGGAATAATTGGTTTTACAAGCAGAACTGTAACTGTAAGAAAATAATAAAATAAAAAATAAAAATGAAAACACTATATTTTATAATAACACTATTTTTAATATCATGCACAACTAATTCGTACAAAGATATATTTTCTAATAGAGATATAAATTTTAAAAAGCTAAGTTTAGATAATGATATATCATATCAAAACAAATACGATATATCAGATATTAAAGTAAAACTTATGCCTTTAAATAATTCTGTAAGACTAACTGATGAAGATAAAAATCACATATTAAAAAATACAGGTTATGTTAAAGATCTATATCATATAGAAAGTATATTTTGGGAAGAAAAAACGCAGACTACTTGTTTAGTAGGTTATATGAAAAAAAATAATAATTCTTTAGAAAAACTTATAAACTATATAAACAAGATGGAAAGAGATAACAATATATTAAAAAACTATTTCTATATTAATGGTAGAAAGAATATACAGTATAAAATACAATTAGAAAATACAATTTTATTTTATACTATATTCGATACAAAAGATTCAAATTATCTAGTACTTAGCTATACTTTCCCTACCCATAATGAATACACCTCAATGGAAAATATAGCTAATTCTATTAATTCAGTAGAGTTTTATTAACACCGTGCGGGAGGTTTTTTTTAAAAATTCCTCCCGATTTATATTCTTATCCGCACGCTGAATAAAATAAAAAATATAAATCAATCAATAATACAATTCTCATGATAAATAAAAATACATTAACCGTGCGTTAAAGAAATTCTAAATCTAACAACAACTTGGGCGGGTATGCTTTTTATATTTTTTACTATAAAGAAAATTAGAATAAAAAAATTTTAAATTTATTATAAAGCATAAAGGGCGGGAATTATAATAAAACAAAGAAACTGTAAATATTTTTTTAATTATAATTAATAATTAAAAAAATTGTCCCTTTCCAATTATCAATAATTACTATATTTTCATGTATAAATATTTTACTTTTATAGATTTATTATTTATTAGTTTATATAACTGCTCGTATATTTTGCATATAAAATATAATGTTGAAGATGGAAATATTTATGATACTTTTACTATATATTCCAAATTTACTATAAAATTAAAAAGTGTATTGGAATTTAATAATCGTATATCATAATTACTATTTAAAAGTAATTGTTTTGGAAGTTTAATCTTATTATCTAAATTTATGCATAAAATTCTTGAATGATGAGCAGATTTATTTCTTATAAGAATTAAAAAATGCATAAATTTTTTTAGATACTCATGATGATTTAAATTCATTTTACTTACAATATTTTCCTTGTAAATATTTTCAGAATAAGAATAAAACTTAGATAAAGTTCCTAAACTCATAATTTCTACACTTATCCATATAGGAAGTTATGGAAAATTTGAATATTCATTTTTATAATGCTTTATGAAAATTTCTTTAGAATTTTCAGCTAGAGAATTTATTTCTGGGTTAATATTATCATAAATATTAGTTTTGTAATTATAAAATGGATCATTGTAAGTTTCAACAAAAGTTCTAGCTATAATATTTTTCATATATACTTCTACATAAGAAACACATGACAGGATAAGTTGTATTATTTTTACATCTGTATTAAAAAATCTTATAACTTCTTCAAATGTAACATTTTCAAAGATATGGGTTCTATTATTAGAGTGTTTTTCGAATACATATAAATATCCACTCAAACTATAATAATTTAAATTTGATAATACATTTTTAGCAAATTCATAATTATCTATTATTAATCATCTTTTTTTGAGCAAGGATAATTGTTCATCTATTGATAATGGAGGTTTATTATATGGTTTTATAATAAGTGCAGAGTAAGCTGTCTTGCAACTGAAGCCCTGCACATAGTTACTGTAAATTATAACACTATTGATAAAAAAGTCAATAATCAATTTATTATTTTTATTTTAAGTATTAGCTATTAGCAAGCTTTATAAACTCATCAGCTTCCATTATCTCTACACCCAAATCCTGAGCTTTTTTAAGTTTGCTTCCTGCTTTCTCACCTACAATCAAAATGTTTGTATTTTTTGATACAGCAGATTGAACAGTTGCTCCTAATCTTTCAGCAGCTTCTTTTGCCGAATTCCTTGTAAAGCCTTCTATTGAACCTGTTATTACAACATTCTTTCCAGTAAGAGGAGATTCCACTGTTACAACTTTTTCAAATACCGGATTAACTCCTGCAGCAAGTAAGTCATCTATTAGTTTTAATGTCTTTTCATTATGAAGGAAATCATAAATACTTTTAGCACTGATCTCGCCTATTCCTTCAATATTTTGTAAATCATCAATAGTAGCCTTTTTGAAATTCTCTATTGATGTGAAATATTTAGCTAGTAAGTCAGCAGTAGTTTCTCCAACCTGACGAATACCTAATGCATATATAAATCTTTTTAAAGTAGTGTTTTTACTATTCTCAATAGATTCAAGCATGTATCCTGCTAATTTCTCGCCCATTCTTTCAAACTTGAATAAATCATCTCTTGTTATCTTGTAAAGGTCAGCTGGAGTTTTAACAAGTCCGCTTTTTGTAAATACTGCAATCCACTCCTTTCCTATTCTCTCCATATTCATAGCAGGTTTTGAAACAAAATATTCTATATATCTTGTAATCTTACTTGGGCATTCTTCATTAATACATCTTACAATTACATCGCCGTCAGTTACAGCAGTATCGCCTCCGCAAACAGGACATTTTTTAGGGAACTCAAAAGGCTTACTGTCTGCAGGACGTTTTTCTAATACTACTCTTGTAATCTTTGGTATAACATCTCCAGAACGAATAACTACAATAGTATCACCGATTCTTATATCTTTTGATTTTATCTCGTTAGGATTATGAAGTGTAACATTTGAAACAGTAACACCTCCAACTTGAACAGGCTCTAATTTTGCAACTGGTGTTAATGCTCCGGTACGTCCGACTTGAACTTCAATATTTTTTAATACTGTTTCTTTTTCTTCAGGCTTGAATTTGAATGCTACTGCAAATCTTGGAGCACGTGACAAGAATCCTAATTTCTCCTGATGCTTAACATCATCAACTTTTATTACGAGTCCGTCAATCTCATAATCCATTTTGCTTCTTTTTTCTTGTATATCATAATAAGTTTCTAATACTTTTTTAACATCAATATTTGGGTGAACGCCTTCAACTGTGAATCCTAATTCTGATAAAAATTCCATTGATTTATATTCATTAGTTAAATCAAAATCTTTATAATTGGCAATCTGATAAGCAAAGAATTTTAATCTTCTCTTTTTACTTTCAGCACTATCTAATTGTCTTAATCCGCCAGAAGCTGCATTTCTGGCATTAGCAAAAGGGATTTCTTCAAGTTCTTCTCTCTCTTTATTTAATGCCTCAAAATCTTTTTTTGTTATTAATGCCTCGCCTCTTACAATTAATCTGTTTTTCTCTTTTATGCTTTTAGGAACATTATTCATCATCTTAACATTATTAGTAACATTTTCACCAACCTGTCCGTCACCTCTTGTGCTTGCTACTATAAGTTTTCCTTTTTCATAAATAAGCTCTAAAGCAAGACCGTCAAATTTATTTTCAACTGTGTATTTAATCTTACTTTGATTAAGTTCCTTTTGCATTCTATTATCAAATTCCAAGAATTCTTCTTCATTCATAACATTAGAAAGTGAGTACATTGCAATAGGGTGTTCAAATTTCTCGAACTTTTCTAATATAGTGCCGCCCACTTTATTAGTAGGGCTGTCATCTTTTTTTAATTCTGGGAACTCTCTTTCAAGATTTTCCAATTCCCTGAAAAGTTTATCATATTCATAGTCTTCTATTTCAGGGTTATCATCTGTATAATAAAGTTTGTTATGGTAATTAATAGTTTCTGTTAATTGTTCAATTTTTTGTTTAGCTTCTTCGATGTTCATAGTTTTTCCTTAATAAAAGATTTAATTTATTGGTATTAATTTGAATATAGTATAGTGTTAATTATCTAAATATATTTAGATTTTATTAACAAAATATTTTTTATATCATATTTTTTTACAAACTTCATAAAATCCGTAAAAATACAATACATATAAAACATATTTTTATATGAAATTATAAAGTACTAAAATAATAGATTAATTATTGATCTTTTGATTTACCGTATCTGATTATTAAATCTTCAAGCATTAACTTTACAATTTTATATCCTTCTCCGTTAAGCTCATTCAAATTTATTTCTCTTTTTTCTTGTGTTTTACCCTCATCTGATTTTGTAACTTCCACTAATTTAGCTTGACCTTTTTCTAATAACTCATCTACTTTAAATTTATAATCATCTAACATATTAACCTCTTGAACTTTATAGTAATCTCATTATAATATAAATTGTTTTGAATTCAATACTTAAATCTTAGGAAGTAAATATGGTAGTAAAAACTACTTCAAGTATTAAGAAAAAAATAAAAAATATCTCTAATACAAAAATTAATATAGGAAAAAATGAATAAAACTATTGAGGCATTTAAAGACGATATACATGGCTCTTTAAAACTTAGAGAAAAAATTCTATTAAAATATAAAGTCAAAAACAGAAAAAGAAATGGTTTTAAATCAAGTTAAGCTATATTTTAATTTTGAGAAAGAAAATATTGAATTGGTTTATTTTGTTTTAGATAGTAATTATCCTAATGTAATTATTGATTTTAACGAATTAAAAGATATTATCAATAGTGTAAGATAATATATAAAAGTTTTTTATAATAATATTTAATAAATTTATCCTAGATATAAGACAATTTTAGTATGATTTTTAGCCATAATTTTATACCTGGGGCTTTGCCCCAAACCCTACTTCTTCTGCCGATTAGGCACCTACTCGATGGTGCCCAAAAAAGCAAAAGGGCTATATTTGACGAAGTCCACCTTTAGGTGTGCTTAAATTAATAATCTATATTACATGTAATACTATTTTAGTATGATTTAGTACTAGTTTTATATTTGCACTTTTTGCAACTTTGACGAAGTACGCCTGTCGTGTGTGGTAAAAAAGTAGATAAAATTTATATATATGCACTTTTTGGTTCTTTGACGCTGTCCGCCTGTGGCGTGCGGCGGGAAAAGAACAACATAAAAATTGACAAAGTCAAAAATTTTCAGTATATACCTAAACAATTATATTTTGTCAAAATAATTTTTTTAATTTAAAATATTTGCAGGGCTTTGCTGCGAAGCATACCTGTGGTAGCAGCTCGCAGTTGACAGAATAAAGAAAATTAATTATACTATATAAAAATACTATTTGTGAGGTGATATATGGAGAATAATATCAGTAATGAAGAACAAATAAGAAATAAGTTTGAAATTATATTCCAATATGAAAATAATAAGAACGCATTTATTGATTATTTTTACGGAAGATCAAACAGCTGCCCTATTTTAAGAAATTATTACGGTTATGAAGCTGAAGATATTTTTAAGTTTTATTTTGATGAAAATACTAAAGAAGAAGATAAAAAAGCTCTGTCAAGATACGCTGAAGCTATAATAAAAGATATATACAAAAATCAAAATGTTCATATAATTTTGAGATTATGCACTGGCGAAGATTTAGAAAAAGCATTAATAGAAAGTTATAATAATACGTATGAAAGAACTATATATGATACAAAATATTCTAAAGCAACTTTGGTTAACAATGAAGCATCTAAATATATACAAATACAAGTCAATAATTTTTATAAGTTTTCAGAATTAGAAGCCTATATGCCTAAAAACTTTAATCAATACTTAGAAAAAGTAAAAAATGACAATAAAATATTATTAAATAAAGAGCCTCATTTATTATTAACTATTTTGGTATACATGATAAATAGAGATGATGATAAAAGCCTCATCAAACAATTATTAAATTATATAGATTCTCTAAAAATCAATGATGAAGAAACTATATCATTACTTTTTAGTATAGTTGATAAAGATGAAGAAGTTTATAAAAGATTAATGAATATTTTAAATAAAGATAATAATATGATTTATTTTCTTGTGAATATATACAAAGATATGACAAGAACTATAAAATTATATAAAAGATTATTTAAAAGCTATTCAGAGGATAAAGGCTATTATTACTACACTCAAAAACTTATACCTGAATATTTAGAAACATGCTCTTTCCCTAAAGAATGTATTTTGTTAAACACAATAGTTAATAATAACACTATTTTTATTTCATATTTAACAGTAGAAGCAAAAAAATTATATGATGAAGACAAAGAAACATTTTATAAACTTTATGAGATAATAGAAAAGTCAAAATTAGAAAATTTATATCTTGATTATGCTATGCTTTCATCAATTATGCTTGCAAACGGTGATAATAAATATAATATAGATACTAATTCCATTGTAGAAACTCTCAAAACAATGTGCGTAGAGTTATTAAAAATTAGAGAGCCTGTATTATTAAAAATGATGGACCCTATTAAAAATTTTGATAATATAATTTCTAAAAGCCTTAAATATGTAAAAGAAGAACCTTATGGTAATCATAGTCATTATTTGTCAGCTATAATGTCCTTTGACGGTATAAATGATGAAGCATCAGAAATCACTACTAAATTATTAAAGCATTACGGAATATACGGTAAAATTTCTATTTATGTTTCTATTCAGGAAATATTCTATAATAGAAATATTTTAGAAGCTAAAGAAAAATTAGTTAATGATAAAAAAGTACCATTAAAAGATATTTATTTATCATTATTAGATTCAAAAGATAATATTATCACACTTATAAAAAACAATGTGGAAGAAACAAAAACTATTATGGAAGAAAAATCATTTATCACTTCTATAACAGCAAATATTAGCGGTACTATATCATTTATTAATTGTATTTTCAATGATGAATTAAAAGAACTTATTGATAATAAATTTGATTTTATTTTCAAAGTTATTGATACAGCAAAATCAAAAGAAATAAAAAAGTATTGTGTATCAGTAATTAATAATAATGAAAGCATTGTAAGAAGCGAAGTAGAAAAATTAGCAAATGAAGGAAAAGACGCATCAAGAACAGTTTATAAAGAAATAATTAAATATTGGGACTTACAAAAGTTTGATGATGATTTCCAATTTACAAGCGTTGAAGAAATAGAATCACATTTAAATAAATACTATAATGAAGGACATGAAAGTTTAATAAAAGATATAGACAAAAATATACTTTCTAATATTTTATTAAAAGACAAACAAACTGCATCACCTTTAAAAATAGTTCAGTATGTGTTTATGGAATATGTCGCATTAAAAGAACCTTCAATATTAAAAGACTGCAACAAGATAGCAGAGTTCTTTGATATTGATTCATTTAGAAATGCACTTGACGCTATATATACAAATTGGCTTAACAACAAAGCGGATACAAAATTAAAAAATATACTTATTCCATATTGTATTTTCCAGCCTGAAGATAAACTATTGAAATTAAAGACACAAATTGAAGAATGGGCATTAAATTCAAGAGGAGCATTAGCAGCACATGCAGTATATGCTATAGCATTAAATGCAAGCAAATTTGCATTGGTGTTAGTTGATACAATGTCTGTAAAAATTAAAAATAATCAAGTAAAAAATGCTGCTAAAGATGCATTAAAAAAGACAGCCAAAGCATTAGAGATTTCAGAAGATGAGCTAATAGACAAAATAATTCCAGATTTAGACTTTGATAAAAAAGGAATGAGAGAACTTCATTATGGAGGAGAAGCTGACAGAGTATTTAAACTTCAAATAAAAAATGATTTCACTATCGAAGTAACAGATTCAAATAATAAAGTTTTAAAATCACTTCCTGCACCAAACAGCAAAGATGATAAAGAAACAGCAGATGCATCCAAAAAAGAATTAACTTTGATAAAGAAAAATATAAAAATGATAACTTCCAATCAAATAACAAGATTAAATAAAGTTTTATTAAACGGAAGAAAATGGTCTTATAAAACTTTTACTGAGCTTTTTGTAGAAAACCCAATAATGAATATATTTGCTTTAAAACTTATATGGGGCGTTTATGATGAAAATAATAATTTAATAGAAAGTTTCAGATACATGGAAGACGGTTCTTTTAATACCTTCGATGAAGAAGAATATATATTTGAAGACAGCCTCAAAAATAAAAAGAATATTACTTTAGTTCATCCAATAGAATTAGACGATGAAAAATTATCAAAATGGAAAACTCAATTAAGCGACTACGAAATATCACAGCCTATAAATCAGCTTGACTTATTATTTGAAGAAGTAAAAGAAGAACACATAAAAAACAATAAAATCATTTCTTTTGAAGATCAGGAAATAACAGCAGGCGAAATAATGTCAATGGCAAATAAAATGTCATTTGAAAGAAGCAGAGATATTGAAGACGGCGGAAGCTATACTTATTATGAATTAAAAGACTCTATATTAAATATTGCATGCCGTATAGATTTTGAATATATGTGGTTTGGAATAGAGGCTAACGAAAAAGTAACATTTAAAAATATTGCTTTCCACAGACTAGATGAAAACGGAAACTGCAATGCAGAAGAATATATAAATCCTTTAGAGATTAACAAAAGATTTACTTCATCAATATATGGAACAGTAAAATCTTATTTTATGAAGTAAAAACTTATTCACTCACTTATTAAGTATTTTATATAGTACTTAATAGGTGTGTTTGATTAGTTATTATATAAAACATATTTTTTATTATTAAAAACTAGTTTTATTTAATTTATAAGTATTTACTAGATAATATTGATTTATCTATACTTATTTAATAAATCAGTTAAATCTTTTAATTCAAATTGGCAAATTAAACTATTATCACAATATATAAATACTTCATTTACATTATATAAATTATCTATTAAAAAACTAGCTATATCTCCTGATATAATAATAGAACTTCCTGATGTATATTCATCTAAACCATATAATTTACTATTATTATCATCATATACTATTTTTATAGCTGTATCAGCATTATGTAAATTATAGTGTATTATTTGTACATTATCACCCATAATATCAGATAATCCAATTGTAAACATTCCTAATTTATCTGTACTATATTTTACTAATACAATCATAGAACCTAAATTTTGTATATTCCAATCTGTGTAAATATCAGCATTTAAAAAATTAGATAATAATAAAATAATAAATATAATTTTTTTCATAAAGATATTCCTCATGTTGATTTATATTATTAGATTTCATAATTATAAAAATAAAAACTATTATATAGCATAAATAGCATAACTACTTCATAATATCTTCAATATTATTTGCTGGTATTATAGTTTTGGCTTCAAAAGTTTTAGTGAAGTTCTTTATATTTTTAAAATTATCAAAAGCTAATATTGTGTCAATATTATTAAAATTAATATTGTTCATTTTATTTCTTTCTATTAAAATAGAATATATATATTCATCTTCAACATTACCATTTTTTTTGTTAACTCTCTGAGTGTAACCAGATACTAATGTATTTTCTATTCTTGTTGAAACATTAAATATATATGCACTAAAGAAAAATGCTAATCCACATACACATTTTAAATAATCTTCTTTTAATTCTTTTTGAGATTTTTCTTTTATTTTTAATTTGCCAGAAGATAAATAGTTTGCTTTTTTTGTTGGAATATCTTCTATTTCAGGTAAATCTAAATCTAAATATACAGATTTTTCTTCATAGTTGTAGTCAAAATTGATATTGAATTCAATAGGTAATTCCATATCATCAATTATTTTTGTTATTGTATCATTTACAAAAATATCATCACCAAATAATATATCATTTAAATGTTTTTTTGTATTATTAAATTCTTCCTCAAATTCTTTATCTAATAATAATTTCTTATTTTTTTCTTCTTCATAATGTAATTTTTCTTTTGTTAATTCCTCTTCTATTTTTGAGATTTTTAAATTATTAAATTCATTATCTATAAATTCTTTTTTTCTTTTAGAAAAAGTCCAAAATGGCCATAATTTTATTTTACCTTTTGATAAATTAATGGCTTCATTATATAATTCATCTTCATTTAATTCTTCTTTAATAAAAGGTTCAATGGTATATTCCTCTTTTACTAAATTATTTAAATTATTTTTAATATCATCTTCTGTTACAACTTTAGGCGTTAATTTATATATATCAATAAAAGATGTTTCTTCTTTATCTATCTTATCTTTTAATTTAGCATATAATTCTTCTTTTTTTTCTTTATAAGTTTCAGACCTTTTAATTTTTTTTATAATAGTTTCATCTGTGATTTCAATCCTATCTTCATTTAGAATAACAATTTCTCCGCTATCTTCTTTAATACTTAAATAAAATAATGTACTACTATCATAATCATCATAACTATTATAAGAAGAATAACTTTTATTTTTAGAAGAATATGATTTATATGTATTTTTTGAACTTCCTATTATTTTATTTCTAGTATGTAATCCCGTACCTGGAATTGAAGCATTTACATAGCCACCTTTTTTACCATAATTAAAAGATAATCCTTTTCCACCTACTGTAGCACTTAATCCTGATTTAGATAGATTAATTTTTAATCCTTTACATATTTTTATACTTTTTCTAAATCTCATTTGATAATCCTAACTTATTTATTTTGAATTAATAGTTATATTATATAAGGATATATAAAAAAAGCTATAAATTTACATATATTAAAAAAATGTATTGCAGATTTTTTGTATATAATATGAACTATAGTATACATTATTAATATAATAGTATATAAAAATGAACAAATAAATAGATAATTTAAAATATACAATTTTATTTTGATGATGGCGATATTTTCTCTGGACATGTAATAGCAGTGGACAGCGACTATGATTTTAATTTTGCAGAACCTTATATAATAGGATAATTAAATTTACTTACCGTGCGTTAAATAATTTTTAATGTAATCACAATTTACCTTGTGATAAAATATATAATATAAAAATAAAGTATTGATATCTAAATTCTATTTTTATATCAGCTTTTCCAGCACATATTTATAAAGTAAACTTACTACTAAATTTATATATATAATATATGGTAAAAATTTATTATTGATATTTTTCCATAGCATATTACAATATAAAAATGGACAAAGAAATTGAAGATTTTAATAAAGATTTTGATGATGAAATTTTAGACATAGCATTCGTACTAAAAAGGTCATGCTGCAAATACAATAAAATACCTTGGGATAAATATTATACTTTATTCGTTTCAGCTATAGCTTTAAAAAATATTGCCGCTAATGTCATTATAGAAAACAGTCATATTATCATTCATAAAAAAGTTAAAGAACCTGAAGAATATTTAAAAATTCTCAAAGATGAAACCATAGTAAGATTAAAGGTGAGAAAAGAAAAAAATAATAATGATTTGTATATGAGATTTTTGCTTGAAGATATAGTTGATAATGATTATAAAGATGATGATTTAAATATTATATTAGAAAAATATTCTAAGCCTATTTATTATAAAGATGAAGAATTAGGAGATTTTGAGCTTGATAAATCTATTAACTGTTTTGAAAAAAATATGTCTTGGACTTATAATAATGATATATCAGTTTTATTTGATGATATTGATGAAGAACTAAATAAAAAAAGTGTTGATATAATAAAGAAAATATTCGCTAATAAAAAAGATATTGACAAAAAACTAAAAGACTATATATCAGAAAACATGCTTGAAGATGCCAACAACTGGAACGATGATGCGGAAAAGCATCATATAAGCAAAGAAGATTTCGTAAAATTAATAGCCTTAACATCTATAACTATAAGTGAAGATATTATAACATTTTGGTTTGATGACGGTGATATTTTCTGGGGACACTCTATAGTAGTAGAAAGCGACTATGATTTTAATTTTGAAGATGCTCATATAGAAGGATAATTAAAAGATAATTAATTTTAAATTTACTTACCGCAACCTAAATAAAGTTTAAAATATAAGTTTATCTATAATTCAACTTCTATTATATTATAAATTTTACTCACCGTGCGTTAAATAAATTTTTAATATAAGAACACTTTAACTTGTGATAAAATATATAAATACAATAAAAATCATATTATAAAGATATTATGCATATCTTAAAAACAATTTGTATCAATTGTTTAATAATTACAGTAAACAAACATAATAATAAAATTTGACAGAATAAAAAAAATAATTATACTACATAAAAAATATTGTTAATAGGTTGGTTTTTATGAAAAATAGTATTAGTAATGAAGAAAAAATAAGAAATAAGTTTGAAGAAATGTTTTCTCATGAAAATAATAAGGATGCATTCCTTGATTATTTTTACGGAATATCAAATAGCTGTCCTACATTGAGTAGAAATTATCTTTATTATGCTGAAGAAATTTTCAAATTTTATTTTGATGAAAATACTTCAAAAGAATATAAAGAAGTACTGTCTAGGTATGCCAAAGTAATGATTAAAGATATATACAAAGGTAAGCCTAATCCTAATTATATAATAATTACTACTTATATGATTGTAAGATTATGCTCTGGGGAAGATTTAGAAAAAGTTTTAATAGAAAGTTATAATATTGGTATTGAAGAAATATATATAGATAATAAAAAATATTCTAAATCTCAGTTAAAAAATAATAATGGATATGTATACATAAAAATACAAAATAAGAATTTTAATAATTTTTTAAAATTAGAAAGTTATATAGGTAAAAAGTTTAATCAATATTTAGAAAAAGTAAAAAATGATAGTAAAGTATTATTAGAAAAAGAGCCTCATTTATTATTAACTATTTTAGTATATATCATAAATAGATATGATGATAAAAAACTCATTAAACAATTATTAAATTATATAGACTTACTAAAAATCAATGATGAAGAAACTATATCATTACTTTTTACTATAGTTGATAAAGATGAAGAAGTTTTTAAAAGGTTAATGAATGTTTTAAATAAAGATAATAATATAATATATTTTATTGTAAATTTAGATTCTGTAATGATAACTAATATAGAATTATGTAAAAGATTATTTAAAAAATATTCAGAAGATACAACATATCATTATTTTGAAGCAAGAGAAGTTGCAGATGAATATTTAGAAACATGCCATTTTCCTAAAGAATATATTTTCTTAAACAAAATATATTGTGATAGAAATACACATTGTACTTCATCTTTAACAGTGGAATTAAAAAGACTATATGATGAAGACAAAACAACATTTTATAAACTTTATGAGATAATAGAAAAATCAAAATTAGAATGTCTATATCTTGATTATGTTGTGCTTTCAGCAATTATGCTTGCAGTGAATGATAATAAATATAATATAGATACCAATTCTATTTTATCAAAGTTAAAAGAAATTTCTGCAGAGTTCTTGAAAAAAATAGAATCTATTAAAAGTTTCGATGATATAATTTCCAAAAGTATTAAATATATAAAAGAAAAGCCTAATGGCAGTTATAGTGCTTATTTATCAGCTATAATGTTATTTGATGAAATAAATGAAGAAGCATCAAAAATTACTGATATATTATTAAAGTATTATATAATATACATCAAAATTTATATTTATATTCAGAAAATATTCTATAATAAAAATATTTTAGAAATTAAAGAAAAATTGGTTAATGAAAAAGAAGTAGAATTAAAAGATATATATTTATTTATAAAGTCGGAAGATGATATTATAACTCTTATAAAAAACAATTTGGAAGAAACAAAAAATATTATAAAAGAAGAAGCGTTCATCAATGTCATAACAGAAAATACTAAATGTACTATATCATTTATTAATGCCATTTTCAGTGATGAATTAAGAAGTTTAATAGATAATAAATTTGATTTTGTTTTCAAAGTTCTTAATATAGAAATAGATCAAAGAATAAAAAATCACTGCATATTAATAATAAAGAATTACGGAATTTCTATAAGAAGCGAAGTAGAAAAATTAGCAGTTGAAGGAAAAAAATCATCAATAAAAATTTATCAAGAAATAATTAAATATTGGGACTTACAAAAAATTGATGCTGATTTCAAATTCAAAAATATTGATGAAATAGAAGAATATATAAATAAACAGTATAATAAAGAACATGAAATTTTAATAAAAGATATAGATGAAAATATACTTTCTAATATACTATTAAAAGACAAGAAAACTGTATCTCCATTAAAAATAGTTAAGTATGTATTTATGGAATATGCTGCATTAAAAGAACCTTCTATATTAAAAGACTGTAATAAAATAGCAGAGTTTTTTGATATTGATTCATTTAGAAATGCACTTGACGCTATATATTATAATTGGATTAAAAATAAATCAAATACAGAAATCAAAAATATCTTTGTTCAGTATAATAATTTAACTAAAGATAAACTCTTACAATTACCGTATGATACTAATAATATATCTTATACAACATATGATATATTATTAAAAAACATACTTATTCCATATTGTATTTTCCAAACTGAAGATAAACTCTTACAATTAAAAACACAAATTGAAGATTGGGCATCAAATGATATGAATGATAGTGAAGAATTAGCAGCTTATGCAGTATATGCTATGGCTTTGAATGGAAGCAGCTTTGCATTATCATTAATAAATAAAATATATTTACAAGTTAAAAATAAGAAAGTCAAAAAAGCCGCTAAAAATGTATTAAAAAAGGCTGGCAAAGTATTAGATATACTATAATAAATACTAAATAATAGGATATAAAAATGGACAAAGAAATTGAATATTTTAATAAAAATTTTGATGAAGAAATTTTTGATATAGCATTCGTTTTAAAAAAGCAAAATTTATCAGCTGGTAAGTCAAAAGGAAAATATTATACTCTATTGGTATCTGCAATTGCATATAAAAATATTATCACCAATGAAATTATAGAAAATGAAAATTTACTTATAGTAAAAGAAATTGAAGATACCAAACATTATTTTCAAATATTCAGAAACAAAACAATAGTAAGATTAAAAGTAAGAAAAGAAAAAGATTCATCTGGTTTATATATGAGATTCCTGCTTGAAGATATTATTGATACCAACTATAAAGATAATGATTTAAATATTATATTAGAAGAATATTCTAAGCCTGTTTATTATAAAGATGAAGAATTAGGAAATTTCGAGCTTGATAAGTCTATAGACATGTTTAGTAAAGATATAGAATGGAATGATGATAATATTTCGGTTCTCTTTAAAAATATTGATGAAGAAGTCAATAAAAAAAGTGTTGCTATAATCAGAAAAATATTTACTAATAAAAAAGATATTGACAAAAAACTAAAAGACTATATATCAGAAAACATGCTTGAAGATGCCAACAGCTGGAACGATGATGATGACAAACCTAATATAAACAAAGAAGATTTTGTAAAATTAATAACCTTAACATCTATAAATATTATATACGAAGATAATATAACATTTTATTTTGATGACGGCGATATTTTCTCTGGACATGTAATAGCAGTAGACAGCGACTATGATTTTAATTTTGCAGAGCCTTATATAATAGGATAATTAATTTTTAATTTACTTACGCACGCTAAATAAAGCTTAAAATATAAATTTATATATAATTCAAATTTTATTATATATTAAATTTTACTTACCGTGCGTTAGATAAATTATAAACTTAATTAACACTTGGGCGGGTGCTATAATTTCTAAATAAGTTATAAAGATAGTAAATATTAAAATTTAAAAGTTAGTTATAAAGAATAAAGGGCGGGGTATTAATAAAAGTTTTAAAATTTATTATTGATATTTTATATTAGCATATTACAATATTAACAGGATATATAAATGGATAAAGAAATTAAAGATTTTAATAAAGATTTTGATGATGAAATTTTTGACATGGCATTCGTACTAAAAATGTCATGCTGCAAATATAATAAAATACCTTGGGACAAATATTATACTTTATTCGTTTCAGCTATAGCTTTAAAAAATATTGCCGCTAATGTCATTATAGAAAACACTCATATTATCATTCATAAAAAAGTTAAAGAACCTGAAGAATATTTAAAAATTCTTAAAGATGAGAGCATAGTAAAATTAAAGGTAAGAAAAGAAAAATATCCTGATGATTTCTATATTAATTTTTTACTTGAAGATATAGTTGATAGTAATTATAAAGATGATGATTTAAATATCATATTGGAAAAATATTCAGAGATTATTTATTATAAAGATGAAGAATTAGGTGATTTTGTGCTTAATAAGGATATAAACAGTTTTAAGAAAGAGATGACTTGGACTGACAGTAATATTTCAATTTTCTTTGATAATATTGATGAAGAGTTTAATAAACAAAGCGTTGATATAATCAAAAAAATATTCTCTAATAAAAAAGATATTGACAGTAAATTAAAAGAGTGTGCTGCAGAAAGTATATTTAAACCTCATAATATGGAAAGAGAAGAATTCATAAAATTAATAAGTTTAGAATCTATAAGTATATATTCCAAAAACTGCATAACATTTTATTTTGATAATATTGACGGACATACAATACTAGTAAATAGTGATTGGGATTTTAATTTTAAACCGATTACTGAACTAATGTTTTTTTAAATTTGCATATTTCTTACAGCAACTTAAATAAATCTTAAGATATAAGTTTATCTATGATTCAAATTTTTATCATATTATAATTTTTACTCACCGTGCGTTAAAGAAATTCTAAATCCACTCAACACTTGGGCGGGTGCTATAATTTCTAAATAAGTTGTAAAGATAATGAATACTAAAATTTAAAATATAGTTATATAGAATAAAGGGTGGGGAATGTAATAAAAGTTTTAAAACTTTATTTACACTTGCCCACCCTTTAGGCTTATAGTCTTTTATGGTATTTAAATTTTATTTTTCTTATTAATTTGTTCTGGTATTATAGCTGACCACCCAGGATTTTTTTTAAATTTATTATATCCTAACCACACGCTTAACGACGTATAAATATTATAAATTAATTTGAAATAAGAATTAGGTTATATTTTAAAATTTGCTTACCGTGCATTAATGAAAATTGCTGTGAAATAGGAAATTAAATAAATGGAGCGGGCGAACGGAATCGAACCGTCATCTTTAGATTGGAAGTCTAAGGTAATAACCATTATACGACGCCCGCAATAAAAAAGAACTTACTTTTAAGTTTTATAAAGTATAACATAATAAAATAAAAAAATCAAGAGCTAAATTATTTTTTTATCTATTAAATATTGAGTAATTTTATGCCATATTTACTGGAAAGCTCTTCATATTTTTGTTCACATACCTTATTATCACCTATAGCACTGCTGCAATTCATCATTATATTAATGGTTTCTGTTACACTTTTATCGTTATTGTATATTTCACAAAACTGCTTAACACTCTCGTAAACACAATAATCTTTAGCCTCTCCGCATATATATATCTTATCAGCATTGGCTATATCATAAACCCAAGAAGTATCATAGTTTTTTGTATACTCTGTAGGTACTTCAGGTCTTATTACACCATACATCTCACTGAATGAGTCTTGACCTTTTAGTATTTTGTTTATATAAACTCTTCTTGAAGCTTCAAAGAATAGAAGAATATTATCAAGCTGTTTATCTATAAGCCAGCCGTCTGTGGCATATATACAATGATAAGGCCATATCATCAAATTTTGAGCATTCTTTTCTTTTAAGGACTTCACATAATTAATTTGTATCTCCTCATCATAAACAGGTATTATCTCATCATTCAAAATTTTTTCTAAAGTTATTTCTGTAAACGGAGCAACAGGCTTATCATTAAAATCATTCCACATAATAGAATGAAATATAGAATCATATCTGTGAGTATCCAAAGTAACATATATGCTTGAAAGCCTTTCCATATTGTCATATATGAATCTTATTATATTTTTCATATCATTAACAGCACCTTTCACAGGCAAAGCACCTTTCTCCATATCTATAAAATCTCTTTGAGGATCTACTATAAGAAGATTAATGCTTTCATCTTCAAACTCTTTAATAACTTCATTGCTGTATTCTAAAGCCATTTTATAAATATCCTGCTGATTAATAGGATTAACTTCCTTTCCTATAAAATCCTCATTTATTATTTTTTCATACGGTATTTTAACTGACATAACGAATCCTAATTTAGTGCTTTAAAAATAGTATATAAAATTTTTATTTAAAGTAAATTATTTTTTTATATTATTTTTATATAAACTAAATAAAAAAGAGCCCCAAATAGTAGGGACTCTCTTTGCAAAAACAAAAATATGTTTAATAATCTACCATTTCTCGAAGGAAGTTTCCATTTCTATCAATATAAAGTCTCATATTATTTGCCATTCTAACTTCATAAGTACCTATCTCTTTTACTTCTACATCTAATATCTGAACATTAGGATATTTTGTAGCAGCTGTATCTAAAACTACTTGAGGAACTTTGAAAGGAGTATAAAAATCCTGAACATATAATGGTGCATTCTGAGTATTTCCTGTAGTCTGATTATTATTGTTTAAATTCTGATTGTCAGTAGGAATATTATTTTGCTCTGGCATACCATTTGCTTTTCTAGTTAATTCTTCTGCTGCCTTTATTAAGGCTTCAGCAGCTAACTTGTAAGGATTATCTGACATATTATTATTTGTTTGAGTATAAGCATTATAATCGTATCCAGTATAATATCCATTTTGATCTTGTGCAGTATTGTCATAACCGCCATAATAATTATTTTGATATGGATCTTGATAAGTATTATCATAAGCATTATAGTCATAAGGATTATAATAATTATTTTGTGCAGCATTATCATAACTATTATTATATCCATTTTGATTAGGGCTATAGTACGGACTATTAGGATTTTTGGATTCTCTTTCCAACATTTTCATTAATTCTTCATAAGGATTTACATAACCTGCTGTATTATTATATGCTTGATTATTATAATTGTCATAACCGCTTTGATATGTATTTTGTGCAGTATTATCATAACCGCCATAATAATTATTTTGATATGGATCTTGATAAGTATTATCATAGCCACTATAATAATTATTCTGATATTGATTTTGTGCGGTATTATTATAATTAGGCTGAGCATTATAATTTTGAGAAGCCCAATTCATAGCATTCATAGTATCCTGATATGGATTTCCCTGCATAGCATTATAATCATTATATTGTTCATAAAATCCAGGACTATAATAAATACTGTTAGGGTTATTTGCTTCCTCGGATAAAGTTCTCATAAATTCCTGATAATAATTATTATAGTAGTTATTTGCAGGGACATTATTATTCTGATATGCATTATAATTATTCTGATTATTTTGATAGTTATAACCATTCTGATAATTATATGGATCATAATATTGAGCAAACAACATACCTGAAGATATTATCAAGGCAGGTATTGCTTTAAAAATTATTTTTCTCATAAACATATCCTTTGTAAATATATTGTAAATTTATTGTTTACTGTATTTACATTATAATACATTTATGGTTAGATGTCAATTTTTTTTACAAAAATTTTCAAATAAATTTACATTTTTAAATCTATTTAGATTGTATTAATTGACCAGATGTTACAGAACTATCTTCATTTACTATATTAAGATCAAGCATATTATTATTGAATGTAAAAGTATATTTTTTTAATCCTGTAAAATTTATTTCAGCACTATAGCTATTATCAGATTTTTTAATAATCATTTCTTTAGATAATTCTACATCTTCCGGATTAGAACCTCCAAAATATGTTACAGAACCTTTTACAGAACCATCATTATTAATTGTGAATGTAGCTCTCCCATCTTCTATAATGCTGTTTTTATCTTTTCTATTTATTGCCCCAGAATATTTTCCTTCATATTTTGAGTCTATTCCGCCTCCTATTTTTGTAATATCATTAGAACAAGATACAAAAATTATTATCATCAAAGTTAAAGAAATTGTTTTTAAGAAAGTTTTCATTTTTTATCCTTTTATTATTTAATATTTATAAATATAATAAAAAATATATGATATTGAAAAAATGTTATATTATTATATGATACTAAGAATTATAATACAAAGGAAATATATAAATGAAAGCATTAATTATAACAGATAATTTTTTTGAGGATTCAGAATTATTTTATCCATACTTCAGACTTGTAGAAGAAGGCATCGAAGTTGATATAGCAGCTTTAAACAAAGGTGAGATTAAAGGTGAATATTTTTTCAAAGTTGAAGCAAAATTAGATTTCTCAGAAGTAGATCCTTCAAATTATAAAGCATTAATAATACCAGGCGGAAGAGCACCTGAAGCCATAAGAGGAAATGAGAATGTAAAGAAAATAATTAAATACTTTGTTGATAATAATCTTACTATAGGAGCTATTTGCCATGGACAGCAAACTTTAATATCAGCAAAAGTATTAGAAGGAAAAGACGCTACTTGCTATATAGGCATAAGAGATGATTTAATGAATGCCAAAGCTAATTATAAAGATGAAAAAGTTGTGGTATGCGGAAATATTATCACTTCAAGATGTCCTGATGATTTGCCGTATTTCGCTAAAGAGATAATAAAGAAATTAAAATAATATATACTGAAATTTTTTAAGTTTGTCAACCGCGAGCTGCGGCACCTTCCCGCACGTCACTGTTTCATCTTATCAAACACCCACTATACGTGCGGTTGATTACTTATTATTGTACAAAAATGAATAATTTATCTTACAGATAAAATATATTTGGCTAATATTAGATAATATTTGATATCATAAAAAATTATAATTTACATTTATAAAATATAGAAATTGACAAAATATAGTTGTTTAGATATATACTAAAAATTTTTAAGTTTGTCAATTTTTATATTGTTCTTTTCCCGTCGTACGCCTACCTAAAAGTACTTCCTTCGGGCGCAGGCGGACAGAGTCAAAGAACCATACGAAGTACACCTGCGGCGAAAGTGCAAGTATAAAAAATGAAATTGTTTAGGTATATCTAAACTAATAAATATTGATAATGTTTTTATTTATCAAGCGGTTTTTGAAATAAGATAAAAAATATATAAAAAAACCTCATACTTGAAAAAGCATGAGGTTTTTATTTATAATAGTTTTTGAATATTATTTTACTCTAGCACCTTTTCCTCTTATTTTCATTTTTGTAGAGAAACCTGTTTTTACTATTTCATATCTAGGCATAATAATAAAATCATAATTTGTATCTTTTAAAGCCTCTGCTATTAACTGTTCTTTTAAAGTATCATCTTTTGAATTATAAGGAAGTTCTGCTGTTAAAACTTCACCTACCTCAATATCATCTCCTGTAAGCTGCAAACTTTGAGGTATTCTCTCAACAGTTGCTACAGTTGAACAGCCTATCATCGCAAACACCAATATCACAATAACACAAATCATTTTTTTCATTTTATTTCTCCATTTTACTTAATTAAAATAATATATCAAAGCAAGCATTAAAATATTAATATTATTACCTCCTTTCTAAATTTTTTTAATACTTACTTAAGAATGTGCTTAAGTATACTAAAGAATAAAAAAAATGCATTTGAAGTATATAATTTTTTAAATACTTCAATAAAATGCATAAAAAATCCCATACTTAAAAAGCATGAGATTTTTATATACTTAAAATCAATAATCAAAATTAATTAAAAGCTTTAGGTCCGAATCTAAATCCTAATTTCAAACCTATATCATAACTTAATAATGGTGCCTAACTATGAACTCCTGATAAACTATCAATAGTTGTATTTATAGAATTAATGGCATCAACTCCTGTGTATAATCCTATATTATAGCTATTTTTTATGTGAAGAATATTGAATAATCAAAAGTTAATTTACCATAAAAACCTACAGGACTCATAAATTTTGTAGAAGCATCTTTAAATGATACTTTTACTCTTCATCTTTCCAATTACTTTCTAAAGCCGTAGGTATTATAACACCAACTCCAATTCCTATAGAAAATGCTTTTATATTGAATTTTGTAAGTATGCCTATTTTAATATTATGAGTATAGAATGAAGCATTACCTAATTTTACCCCCAGAAACTTTTTCAAAAAGTCAATTACTTCTTTATTAGAGTTTACTGAAATATCATCAACGTATTTATGTTCTTAAGCAATTTTTATCATTAGACTGAATTCATCAATATAATTTGTAAATTCAATGTATTTACCATATTAACTAATTAAAAATCATAAGAATATAAAAACAAAAATAACTAATTAAGTAATAAATATAATGGGCGGGCAATTGTAATTAGATTTTAAAAACCTTATTTACATACCCCACCCTATAGATTTTCTGTTTTATTTTGAATTTAAAATATAATTTATCTTACTGCTTAATACAGAAAATATAGCTTCCCACCCAAGTTGTTATTAGATTTAAAATCTATTCAACGCACGGTTAATAAATTATTATTTTTTATTATTGTTAATATTACTAATATAAGTTTATAAATTATGTTATTAATTTTTGAAGCGATAAACGAGCAGCTGATAACTTTAGTTGTCAGCTACATTAAAAATAAAAAATTGAGCGTCTATCAGCTAAAAGCTGATAGAGATTTTAAAGCGAGATTTTTTATATATAATAATAAGTTTATCGCTAGCAACAATAAAAAATCATTCTTTATAATTAAAATTGTATTATTAACTTATTTATATTTTTTATTTAGTTTAGCGTGCGTGAAATTAATTCAAAAATAAACTTCACTTATAATTACTTATAATTTTTGCTTTTTATATGAAGATATTATTTTTTTAATATCAATTAAATTATGAGAAAAAATTATGAATATCAAGTTTAATATTTTGAAGCCTTTTGAGAAATGGGCAAATACTGAAAAGAGATTAAAAATATCATTCGGAGGACGAGGAGGCGGAAAAAGCGAATCAATAGCAAGAATATTGATAGCTAAAAGTTTTGAAAATAACGGTGTAATACTATGCTCAAGAGAAATACAAAAATCAATTAGCTATTCAACCTACCCACTTTTAATAAGTATTATAAAAGAATTAAAATTAGAAAAGTTTTTTAATATAAAAAGAAATGAAATCATTAATAAAATTACAAATTGTAAATTTATATTTTTAGGTATTAGAGAATGTTCTATTGAAGAAATTAAATCCATTTATAATGTAAGAATATGTTTTATAGAAGAAGCTCAAACTCTCACACAAAGAAGCTACGAAATATTGGAACCTTCTATAAGAGCAAATAAAAGTGAAATATGGATTGCATTTAACCCTAGATTTGAAACAGACTTTATATATAAAACTGTATCGCAATTTAAATTAATAAAAAAATTCTACACCGATAAAAATAATAAAGAGTATCCATATCATGAATATGAAGATAATAATATATTAATTACATTTATCAATTATGACGGCAATTATTATTTCAGTGATATATTAAATAAATCAAGACTTTCTACTTTAAAACTTATGCCAAAAATGTATGATCATATTTGGCTTGGAAAAATAAAAAATAAACAAGGCAAAATTTTCCTATATTCAAAATTAAAATTCTATGATAATAACTTAAACGATATAAAAGAAAAAATTAATTCATCAGAACATAAAGCTGTAGTAGATCCGGCATTTGGAGAATATAATTGTTTCACTTCAGCTATAATATATACGCAGATAGGAGAAGATATTTATTTAATAGATTCAGGTCTTATAAGAAATGATTCTAACTCTACCACAGATGAAAGCATAATAAAGTTTCTATCAAACAAAAATATAAAAAAAATATTATGCGAAAGTAATTTTGCTCAAAAAGAATTAGTAAAAAGATTAGAAAAACATTTTGAAGTTACTCCGTTTTATGTGCATAAAAATAAGGCAGAGAGAATAGTAAATGCAAGTTATTTGATATATGATAAAGTGTATTTTCCAAAAAGCTGGCAGAAAGTTCCTAAAGAATCTGATACCGATAAATGGCTTAAGACAAATGATGGACGAGGATATATAGCACTTAATCAATTATTAAATTTTGATGATTCACTTGAAGGAAGCAATATAAAAGGAAATGTATTTAGCTATTTAGATTTTCCTGATGCTTTATCTAGTTTAATACAGTTTGGTACAGATGATATTATTAATGAAGAAAATGATGATAAAGTAAATTTAGTTAATGCAATTTTTGGAGAATAGTACTTTATCTAAATTAAATTTTAAAAATTTCATTTAATCCCTGCCCTTTATACCATATTGCTGTATTATAAATTTCAATATTAATAATCTTTAAAACTGAATTAGAAATTTTAGCACCCGCCCAAGCTTTATTTAAAAATTTTAATTTATTTAACGCACGGTGAGTAAAATTCAAGTATATAATAAAATATAAATTTTAAACGAATATATTATTATTTATAACTTCATCCTGCGTGCGTTTATGTAAGCAGCAAATTTAAAAAAATCTTGGGTGGGTTGCTGTAATTACAGTGAAAACTAAAAGAAAAGATTATACAAAAATAACAGTTATAATTAAAAGCCTAAAGGGTGGGAAGTGAGAATAATTTTTTAAAACTTATTTTCATTCCCCGCCCCTTATGCTTTATTACTAAATTTATAATTTTAATATTAATTATTTTTATAGTTTAATTAGAAATTTTAGCACCCACCCAAGCGTTTTTTAAATTTAGAATATATACACCGCACGGTTAACTCATTTTTATTTAATATTTAGATTAGAATTCAAAATAATTATAAGTTTAAAAATTCATTCTGCGTGCGGTAAACAAATAAAAAGGGAAGCATTAATTAAAATACTTCCCAACAAATAAAAGTCAATTATTAAAATTATAGTCAATTATTTACCAAAAACTGCTTCATAGTCTTTTTTGAATTTTTCTATACCTTGATCTGTTAATGGATGTTTAGTCATCTGCTCTATAACATTATAAGGTACTGTAGCTATATCAGCACCTGCTAATGCACATTCCATAACATGTATAGGGTGTCTTACGCTTGCTGAAATTATTTCTGCTTCTATTGCATGTGTAGCGAATATTTCTGATATTGTTCTAATAAGTTCAAGACCGTCAAATGATATGTCATCAAGTCTTCCTATGAATGGAGAAACATAAGTAGCACCAGCTCTTGCTGCCAAAAGTGCCTGATTTGCTGAAAATATTAAAGTAACATTAGTTTTAATTCCTTCTTTAGATAAAACTTTTACAGCTTTTAAACCTTCTACTGTCATAGGAATTTTCACTACCATATTTTTATGTATTTTAGCTATTTCTCTTGCCTCAGCTATCATGTCTTCTGCTTTAACAGTAGTAGCTTTTACCTCTCCTGATATAGGACCATCAACTATAGTAGTGATTTCTTCTATAGTTTTTTTGAAATCTCTTCCTTCTTTAGCTATTAAAGATGGGTTTGTAGTAACTCCGCAAATTACCCCCATATCATTAGCTTTTCTAATTTCATCAACATTTGCTGTATCTATAAAAAATTTCATTGAAAAAATCCCCTTAATAAATATTTTTTATTATTATATATCTTAAAACATATTTTATCAACATAAATAAATTACATAGTAAAAATAAGGTTAAATTATTTTTTATTAGAAATTCACTTTATCCGGATGATGTCCTGAACCTCCGAAATATTCCATAGCATTAATTGTTTTCATATCTTCGTCACTTATAACAAAATCGAAAATTTCAGTATTTTCCTTTATACGTGAAGCTGTTACTGACTTAGGTAAAGGTAAAGTATTATTTTGTAAGCACCATCTTATACAAAGCTGAGCTGCAGATTTATTATATTTAGAAGCAATACTTTTTAATGTTTCATTATTAATCATCTTGCCTGTACCTAAAGGACTCCATGCCTCTACCAATATATTATTATCATTACAATATTTTAATGTTTCTTCCTGCATAAAACCAGGATGAAATTCTATTTGATCAACCATAGGCTTAACTTCTGTTTCCATCAATGATTTCAAATGATGAGGCATGAAATTTGATACTCCTATTGATTTTATTTTACCTGTCTTATAAAGCTCAGTCATAGCTTTCCAAGTTTCTAAATTTATATTATCCCAATCATTAAATTTATTTACTGATGCAGGCCAATGTATAAGATATAAGTCTAAATAATCAAGCTGTAAATCATTAAGAGTTTTTTCAAAAGCAGCTAATGTTGTTTTATATCCTCTGTCTTTATTCCAAACCTTACTTGTTACAAAAAGTTCATCTCTATTTATGCCGCTTTCTTTAATAGCCTTTCCTATGCTCTTTTCATTACCATATACAGCAGCAGTATCAATATGTTTGTACCCTGACTTTATAGCTTCTATTACAGAGTTTACAGCAGTCTCACCATCAGGAGTCTGCCAGGTACCAAATCCTATACATGGAATTTTATAACCATTATTTAATGTGAATGTATCTTTCAAACTATTAAACATACATTTTGCCCCCAAGTAATTTTTTATTGATTAATATTGTATTGAATAATAATATATTAAAAATGGATTTATTTAAATATTTTTATTGTGTATAATTAATAATAATATTAAGTTAAGGAATAATTTATGAACATAGTTTGTTTAGGCGACAGCACCACTTATGGATATATGGTTGGAAGGAATAAAGTTTGGACTAAAATTTTAAATGATAAATTTGCTGAAGAAAATAAAGATATTAAATTTATAAATAAAGGTATTAATGGAGACATGATTTCAGGCATGCTTGTACGTTTTGATATGGATTGTGTAAGAGAAAATGCTGACACTGTCATTTTAATGGGCGGGGTTAATGATATATTTACATGTAAACCTTTAGAAAAAATAGAAAATAATTTTATAAATATAATAAATAAGTCTTTAGAAAATAATATTGATATAATTGTTTTTACCCCTATTGCTTTTGTAAAAGAGGCTTTCAGTTTTTTTGAATCTAATAATATAGAAGAATTTGAAAGTATTTTAAAAGAGTATGTAAATTTTATAAATGATTATACTGCTAAAAATAATATAAAAAGCATAGATGTTTATAATATATTCGTAAATAAGATTTTAAAAGAAAATAATTATTATGATATATTCTTTGACGGAGTTCATTTAAATGAGAATGGACATAGTGTATTTGCTTCAGAGATTTATAAAGAATTAAAAAAATATTTATGATTTTCATTTTTTATCTAAAAACTCATTAAATACATTAAAAAGTTCTATATGCTTATTTGTTTTGCAATCATTATCATCATTTTTTAATTCTTTTTCCATTTCAATATAAGAATTAATTAAATTGAGTCCGAAATAAGATTCTAAATTATCTGGATCTTCTTCTATAGATTTTTTATAATATTCCAATGCCTCTTTATATTCTCCAAGTTCTTGTTTTTCTTTTGCTAATTCCAAAAATTTTAATGAATTATTATTGTTTGATTTTTTCATAACAATATAACCTATTTTTTGTTAAAAATTTGCTGAATAAATTATATATTATAATTGAATTTTTTTCAAAAAAGGTATAGAACTAATGCAATTATTTTTGAGAGTTTATTTATGTCTAATAACAATGATGAAAATGTTATTTCAAGCAGCACTTCAGAAAATAAATTATTAGCTATAATTTCTTTAGTGCTTCTTAGTTTTGCTTTAGGTACAAGTGAGTTTATAGTTATAGGAGTTTTAACAGAAATAGCTGAAGGATTTAATATTACAGAAGTTAAAGCAGGCGGACTTGTATCTATGTTTGCCCTAGCCTATTCAGTATGCACTCCTTTTTCAGCAGCTATTGCCGGAAAATTCAATAGATTTCATTTTATAATATTTGCAAGCATATTATTTATAGCAGGTAATTTCTTATGTTCATTAGCTTCAAATTATACTTTCCTTCTTATTGTTAGAATGTTTATAGCTATAATTTCAGGGGCATTAATATCTGTATCAATATCGTTTAGTCCATATATATCAACAAAAGATAAAAGACCTATGGTTGTAGCTTGGATATATTCTGGTTTCAGCATAGCTTCAATATTTGGAGTACCTATAGGTACAAGCATAAGTTATTATTTCGGATGGCGTGCTTCTTTTATATTTATATCCGTATTCAGTGCTGTTATGACAATTTTGATGTTTGCTACACTTCCTAAAAATACTCCTACTCATAAAGTAAAATTATTAGGACAATTCATCTTATTCAAAGATACCAGATTCATATTAAGTACTTTTACAATACTTTTCGGTGCCGCATCTTCCTATGTACTTTATACCTATTTAAAGCCTATTTTCCTTGATTATATTCATATACCTAATAAATATATAAGTGCCGCATTACTAGTGTTTGGAGTAACAGTTCTTTTCAGTAATCTGCTTTCCGGAAAATTGGCAGAAAATAATGGAGTATATAGACTAAGATATGTATTTATGATGCAGTTTCTATGTATGATAATTTTACCTTTTGCACTTCTTAATGCTGTAAGTTCTTCTATTGTCATATTAATCATAGGTTTCTTAATGTACTTAATGAACTCCCCTGTACAGTTAAATATTTTAGATTTTACGGAAAGAGAGTATCCTTCATGCATTACTTTGGCTTCATCAAACAATTCTTTTTCATTCAATTTCGGTATAGCTTTAGGATCATTTGTAGGAAGCAGCATATTCGATAATTTCGGTATAAGATGGGTAGGTTTTGGTGGAGCTGTACTTTCTGTTTTAGCTTTTCTTTCTATTGTTTGCCTTTATAAAATAAATAATAAAAACGATAATATATAATAAATTATATAAAGTTTTATTTTTTACGATATTGATACTTTATCATTTTAAAATATTAAATAACCGATACATAAAATATAAAAATTTCTTTTTTTATGTTTTTATATATTTTAAATAGTAAAATATCTATACTAATTAATAGGAAAAGAAAATTATAAGGAGAATACATGGATCTAAAAAATTCAAAAACAAATGAGAATTTAAAAGCAGCATTTATTGGAGAGGCTATAGCTAGGTGCAAATATATGTACTATGCTGAGAAAGCTAGAGAGGATGGAATGGAAAATTTGGCATTAGCTTTTGAAAAGGCTTCAAGAAATGAGCAGGAACATGGAAAATTATGGTTTGAAAGATATCATGGAATTTTTTCAAAAGATGAAAATTTAAAAGATGCTATTACAGGCGAAAATTATGAAGCTACAGAAATGTATTTAAACTTTGCCAAAATTGCCAAAGAGGAAGGTTTTAATGATATAGCAATACTTTTTGAGCATGTAGCTAAAATAGAAGAAGAACATAAAAAAATGTTTGAAAAATATTTAGGAGGAAATGTTGAAAGCATAGATAAATGGCAATGTGGCAAATGCGGTTATGTGCATAGTGAAGCTACTCCTCCAAAAAGATGTCCTGTATGCGAACAATATAGAGTTGGCGGAGTTAATTAATAAGAAATGATAAAACACATATATTAAAAACTATTATTATGGAGGTTCGATATGTATAATAAAAGATCGGAATTTTTAGCAGAAATAATGGGATCTATGTTTATAGCATTATTCGGATGCGGAGTAGTTGCATCTGTTAATATAGGAAATAATGGTGCTCCTATCAATATACATATAGCTTGGGGGCTTGCTGTTACTTTCGGTATATATGCTTCAGGTAAAATCAGCGGTGCCCATTTAAATCCTGCCGTTACACTTGCTCTAGCTACAACAGGAAGGTTTTCATGGTCTAAAGTTTGGTATTATATATTAGCTCAAATGATAGGCTTCTTTATTGGTGCGGCTATAGTATTTGCTGTTTATTATGGAAAATGGATAGAAGTTGATCCTAATTTCGAGAATACAGCAGGAGTATTTGCTACATTCCCAGCAGTTCCAGGATTCTTATACGGATTTATAGACCAAGTAGTAGGTACATTTCTTTTAGTATTTTTAATATTAGCTACAGGCGATGCCAACAATACACCTGCAGGCGCTAATTTAGGACCTATAATAGTTGGTCTTATAATAGTTGCTATAGGTACATCATTTGGATTTATGCATGGTTATGCTGTAAACCCAGCAAGATATTTAGGACCTAGACTTTTTGCTGTTGCTGCAGGATTCAAAAATAACGGCCTTACAGATGGCAGCAATGTATGGATAGTACCTGTAGTAGGCCCTATAGTTGGAGGCGTATTAGGAGCTATTATATATGATATTACAGTAGGAAGAATATTCGCTAAAAAATAATTTTAATAGAATTATTAAAAAATAAATTTAATAAAGGAGTTTTAATTATGGCTAAATATGTAGTGGCAATAGATCAGGGTACAACAAGCAGCAGAGCCATAGTATTTGATTATGATCAAAATATGGTATCAGTTGCTCAAAAAGAGTTTACTCAAATTTATCCCCATGAAGGCTGGGTTGAACATAATGCAGCTGAGATTTGGGCTACTCAATTTGGGGTTTTGCAGGAAGCTATACAGATTGCCGGAGTAAAACCGGAAGAAATAGCTGCTATTGGTATTACTAACCAAAGAGAAACTACTGTAGTATGGGATAAGAATACAGGAGAACCTATTTATAATGCTATAGTTTGGCAATGCCGAAGAACAGCTCCTATCTGCGATGAATTAAAGAAAAAAGGTCTTGATACATATATAAGAGAAAATACAGGTTTAGTAGTTGATGCTTATTTCTCAGGCACTAAAATAAAATGGATACTTGATAATGTACCAGGTGCCAGAGAAAAGGCTAATAAAGGCGAACTATTATTCGGTACAATAGATACTTGGCTTGTATGGAAACTTACAGGCGGAAAAGTGCATGTTACTGATTATACTAATGCATCAAGAACTATGATTTATAATATTAAAGAACTTAAATGGGATGAAACCATTTTAAAAGAATTAGATATACCTATGAATATGCTTCCTGAAGTAAAAGATTCTTCTTGTATTTACGGATATGCTAATATTAATGGAAAAGAAGTACCTATATCAGGAATAGCAGGAGACCAGCAATCAGCATTATTCGGACAGGCTGGATTCAATAAGGGAGATACTAAAAATACTTATGGTACTGGAAGCTTCATACTTATGAATATAGGTGAAAACTTTATTTTAAGTAAGAACGGACTAATCACTACTATAGGTATAGGATATAATGGAAAAATTGAATATGCTTTGGAAGGCTCTGTATTTATAGCCGGTGCCGTTATACAATGGGTAAGAGATGAATTAAGACTTCTTCATGATGCCAAAGATACAGAATATTTTGCTACAAAGGTAAAAGATACTAATGGAGTTTATTTAGTACCGGCATTCGTTGGTCTTGGCGCTCCTTATTGGGATATGTATGCTAGAGGCTGTTTAGTAGGTATTACTAGAGGAGTTAATAGAAGTCATATAATAAGGGCTGCTGAAGAGGCTATTGCTTATCAAAGTAAAGATGTTATCGATGCTATGGTAGCAGACAGCGGAGTTAAGCTTTCTTCATTAAAAGTTGACGGCGGAGCATGCAGAGATAATTTCTTAATGCAGTTTCAATCTGATATTATTAATACAAAAGTTCTTCGTCCTCAAATCACTGAAACTACTGCTTTGGGAGCTGCTTATTTAGCTGGGCTTGCTGTAGGATTCTGGAAGGATAAAGATGAAATCACTAACAGATGGAAATTAGAGAGAGAGTTTACTCCTTCACTTTCTGAAGAAGAAAGAAATAAAAAATATATGGGTTGGAAAAAAGCCGTTGAAAGATCAAGAGGCTGGGCTTTATAATTTGTCATTAAATTTATGCATATTAATATTTTATTTTTATAAGATATTAATATGCATATATATTCTTATTTTTGAAATAAATTGTATAAAAATTCAAAGGAAATATATATTATGTATGATATATTGATTATAGGTGCTGGAGTTTCAGGTACTTCCTCAGCTAGAGAATTATCAAGATATAAAGCTAATATATGCGTTGTTGAAAGAAACGAAGATGTTTGTTCCGGAACTTCCAAATCCAATAGCGGTATAGTGCATGCCGGTTTTGATGCTGCTAATGGTTCTCTTATGGCTAAATTGAATGTTTTAGGAAATAAGATGATGCAAAAAATAGCAGAAGACCTTGATGTGCCTTTCAAACAGAATGGTTCTTTGGTGGTATGCACTAATGAGGAAGATATGCCTAATTTACAGGCCATATATGAGAGAGGAATAAAAAACGGAGTTGAAGGACTTCAAATATTAAACAGAGAAGAGGTTCATAAAAGAGAGCCTAATTTAAATGATAATGTATGTGCAGCCTTGTATGCCCCTACCGGCGGTATAGTTGATCCATTTATATTAAATATTGCTTATGCTGAAAATGCTTATGCTAATGGAGCAGAATTTAAATTTAATACTGAAGTAATTAATATTAAAAAACTTGATGACGGAACTTTTGAGGCAGAAACCAATAATGGAATTATAAAGGCAAAATATATTGTAAATGCTGCTGGAGTTTATGCAGATAAATTCCATAATATGATGAGTGCCAACAAAATACATATAACTCCTAGAAGGGGGGATTATATTTTACTTGATAAGGAAGTTGATAATCTAGTAACTTCAACAATATTTGCTCTTCCTACAAAATTAGGAAAAGGTATTTTAGTTACTCCTACAGCTCATGGTAATATAATGCTTGGCCCTACTGCCATTGATATAGAAGATAAAGAGGGATTGAATACCACTGCTGACGGACTTGCTCAGATTATAGAAAAATCTAAAATGACAGTAAAAAACATACCTTATAATAAAGTTATTACTTCATTCTGCGGACTTCGCCCTCATGAAGATAATCATGAATTTATTATAAAAGAACTTGAAGACTGCGAAGGATTCTTTGATTGTGCCGGTATAGAATCTCCCGGACTTGTTTCTTCTCCTGCTATAGGATTAATGGTTGCTGATATTGTAAGTAAAAAAGGAAATTTTGAGAAAAAAGAAAACTTTATAGAAACAAGAAAAGGAATTACTCATTTCTATGCCCTTTCTAATGAAGAGAAAAATGATCTTATAAAAGAAAATCCTTTATACGGCCATATAATTTGCAGATGTGAAAAGGTTACAGAAGGTGAAATAATAGAAGCTATACAAAGACCAATAGGAGCTAAATCTCTTGACGGAGTAAAAAGAAGGATAAGAGCTGGGCTTGGAAGATGCCAGGGAGGATTTTGCTCTCCTAAAATAATAGAAATTTTAGCCAGAGAACTTGATGTTTCTCCTTTAACTATTACAAAATGCGGAAAAGGCTCTGAAATAGTTATTGGTTATGACAAGGAAACTTTTTAAAATTAGTATTTTGTATAATATATTTTTATATATAAAAAAATTAGTGTGGTTTGTGACTAATTTTATACTTGCTGATACAATAAAGAATAGCAAAAAATTGACAAACTTAAAATTTTTTAGTATATAAAAAATAAACGAGGTAAAAAATGAAATCTTATGATGTTGTTGTTATAGGAGGCGGGCCTGCCGGACTTGCCGCTTCCATTTCTGCTAAAGAAAATGGTATAGATAATTTACTTATATTAGAAAGAGATGAGGTGCTTGGAGGCATACTCAATCAATGCATACATAATGGTTTCGGACTTCATAGATTTGGAGAAGAGCTTACAGGGCCTGAATATGCTTATAGATTCATAGAAAAAGTTATAAATCTAAATATAAATTATAAGCTTAATACTATGGTTTTGGATATTGTACTTAATAATGACAAAACTAAAAAAATTACTTACATAAACAAAGAAGAAGGCTTAATTGAGATTAATGCAAAAGCTGTAATACTTGCGATGGGATGCCGTGAACGTTCAAGAGGAGCTTTGAATATACCAGGATTTAGACCTGCCGGAATATTTTCTGCAGGTGCTGCTCAGCATTTAGTTAATATTGAAGGATATATGCCTGGTAAAGAAGTTGTAATACTTGGTTCTGGTGATATAGGACTTATTATGGCTAGGAGAATGACTTTTGAAGGTGCTAAAGTTAAGGTAGTAGCTGAAATACTTCCTTTCTCTGGAGGACTTAAAAGAAATATTGTTCAATGTTTGGATGATTTCGGAATTCCTCTTAAACTTAGTCATACAGTTATAGATATTAAGGGAAAAGAAAGACTTGAAGGAGTTACTATAGCTAAAGTTGATGATAATATGAAGCCTATTAAAGGTACTGAAGAATATTATTCTTGCGATACTTTGCTTTTATCTGTTGGGCTTATTCCTGAAAATGAGCTTTCAAAGGAGATTGGCGTTGAGATTAATCCTATAACTTCTGGAGCTTTCGTTAATGAAAGTTTAGAAACTAATATTGACGGAGTATTCTCTTGCGGTAATGTACTTCATGTTCATGACTTAGTAGACTTTGTATCTGAAGAGGCTGAAACTGCAGGAAAGAGTTCCGCTTCTTATGTTATTAAAAATAAAAGAAGAGATGACAGCAACTCTATTTATTTAAAAGGCTCTAATGGAGTAAGATATACTGTTCCTTCTATGATTAATGTTGATAATGTAGATGATCATGTTATTGTAAGATTTAGAGTAGCAAATATATTTAAAAACAAATTCTTAAATGTTTATTTTGACGGTGAGAGAGTAATACATAAAAAGAATTTGATATTTGCTCCTGGTGAAATGGAAACTGTAAAACTTGATAAATCTCTGCTTTCAAAAGAAGGCTTAAAAAATATTGAGTTTAAGATAGAAGATAATTGATTATCGGAGTTAATTAATGAGTAAAACTATAAGATTAATTTATCCTCAGTGGCAGGGCGGAATTATATCTGATTGGATAAAGGAATTAAAGCCTGAAGATTCTTCAAGAGGTTATTATCTTGGGGCAAAATTATTAAGCATACTTGCACCTCAAAATGATGATCATGAAACTTTAGAAGTTCCTGTATCTTTAGATATAAAAAACAGAGAAATAAAAAATGGTATTATTGATTATGATTTTATAGTATCTCAAACTAAAAATGCTTTAGATATTTTAAATAAAAATAATCCTGATAAAATAATTACTTTCGGAGGAGAATGTTCTGTTAGTGTAGTACCTTTCACATATTTAAATAAAAAATATGACAATGATGTTGCTTTAATTTGGATAGACGCTCATCCTGATATTACTTTGCCTGAAGATAATACTTATGCTGGATATCATGCTATGGCTATAAGTTCTTGTATGGGTAATGTTGATAAAAATATCAGCTCTATACTTCCAAGCAAAATTTCATCTGATAGAATATTATTTGTAGGGCTTAGAGATTGGGAAAGAGATGAGATAAAAAAACGTCAAGAGGAATACGGCATAACCCATTTTGCTCCTGAAGAAGCTTCAAGTGAAAATATAATAAATTGGCTTAAAAAATCTAATGCTTCTAAGGTTTTAATACATTTTGATTTGGATGTGCTTGATCCTAATGAGATAATAGCTGCTGTCGGTGTTTCTCCAAACGGAATGAAGATAAACGAAACAGTAAGAATAATAAATGATATTGCCAAAGAAAAGGAAATTGTTGGCTTTACTATAGCAGAACATATGCCAAGAATTGAAATAATGCTTAAAAATATGATGGCAGATTTGAGTTTATTTAATTAACTCAATAACTAAAAAACAATAAAAATATATAAGGAAGTAATTAAAATGGAAAAAAAAGAATTAACTTGTATATGCTGTCCTATGGGATGCGATTTATATGTAGAGTTGGATGGCAGTAATGTTTTAAATGTAACCGGAAACATTTGCAAAAGAGGAGATACTTATGCCAGAGATGAGGTTATCCATCCTGTAAGAATGGTTACTTCTATAGTAAAAGTAAAAAACGGCAAATTAAAAATGCTTCCTGTGAAAACTAAAGATCCTATAGACAAATCAAGAATTAATGAATGTCTTGAGGCTTTAAAAAATGTAGAAGTTAATGCTCCTATTCATATAGGAGATACCATACTTCATAATGTTATAGGCTCTGATATAATAGCTACTAGAAATATAGATGCAATTTAATCAATAAATACAATATTTTTATAGTTAAAATCATAATAAAATTTAATTATTACTTGAATTATGAACTATAAATTACTATCTTTTAAATAAAGGAGTAGTAATTTATATGAAAAACGATTTAATCATTAAGTTCCTAGCACCATTTATAATTTTTTTAACTATGGTACTAATAGCGGTATATTTTATTTATAAACCAATATACAGAAATCAATATTTAAATAGCCATATGTCACAGGCTATGAATATAGATATAATAGCTGAAAATTATTTAAATGATATAAAAGATGATATATCATTACTTTCTAAAAATTTAGAAATTTCTTCTGATTATTATTATTTTGGAAAATTTATAACAAATATACAAAATACTTATAAAAATTATTTAAGCATTTATTTTGGAGAAACCATTTCTTATTCAAAAGGTGGTATGTTTATTAATACTTTAGTTGTACATCCAAGAACTTATGATCATGTGAGCAGAGGTTGGTATCAGGATGCATTAAAAACTAATGATACAGTAATAAGCGCACCTTATTTAGATGCTGCATCAGGAAAAATAGCCATTACTTTTAGCAGAGCCGTATATACTAATTCTCAGCTTATGGGAGTTTTGGGAATAGATTTTGATAATATGGAAGATCTAATATTAAAGGCTAAAAAATATTGTGACTATAATTTTTATTTAGTTTATTTAGATGGTACATATATAACACATAATAATAAAGATTATATTTTAAATAAAGACATTACTCTATTTAATGATCCTATATTTGATGAATTTAAAGATTCTTTTTCATCTATTGATAACAAAATAGATTTAGTAAAAGATGAATGGTTTTTTATAAAAAGAATACAGGGGACTCCTTTCTTTTTAGTATTTAAGAATAGTGCTGAAGATTTTTATAATAGTTTTAATAAAATTATGATATCTTTTTTGATAATTATGATTATATTAATATTCTTAGAGTTTTTACTTGTATCTAAAATAGCAATACCATTATCTAGAAACTTGAATAATGCTATTAATACTATATTTTTAATGAAAGACGGTAATTTCAATAATAAATTTGAAGAAAAAGAGTTAAATAAATCAGGTGTTGCAGGAAAACTTAATAATTCAATCAATGATATGCAATCTGCTATCAATAATTTAGTTTCTCAGTTAAAACTTAATATACAAGCTATAAATAATGCCTCAAATGAAATATCTTCGGGAATAGATAATCTATCCAATAGAACTTCTTCAGAAGCTGCTGTTGTAGAGGAGATTTCTGCATCTGTAGAGAGTTTATTTTCTGCTATATCTTCCACTGCTAAAAATTGTCAATTAGCTAGAGATATGAGTTATGAAGTAACACAATAAGCTAATAAAGGTTTTCAATCTGTAAGTGAAATCACAAATAATATGGGAGAAATATATGAATCCAGTAAAGAAATATCCAATATTAGTAAAGTAATACAGAATATTGCTTTTCAAACTAATATATTGGCTTTAAATGCTGCTGTTGAAGCTGCACGTGCAGGTGATCAGGGAAGAGGTTTTGCTGTTGTTGCTTCTGAGATTAGGTCTTTGGCACAAAATGTTAATGAAGCAGCTGTAAATATTACTAATATTATAGATACTACTGTAGCTAAAATAGATGTAGGTAATGATTCAGCAAAAAACTCTTTAAATATTCTATCAGAAATAGAGAAAGCAACTAATGATGTACTTGAAATATTAGTCAATATTGCTTCTTCAGTTAATGAAGAGGAAGACAGCGTAAAACAAATAGGAAGTTCTATGAATGAGCTTAACAATATCACACAGGAAAACTCAAGTTTGGCTAGTCAGAGTTCAGATTTGGGAAGAGATATTGCTAACAGCACTAATAATTTGCAGCAAGAACTTGTTTATTTTAAGTTGGAATAAACTTTTATTTGTATTTCTTTATCTTTTATAGTATATTATCATCATAATAATAACTATTGGGAGTAGTATATGGACAAAGATTTCAAACAACAATTCGACAAAGTAAAACATCTGCTTTTGCCTGGTTTTGATTTGGATAAGCCTTTTAAAGATAAGAAATTTAATGATACAGAACTTGATATATTAGATATAGGAGAAGTTAATTTATCATCAGGAAAAATAATTGCCTGCGATCCTTTAGCATATATGTATGATGATCAAGTATCTCCATTCATTCAAACTGTAAAGCCTAATAAATATAAAGTTTCACTTCTTATAATAAAAGATGAGGAGAGAATTTCCATAGCTAAAATTTCTTTCTCTGATAAAGAACCTAAAAGATATGAACTTGCCGTTACAGGAGAAGAAGATTTATCTGAAGTAGAAGAAGGAGAGTTTTTCGGATATCCTGTTGATGCTGGTATGGGTTGTTTTTGCGATTATGATGCGGCTAAAAAATATTTTGAATATGAAAACAAACTTGAAGAAGAAAGCGGCGGAGATTTCGATAACAGATACGATGATTTATTTTCCGACTTATTAGAAGATAATGCCAAAAAGAATCCTAAATATCAATCTGAATATGGTGATTGGCTTAATTGGAATGTGCCTGAAAGCGATTCTAATATAGTATTATTTACAAGTGGTTATGGGGATGGTTATTATCCTTCCTATTTTGCTTATGATGAAAATGACAATATATGTGCTTTATATACTATATTCATAGATTTAAACGATGAAGAAGATGAAGACTCTAATGATGAATAATTTTGGGTGTATATACTTAAAATTTAAAAAAAAATCTTGGGTGGGTAGCTAAAAAATCTAGTTTTGTAACAAGAAAAATTAAAGTTATATTTTTCTTTTGATATTTGGGGCTTTGCCCCCGCTGTGCGTGCCTACGGAACCCTACTTCTTTTGCGACCGAAGGAAGTGCCTGTGGTATTGCCACTGGCGAAGCCCGCCTCACTGTGCGTGCCTTTGGCAGGCGAGAAGCAGGCACAGCCCGCCTTCGGCGAAAGGCTACATTTTTACTTAAATTTAGTAATTTATCTCACATATAAAACATAATTAGTATGATTTAATACTAATTTTATACTTGCACTTTCGCCGCAGGCGTACTTCGTATGGTTCTTTTTGCGGAGGGAAAAAGAACAATAAAAAAATTGACAAACTTAAAAATTTTCAGTATATACTTAAAATTTTAAAAAAATCTTGGGCGGGCTTTAATTTTTCTGATTAATTTTTAAATATAAATAAAATTTTTAATTAAAATTGAAGCTATAAATTTGAAAGGGCGGGAGGTTAAAATAAGATAAAATACATATATCTTTCTAAAACTTTGCAAAAGTACTAAAAAATCTGATGTATTAATAATAAAAAACGCCCGCACTTATAAAAATAAAAGTGCAGGCTAAGGTCTATGAAAAGTTTACGAAATGTCATACATTTGCATAAGCTGGTTCAGAATTATTTTCACTATTATTTTCTTCTTCAGATAATTTCTTTTTCATTTTCTTATAAATATATATGTACATAATACTAGCCATTATAACTGTAACTACATCCGCTATAGGCTGAGCCCATATAATACCTTTTATGCCGAATAATTTTGTACCTATAAGTATTGTAGGAACAAATGCTATACCTTGTCTGCTTATAGAAAGCACCAAAGAAGGAATTGACTTTCCTAACGCTTGGAATGTAGACATAAATACAAATTGAAAACCTATTATAGGAGCTATAGAATAACTAGCAACTAAGAATTTTACACCATAATCGATTACTTCTTCATTGTTGATAAATACAGCTACTGCTAATCTTCCAAATATTAAAGATAATCCTAAAAGTAAAAATCCTATTACAACGCTTACAGCACAAGATATTTTAATAGCTGCATTCATTCTCTTATAATTTTTAGAAGCGAAATTATAACCTACAAAAGGCTGAAGCCCTTGAGAAAGTCCTATGAATACTAATACAACAAGAGTAAATATTCTTTGAGATACTCCAAGACCAGCTACTACATTATCACTGTATCCTGCTGCTAAATTATTTATTAATATGTTAGAAGCACTCATAAGTATATTGTTGATTGAAACAGGTATTCCTATAGAAAATACATTGATAAGTATATCTTTATGCAAAGTAAATTCCCTAAAATGTATAGATAGGAAAGATTTTTTTCTTAATATATGGTATATATAATAAACAGTAGAACAAGCATTACCTATTATTGTAGCAAGAGCAGCACCGGCAACACCCATATTCATATAAAGTATCATAATAGGGTCTAATACAATATTCACTATAGTACCTATCATCATACCTATCATAGCCTCTTTTGAAGAACCTTCAGCTCGTACAATCTGTCCCATAGCCATTTGATTAACTACAAAAGGAGCCCCAAATGCCACTATTACCAAATAATCTTTAGAAAATTGATAAGTATTCTGACTTGCTCCCGAAATTTTTAATATATCCTTCATAAATATTAGATATACAGCCATAGAAATAAATCCTACTATAATACTTGCATAAAAAGCAAATGCTGATATCTTTTTTACAGATTCATAATCTCTGGCCCCTAATTTTCTTGATATATATGATCCGCCTCCTATACCAAATATATTACCGAAAGCCATAAGAAGCAAATATATAGGCATACATAATGATACAGCAGCAACCTGATTAGGATCGCCTGTCTGTCCTACGAAAAAAGTATCTACCATATTATAAAAAACATTTACTAACATTCCTAATATTGTTGGAAGTGCTAGCGTAATTAGAGCTTTATGTACTGGATAATTTTCAAATAATTCTATTTTTTTATCTGTCATACGTTTGTACCTCCTTTTTATTATTGTCAATATATATAGTATACTATATATTTAAATATAGCAAGCTATCTAGTTATAAATTTTCTAAATTTATTAATAAAATTCGTAATTAAATTTATAATTAATAATACAAATACAACTTGAATACTGTAATAAAATACTTGATTTTTTATAATTTTAACATATAATAGACCGAGGTATATTATTATATTTTATTAGAATAAACCATTAACTATTAACAAGAAAGGCTAATATGTACAAATTGAATACTTATGTTGTATATCCTATGTACGGTATATGCAAAGTTGTGGGAATATCAGATAATAAAGTTAATTCTAATCTAGTAGAATGTTATGTTCTAGAATGTGAAAGTGAAAATATTACATTAAAAGTGCCTATAAATAGAGTTAAAGAATATCGTATAAGAAAGATTATATCTAAAGCAGAAGCTGATAATCTTTTAAATATATTACAGACAAAACCTCATGATATAGAAAATAATTGGAAAATAAGATATCAAGAAAATGAAGAAAAGCTCAGAAGCGGAGATATTAAAGATACGATAGAGGTTGCAAGAAGCTTATTCACAAGAAACAAATTAAAAGAACTTTCTGCAAGCGAAAAGCGTTTATATGAAAAAGCTTATATGTTTATAGTTAATGAAATTAGTATAGCATTAAAAAAAGATAGAGATGAAATCGAAGATATAGTATCAAATGCTTTGGAGAAGTCAGCTAAAAAATTCAAGACTAAGCCGTTAGAAAAAGAAAAAGTAGTTAAAGAAAAAGAAGAAACGGCTAAAAACGGCAAAAAAAAGAAAAAAGATGCTGATAAAGAATAATACCTTATCCTGTTTATATTAGTTTATTCCTTAAAAAAATAATATGCATATAATATAAAATTAAGGGGAAATTATGTGGAGAGTTGTGTATTTTGTACTATCTTGTATAGTACTAGCTGTGGATTATTTTATACTGAAACATTTTAATTATCAAACATTAACAGTATTTATAATTAGTGCAATATTGGTGTTTTTATTTGAGTTTTTATTTATTAGAAAGAAAACTTCTAAAATCATATTAGGTTTTTTTATAGCATTCTTTTTGACATTAATTACTGTACTTTTAACTATAAGTACAATTAATACTGTAGGAATAACTTTATCATTAAATGAAAAATTAATTATTCTATTCGTAGAAGGATATTTGATTTTTGGTATTATTATAGCTTTCATACCAAGCATATCAAATATGTTTAAACTTACAAAGCAGGATAAAACTAAAACCGCAAAAATATTAGATACATCTGTAATAGTAGACGGAAGAATATATGATATTGCAGAAAAGAAATTTTTTGACGGGCTTCTTATACTTCCTGAATTTGTTATAAAAGAAGTGCAGTTTTTAAGCGATGCAAGAGATCCTCAAAAAAGAATAAGGGGAAGAAGAGCTTTAGAAATATTAAATAAAATGAAATCTTCTAAAAACATACTTCTTTCAATCACAGATATAGATTTTCCTAATATCAAAGAAGTTGATTTGAAACTTATTGAGCTTGCTAAAAAAATGGATGCTAAAGTAATAACAAATGACTTTAATTTAATGAAAGTAGCTTCCATACATGAAGTAGATATTTTAAACATAAATGATTTAGCTAATTCGCTTCATGTAGTTGTTTTACCGGGCGAAACTATCAATATAGATTTGATAAGAGAAGGAAAAGATAAACAGGCTTTAGGTTATTTGGAAGATGGCACAATGATAGTAGTTGATAATGCAAAACATTTAATAGGAAAAAATGTTGAAATAGAAATAGACAATGTTCTTCCTAAAGAGGCCGGCAGAGTAATATTTGCTTCTTTAGCTTCTTCTAAACCTAATAATAAAAAAAGACATGATAATAAACAGAATTAAAAAAATATGATAATAGATCTTTCAGCTGAAATATATAATAATATGCCTCATTATCCTGATGATATTGATGTAAAAGTTTCAGCTGAAAACTATGAATATTTTAATATCACAAATATATCTATGTGCGTGCATACTGCAACCCATATTGACACTCCTCTTCATTGCATAAAAGGTAAAGATTCTGCTGCAAGTATAGATTTAAATTATTTTGTTGGAAATGCTTATTGTATTGATATAATGCCTGATAATGATAATAAAATAAATTTTGATGATAATTTCAATTTTGACATAATAAAAGAATGCAGTATACTTCTTATTAATACATATTGGCATAAGAATATTAATACAGAAAAACATTATAAAAATTTTCCATATTTGAGTGAAAGTTTTGCATATAAGCTTATAGATTTAAAAATAAAAACTATAGGAATAGATACTCCTTCAGTTGATTCAATTTCAAATAATAACTTTATACATGATATTTTATTTTCTAATGATATATGTATTGTAGAAAATCTGATAAATTTAGAAAAGGTATCTCATAAAAAATTCTTTTTCAGTGCCGCACCTTTAAAAATCATAGGAAGCGAAGGTTCTCCAGTTAGAGCCTATGCTATTATAGATTAATAATAATGATAAAAAAGTAATAAATAATATAAAAACCATGTCAGAAATTCTGCATGGTTTTTATATTTAATAAAATTATTAGAATCTTATACCTATTTGTCCGCCTATATCAAATCCTCCGAATGTTACTTTTGGAGAAACTTCTTTATATTCCATAACAGGAAAATCATAAGACATATAAATACCCAAAGTAAAATTATATAATAAAAGAAAATCTAAACTTGCTTTAAGATATGGTATGTATAAATTCTTAAAATTATTTTGAAGCTGTTTTAAATCATATTTTTCAACATGCTCTCCTCCGCTATTTTCTTTAGAATAACTGCTTCCACCAAGAGGAAATTTTACTCCAGCACCTACACCAATAGATAAGAATAATATATCAATTTTAGGCATTAAACCTACACTCAAGCTATCAAATGTCAAATTACCTTTATTAATATCTGATTTATAAGCGAATACATCTCTTTGATATCCAATATCCAATGCTATACCTAAAGATAAAATACTTAAATCAAAATAATAATTAGGTTTTAAATATACTCCGAATTCAAATCCTCCATCCGGCTTCAATGTTTTATTTTCTTTTCCATCTTCATAAAAAAAACCAATACCAGCTCCTAAAGGTACACTCAAATCAACTCCGAAACCGCTTTTAGCCATAAGATTTGTACTGATAGTTATTATTAACATTGAAGTTATTAATAAAATTTTCTTCATAATATTGCTCACCTCTTTATATAAAATTAACTCTTTTTATAATATAATAATATTATATATTTTTTCAACTAATATATTTTATTATAGTTTTTCTATTTATTATATACTTTATAAAAAACTTATTCGCTTCTGGAGTTTAGTAAATGACTCTGTAAGCATTATGCGAATTTACTAGACGCTCATAATTTTTTTATTTCTATATTTACACATAAAAAATTATTCGCCCACAGTGTCTAGTAAATAAATTTACTAGACGCTCATAATTTTTTTATTTCTTCTATGCTCAAATCTGTATTTTCACTTATTATTTTTATATCTATTCCTGATTCTTTTAATTTTTTAGCTATGGATATTTGCTGTTCTTTTTTACCTTGTTCTATACCTTCTCTTATACCTTCATCTCTCTCTCTTTTTAACATTATAGTTTGACCATATAAAAAAGCATCTCTGGCGTTATAAACTTCCATTTCTTCTTTACTTGATATAAATCTCTCATATTTATCTATTACTTTAGGCATAATATCATTAACCTCCTTTAATTTATCTTTTACTTTATCTAAATCTTTAACTGTAAAAAACTCTATCCAAGATAATATTTTATTTTTCTTAATATCATCCGTATTGGCATTATTTAATATTTTTATAAATCTTGGTACTTCTATTATATGCATCTGCATCATATCTAATGACACACTATGATTCTCAGTATCTATTAATTTAAAACATCTATGGGCTTTACCTTCATCATAAAAATCCATATTAAAGTTCACAAAATTAATACTTATAATCTGACTAATAATATCATAAGGTTCGTTTTCATTAATTTCACTTACCACATTTTTTGATATATAATAAAATATCCTTTTTACAAAATCAATATTTCCAGATAATTGTATCTCTATAATTATTTTTTATTGTCTTTTGTTTTAGCTTTCACATCAAGAACAGATTCTTTGAGATTAATATTTTCAGGCAAATTATGAGGATTTATAATTTCTAAATCATGTACTTAATCAAATTTTGAATCTCTAAGTACACAATTTACTATATTTTCTAATATATCTTCATTTCCAAGAGAGCCTAGAAGGTAACGCACAAAGTAATCGTTCATTCTGTTAATATTTCTCATAAACAAATTATAACAAATAAATATATAAAAGTAAATTAAGAAAATATTCATTACTAGTGCCATTTTTGAAAATATAAGACTTTTATAAAAAATAAAATGTCATTAAGTAGAATCAAATAAATTTATAATAACATTAGTTTATGTTAAAATATTTATATGTCTTTTTTGCAACTTTGGCAAAGCCAAAAAAGTTGATATAAAAAATAAATAAAAAACTACCCATTAAAAGAACCTTTTATTTATAAATAAAAAATTACTCGTAAAAAGAGCCTGCCATTTTTCAAATAGCAGGCACTCGTAATTTTTTATCTCAAGCTTTTTTATTTATTAAATAACTATATTACATTAAGATACTAAATCTTTAACGGCATCGCGTCCGGCATTTAATGCCTTTTTTATTTATATATAAAAAAATTTTCGCTAAAAACTTTATTTATAAATAAAAAATTACTCGTAAAAAGAGCCTGCCATTTTTCAAATAGCAGGCACTCGTAATTTTTTATCTCAAGCTTTTTTTATTTATTAAATAACTATATTCATTAAGATACTAAATCTTTAACGGCATCGCGTCCGGCATTAAGAGCCTTTTTTATTTATATATAAAAAATTACTCGTAAAAAGAGCCTGCCATTTTTCAAATAGCAGGCACTCGTAATTTTTTATCTCAAGCTTTTTTATTTATTAAATAACTATATTACATTAAGATACTAAATCTTTAACTGCATCGCGTCCAGCATTAAGAGCCTTTTCATTGGACGGAAGAAAATCTTTCTTACGCTCTCCGAATACCTTCAAAAATGCCTGCTGCACACTGTCAAATGATACTATATTATGAAGTGTAAGCAAAGCACCAAGCATAACCATATTAGCAGATTTAGGATTGCCTATATCGCCTGCAATTTTATTTGCTTCAACATAAGCAACTTTTATATCATCTCTTGAAGCCTTTTTATCTATCAAAGATGAATTTATTAAAAGTATTCCATTAGGAAGAACATCTTTTTCAAATTTGGTAAGAGAAGGAAGATTCATAATAACTGCCGCACTGGCATCATGAGAAATCATAGGAGAGCCTACAAGTTCATCACTTACAACTACTGAACAATTAGCAGTACCTCCTCTCATCTCAGGGCCATAAGAAGGACACCAAGTAACATGCTTATTTTCTATCATTCCGGCATAGGCTATCATCTGTCCCATAGACATAACACCCTGTCCGCCGAAGCCTGCAAAAATAATTCTTTCTGTACTCATATATTCCCTCCTTTTTTAACCGTCATTTCTAAAATTACCAAGAGGATAATGAGGTATCATATATTCTCTTATCCATTTATGAGATTCAGTTGGTGCTATTCCCCAGTTAGTAGTACAGCTTGTAAGCATTTCTACTATAGAAAATCCTTTTCCTGCAATCTGATTTTCAAAAGCCTTTTTAACAGCAACTTTAGCCTTTCTAATATTTGCAGGACTGTCTAAAGCAACTCTCTCAACAAAAGTAGCTCCTTCCAAAGTAGCAAGCATTTCGCATACTCTTATAGGTTTGCCTGCTCTGTGGAAATCTCTTCCGGCTTGTGTAGTAGTTGTTCTTTGTCCTTCCAAAGTTGTAGGAGCCATCTGTCCGCCTGTCATACCGTAAATTGCATTATTCAAAAATATTACTGTAATATTTTCTCCTCTTGCAGCGGCATGTACTATCTCGGCAGTACCTATTGCAGCTAAATCTCCATCACCTTGAAGTGTAAATACAACGCTGTCATGAATGGCTCTTTTTATACCTGTAGCAACAGCCGGAGCTCTTCCATGCGCTGCCTGCTGCATATCGCAATTAAAATATTTATAAGCTAGTACTGAACAACCTACTGAAGCTATTCCTACGGTTCTGTCAAGTACATTAAGTTCTTCTAAACATTCAGCTATTATTCTTTGAGAAGTACCATGCATACATCCAGGACAATAATGTGTCCTGGCATCTGTTAATCCTTTTGATTTTTCAAATACTGTCATAATAAACCTCCTGCTAAAACTCTCACATTATCTATTATTTCATAAGAAGTAGGTACCAAACCGCCAGCCTTTCCATAGAATTTAACAGGAACTTTACATTCCACTGCGAGTTTTACATCATCAACCATTTGTCCCATGCTCAGTTCAATACTTATATACATTTTGCAATTAGGATTATCAAATGCTTTAACAGGAAAAGGCCATAAAGTTTGAGGTCTAATCATACCAACCTTCTTGCCTTCTTCTCTAAATTTATCAACAACACCTCTTACTATTCTTGACATAGTACCATAAGAAACAAATATTAATTCAGCATCATCTGTATGGTATTTCTCTGCTCTTGCTTCTTTTTCTTTTATTTCATCGTATTTTTTCTGCAAATGAAGATTATGTTCATATAATAATTCAGGCTCTAAATAAAGAGAGTTAATTATATTATTTTTTTCTCTTTTTCCTCTTTTTCCGCATGCAGCCCAAGTCTTTTCTTTTATCTCATACTTTGGCTTATATACTATATCTACAGGCTCCATCATCTGCCCTATAAAACCGTCAGCAGCAACATAAACAGGAGTTCTGTAATGATCGGCTATATCAAAAGCCTCCATTATCATATCAGCAGCTTCCTGTAAATTCGCAGGTGCTAAAACAGGACAATTATAATCCCCATCTCCGCCGCCTTTAGTCATCATATTATAATCGCTTTGTGAAGGCTGTATACTTCCAAGTCCAGGACCTCCTCTCATAACATTAAGTATAACAGCAGGAACTTCCGCACCGGCAAGATATGATACACCTTCCTGTTTTAAAGCTATACCTGGAGAAGAAGAAGAAGTCATAGCTCTTACCCCAGCTCCTCCCGCACCATAAACCATATTAATAGCAGCAACCTCACTTTCTGCCTGCACAAATGATCCGCCTGATTCATACATAGCTTTTGACATAAATTCAGGTATCTCATTCTGCGGAGTAATAGGATACCCAAAAAAACATTTACATCCTGCAGCAATAGCCGCACTAGCCATAGCTTCATTTCCTTTCATTAATGTTCTAGCCATTATTTACCCTCCTCCTTATCTAACCTTTCAACTGTTATACATATATCCGGACACATCATAGCACAATTAGCACAGCCTATACATTTTTCCATATCAGTAATAGCTGCAGGATAATACCCCCAAGAATTCATATTTTCTTTATCTAAATACAGTATCTTAGTTGGACAAACAGATATGCAGTTAGAACATCCTTTACATTGTTCTCTATCAATAGTAACTCTACCTTTAGCCATATACCCTCCTTCATTGATATTAAACTTTTTTAATTTTAAAAAAATATATTAGTAAATATTAGAACAATATTATATTATATTTAAAAATATACGTTTGTCAAAATTTATTATAAAAATAAAAATAAATCAATGAATAATACTAACTATTCATATGAATAATATTAACTATTATATATAGTAATTATTATATTTTTGTATATAATTATAAGAATAGTCTATTATTGGAGTAATGATAAATGAATATGGATGATAAAAAGAAGATAGAAAGATTATTTGATTTAGGAAATGAAGCTTTTATAGGAAAAGATTATAAAAAAGCAATAGAATATTTAGATGAAGTTATATATATATATAATAGAGATATTATTGCATATTCAGACAGCGAATTTATTATATACAGCGATTCTTATGATAATGAAGATGATGAAGAAGGAAAAAATATAAAAGATGAAGATATAAATACTACTCATAATATTTTAGTGGATACTTACTATAATAGAGGACTATCATATTTTAATTTAAAAAACTACGAGGAAGCTATTAAAAATTTTGACAAAGTAATAGAGTTGTCTCCAGATAAATCTAATGCCTACTACAACAGAGGACATTCAAAATCATATTTAGGACAATATGAAGAAGGAATAAAAGATTTCAAAAAAGTTTTAGAGTTTAATGAAGATGATGCTGAAGCTATATACTATATAGGATTAGGATATTTTTATTTGGGAAGATATGAGGAAGCTATAAAAAACTTTGATATATCTTTATTATTAGATGATGAAATTGATGATGCATACTATTACAGAGGACATTCTAAAAGATATCTTAATATGTATGAAGAGGCATTATCCGACTTTAATAAAGTTATACAATTAAGAGATGATGACAGCGATTCATATTATTCTAAGGGTTTAACAGAATTTTTCTTAGGTCTATATGAAGATGCCATTAATGACTTTGATAAAGCCATTGAATTAGACGGCAATTATTCTAATGCCTATTATTTCAGGGGGCTTACTAAAAACAGCTTAGAGTTATATAAAGAGGCTATGGACGATTATAAAAAAGCATTAGAATACGCCGATGAAGATAATATTATCAGCATATATAATGATATGGGACTTCTTGAATACAAGTTAGGAAATTATAAAGAATCTATTAATTATTATACAAAAATAATAGAAATAAATGATGATATATACTATTCATATTATAACAGAGCATTAGCTGAAGAATCTTTAGAACTATATGAAGATGCTTTAGCAGATTATAATAAAGCTATAGAATTAAATCCTGAAGATACTTATTCATACAATAATAGAGGTCTTATAAAAAATGAAATGCAGATGTATGATGAGGCATTAGAGGATTATAATAAAGCTATAGAACTAGAACAAAATGATGCATATTTATATAATAATAGAGCGTTACTAAAAGGCAGGATGCATTTATATAAAGAAGCTATAGAAGATTTTGATAAGGCTATTTCATTATACAGTGAAGATGCTGAATTTTATTATTATAGAGGGCTTACTAATTCATATTTAAATGAATTAGATGAAGCTTTAAAATATATAAACAAAGCCATAGAATTAGACCCGCAATATATTAATGCCTATAATGAAAGAGGGCTTGTACATTATAGAAGTTCTAATTATGAATTAGCTATTAAAGATTTCAAAAAAGTTATAGAGCTTGATAATGAAAGTGTATATGCTAATTATCATTTAGCTTTATCTTATGATGCTTTAGAGGAATATGAAACAGCTTTGAAATATTATGCTAGAGTTATTGAACTTAATCCGAATACTCCTGATCCATATTATAACAGGGCTTTAGCTGAAATTGAAATGGAATTATACAATGAGGCTATAAAAGATTTTTATAAAGTAATAGAGATTGATAATACCATAATGGATGCTTATTTTAATATAGGTATATGTTATGATTCTTTGAAAGAGCATCAAAAAGCTATAGACTGCTACACTAAAGTTATTGAAGCTGATAAGTCTTCTATTGATGCTTATTATAACAGAGGGCTCAGCAAAGTAGAATTAAAACTTTACAATGAAGCTTTTGAAGATTATATAAGGGCTTTAGAAATTGATCCTAAATATGCTAATGCTTATAATGGAATAGGATTTTCAAAGACAAAATATTCCAACAATGAATTTAAATATGGCAACACTCAAAGGGCTATAGATTTACTTAATGATGCTTTATTATATTATGAAAAGGGTTTAGCTTTAAAAATAAATGACAATTTAAACAATGCTTCAATTTATGACAGTATGGGTTATACTACTACAAAATTAGCTAATATTTATTTATCAATGAAAGATAATGACAATGCAAATAAATATTATAACAATGCTTTATTATGTTTTAGATATGCTTTAAAACTAAATAGTAAACATGCTCTAGCTAATAACAGCATAGCGTACATTTATATACAATTAGATAAAATGAACAATAAGAAAAATATTTTTAATGAAGAGGCTTACAAATATTTTTCTGATGCATACAGCTTTGCTAAAAAAGATGATAAAAAATTAATAGTAAAATGTATTACTTCACTTGCAAAAGAAAATATAAAAACTGCTGAAGAGTTTTGTGCTAATAACAATATAGAGTTTTAATTTACGCACGGTAAACTAAATAAAAAATATAAATTAATTTAGTATTCAAATTTTGCTATATATAAAAATAGATAAAGCGTGCGTAGTATTAAATTAAAAATCTAATCTGCACTTGGGTGGGTGCTATAATTTCTTCATTAGCTTTAAGTATAAATAAATTGAAAATTGCAGATTGTAGTGATAAAGAATAAAGGGGGGGTATGTAAATAAAGTTTTAAAACTTAATTACACTCGCCCACCCTTTAGTTTTTTTAATTTATTCTGTAGTTTTTAAATTATTTTTCTTTTTCAATATTACATGTTATTTTAGCTGCCCACCCAAGTTTTTTTAAATTTATTGCGAATATACCCCCACATTTTAGCAAAACTAAAAATTTATATTATAATTCAAATTTCATTATGTTTTTCAACTTTGTTCACCGTGCGGTTATCAGATATATAAATTTTATCTAATATAAAAATAGGTATCCCAATTTATTTGGAATACCTAAAACTTTTATTATAATATTTTAATTAATTACATAGCTTCTGCTTCATTAGAACTGGTATTATCATTGGAATTGAATTTATCCATATCCACTTCCTTGCAGATTTTTCCTGTAACAGCAGCAGTAACCATACCATCATTAACATTAAGCATGGTTCTTCCCATATCAATAAGAGGCTCTATTCCTAAAAGTATAGCTACTAAACCTACAGGAAAACCTAAAGCTGAAAGCGTAATCAAAGCGGCATTTGTAGCTCCTCCTCCAACTCCGGCAATTCCGAAACTTCCAATAGCAATTATTATAACAGCCTTTATTAAGAATGCAGGTTCAAGAGGATTAATTCCTAAAGTAGGTGCAATCATAGCAACTACCATAGCAGGATAAATACCAGCACATCCATTCTGTCCTATTGTTACAGCAAGAGAAGCTGATAAATTTGAAACTCCTTCAGATATCCCCATTTTATCTTTTAAAGCTGAAACAGTTAAAGGCAAAGTACCTGCACTTGTTCTTGATGAGAAAGCAAATGTTAAAACTGTAAATGCTTTAGTATAATATTTGATAGGATTATATCCAAATATCATAAGTATTATACTATGAACTATAAGCATAATTATTATAGATATATAAGAGGCTAGAAGGAATTGACCTAATTGAGCGAATGCATTCAAATCGCTTGTAGCCATGAATTTTGCCATAAGAGCTAATACACCGAATGGAGTTAATCTCATAACGAAAGCTACTATCTTCATAACAACATCATGCAAAGACTGCATAATCTTTTGGAAAAATTCAAAAACTTCAGGCTTTTTCTTTCTAAGTCCCAATGCAGAAGAACCCACTAAAGCTGCAAAAAATACAACTGAAAGTGTAGGCGATCCTCCCATACCGGCTAATGCTGCAAATGGATTTGTAGGTATGATATCTAATAATTGCTGAGGAACTGGTCTTGATGAAAATTCTTCCAATCTACCCTCATAATTTGAAGCACCTTTTGATATATCGCCTACCAATGACTGAAGTTTTGAAGCATCTAAACCAAATCCTTTAGCTGTTAAAAATCCAACTAAAGCAGATATTGCTGTTGTTATCATTAGTACGCCAATAATTATCATAGTCATTTTGCCTAGATTGTTACTATTACCTTTTATGTTAAGAAGAGCCATAGTTATAGAAACAAAAATTAAAGGCATAACTAACATCTGTAATAATCTCACATAACCGTTACCTACTACATTGTACCAAACGATACTTTGATTTACTATTTCCATATTTGAGGCATAAACTGTTCTAAGTACGAACCCTAAAGCCAAGCCTAAAACTAAAGCTGATAATACTCTAATTGTGAAATTCATATGCTTCTTTTGCATAAAATAGAGTAATCCAATTAGAGCCAACAATATTATAATATTAATTACAATATAAAGTCCCATATAAATACTTCCTTTTAATATTTTTAATGCATTCTAATATAATATAGTTTTGAAAAAATTGATAGTATTATAATCAGTACTATTTAACGCACGGTAAGTGAAATTTTATAATATAATAAAATTTGTATTTATGAATAAATATATATTTTAAATTTAGTTCTGCGTGCGGTGTATACTAAAAATTTTAGAGTTTGTCAATTTTTTGTTGTTCTTTTTCCCGCCGCAAAAAGAACCAAAAAGTGCAAGTATAAAATTAGTACAAAATCATACTAAAATTGTCTTATATGTAAGATAACCTCTTAAATAAAATCCTATATGTAGCCTTTCGCGAAGCGTATCCAAGCTTGTCGAAGATATAGCTTCTCGCCGTAGGCGGGCTTCGCCTGTGGCAATACTTAACAGTACTTCTCGGTCGCAAAAGAAGTGGGGGCTGGCACGACTGTGTGCTTCGCAGCAAAGCCCCAGATATAAAAAAGAAAATATAAATTTATTTTTGACAAAGTATATTTGTTTAGGTATATACTCAAAAAATTAAACAAATCTTGGGCAGGCAAATGTAAGTAAATTTAAAAACTTAATACATACCCGCTCACTTTATTATTTTTTAATTTAATTAGAATATATGCTTACTATTTTTAATATAACCTCTGTCATTTTTTCTAAAGACTGAACAGGAATGTATTCAAATCTGCTGTGAAAATTTTCTCCTCCAGCTGATAAATTAGGACAAGGCAATCCTCTAAAAGATAATCTAGCCCCATCAGTACCGCCTCTAATAGGTACTATTTTTTCTTTTATTCCGCATTCATTAAAAGCCTTTTTAGCATTATCAATTAAATGCATATGAGGAAGTATTTTTTCTTTCATATTATAGTAGCTATCTTTAATATCACATATAAATGTATTTTCGCCGTATTTTTTATTTAAAAAACTGCAAATATCTTTTATGAATTCTTTTTTATTATTGAACTTCTCTAAATCATGATCTCTTATAATATATTCAAGCTCTGCTTTTTCTTCTGTACCTTCTATATATGATAGATGATAAAAACCTTCATACTTTTCTGTATACTGAGGCTTTTGTTCTGCTGGAAGCATAGAGTTAAATTCCATTGCAAATAAAATAGCATTCTTCATTTTATTTTTAGAATAGCCCGGATGCACATTCACTCCATTAACTTTTATTTTACAAGAAGCGGCATTAAAATTCTCATACTCTATTTCTCCAATCTCTCCGCCGTCTATAGTATAAGCAAAATCTGCATTAAACTTTTCAATATCAAAGTATTCAATACCTTCTCCTATTTCCTCATCAGGAGTGAAAGCTATTTTTATTTCTCCATGCTCTATTGTTTTATCATTCATTAGAATTTCAGCCATAGTCATAATTTCTGCAATACCAGCCTTATCATCAGCACCCAAAAGAGTAGTTCCGTCTGTTACTATTAAATCATTGCCTATGTATTTATTTAAATTATCAAACTTTTTACTGCTTAAAACTATATTTTTTTCCTTATTTAAAACAATATCTTTACCGTCATAATTTTTAATAATATTAGTTTTTATATTTTCTCCCGGTGCATCTTCATTGGTATCTAAATGTGCAATGAATCCTAATTTAGGCTTATCCTCTTTTCCTTTAGATGCAGGTATCGAAGCATATACAAAAGATTTATCATCTATATAAGCATTATCAATACCCATTGTTTTTAATTCATTTACTAAATATTCAGCGAATACTCTTTGTCCTTCTGTACTTGGTGTTTGATTCTCATTTCTGCTGTTTGAAGTAGTATTAAAAGATGTATATTTTATAAATCTCTCATAAGTTTTCATATAATAGTCCTTAAAAATAATACCTATATGTTACCAAAATTATTTAATAATTCAATACATAATTTTTGAATTTATTTAAATACCCCGCCCTTTAAAATTTTCTGCTTAATCTACACATTTTAACTTAAATTAACTTTATTGTTTTATTAGAAATGTTAGCACCCGCCCAAGTGTTATTTAAATTTGAAAACCTATTTAACGCACGGTTAATTGGCTATTTTTTATAATCAAAATTTTATTTTTAATCAATCAATATTTATAATTTTGTTCTGCGTGCGGCTTAGTATACAGCAAATTTAAATAAATCTAGTAGGAGCTATATTTTCAGATTAAGTAATTAAGAAAAATGAAGTTCAAATTTTTATTTACATTGAAAATAGTAATGGGATGGATTCATAATAAAGCTTAAAAACAAAAATAACGGCTGCCTACCCTATCAGATAAACAACCGTCATCTTTATTTTAAGCTATTAACTTATTATAGAACAGGACTTTCATGCATAGCTTTGATTCTAGTCCATCTTCTGTCAACTTCTTTTTGGAAAGAGTCAAGTAAGTCTTGATGTTTAAGAAGGTGTTTAGTTTTACCCATCATTTTCAACCATTCAGTAACAGGTAATTTTTTATCATCAGCTATCATAGTAGTAATAGTAGTAATACCATGTTCAACTTCATATAATGGGAAGAAGCAGCAATCAACAGCAGCTTTAATAACATCTTTACCCATATCATCAGGAGATTTCCAGTTCAATGGACAAGCGATAAGAAGTTTAACAAAAGCAGTACCATGATGATTAGCATACCACTGAGCTTTAGCAGCTTTCTTAATCAAATCTAAAGGATAAGATTCACAGCCAGTAGCAACATAAGGTATATGACAACCAGCAAAAATCTGAGCAACATCTTTGTGGTTAAACTGTTTACCAACTTCAGCTTTACCAACGTTAGAAGTAGAAGTTCTATGTCCTATAGGAGTAGAGAATGATAATTGGTTACCAGTGTTCATGTATCCTTCATTATCATATTCTAATATAATCATTTTGTGATTTCTAATAGCAGCACCAATAGAAGGTCCCATACCTATATCATGACCACCGTCACCAGTAACCATTATGAAAGTAGGATCTTCAGGTCCTTGAATTTCTCCTCTTCTTTTTCTTTCATGATACATTTCAACAACACCAGAAAGAGTAGCAGCACCGTTTTGGAATAAGTTGTGAACATAAGTAGTTCTATAAGAGCTGTAAGGATAACCAGTAGTAACAACCATAGAACAACCAGTATGTACTAAAAGAACAACCTCACCTTCGATACCTTTCATGAAAGTATTGATACCAGAGAAGATACCACAACCGTTACAAGCACCATGACCTTGAGCATAACGATAAGCTTTACCAGTTAATTCTCTAAGAGGTGGAACTTTAACTTCAAGTTTATGAGTTTGTTCGTTCATAGTAACAGTTATACCAGATTTTTGGCTCTCTAAAGTAAGATGTTCATGTATAGGTTTCATTTCAACACCAGCATGACCCATATATTGCTCTAAGTAAGAATGTTTTTCAACAGAACCAGGGTTAGCTAATTCTTTTAAACCTAATTCAAATAATTCTTTAGCTTTTTCAAGAGTAAATTCAGTACCGCCAAGACCATAAACTCTGCTTACAATAGAAGATTTATTGTTTACATCGTTTTTCAAAGCAGCTCTGATTTCAGTAGACATATTACCGCCCATACCAGAGTATGAATCTTGTCTGTCACCTACTACTACAACTTTAACATTAGCTAATAATTTTTGTAATTCTTTTTCAGGGAAAGGACGAATTTGAGTGATAGCAAATGCACCTATTTTAAGGTTAGGATTAGCTTTTTTCATTTCGTCAACAGCTAAAGTGCCAGTTTCATAAGCAGAACCACAAAGCATTAAAGCAACTTCAGCTCCTTCCATGTTATAAGTTTCTATAGGAGAGTATTTTCTTCCAGAAAGAGAAGCAAACTCTTCAAATACATCTAAGATAATAGCTCTAGAATCTTCTAAAGCTTGAGAAAGCTGTAATTTACTTCCAGTTAACTCATCTTCGTTCATGTAAGGTCCAATTGTAACAGGATTTTTTCCTGGTTCAACTGAAGTAACTTCAGGAGTATAAGTACCTAAGAAGTCTTGTACATCCTTATCATTTTTGAAAAGGTGTATTTTTTTCTTCTGGTGAGAAGTGAAGAATCCGTCAGAAGAAACTATGATAGGAAGTTTAGCTCTTTCAGCAATTTTTAAAGCAAAGATATTGAAGTCGTAAACCATCTGAGTAGTATGAGCCATAATGATGATCCAACCAGTGTTAAGAGCCATCATAATATCAGATTGGTCACATTTAATATCTAATGGACCAGAAACAGTTCTGTTTACAACGTTTAATACCATAGGGAATCTAGTACCAGCTTGAACAGGTAATTGTTCCATAGCAAAAAGAAGACCGTTAGCAGAAGTAGCATTGAAAACTCTACCGCCAGCAGTAGTAGCACCATAACAGATACCAGCAGCACCATGTTCACCATCACCAGGGATCATACAAACAGTGTGTCTTCCATTAGCTTTCATTTCATCTAAGTACTCAGCAATTTGAGTAGATGGAGTGATTGGGTAATAACCCATTACGTGATAATTGATTTGAGCGGCTGCAATGGCTGCTAATTCATTACCACTTTCAAGTATGTTTTCTTGTTCAGCAAGATTATATTTGTTAGCCATTTATTCGCTCCTTATTATTTTTTATAACGTCTGTATGTAAGTTCATCAACATTACATTCTGCTTCTACTTCTATTCTTAAAGCTTGTTCTTCTTTAGGAAGCTGTTTAGGAGCATAAGGTCCTTTAGGACAAGCTCTAACGCATTTTAAGCAGCCTTTACAATATTGATAATCAATACCCATCATATTCATAACATTTGTTTTAGAAGCATCTTTTCTATCAACACCTCTTTCCCAAACGATACAAAGGTCCGGACAAACAACTTCACAGTTAGCACAGTCTATACAGTTTTTAGGATTGAATACTGGTATATTACCTGTACGAGTAACTTGTAAATCTTTTAAAGTAGAGTTACCAGCAGCATTGATATAACCGCCTGTTAATTGGTTGTTTTTACCATAAACAGGTTCTGGTTTTTTGTAAGGTATATATGGATATTTACCGTCTGCAGGGAAATCTTTTACTACAGAGTCGCTTCCGCCTCTTCTGAAAGCTTCAACGTTAGGTTCTACTAATTCAGGTTTCTTACCTGAGAATTGCTTTCTGATTTGCTCTTCAAATTTAGCAGAATCTATAAAGTCAAGCTGATTAACCATAGCACCCATAATGATAGTGTTAGCTGCTTGTGAAGGAAGTTTTAAATCATTAGCGATTTTAATAGCATCAACACAAACTACTTTACCACCATGTAATTTAGCAAAATCTCTTGCTTCATCAGGTGTTTTATTAGTGTTAAAAATAACGATAGCATCTTCTTTAACACCAGCTAATGTCATAGGGTTTTTAAGAAGATTCATATGGAATACAGCCACAACATGAGGCTCTTCTACTGTAGAGTTTACTCTAACTTCTGTATCAGAAAATCTTACGAAAGATTTAACTGGAGAACCTTTCTTTTCTGAACCATAACTTGAGAATGCAGCGCCATAGAAACCTTGAGTCAAAACACCTACTTCTGCAAGCATTTTACCAGCACTATTAGCACCCATTCCGCCTATACTTTCGAGACGAATCTCGAAAAAGCCTAAATCATTGACTTTTGGGAGTTTCACGATTTTTTTCTCCTTTATTTAATTAAAATGAGATTTTGGGAATAAACATTAAGAGTATATTAAATTCATAAAATTAATATACTATCAATGCTTATATATTGTACTATAAATAAGATAAAAGTCAAATTAATTATCATTATTTTAATGTACTATGTATATATTTTTATTAAAAAAATATATACATAGTTACACAAGTTTTACAAAAAAATGTATGAATAATAAAACATTTGACATATAGTATTTTAACTATTATACTATATAGTGGTGTTAAGAGTTACTAGATTTCATCAATATAATGAAAATTGTTATTCATAAAGAATATATCAACTATAATCGATATATCTTTACAATTTTTTATATTCTAGATAGCTAGTATTTTAAATTTTTATTTATATAACTTTATTGGGGTCTGTATTATGAAAAAGAGATTTAATAGTTTAAATGTTCAAATACCTATTGTAGTTAATGTTTTTATCGCATTGCTTTTAATTATTTCCATATCCACATTAGTATATATGTCAAAAAAAGCTATAGATAAATCTTCTTATGATGGATTTGGAACTACAATAAAAGGATATTCTACATTTTTCGATTCTCTAATTGAAAACCAGCTAATTTTATCAGATACTTATGCTTCTTTTTCTTCTGTAATAAATTATATGGAGTATAGAAATCCTGATGATGAAGCTGAACTTATAAATTCAATGAAATTAGTTGCAGGGAAAAATCCTTATGCTAAAAGTATATCTTTAATAGAACCAAATGGGACTATATTAAATAATTCAGAAGGAAATAATACTGATGTAGGTAAAAAAGTAAATGATCTATATCCAGATTTATGGAGAATATACGATGCTGCTAAAAAACCTACTTTAGCAGATTCTATATATAAAGACCCTAATGGTAAATGGATCACTGCTATCATTTCTCCTATAAATTCAAAAATAGATAATCGCTATCTAGGAGGTTTATTAATCATAGTAGATTGGCAGAAAGTAATAGATGAAATATCAATTACTGCTGGAGCAGTTCTAACTCATTGGATAAGACTATGGGTATTCAATAAAGATACTTTGCTTGTAATGCATAATGTACCAAGTGAAGTTGGTA